>CAYWPX010000001.1:0-258666 GCA_964460615.1 uncultured Planctomycetia bacterium
CCGGGACTAAAGTCCTTGAAATTTTATGATTTAAAATTTCTAAGGGCAGGCGAGGAAAAACAAGAACTGCTCTAAACCCCGTCAGGCAGGCAAGGGAAAAGATAATGGTTAGAATGAAATTTAATTTTGAAGATTTAGAAGTTTGGAAGCTTGCGGTAGAATTTGCCAAGAATATATATGATGTTACAAATAAATTTCCAAAAGATGAAATGTATGGAATTATCTCTCAGATTAGACGAGCAGCTGTTTCAATTTCATTGAATATTGCTGAAGGCAAAGGCAGACAGTCAAAAAAAGAGCTTATTCAGTTTTTACATATATCAAGAGGATCTTTGTATGAAGTAATAACGCTACTTAAAATTTCTCAACAATTGCATTATATTACAGATGAACAATGCCAAGCTTTATTACTGGATTGCGAAAATATTCAAAGTAAAATCGGCGGGTTCCTTAATTATCTCCGAGGAAAGGTCTAACTATTTATGCCTTCGGTTTCAGATTCTATCCCTAATCCCTATGACCTATCCCCTAATCCTAAACCCTTAACCCTATCCCCTAAGCCGATTCAACTTAAGATCGCAGTCCTTGGTACGCGTGGTTTCCCGGATGTCCAGGGTGGAGTAGAGAGGCACTGCGAAAATTTGTATCCCGAATTAGTTAAGCTTGGGTGTGAAGTAACGGTGTTTGGGCGAAAGCCATATTTAAAAACGGTAGAGGTGCAGGGTATAGGGATCAGGGATAAGGGAAATGCAAATTTGACTCCTCAACCCTCAACCATAAACCCTAACCCCTCAACCCTAACCCCTAACCCCTCAACCCTGAACTTTAACCCCTCAACCCTAAGCCCACACCCCATAACTAATTACAAGGGTGTTGAGATGCTTCCCATTAATTGCCCAAAAAACAAATTCTTTGAAACATTTTACCATACCTTTAAAGGCGTCATAGCTGTTAGGATGATAAACCCGGATATTCTTCATATACACGCTATTGGTCCTTCCTTATATATACCCCTTGCCAGGCTTTTAGGGCTAAAAGTAGTGATGACTAATCATGGGCCGGATTATGCCCGGCAAAAATGGAATTGGTTTGCAAAACAAGTACTCAAGCTTGGCGAACTCCTTGGGTCCAAATTTGCCAATAAAATTATTTGTATCTCCCATGGTATAGCAGATAATATCACAAAGAAATACAAGAGAAATCCAGCTATTATCCCAAACGGCGTTGTAATTCCCGAAATTCTTCCCCCAGGAGATACCCTCAAGAGATTTGGCCTGGAAAAAGGTAAATACATATTAGCAGTTGGTAGGTTTGTGCCGGAGAAGGGATTTCATGATCTTGTGGAAGCGTATGAGTTAGCTCATAGTTCATGGCTCATGGCTCATAGAGAAAGTAAAGAAAATTTTAAACCCCAAATCAAATCCCTAGATTCTATCCCTAGCAGCTATGAGCTATCAGCTATGAGCTACAAACTGGCTATTGTTGGAGATGCAGATCACGAAGATAAATATAGCCAAGAGCTAAAAGCCAAAGCAAAAGAAAACCCCAATGTAGTTTTGACAGGTTTTTTGACCGGTAAGCCATTGCAGGAGATATATTCTAACGCGGGAATTTTTGTTCTGCCATCATACTATGAAGGATTGCCAATAGTCCTTTTGGAGGCGATGAGTTACGGGCTTTCGTGTATAGTTTCGGATATCCCTGCAAATAGGGAAGTGCCTTTAGATGATAATAGATATTTTAAACCGGGTGATATAAATTGCCTTAGTCAAAAAATCTACGAATTTCTCACCAAACCTTTTACAACCAAAGAAAAAACAGATCAGATTGCTTTAATAAAAACTAATTACATAGCTGATAGCTCATAGTAAAAGATAAACCCGCATTAGGTTGGGAGCGAAATCTATCAAAGATAGATTTCAGGAGTTTTGAGTTTGGAGTAAAACTCTTGTTTTTACCTGTGTTCATGTGACTGGTGCTCTAGTGCTCTATTTTTTCTGACAGCTGATAGCTAATAATCCGACTTTTCATTAAGAAACTAAAAATTTAAAAAAATAGTTGACATAAAACTGAAATTTGATATACTAAGTAAGTCTTTATATATATACATTAATCTGTAATAAATAGCATTAGAAATAGATAGGCAAAATGTTTCAGGAAATAGGACGGAATTCGCAGCTTAAGTTAGTGATACAGAAAAATAGTTTCGTAGTCTATCTACTAAATATCAATGTTTTAATAAATATATTTAAACTGAATTAATAACTCTGCTAGATCAAAGCAGAGTTTTTTTGTGCTCTTTTTTGGGTGGAAAAAAATCAATGAAAAGTGGATTTTTTTGTTGGTGTTTCGTTGATTTTTAGCTGATAGCTCTCGCCACAAACCGCTGGCGGGCAGGGATAGCTTATATCAAATTGTATCAATTGGGTGGATAGAAATTCATCAAAGTTATTTGTAGTGGTACGTGAGGCAGATGTTTAGTAAGGGAAGTTTTAAGAATAAGTTAGTGATTACAGTTTTTGGGGTTTTGGACGTAGAAGCAAGGTCTGAAATTAACAATCTGGAATTATACTTACTATATAAACTCTGCTAATTAACTTTAGCGGGGTTTTTATTTTTATAAGAGTACTTTGTCTGGGTTAGGGATAAGGGTGCCACACCACCCTACGGCTTCGCCGTGAGGCGGGCAGGCCCCGAGAAATTGTAAAACAATTTCCGGGACTAAAGTCCTTGAAATTTTATGATTTAAAATTTCTAAGGGCTAGAAAAAGAGGAATAGTATATGAAAAAAAATATTTTACTAAAAAGTTTTATCTTATCTATAATGTTTTTAATTTTAGCCTCGCCTTTTTCTGGGCAGGCAATGGCTAATACGCTTACGCTTGACTTAGGCAAGGTATTTAGCGGTGCTACTCCAGGAGGAACTGCGCCATGGTTGAGGGTGGTATTGGATGATGCGATAGCTGCTACCGGTTGGCAGGTCAGGCTTACAATGACTGCTTTAAATTTAGTTTCAAATGAATTTGTATCGGATTGGTATTTAAACTTGAATCCTAATATTAATTCAACATCCCTTGTTTTTGATAAAGTTAATGTTTTAGCATCAGACCCCACAATATCTAAGGGTACAGATGCTTACAAGGCGGATGGCGATGGTTATTTTGACGTTAAATTTGCTTTTCCAACTTCAGGGCAGAATGGCGGAAGCGGAAAATTTACTGCGGGCGAAAGTGTAGTATATGACATTAAATCTACAACAGGGACGTTAACTGCGTCATCTTTTAATTTCCTTAGTGTAGGAGGCGATAAAGGTGGTTTTAAAAGCGCTGCGCATATTCAAGGCGTAGGCAGTAGTAGTGCATGGGTAGGAGTAGCGCCGGAGCCGATCAGCTCAGCGTTATTTTTGATAGGCAGTGGAGCGTTAGCAGGGTTGAGACTCAGGAAGAGAAAATAAGAGATTGGGTTAGGGGCTAGGGAAAAACATAAAAAATTGGGATAGGGTATAGGGTTAAGGGTCTAGGGGGAAAACATAAAAACGGGTTAGGGAATTAATAATAATATAACAGGAAATAATATTTATAATTAGGAATTAGAAAGGAAAGGGGAAGAAATGAAAAAGTTATTAATGTTTTTATTTATTATTTCAGTGGTATTTACTTCCACTGAAGCTTTTTCTTATACTATTGACGATGTGATAGGCGATAGGATAGGAGAAATCGGGTTTGAACTTTTTGGAATTAATGCCGCGAAAGTAGGAGGCAATTTGGTTTTGGATATTTTTACCAATTATCCAATGGCTGGTATTACAGTAGGGAGCTGGGCCACATTTTGTGCCGATCTGGCTCTTGATTTTGATAGAGATGGAATCTTCGAACACGGCGTGGCCTTAACAAATCATGATAATCTGACTCAAGGCACGTTATATAATGTTTCGAGCTGGTATGAATCGGATCATTATGCCCCGCCAGGTGGTTATGTGTATAATAACGGCAAAATTGTTACTATAGCGGATGGTACGCCTGTATCTAACGGTACAGTTACCTGGGATACTGTTGGCAATAGCCCTACATATAAGATAAGTGTTCCTTTGGCAATTAACGATATTTTTCCTCCGGTAGTTAGCAATATTACACCTGAAGGCCATGGACAGATTGATGTCTTTTTTGGTAATTCCACTTGTGCCAATGATTTTCTCGGAGGCACTATCCCAGTAGCGCCGGAGCCGATCAGCTCAGCGTTATTTTTATTGGGTGGCGGTGCGTTAGCGGCGATTAAATTTAGGAAGAAAAAATAAAAGATTGGGTTAGGGGCTAGGGATAAGGGAATAGGGGAAAACCTAAACCCTAATGCCTAATCCCTAGACCAAAAATTTGATAGCTGATAGCTGATACCTGCCTGCTCGCCTTGCGTCGAAGCCGAGGGCCGGCAGGCAGGGCTGATGACTGACAGCTTAAATAGATATAATAATAAAATAGAAAAAGGAGAAGGAAAATGAAAAGAATTATGTGGACATTATTAGTAATTGCAGTTGTGTTAATTGCAAAAGTCGGGCTTTGCGATGATGGTGGTTTAAATTGCATCCCTACACCTGAGCCGATTTCAAGCGCATTGTTTTTGATCGGCGGCGGCGCTTTGGCGGCTTATAAGCTAAGAAAGAAAAAATAATTTGCTAAAAGTGTTATTTTTGGCCGGATAAATATATTTATGTTTCGGCGGGAAATTTTAGTAAATAGCACGATGATCTTAATTAATTATTTGTAATGGAAAAAAGAGAGAGGGGTTATGAAAAAGTTAATTTATTTAGTAATTGGTTTAGTGGTCTTATTTTCTTCATCCGTTGCTTTTGCCTATGATATTAACGATTTGGTGGGCACCGGCGATGATATAAAAGGAAAGATGTTTGAGTTATACGGGATAGATTTTACATATAATAGCGGGAATTCATATTTTGATATTTATACCGATTATACAGGGGCTCTCAGTGTTTATAACGGAGCTACCCCGTGGAATACATTTGCAGCTGACTTAGCAATAGACGCTGACAAAAACGGTACATATGAATACGGCATAGCGCTTACAAGCCATGATGGTCTTACTGCCGGTACTTTATATAATGTATCGGATTGGTATATTTCTAATGAATATGAAGTAAAAGGAACTCAGGGCCAGACATTATTTAACTATAACAAAAATAAGATAGTCACTATTAAAAATGGTACTGCGGTAACCAATTCAACCGGTTTAGTTACATGGAACCAGCTTGACGGAAGCCCGAAGTACAGAGTAAATGTTCCTGTGAACATAGCATCATTCTTTGCTCCAAACTATGATGGATATGCAAATATATTTTATGCTACAGCTACTTGCGGCAATGATACAGTTACCGGCAGAATACCGGTTGCTCCGGAGCCGATTTCAAGCGCATTGTTCCTTATAGGCGGCGGTGCATTGGCAGCAATTAAAATGAGAAGAAAAAAATAATTATTACAGAAAACAAAAAATAATGCATACACTAAAAATCAGGATATTTTTTATATGCGCCTTCATGTTGTTGTGGGGGCGCATTTCTTTTGCTGATGTACCTAACTCATGGCAGACCGATTTTTGGGTTGACATGGATAAATATCAGCAGGATGGGAATCGTTATTATAACTGGTACGATGATACAAATGGAAATAACAGCTGGGATTATGGCGAGTCCTGGAGCCGGGATGGTGTAGTTAAACAAAGCACCTGGAAACGCGCCGTCGATAATTCCTGCTGGATAGCTTCTTCGGCTAATATGCTATCGTATGTTACGGGCATTACTGCAAATATAATCTATAATGAAATTATAGGGTATTCTGCTTCAAATAGCAGATTTTCCTGGACTGTTGGCGGATTCCAGAATTGGGCCATAGAAGCATATTTGACTACCAATAATCTTTTGAGTAAATACAAAATATCACTTTATAATGATGACAAATTCTATGAGCCGGATTCATATGGAAATGTAAATTCTTCAGGATGGATGAACGATCCTTTTAGCTTTATGAAAGAAAGGCTTCTTGACGGAGCGGCAATAGGCTTGGGTGTAAGCCACCCAAACCATGCCTTGACTTTTTGGGGTTGGGATAACTCAGAGATCTTTTTGACGGATTCTGATAAAAACATCGGTTCTTTGGATATATATTCCATACAGACTAATAATACTGACACTGGTGTAGTGGTTTTTGAATACCCAAGGGATAATACTACCCTGGCAACATTAAGAATGTTCACTGTACTTGAGAAGATCTCTGGCAATCCGGGTGCCGTAGCTCCTGAACCGATATCAAGCGTATTATTTTTGCTGGGCGGCGGGGCATTAGCGGCGATTAAATTTAGGAAGAGAAAATAAGAGATTGGGTTAGGGTCCAGGGGATAGGGTTAAGGGAATAGGGAAAGAATAATTTCCCTATTCCCTAATACTTAATCCCTAGATCAAAAATTTTGACAGCTGATAGCTATAGGAGGCTGAAATGAGCAAAATTAAATATTTTATTATCATTGTATTTATTTTAATGGCGCTTCCTTTGATTTGCGCTCAAAGCGCTATGGCTAGTCCTGTGCCTACATGGCCGATTACATTATTTGAAGATGATTTTAGTTCCGATACGATCGGCACCAATTGGACCAAGGATGAATGGAGAGAAGTTGGCGGGGTTCATTATACGGATGGCCTTGGAAACAGCCATGTTTCTATACAAAACGGCGTCGCAGAGTTTAATGTTAGAGGGCCTATATCGGGCGCTTATCTTAACTCGATCAGCACTTCTCCAATATTGAATTGGTCAAGCATAGAGTTTAGTTCAAAATTCGGAGTAAGTATACCGGGCCAATCCGCGGCTTTTGATATGTTTGTTTTTAGCGCAAATGATCCGACTAAGTATTTTCAGGTATATTTGGCAAGTTGGGGCGGGCCTTATCTAGGTTTTTATGATAGCGGCGTAGATAAGGGCACTGCATCGATTTCGGGTTTCCCGGAGGTGGGGTCGGACCTTTCGATGAGATTTACAAAAACAGGTTTTGAATTTTGGGGCGGCCCCGAATTACTAAAATCTTACGCGAGTGATTCGATGAAAGATGCATCAAGTTTTTATTTAAGGATCGGCGGATGGGATTATTCAGATACAGGAAACCAGCAGATTCTCTTTGATGATGTTAAAGTCACTGCAGCTCCCGAACCGATATCGAGCGCGTTATTTTTGCTCGGCGGCGGGGCATTAGCGGCGTTGAGACTCAGGAAGAGAAAATAAGAGATTGGGTTAGGGTTCAGGGGATAGGGTTAAGGGAATAGGGAAAGAATAATTTCCTTAAACCCTAATGCTTAATCCCTAGATCAAAAATTTTGACAGCTGATAGCTGATCTCTATATCAAATTGTTTCAAATTTAGATATAACTTATTTTAAATCAAATACTTATACAGTGGTGCCTGGCACTAAAAGCTAAAAGCTGGCACTTAAAACTAATCCTTAATTTCTTACCTCCTTATCCCTCTACTAAAAGCCTTAAAAGCTGACAGATCCGCCTGCCATAAGCAAGCAGGCCTGAAATCATAGGTGGAAAAAAGTCAATTTAAAGTGGAAATAGGGCATTCCATAAATTCAGATAACAGGTAGAATAAGTTCTGCTAGAGTAGGTTAATACATCAATAAAAAGCTTTTATTGTGAAGTGCTCTTAGTAAGAATAAACCGATCGTTCATAAAAAGATTTAAAGTATTATTTATTGTGCGTTAGCTACATCAATATTTAGCGCATAGAATAGAAGTGCAAATAATCTAGGTATTAAGTTTAATTTGTAATATGTTTAATAGAAATCCAATGATCAAGAAAAGCATATTCTAATGAATTTAAGCTGGTTATTATTTGGAATTTTGAATTTCTGGTAACTTTAAAAGGGGCATATCCCAATTAACGGGGCGTGCCCATTTTTTTTGACAGTATAAAGAGCTGCGCTGAGGGCGGTCGTTTTGGTTCGAATTGGGTAAACTGACTAAAATTTAAAAGCACGAAGGAGCCGGAATGCCAAACAAGATACTACTCGTTGATGATGACTCTTCCTTTAGGGAAGAATTCAGGGAAAGCTTTGATCTATATGATGTTATTGAGGCCGGAAGCGGTGAAGAAGCCATTAATATATTAAAGAAGCCCAATCAGATAGATCTGGTCATATTGGATGTTAATTTGCCGGGAATAAGGGGAACAGAAGTATTAAAGGAGATAAAAAATATTGACCCCGAACTCGGCATTGTTATTATGACGGGCTTCAGCACCGAAGATGTGGCTATTGAGTCCCTAAAGAATCGCGCCAATGATTATCTGGAGAAGCCTTTGGATATCAAAAGGACTAAAGAAGTCATAGATGATCTCTTGGATCTAAGGGCAGGCGTAGACGCTTCGGTAGGGTTGATGGATAAGATAGGGAAGGTCAAGAATTTTATTGAAAGGAATTGCTATAAGAAAATATCTCTAAAAGATGCTGCCGATGCCGCCAATCTAAGCCCTAAATACCTAAGCAGGAAATTTAAAGAGAATACCGGGCTTGGGTTTAATGAATACAGGCTGGAAATTAAGAATAAAGAAGCAATGATGCTCCTTGAAAATACAAGCCTCAATATTGACCAGATATCGTATAAATTAGGCTATCAGAATACAGAATCCTTTACAAGGGTTTTTAAAAGCCTTATAGGGCAAAATCCATCCGAATACCGTAAAAAGTATATCTTAAAAAATAAAAACCATATCCTTAAACCTAAAAATATTGACCAGGCCCTGGTAAATAATAAAAGCGCTTTTAATAATCTTATAAGTGAAAAATCTGAAAAGCTTGCTGAGGCAGGCATTAAAAAAGAAAAATCTAAATGGTTCTCGACTATTGATACTTTGGCATCAACAGTGGCCCATGACCTGCGCAACGCTTTAGGGGTCATCAGGATAGCCACCTATAATATAAAAAGAAAAGATGAAAACAGCGCTATTTCAAAGCATATTGAAAAAGTCGAAAAAAAAGTTACCGAATCAGATGATATATTAAAAAATTTTCTATTTTATTCGCAATTAAGGACGCCAAAATTTGAAAAAGTTAAAATTTATCACATCTTAAAAGAAGCTATTGACGGAATAAAATCTGGATTTCCTAATAAAGATATTGTAATCAATGAAGACGTGAATGATATCAGAAAAACTGATGTAAGACTTGATCCTATGCAGATCCGCAAGCTTTTTGATAATATGCTTATCCACGGATACACGGCTTTTGATAATAGTTCGGGGGAGATCAATATTTCGGCAACATTGGAAAAAAGGAAAAACAGGGTCGTTATAAATTTTAAATTTAAGCAAATGGCCTTAAGCTCAAAAAACCAGGAAAATGGAACAAAGAGTCTGTTTAATAATAAGATCAGCAAGATGAACTGCGGGATTCTTGTCTGTTATCGTATAGTTAATTTGCACGGAGGCGATATAGGGGTTGAAACAACAAAAAAAGACGGAACAGTTTTTTCTATGAGGTTTCCGCTGGAGGCCAAAAAGATCTAATTACCTCTAGGCGTCGGACAAAATATTTCAATCACGATAAAGAGGCATAAAAAATGCCTCTTTGTTATTTTGCGGGCAGTAGAAAAAGGTCAAAAAAATATAGATATAGCCAATTAACAACTAATTGCAAGAGGTGTATATTTATGCCAAAACGAGGAGCAGGTTTTGATGACGCAACCAAAAAAAGTAATGATCGTCGACAATGAAAAAGATTTTCTGGAGGAATTGAGCGAGGTTTTAAATTGTTCCGGATATGAATCTATTGAAGTTGACGATTGCACATATGCCTTAAGCGCGGCTTGTTCCAGTAAACCCGATGTTATATTATTAGACCTGAGAATGCCGTTAATGAGCGGCTTTGAGGTGGCTGCGCTTCTTAGGCATACAAGCGAAACTTCCAAAATACCTATTATAGCAATATCAGGATACTATACAATGAAAGAACATGACTACCTGGCCAATATGTGCGGAATCCAAAAGTTTTTAAGTAAACCCCTTAATCCTCTTGATATTATTAAGGAAATAGAGTGGACGTTAAAAGAATAGGCTTAAAACTGAACGAACACTAATGAATAAGCCGAAAGAAAATCCAGAGACGATCAATAACGGTGTAAACTATACGGTGCAGGAAATAAAAGAAGAGCAATATCATAAACTGAATATTGCTTTTTCATTAATGACCGTAATTCCTTTTTTAGTATTTCTGTATATTATAGTGACAAGGTTATTTTCTATAGATATTGTAATCGGCGATATCGGGCTTGCGTTGGCAATAGCCCTTATTTTGTCATTTTTAGGATATTGGATAGGTTATTCTATAGTTCAGAGCCTTATCAATAAAGTGATAAGTTATATAGAGAAACTGAAGGATTCATATAAAAAGCTTAAGAGTACCCAGGAGATGCTTGTACAGGCAGAGAAGTATAAGGCCATAGGCCAGCTTGCCAGCGGCGTTGCTCATGAAATCAAAAATCCGATCGGGATATTAATGCAGGATATCAACTATCTTGAAGACAACAAGCCCGCCGGGAAGGACTTAGATACTATTTTAAGCATGATGAAAAAGAATATTAAAAGAGCGGATAGCATAATAAGCGCTTTGGGAGATTTTTCAAGAGCGTCAAAGATCGATGCGGTGCCTATAGATATTAATGAGATTATAGAAAATTCACTGCTTCTTATTAAGCCCAGGGCAGAATTGGGCAGTATAACAATATCTAAGGACCTAAAGCAAGACCTTCCGAAGATACTTGCGGATAATATCAGGGTGGAACAGGCAATAGTTAATATACTGTTGAATGCAGTACAGGCGATGCCCGGATATGGAAACTTATCGATCAAAACCTCATTACAAAAAATTGACGATCTGGGTATAAGCGAGGAGTCAAAGAAGAGCGGCAAATATATTTCACCGGGGGAAGAGGTGATCGTTGTTGAGGTGGAGGATACGGGATTAGGCATCGCTAAGGAGAATTTAAAATTAATTTTTAATCCTTTTTTTACTACCAAAAACATTAGCGGAGGTACAGGGTTAGGGCTATCAGTGACAAAAAATATTATCGATATGCATAAAGGGATCATCGATATAGATAGCGCGGAGGGCAAGGGAACGAAGGTCACAATAGTATTAAAACTTAATAGGTGAATAAGTGGAAAACGATAAGTTGGGCATTCCTCCTGAGAGAAAAATCAGACTTATGGTTGTAGATGATGAATTAGATTTTTTGGAAATTGTTAAGCTAAATTTAGAGATAACAAATCGTTTTGAAATCCTGGCTTTGCCGGAAGCCGTAGATATAGTCAATAAAGTTCATTCTTTTGAGCCGGATATTGTATTGCTGGATGTCCTGATGCCGAAAGTAGACGGTTTAACAGCAATAGAAATGCTGAATAATGATCCGATGGGAAAAAAAATACCTATCATTATTCTTTCGGCTATTGACAGCACCAATGATAAGCTTAATGCGTATAAACTCGGGATAGTCGATTATCTGTCAAAACCCGTTGAAAAAAGTTTATTGATCTCAAGAATTGAAAAAGCTTTAGAGTTTAAAAACCTGAAGTGAAAACCCGCCGGAACGGTATAAAAGAGTCTTTGGTTAGAGCTGTTTCCCAAAAATGTATTCAACCTGGTCGCTAGGAATCTGGGAGTATATAGTATCAATAAATTCCTGAGCAAATTTCTGCGCGTTGGGAGCGTTGGCTAGAGTAGTTGGGACATCAAGCCTTATCATAAAACCGATCTTTTCCTTATTGAACATAGAGTAAACCAACTGCATTAACTTCTGGCCTGTCCAGTTAACCATTTTCTTATCTATGCATATCCAATAAATAATTAGTAACCCTTGGGAATCTTTTTCCATAAAAACAGACTGCGCGTTGAAAGATCTATTTCCTGCTCTGAGAGTGATATCCGGCATGTCGGTTATCTGATAGCCGGAACTTCCGTAACAAACTTTCGGGTTGTGAAAGTTCCCGGCATCCAGTATCATAAGAAGAATGGATTGGTTTGTTGGGTTTGTGTAAATCCTGGCGAATATCCGGCTGATAAAATTGTACTTAAGGTCTTTTGTGTCAAACTGATCGGATATATCCTTGCTATGCCATCCCACCGAGGGATCTGTAGGTATAACAAGCTTTGAAAGCATATCGGGACTTTGGTATTTTACCTTTGGAAAAGCAAAACAAAAGATGATTGTAAGAACTAAAATTACTATTGCAGCGATTTTTTTGGATAACATTAATTAGCTCCATGCTTCAGGCTTTAAGCCTCAGGCTTTTAAATCTTCAATAATTTTTTTTCGAAAAAGATATAGCTTCTTTCCCAAAATATTGTATTCATTCATCAGAAGATTAAATTTTTCTTCATTTTTGAGAGAACCGGAATCAAACAACAATTCGAGATGTTCTTTAGTTTCTTCGCAAGAAGCAATCGCATTAGTTAAATATTTAATATATTCCTGTTGGTAACATTTTTTACCAAAACCTTCCACAATATTTGATGGAATTGATTTAGCAGATCTTCTAATCTGATTTCCTTCTTCAAACATTTCAAATTTTGGCAATTCTTCAATAGTGAATTTATGTATGTCTATTGCTAATTTATGCGAAATTTTATAAATTTCTAAATCTTTGTAGTTTTGCATTTGTTAATTATTTGCTTGGAGCTTGAGGCTTGGAGCCTGAAGCTTTTATTTTTAATAGCAAATTTTCAATCCCAACTAATCCCAGAACAAGAATGATGAAAATCACAAATCCGCTTACATCGTGATAATCGTGACCGGCCTTGTCGCCTAAGTAAAAAGTAACCAGACATACGGAAATAACCCTGAAAAGATTTCCCAAGAGCGCTAACGGTACAATAGAGCTCAAAAGAACGATTTTTTGCAGTTTTGTGCCTTTGATTATATAGATATATGCTAATCCCAGAGATATCATTGTTATGAGAGACCTGAAGCCGCTGCAGGCAGGCCCCATATATATGTCATGCCCGCCGATAGATAACATAAGTCCGTCTCTTGTCATAGGGTATTGCAATAATACCAGGATCTTTTCTGTCAAGATAGATATCCAGTATCTCATAGGAAGGGTCAGGCTGTCCAGAACCCCTAATGGCGGAGGGACTATCAAAAGCAGATACAAAATGGGGAACGACAATACTTTAGCAAGCTTGAGCCCGTATAAATATATTACTATACCGTAAAGCATTGGGATCAGAGAAAGCGTAGAAATGGAGAGATAATCATTCTTCCAGCCAAGTATGAACAATAAGGCCCCAATAGCGATAAATAAGAGGCCGGATATGTTCCCTTTTGAAGCGGCTTCTTTGATTTTTGCCCGTTTTAACCAGGCTATGCCTAAAGAAACCGGTAGAATGAAATAGGCATGGGTGTAGTCAATAGATTCCCATCTAGATCTGTATAAAACAAAAATAATAGGTGAATAGAGTATTATAACTAGTAACCAGGTAATATAATTTATCATTAAGATGTTCCGGTAGGGTAAAGGCGAAAATCTATGGATCCTGCCTTAAGTACATTATTTGGCCATTATTATAGTATAAAATCAGCGATAAGTCAATTTGGAATTTAAATTCTGCATATCTGTATGTTTAATGCTAAGATAATGACAATACATGCAGAATTTATGAAATTTGGAACAAAAATTTTGTTATAAATGGTAGATTATGATATAATTATAACAATATATGCCTAACCCATCAAATTTTGATTTAATCATAATCGGAGGAGGCGCCTCAGGAATTTTTGCGGCTATTAGCGCAAAAAGAAAGGGCCTTAACCCGGTAATATGTGAAAGAATGCCTCAGATAGGCAAGAAGATCCTTGCTTCAGGGGGCGGAAGATGTAATTTCCTCAACGAAGATCTTAGTGAGTTTCACTATGGAGAACAGGCTAGAGCACTTGTCAGAAGTGTTTTTTCTAGGTTTGGAAAAAAAGAGATCAAAGATTTTTTTGAGGATTTAGGATTAAAATTTTATTCTGAAGACGGAAAATATTATCCGGTCACCAATCAAGCATCGACGGTCCTAAAGGTCTTGGAGATCGAACTTAAGAGATTATCGATTCGTGTTGAGACGAATTTTGAAGTTACCCATATAAATGCTAAAGACAATACATTTGAAGTTATATCAAAAGGCGGCAAGAGATTGGGTTCGGGTAAGGTCCTTTTGGCAGGCGGCGGAAGGAGTTATCCGGCTTTAGGTTCGGACGGGAGCAGTTATAAATTTGCAAAACAATTTGGCCATACAATAGTTGAGCCGGTTCCAAATGACGTCCCGCTGGTCGTAAAAGATCTTTTTTGCCATTTTTTGCAGGGGCAGAGAATTACAAGTGCTGTTATGTCCATCATAGACGGCAAAGTTGCGGATAAGGCAAGCGGGGAATTGCTTTTTACAAAATATGGTTTATCGGGAACCGCTATAATAGATATTAGCAAGGATATTTCAATAGCTATAAATAGATTGCGCAAATCCTGCGTAGAAGTAAGCGTTGATCTGGTGCCTTTTATTGATAAAGAACTTCTACGTTCAAGCATCGAGGAAAGGATAAAAAAAGGTATTCCAAATGAAGATCTTTTGGCAGGGTATCTCCCTAACAAATTTTCTCTGGTTTTCAGGGATTTATTTAAAGGCAAATCTTCCGAAGATATGGTAAAATTAGTAAAGGATAAGCGATTCAAGATACTAGGGACTCGCGGCTGGAATGAAGCCGATTTTACTGCCGGAGGAGTTGGTATAAAAGAAGTCAATACTGCGACCTTGGAGTCCAAGTTAAAAAGCGGGCTCTATTTTGCCGGAGAGATACTGGACATCGAAGGCGAGCGAGGCGGATATAATTTATCCTGGGCGTGGGCATCAGGCTATATTGCAGGGTTGAATTAATAGGATTTTGCGGTTCTAAATCAAGAAAATTAAGCATAAGGAGTAAGTAATATGCCTAAAATTTTATTGGTTGAGGATGAGAAAGATATCAGGGAGATCTACAAAAGAAAACTTCAAACAAATGGTTACGATGTTGCCGAAGCCTCTAATGGCCTGGAGGCCATCAGTATCTACAAGACCTTTGAGCCGGACCTGGTGCTCATGGATATAGTGATGCCACATATGGATGGGTACGAAACCAGCAAAAAACTCAAAGAAGAGTTCCCCAAAAAAAATCTTAAAGTACTTTTTATAACAGCAAAAGACCTTGAGCCAAAAGGCATATTAGAACGCTGCAAGGAAACTGAAGCATGCGGGTATGTAAACAAACTCACAGATTTTAATGATATATTGAAGCTTATTCATAAGCTTCTGATGTAATATGGCAAAAGAAATTGAAAAGGCGGATGATTTAGTCAAAGAAGGAAACCTTGAAGAAGCAAAAAAACTTCTAAAGATAGCTTTGGAGAATGATCCGAAAAAAAGCACTTACGAGGATGCTGCGAATATTTACCTCTCTGGCAATATGTATAAGGAAGCCAAAGAGGTTTTTTATTTATACAAATCAAGGACCGGGAAGGACCTTAAGTTAGAGGACACTACTCTGGTTGATGTGGAAAAAGAAGAAAGGGAATTTAACGAATCGGAGAAGCTTTTGGAGTATTCCGGGGTCAAGGTTTTTAAGGCCAGGACATTTAAAGAGGGATATCTTGTTTTTGGGCAGCCCAAAGAGATAGAGATCTGGCCGGACAAGGTAATTTTCAGATACAAGAGAAATGCATATAGTTATAGATGGGATGAGATCTCGGATGCTGATATTATAGCGAAGGAGCTGAGAAATAAATACGACAAGTGGATAGACAAGAAGCTATTTATAAAGACAAAAGATAGAACTCTGAAGATCGATGTTTCGGCGGGATATAATTCTTCTTTTAAGCATTGTGAGCTTATGCTGAAGGAACTTAAAACCCATCTGAATATCAGATCAGGGAAAATAAGACGATTAAATAAGGTTCCCGGCTTTTTGTACTTACTGCCGATCTTATCTATTTTTGTCTTTAAGGCGCTTGGTTTCAGCAAGTACGTTTGGCTGACGACAATATTTATTTTTTTAATTCCTTTAATGGTCTATGATTCAACATATAAAAAAAATTAATGTTTAAACGAGGCCAGAATGAAAAAATTTTTGAAGACAAATTTCGCGCCGGCTGAAAGATCCGAAACAGCAGAACTTTTGCGTCAGAAAACCATTCTGATCGGCCAGATGATGAATCAGGTTATCTTTGATTCATTACCTGAAATAGTGATGATCCTGAATAGCGATCGTCAGCTTGTTTACTGCAACAAATCCCTCCTTGATTTTTTGAACGTTAAATTTGAAGATGTTTTTGGTAAAAGGCCCGGAGAAGTAATTAATTGTATTCATGCTTATGATGAAACAGGCGGTTGCGGTACCACCATTTTTTGCAGGGAGTGCGGCGCAGTTAGGTCTATTATGACCGCTATAGGAGGGAAAGAGAATTTTAGCGAATGTATGACAACTATTAAAAGTGGCGGCAAGGAACAGGTTTTTGATTTTAGGGTGTGGTCTTTCCCCATAAATATAAATAGCGAAAAATTTATTATATTTACCATCAGGGATATCGGCGATGAAAAAAGAAGAAGCATACTTGAAAGGACTTTTTTTCATGATATCCTCAATGATGCTTCAATACTTTTAGGAAGTATTGATAATGTTGTGGATGAAATCACGCCTATGGACAAGGATGCCCTTAGAAGTATAAGAAAGATCGCAAAAAAAATTGTTTCAAATATCCAGACTCAAAGAGACCTTACGGCCGCTGAAGAGGGGCTTTTAAAGGTGTCTATCAAAGAATTTGATGCGTATGATTTCCTAAATGAGATAGTTGAAGCGTACCAGAGAAGTGAATTATGTAAAAATAGAAAGATAGTTCTGGAATGTTTCAAAAATAATAGGAGCATAAACACAGACCCGATAATACTGGGCAGGATCATCGGCAATCTTATCAAAAACGCCCTTGAGGCAACAGGCGAAGGGTGTGTGGTTGAGGTTGGTTTTCGGGAAAAGGCCGGACGTAAGTTGTTTTGGGTGAAAAACCCTGAAGTAATGCCTGATAACGTTCAGCACCAGATCTTTCAGAGGTCTTTTACAACAAAAGGGCGCGGCAGAGGTATAGGCACCTACAGCGTAAAATTCTTTTCCGAAAATTTTCTTAATGGAAAAGCAAGCTTTGTATCTAAAATTGATGCCGGTACGACATTTTTTATTGAGCTTCCTTAAAATATTCGAGTATTTAAAATGAATAGAAATAAGATCGGGTCTTTGTATATACATATTCCCTTTTGCAGGAAAAAATGCGGGTATTGCGATTTTTATAGTATTGATCATTCCCCGGAAATTGCCGCTAAGCTGGTAGAGTCCCTTATAAGCCTGATAAATCCAATTAACCAAAAATTCGACACTATTTATATCGGAGGCGGAACCCCTACAGTGCTGGAAAAAAGCATTCTCGAAAAACTTATCAGAAGCCTCAGGAAAAATATTAAAGGATCAACGGAATTTACGATAGAAGCAAATCCCGAAAGCATGGATCATGATAAACTTAAACTTCTTTTTGATAACGGTGTAAACAGGTTAAGCATAGGCGCGCAGTCATTGAATGACGGGAAATTAGCTAAATTGGGAAGGGTGCATGATTCGGCCAAAGCTTTGGATGCTATAGATATTAGCCTCAAGTCAGGTTTCACTAATATCGGAGCTGATTTTATTTTTGGAGTGTGGGGGGAATCTATAGATGAGTGGAAAGAGGATCTGGCTAAAGCAATAAAACTTCCGTTAAAGCATATTTCATGCTATTCGCTTACTTATGAAGCCGGGACAAGAATAACCAAAGATAAGGACGCGGGCAAGATCAGCATATTGCCCGAGGAAGTGGTTTTGGATATGTTCGAATATGCCATTGACTACCTGCCCGGTAACGGTTTTGGGCATTATGAAGTCTCCAATTTTGCCAAGCCCGGTTTTGAATCAAGGCATAATATGAATTATTGGCAGAATAACGAGTATTTTGGATTAGGGCCTTCGGCGGTTTCATTTGTCAATGGCATAAGAAGCAAAAACACCCCCTACGTAAATGAATATATTAAGCGCGTTGACAATAAAGAGGATCTATCCGTATCTAGAGAAAAGCTTGATAGGGTAAGGTTCGCCAAAGAGACCGCTGCCGTCAAAATAAGGACAGCTGAAGGCATAAATTTTGATTGGTTTAAAAAAAAGACAGAGTTAGATTTTATGGAACTTGAGGGTGATGCGCTTAAGAGTTTGGTTAAAGATGGTCTCCTGGAATTGGATATAGTAAATGGCGGGGGAATGGCAGTGCGTCTTACAAAAAAAGGTTTTATCTTTTGCGACAGTGTATCAGAGGCACTTCTTTAGACTGTAAACTTACTTAAAAAATACGGAAGTCAGGCCTTGAAACTTGAGAACGTTCGGCAATTATCCTGAAAATTATAAGGGTCCTTGCCAAGCATCTGCTAAAAAGAAGTTTGATCCCGGTCCCGCGGTTTCGGGTTACTTCAATTTTTCTTCAAATTAAATTTTTTCCACAAAACCTTCATTGCTTGGTATAATATAAAAACAGCTCAACAAATGTTATATATTTTTAAATAATCAGACTGAAGGCTTGTTTTTAGAGGGCTTTTATTAACATAATAAATATTGATCAGAAAGTAAAAGGAGTTGAATAATGGCTTTAAAAGCATATTACCAGCTATCGCCGCAAGATGTATCCGAAATTTTAAAAACCGATATTAATAACGGTTTGGATGAGGCGGAAGCTGAGAACAGATTTGCCAAGTTCGGCCCTAACGAGTTAAAAGCCTCCGAGCGGGCTCCGTTATGGGTTCTATTTTTATCGCAGTTTAAGGATATTTTGATACAGATCTTACTTGTTGCTACGCTTCTCTCAGCTTTTATGGGGCATGCAATTGAAGCTATTGCCATAGCAGTCATTGTATTATTTGCGGTGGCGCTTAGCTTCATTCAGGAATTCAGGGCGGAGCGGGCAATTGAGGCATTACGCCGCATGGCTGCGCCTACCGCCAATGTCATAAGAAATAGAAAAGAAAGGAAGATCCCGGCAAGGGAGCTTGTACCGGGAGATATCATATGGTTAAAGGCCGGCGACAAGATCCCCGCTGATGCCAGAGTGGCGCAATCTTTCAACCTGCAAGTCGAAGAGGCGGCGTTGACGGGAGAGTCTGTGGCGGTGGAGAAAAAAATTGACTCCCTTGGCGAAGGCGAGTTCGGCATTGGAGACCGCCATAATATGGTTTATGCCGGAACTGTCGCCAGTTATGGCCGCGGGCGTTCCATTGTAACTGCTACAGGTATGGATACGGAATTCGGTAAGATAACCGGAATGCTTCAGGAGGTTAAAACAGTCAAAACGCCCCTGCAAAAAAACCTCGATCAGGTGGGGAAAAATCTTGCTAAAGCGGCGGGCGTTATTGTGGCGGCTATCGTTGCATTAGGCCTTTTCAGAGGGCAGCCGTTATTGGAAATGATTATTTTTGGTATTGCTCTTGCTGTGGCAGTTGTTCCTGAGGCGCTTCCCGCAGTTGTTACTATATCGTTGGCCATTGGCGTACAGCGGATGGTAAAGCGCCATGCGCTTATAAGGCGTCTGCCGATCGTGGAGACTTTGGGTTGTACCTCCGTGATCTGTTCCGATAAGACGGGAACTTTAACCAAAGATGAGATGACTATTCGCAAAATATTTGTCTCGCGTAAGCTCTACGATGTTGAAGGATCGGGATATGACCCGGAAGGAGCTTTTTTGTTCAATGGAAAACAAATTAGTTCTAGTGAAGATCTAATAGCCCTATTACGGGCGGCGACTTTAGCATCAGATGCGTATTTAACTAAAGAAGATGAAAGGTGGGTAATTAAAGGCGATCCGACAGAAGGCGCGCTTGTTGTCGCCGCGGCTAAAGCCGGGCTCGATAAGGAAACATTGGAGACTGAAAGCCCGCGGGTAAATGAAATCCCTTTCACTTCTGAAACCAAGCGAATGACTACATTGTGCTCCGAAGGCGGTAAACAGGTTTCTTACTCAAAAGGCGCGGATGAAATTATTCTCAACAATTGTGTTCAATACCGGAATGAAGGCAGGGTTGAGCAGTTAGATAATGTATTGCGTAACGAGTTTCTCAACGCCTCCGGTCAAATGGCTAAAGAGGCACTTAGAGTTCTGGCTATAGCGTATAAACCGAATACAAATATCGGTGAAGCAGAAAAAGAAATGGTTTTTCTGGGTCTTGTAGGGATGATCGACCCGCCCCGTCCGGAAGCGAAGGCAGCTGTTCAAAATTGCCGTAATTCAGGCATAAAACCGGTAATGATAACAGGAGACCATCCCTTGACAGCTCAGGCCATAGCCCGTGAATTGGGAATTCTTGAAGGCGGAAGGGCTATAACCGGGATTGAACTGGATAAAATAAAAGATGAAGAGTTGGAGCGCGACATCGAGGGGATCGATGTCTATGCGCGCGTGTCTCCGGCGCATAAATTGCGCGTTATATCAGCATTTCAGAAGCGTGGCCATGTGGTGGCTATGACAGGGGACGGCGTTAATGATGCCCCTGCATTAAAAAAAGCCGATGTTGGGATCGCTATGGGCATAACCGGCACAGACGTAACTAAGGAAGTTGCCGCTATGACTCTGACAGATGATAATTTTGCCTCTATAGTTGCCGCAGTTGAGGAAGGCCGCCATATCTTCGGCAATATTAAAAAATATCTAATGTATCTTATCTCTTCTAATATAGGAGAGATCGGTTTGATGGCAGGGGCATCATTGATGGGGCTGCCGATACCTTTAACGGCGGTACAAATTTTGTACGTAAATTTGGCTACCGACGGGCTTCCGGCCTTGGCGCTGGCAGTGGACCCTCCGGAGCCGGATATTATGCGCCGCAAACCGCGTAGGCAGAGTTCGGGTATTTTTACGCGTCCGGTAGTTGTTTTGATGCTTACAGGCGGGTTGTGGTCTACTATTGTAAACATGGGTATATTCTTTTGGGCATTAAGATCCGGCATGGCAATACAAGAAGCGATGACAATGACATTTGTTTCTTTGATACTGATACAATTCTTTAAGGCATACAGTTATCGTTCTGACAGGCAATCCGTAGTTCAGAAACCTTTTGCCAATGGATGGTTAAATATTGCCATTGTGTTCCAGCTGATCTTACTTGCTTTGATAGTGTATATACCATTTTTACATAAACCATTCGGTACATACAGTCTTCCTTTAGTTGATTGGATTATTGTTACAGCTTTGTCTTTTTCAGTTGTTCCGGTTTTGGAGATTATGAAATGGGTTATAAGACGCGGCTTATTAGAGCCTAGACAGGAGATTCTAAAATGAAACAATGGTACGAATCATTATTTGAGAACTATGCTCGCAAATACGATAAAGAGCCTTTTGTTCAGGGCACTGCGGGCGAATGTGATTTTATTGAAGCTGAGATCGGACGTAATAAGTCCTTAAAGATCATCGATATCGGTTGTGGTACCGGCCGCCACGCTATAGAACTGACGAAGAGGGGATATCATGTGACCGGTGTTGATCTTTCCGAGAATCAGATCAAAAGGGCAAAGGAGAAAGCAAAAGACGCAGCAGTGACCATTGACTTTCAGATACAAGATGCCCGGAATCTTCCGTTTGACGGTGAATTTGATCTGGCAATTATGTTATGCGAAGGCGGATTTTCTCTTATGGAAACGGATGAGATGAACTTTGAGATCTTGAAGAGTGCAACAAAAGCGCTTAAAAGTAAAGGCAAGTTCATTTTTACCACATTAAACGGATTGTTCCCGCTGTTTCATTCGGTCAGCGAATTTTATAAGTCGGCCCAGATAGAAGGCCAGTCCCAGTGTAAGGAGTGTTCCTTTGACCTCGAGACTTTCCGTGATCATAACAAGGCTATTTTTGAGGATGATTCCGGGAACAAAAAGGAACTCAAATGTAATGAGCGTTATTATGTGCCCAGTGAGATAACGTGGCTTTTGAAGACACTCGGGTTTAAAAAGATTGACATCTATGGCGCAAAGCTTGGGGCATACTCAAGAAACAACAAACTGACTACCGACGACTTCGAAATGCTTGTTGTGGCGGAGAAGTAACTATTTGTTGGCGCCAGATCTTGAAATTTAAAACGTTTGACTATGAATTTAGTGGCCGGTTTTTACACCACTGCGTAAGTTTATCTTAATTTTTCCTTCAAATTATGTTTCCCTTAACCATTATTAACTTGGTTAATACTTCAAAACAAAAAAACATTCGTCCAAACCTTTGTTCGGACGTTTTGGCGTCATTTAAAAGTTATTTTACAATATCTGAAAGAGTTGTATAATACTAAGTTAGTCGAGTTAGTAAGAAGGTAATAACAAAACCGAATATAAATGACAACTAAAAATTAGAGAAGCGTTCCATAGAGATAAAGTGTATCTTACTAGGAGAAAATGCTTATGTTGAAAGAAAATAAAGATATAACTAAAGAATTATGGCATTCCAGGACTCTTGAGGAAACTATTCAGATGCTCGAAGTAGATGTTTCTGTCGGGTTACTACCTCAGGAAGTAATAAAACGCAGAGATATTTATGGCCTGAATCAGATTACTCCTAAAAAAGGCATGCCATTGTGGATGCGGTTTTTATTGCAGTTCAACCAGCCGCTTGTATATATACTTTTGGCGGCAGTCGTGACCACGCTTTTTTTGAAAGAATGGGTGGATGCCTCCGTAATCTTTGGAGTTGTTCTTATTAACGCTATTGTAGGGTTTCTTCAGGAATCAAAGGCCCTTAAGGCCCTCGAGGCGCTTTCCCGTTCCATGACGTCATCCGTCAGTGTATTAAGAGGCGGGAAAGAACAGCAGATCTCATCTACCGAATTGGTTCCCGGGGATGTGGTCATGATCGCTTCAGGAGATAAGATCACGGCGGATATGAGGCTTATTCAAAGCCGTGATCTGCAAACCAACGAATCTCCGCTTACCGGCGAATCGGTTCCGGTTGAGAAAAAAATCGATCCTTTGGATGAAAAGACAGTATTGGCTGATAGATCAAATATGCTATATGCCTCCACATTTGTTACTTATGGCAGAGGAAAGGCCGTTGTTACCGCCACGGGAGATGCCACTGAGGTCGGACGAATCTCAGAGTTAATAACTACCGCTGAGGATTTAGAAACGCCTCTTACGATTAAAATAGCCCATTTTAGCCGGTATTTATTATTTATTATCATGGGTTTGTCCGTAATCACTTTTGTTGTGGGTGTAATGAGGGGTGAATCGGCCGCAGAAATGTTTATGGCTGCGGTTGCGCTTGCGGTAGGGGCTATTCCGGAAGGATTGCCGGCCGCAGTTACGATAACATTGGCGATAGGTGTGGCGCGAATGGCAAAACGTAAAGCTATCATCCGCAAATTACCGGCTGTGGAAACTCTCGGCAGTACCGGTATTATTTGCTCTGATAAGACCGGGACTTTGACGGAGAACCAAATGACGGTGCAGGAGATCTTCTGCGCGGGACGGACATATAAAGTTTCAGGAGTGGGATACGGTTATGAGGGATCTATTCAGGAAGTTCCAAATAAATCGGGATCTGTATTTCCTGCGGCGCTTAAAGAGTGCTTAACAGCCGGATCATTATGCAACGATAGCAGGGTGGTGGAAAAAGATGGTTTTTTTGCGGTAGAAGGGGATCCTACCGAAGGCGCATTGATAGTGTCGGCAAATAAGGGGAAAACGCTATTTCCCGAAGGCCTTGAGTCTTTTCCGCGTAAAGATGCTATTCCATTCGAATCAGAATACCAATATATGGCCACACTGCATGCTCTGCCAAACGGAGATGGGCTTGTTTATGTAAAGGGCTCGGTAGAAAAGATCTTAGAGAAATGCGTTAACTATCTTGACGAAGACGGCGAAATCCGCCCGATAAAACAGGCTCTTATTAATCAAAAAGCCGAATCTATGGCGTCGCAAGGGCTAAGGGTGCTTGCGTTTGCGCGGTGCAGTATGCCTGCATCTAAGAAGAGCATTGATCACGGAGATATTACTGCAAAGTTTACTTTTTTGGGATTGCAAGGCATGATAGATCCTCCGCGTAAAGAAGCGATTGAAGCAGTAAAGCGTTGTCATTCGGCAGGGATATTGGTCAAGATGATCACCGGAGACCATGCGCTTACGGCTAAGGCGATCGCGCAACAATTAAATCTTAAAAGCCGTCTTGGCGCCCGCGAAGCAGGATCAATAGAGGCTTTGAACGGCAGCGAGCTTGAGAATATGAATGATGAGCAATTGCGCGATGCGGTCAGCCGCGTGACTGTCTTTGCCCGCGTCACTCCCGAAGAGAAGCTACGGCTGGTCAAGGCGATCCAGGCAAAAGGCAATATTGTGGCCATGACCGGAGACGGGGTCAATGATGCTCCGGCGCTTAAGCAGGCAAATATCGGTATTGCGATGGGGCGCACCGGCACAGAAGTGGCCAAGGAAGCGGCAGATATGGTGTTGACAGACGATAATTTTGCTTCAATAGAAGCCGCTGTGGAAGAAGGCCGTTGTGTATTTGATAATCTGCAGAAGTTTATCGTGTGGACATTGCCTACGAATTTGGGTGAGGCGCTTGCGATCATGGTCGCTATTTTCAGCGGTATGGTGCTGCCGGTTGCTCCGGTGCAACTTTTATGGATAAATATGACGACAGCTCTATGTTTAGGGATGATGCTTGCATTTGAATCAAAAGAATCAAACTTAATGCAACGTCCTCCGAGAGATCCCAAAGAGCCTATTATGACGGGAGATTTTATTATTAGAACTATAACAGTTGGAGTTTTATTGGCAATAGGGGTCTTCGGCCTTTTCTTTTATGAGCGACATAATGGATTAAGTGTTGAGGAGGCGCGCACCGTAGCTGTCGGTGTTTTGGTGATAGGAGAGCTTTTTTATCTTTTTAATTGCCGTTCTTTGTCGTGCTCAGCGTTTGCCTTGGGATTTTTCTCGAATCGGTTGCTAATATTCGGAGTTTTATCGATGATAGGGCTGCAGATGCTTTTTACGTATAATCCAATGATGAACCGGTTCTTCCACAGCGCACCGATTTCTTTGGAGGCTTGGGTAAAGATATTATTGGTCGGGATGGCGATCTGGATCATTATTGAGATAGAAAAATGGTTTAGATTCCGGGTTTTTTGCAGAAAAACCGGCCACAAATAAATATAGCGTACTGCAATTTGAATGCAACATGGGTGCCGTGGAGAATGTATATTACGATAATATGAGAAAATGGCATATCGGTGCCTATTTATTTTTGGTTTCATTTGAGATTATTTAAGAGAAAATTTTATTCTTCCTTTTTTATTTTTTTCTTAAACTATTCCGATTCTATTATAATATTCTTCTATTAAATCTATACAAAAATCTTCGGACATCCGTTTCCGGAATTATTACACGGACATTTTACAATGTATGTAAGAGCTATGTATTACTGAGCACCTGCAAGTTACATAAAGAGTTATAAAAATAAGTAATTAGCTAAACGAACGTAAATCAATTTTCCTCACTTTCCAAAATCTTTCCTTAAACTCATATCCCAGTTTTTAATTACAAGGTGGAATTACGGCTATAAAAAGTTGACATAGACCATTGTTTTTTAGGAGAGTATATTCTATAAAATGGGTGGTACAGCAGAAAAAACAAAAACTTTAGAAATGCAAAACCAATTATTAAAAGAGGTTAAGTATGGCTAAAGAATTATTATCAAAATGGTCCGGGATTTTCATAACGGTGATCGCAGTATCAGCGATCAGTATCATATGTGATCTTGCTTATGCCCTGAGCTACCCGACGCAGGACCCCGCGGTGATACCCAAATACAAGGATCCGATGACTATACCGGCCGTGATGCCGAAAACATCCGTTATGACCGACAAAGATGGGCAGCAAATCGGTTATTATGAGATTGCAATAAGACAGTTTTCTCAGCAGGTATTACCGAAAGGTATGCCCCTTACCACCGTATGGGGCTATGGGTCGGTGCAAAATCCTCAAGGCTTCAGTTATCCTGGATATACTTTCGAAACAATAAATAATAGATCGATCAGGGTAAAGTGGATAAATGAACTTCTTGATCAAAACGGCAATTATCTTCCTCATCCTTTACCTGTAGACCAGACAGTGAATTGGGCAAATCCGCCCGGAGGAATTTCCGGAAGGGATTCACGCGGCATTAGTCAGGATCTTTACAAGGGCCCTGTACCGCTCGTGACTCACTTGCATGGTGCCCATTCCCTTGAAGAGAGTGACGGCTATCCGGAGGAATGGACGCTCGCTGCTGCCGAAAATATCCCCGCAGGTTATGCGAAGACAGGGACATATTATGACATCTATAAGGCCTCTTCACCGCTTGGAAACCTATGGACGCCGGGTAGTGCCGTGTTTTATTACAGAAATGACCAAAGAGCGACTGCGCTTTGGTATCATGATCATGCGCTTGGCATGACAAGGACAAATATTTATATGGGGCTTGCGGGATTCTACATTATAAGAGGAGGAGTAGATGATGAAGTCAAGACTCTATCCGGTAAACCGGCTGTTCTTCCGAATCCCGCGCCGGTCGCTAACGCAAATCCGTTGGACAGGTTCTACGAGATCCCCATTCTCATACAGGATAGATCATTCAACTCGGACGGCTCACTTTTTTATCCTGATAGCCGCGTATTATTTGATGGCTTTACCGGGCCGTATTCTCCCGAGACGGATATAGCTCCTATATGGAACCCGGAGTTTTTTGGAAATGTAATAGTTGTTAACGGCAAGACCTGGCCGTATCTTGAAGTCGAGCAACGCAGATACAGGTTCAGGATTTTGAACGGAAGCGGATCCCGTTTTCTCATTCTGAAGTTCGAAAATGATCTGCCATTCTGGGTCCTGGGAGCGGATGGTGGGTTCCTGCCGCAGCCGGTCTTGCTCACACAACTATTGATGGCAAGAGGCGAAAGACTGGATGTGATAGTAGATTTCACCAATGTTCCGGTTGGAACGAATATAATATTGCAGAACATCGGCCCTGATGGGCCTTTTGAGGGAGGTATCCCGGGGGTAGATTTTGTTCCCGCCAACGCTGCCACAACAGGCCAGGTAATTGAGATGCGCGTCGTTAAGATAAACGGCATAGATACAAGTACTCCGCCGAGTCAATTGTTGCTTCCGAAAAGGATCCAGATCGGGAAGCAGACCACGGTCAGGCACTTATCGCTTAATGAACATGATTCGACCATTATGACGGATGTCGGGCCTATCGGATCATTCCTCGGATTGACGGATCTTTCGGGGTTATTGCCGGTAGGTATATCAAAGATATGGGCTGATAGTATTACTGAAAATCCTGATCTCGGAGAAACTGAGATATGGGAACTGTATAATTTTACGGCAAATTCCCATCCTATTCATTTAAATCAGGTTCAGTTTGAGATAATCGGTCGCGAGGTATTCGATCCTCTGAAAGGAACGCCCGGTACAATCAGAGACCCGGAGCCGTGGGAGGCAGGAACTAAGGATACCGTCATCGCTTACCCGGGGCAAATCACGCGTGTTAAGGCGTACTTTGATATACCCGGTATCTTTGTATGGAGTGGCAGTAAACTTGAAGATGAAGATAATGAGATGATGAGGCCTTACAGGGTAGGGCCTGAGACTATTATAATAGACAATGTTAAAGACGCATACTACATCATCAAGGCAGGCAAATGGGGGGCGTCAACTTCGGTAAAGAGTTTCTGGGGGGAAGACTATTGCCATGATCAGAATACTCACAAAGGCGAAAAGTTCGTTAAATTTACGCCGGACCTACCTACAGCCGGTAGATATAAAGTGGCTATATGGTACACAGCCGCTGCCAACAGGGCAAGCAATGTGCCTGTCGACATTGTTTCTAGCCATGAAAATTACACGATTATCATAAACCAGAGAGAAAACGGAAGCAAGTGGGTAGAGTTGGGCACCTACCTATTTGATGAAGGAGCAAAAGGGTCGGTGACTATACGTAATACCGCAACAGACGGTTATGTCATAGCTGACGCCGTAAGATTTGTTCCGGTGCCCGAAACGATACTTGATGACAGCGCCAATGCTCTATCGGTCACCAAGGCCGGTAAATGGGGAACGTCCACGTCGGCAAAAGGGTTCTGGGGGGAAGACTATTGCCATGATCAGAATACCCACAAAGGCCTGAAGTATGTTAGATTTATTACTAATTTACCTGCAGCTGGATGGTATAAGGTGGCTATATGGTATACAGCCGCTGCCAACAGGGCAAGCAATGTGCCTGTTGACATTGTTTCTAGCTATGGAACCTATACCGTTATTGTTGACCAGAAAGTGAACGGAAGTAAGTGGGTAGAGTTGGGTACCTATATGTTTGATGCGGGAACAAAGGGTTCTGTGACCATACGTAATACCGACACAGACGGTTATACAATAGCCGACGCCGTAAGATTTACGCAGTAATAGTGACAATTTTTCATCGATATTTAAGATATTTAAGGGTCAGGTCTCCACTTTTGACAAACCTTGGCGAACGCTGAAATTTTATCCATACCTCGCTGTACATATCTATTTAAATTTCATTTAAATTAAATTTTTCCCCCCAAAATCTCCTTTACTTGGTATAATATTTCTCTATGAAAAAAATGAGAAATGTAGCTCTGAATTCTAATCGGCCATTAGATTTTTCGCAAAAAACCGCTCGAAATCTTTTGGGCCAGAATTCGGAGTGTCATCCAAAAGTCTTTATCAGGACTTTCGGATGTCAGATGAACGACAGGGATTCAGAGATGATTCTTAGCCTCCTACTAAAAAGAGGCTGGAAAGAGGCCGAGTCTGAAGCCGATGCCGACTGCATACTTTTTAATACCTGCTCTGTAAGGGAGCATGCCGAGGAGAAGGTGTGGAGCGCTATTGGCCAGATTGGCCAACGTTACAAGTCGCAAGTCACCCCTCGCCATGTCTCGGGGTTTCCTTTGGTCACAAGTTGCAAGTTGAAAAAACATGAAACCTGTAACATGAGACTTGAAACAAATAAACCAGGAGCTATGAGCCATGAGCCAAGAGCTATCAGGCCGATTATCGGCCTCGTCGGATGCATGGCACAGAACTACAAAAAGATGATCTTCGAAAGAGCTCCGATAGTCGATTTTGTAGCAGGGCCTGCCAATATACTTGAGATCCCTGACATAATAGAAGATATAATAAAAAAACGTCAAAAGATCCAGGCAACGGACCTATTGAATAGGCCTAGAATAAAAGATATCGAGGCATTCGGATTTAGAAAAAGCAAGTTAAAGGCTCTCGTATCTATTAGCCACGGATGCAATAATTTTTGTACCTATTGTATAGTCCCTTATGTAAGAGGCAGTGAAAAAAGCGTCCCGGTATCGGATATTCTGAAAGAGGTTAGATATCTTGCCGATAATGGATTCAAGGAGATAATGTTACTGGGGCAGAATGTTAACTCATATAAGTTGACAGATGACAGAGGACAGAGGACAGATAAAAGAAAAAAAACAGATTTTGTAAAACTATTAGAAAAAGTAAATGATGTAAAAGGGATCGAACGAATTCGATTTATGACAAGCCATCCAAAGGACGCGCATGTAGAGCTATTTAAGGCGATGAGAGACCTGCCAAAAGTGTGTGAGCATCTGCATTTACCGCTGCAATCTGGTTCCGACAGGATACTCAAACTTATGAATAGGAAATATACTTCCAAAGAATATCTAAAACTTGCCGAAAGCTACAAAAGGATCATTCCCGGAGGCAGTATTACTACCGATATTATTGTTGGATTTCCGGGGGAGGCTGAAGAGGATTTTCAGGATACATATAATCTTTTAAAATTAGTTGAATTTGACAGCTCATTTGTGTTTAAATATTCGATTAGAAGCGGCACTAAAGCAAGCCTTATGGAAGACAATGTCACAAGGGCCGATAAAGAAAAAAGAAACCAGATCCTTCTAGGGCTCCAGGAAGAGATTTCCAAAAAGATCAATCAGAGGCTTGGCGGCAAGAAATTTGAAGTGCTCATTGAGGGTATTTCAAGGCGGGGGAACAAGCTTACCGGAAGAACGCGTACCAATAAAAATGTTATTTTTGAAGGGGATAAAAACTTAATAGGTAAACTTATAAATGTGGAGGTTGAAGGCCTGCATGCAAATACACTTATTGCAAGAATGCTTAAATAGATTCAAAGTTATTTCAATATTTGTTATTTTATCAATAGTTTTTACTGCTAAAGCAAATTCATTTGATATTTTCGGCAGGGACGAAAGGCCGGATGATTCCCATTATAAAAAAATCAAGAATTTAGGCGAAGCTGAGGAGGCGTATATCAGGGGGGATTATGATAAGACGCTTGATATTTGCAAGAAAACAGAAGGAATTTATAAAGGCAAAAGCGGTATCGATACGGTTTATTATCTCGAAGGCCTGTCATATCTTAAATTAAAAAATTCCGGGCTTGCAAGAGAATCATTTAATAAGATAATCTCGGATAACCCAAAAAGCGAATACGCCGGCTTGGCCGAGCTGGGGATCGCAGACGCGTATCTGGTGGATGATAAATTTGAAATGGCAAAAGAGATATATAAGATAATCGTCTCCAATGCTTCATACAAAAGCCTGCACAGTGCCGCCTTATATAGGCTTTACCAGATAGCAAAAAAATCCTCCAATACCGATGTCGCTAATGACTATAAGGCAAGGATCATTAAAGAATTTCCGATGAGCTTTGAGGCACAGACTTTTAATGAGATAAATATTGCCAATGACGGAATTAGCGTAATACAGGTCGGCTCTTTCAGCAAAAAGAGCAATGCTTCAAAATTAGTCTCTAAGCTTCAGAAAAAAGGCTATAACGCATCTTTAAGTGAAACCAAGAAAGATAACTCAACCTATTTCAGAGTTATCGTAAAGCCGGCAAACGAGAATGTCTTGAATAAAACCGTAAGGTCCTTAAGGGCGGATGGGTATCCTACCAAAATATTTCCTTAACAGATTCGGTGAATATTAATGAACCTATTTTATCTGGCTAGTTTTATAGCTGATCTGGCGCTTGGGATGGCGCTTTTTTGCGTGCCGGTCTATCTGATCAAAACTTTTGATGTAAGTTCAATGTTTCTTGGGATTGTGGCCGGCTTAGGGTCCGTAGCTTATACAGGAGGTGTTATATATTTCGGGCGATTGCTTGAGCGGTTCAGTAAAAAACGCTTACTTTTGATAGGTTGCGCCACATTTTTTCTGACATACATAATCATACCTTTTTTGAAAACCCGGCATCAGGTCTTATGGGTCTATCCTCTGGGAAGCCTCGGCATGGCAATGTTCTGGCCTTCCATTCAGACGTGGCTGGCTGAAACTGTAGAAAAAAGCGATCTTCATAAATCTATAAGCGGATTTAATATCTCTTGGAGCCTTGGTGTGATGTGTGGAGCTTTCCTGGGTGGTTTTTTATTCGAGTACAGTCCGACCCTGCCGTTTTTCGGGATATGTTTTTTTATATTTTTAGCAGCACTTATTATGATAAAAAAACCTTGCATGAATAAAGCCCGGTTAGCCGGTCCGGATGCGGAAGATAGTACAGACGCCCAAACCTCAGCAAAATTTATTTATATAGCGCTGATGGCAAATTTTGTCAGTTGGGCTATTGTGGGTACGCTTAGGGGGATTTTCCCCAAACTTGCTCTGGAAATTAATTTTTCTCCGTCAAAACTCGGGCTTCTTATGTTTACTCTGGCTTTGGTCCAAAGCGCAATGTTTTACATTTTAGGAAGAACAAAGAGGTGGCATTATAAATTGATGCCGTTATTGTTTTTCCAGGCTTTGGCGGCGGTTTATTTATTAGCCATAAGTTTTGTCAGTGTACATCCGGCTTTTTTCGTTATATTTATATTTTTAGGAGCTTCGAGCGGGATGACATATTTTTCGAGTATTTATTATTCTCTCTATAATTCTCTCGGACGCAGTAAAAGAAGCGGTATACATGAGGCGTTCCTCGGAGCGGGTGCATTTATCGGGCCGGTATTTTCAGGGCTTTTGATCCATTTTTTCGGCCTGAGATCCCCTTATGTTGCGCTTGCAATATTGACAGTATCTATTATGATATTAGAAATATGGGTATTCAGAAAAAAATATGAAGCATAAAGTCATTTTTATTGTCGGCCCAACGGCTATAGGTAAATCAAGCGTGGCATTGGAACTGGCCAAGTTGATCAAAGGCGAGATCATTTCAGCGGATTCTATGCAGGTTTATAAAGAGATGAGTATTATCAGCCAAAGGCCGTCTCTTGAATGGATGGAGGGTGTGCCGCATCACCTGATGGGAGTCCTTGACGTAAAAAAAGAATATTCAGCAGCGGATTTTAAAAAGAGAGCAGGCATTATTATAAGGAATATAATAAAAAGAAAGCATATCCCGATAGTGGTAGGCGGCAGCGGCCTCTATATAAAAGCTCTGATCGACGGCCTCTTTCCTTCAAAACCCAAGGACGAAGCATTTAGAAAAAAGCTTTATAAGCTGGTTAAAAAACACGGCAACGAATATCTTTATGATAAATTAAAAATAGTTGACCCTGAGTATGCGTCAAAGATACATTTAAATGACCTAAGAAGGATAGTGAGGGCGCTTGAGGTGTTTGAAACATCCAAAGCTACTCTTTCGTCGCTTAAACCAAAGACCGTCGGAATAGGGAAGATCTATGATGTGAGGCAGTTTGGCCTTAACATGGATAGAGATATGTTGTATAAAAAAATTAATGAAAGGGTCGAATTGATGTTCCAGGATGGGCTTATGGACGAAGCAAGGAATATCCTGAAAAGAAAACCTGCCAAGACCGTAAAAGCTGCGATCGGGCTTAAGGAAATGGGAGAATTATTCAAGAAAAAACTTAACTTGGAATCTGCCAAAGAGCTGATTAAATTGAACACAAGGCATTTTGCTAAAAGACAGCTTACATGGTTCAGGCCCGACAAGAGAGTGGAATGGATTGCGGTGGACGGCCTTATGCCTAATGAGGTTGCCCGATTGATCGCCAAAAAGATCTTATAATGAAAAAGAAATTTATACGGGTAGGGAAGTTTTATGTATATATAGTTAAGTGCAATGATTCTACTTTGTACACAGGCTATACCCCTGATATTAATAGGCGCATCAAACTTCATAATGCCGGAAGAGGGGCAAAATATACTAAACAGCGCAGGCCGGTGAAATTGGTCTGGTTTAAGGAGTACAGGTATTTTAAGAATGCGTTTATGGAAGAAAAAAGGATCAAAAAACTTCCAAGAGCGAAAAAGCAGGAATTGGTTCAAAGCAAAAAGGCTACTCAAGCAAAACGTAGAAAAAAATTATTACGAATCCGGAAGAGACAACAAACTTTTCGTAAGAATTAGGATTTAAAGTGCAAATTTTAACTATTCCTAATTCAAAGCATCGGAAAAATCTCTCTTAGCACCTGTTGGTGCTAATTCGATATTTTTCTAGCTTAAATTTGGAGCGCAAATCGGAGGTGCTTTGAATTTAAAGCGACGGAAAAATTTCTCACAAACGATCGTTCGATATTTTTCACGTCAAAATTCAAAGTGCTATTAAAGGGCAATAGCTATGGAAAAGGCCTTATTAGTTGTAGTAGATCTGAAAAAAGAAAAAAATTGGACCAGCGATGATTCAATGGATGAACTTACTGAACTTGCCCGCTCAAGCGGGCAAGTTCAAGTGGCGGGGAGCTTTATAGTAAAAAGAGATGCTCCTACGCCCAATCTATTGATAGGCAAGGGTAAGGTGGAGGAGTTGGCCCAATTTGCAGTTAATAATAATGTAAATGTAATTATTTTTGATCAGGACCTTTCAAGCGCGCAGCAGAGAAATCTGGAAGAGATGCTCGATGTTAAGACTATTGATAAGACTCAGCTGATTCTGGATATATTCTCTAAACGTGCCCGCTCAAATGAAGGCAAGATCCAGGTAGAGCTTGCACAGCTTGAGTATCTTCTTCCGCGGTTGACGGGTAAGGGTATTATGCTTTCGCGTTTGGGCGGGGGGATAGGAACACGCGGCCCAGGAGAGAAGAAGCTGGAAGTAGATAGAAGAAAGATCAGGGATAAGATTTCCAGGCTCAAAGAGGACCTGGAGGATATTAAAGGCGAGAGGGACCTAAGAAGGAAAACCAGGATCAAATTCTCTATTCCAACGGTCTCTTTAGTCGGCTATACCAATGCCGGTAAATCAACTTTATTTAATGCCTTGACAGAATCCGGCGAATTAGTCCAGGATAGGCTTTTCAGCACTCTTGACCCTACAACAAGGCGCCTCGTGCTTCCAAATAATCAAAAAGTAATCATTTCTGACACGGTCGGTTTTTTGCACGATCTTCCGCACCACCTTATAGAGTCTTTTAAGGCGACGCTGGAGGAGGTAATTCACGCAGATCTGATATTGCACGTTATAGATATGAGCCATGCAAAGGTTTTTGAGCACTCTGAAGCCGTTGAAGAGGTTTTAACGGATATCGGATGCCTTGAGACCCCGAGGCTCGTTGTACTGAATAAGGTTGATAAACTCACTGTTGCCGGTTCCATAAAAAGGCTTGAGAATGCTTTTAGTAATAGTGTAGTGATTTCCGCACTTCATAAATTCGGCTTTGAAGCGCTTTATAAAAAATTGATCGATTTTTTTTCAGAAAGATTTGTGGATATCAAGGGGCTTATCCCATACGAAAAGATGAAAGTTCTGGACCTCATTTATAGGGAGGGACATGTGATAAGTAAGGCCGATAAAGTAGACGGTATTTATATTATTGCCAAAGTTCCCGAGAGACTCAAAGATCAGATAGAAAATTCACTAATATCGCATAAAAATAAAGATGAAAGATAAAACATGGCTATGATAAAAGCTGATAAGAAAACCCAGGCTTTCAGTCTTATTGAACTTCTGGTCGTTATAGTTATTATGGGTTTTCTAGCAGGGCTTCTGCTTCCGGCGTTTTCAAAAATAAGGGAACAGGGAAGGCGGATCATATGCACTAATAATTTAAGGCAACACTTTGTCGCCTGGAACCTCTACATGGATGAGCATAATAATGCTTTTCCAAAATATGGGACGGCGGCCCAGGGGGGAGTTATGCCTTATACCTTTGGAGGGTTGAAAGGTGTGACATCAGACGGAGCAAATGTTAGAATATTGAACAAATATTTGGATATTACCAGCGAGTCAAGCCCGGCAGCAGAGGTTTTTCATTGCCCCAGCGATACTAAACCTAATACCGGATATAATGCGGTGACTTTTAAGCAGCTCGGGAATTCATATGTTGTTAATCATAGGATTATCATATTCGGGACTTTTTTTCCTGATTATAAGCAAAGGTCGATGTCAGATATAACATCGCCTCATAGTAAAGTTTTTTTAGAAAGCGATTTTAATGAAAATATGCCTGGGCATGGCCTTAAGGGCTCCAACTCAAGCCTTGTAATGGTATTATTCGTTGACGGGCATGTAGGGGGTCCATATTCATATAATAATGATTTTGAAGACTATAATGTAAATACGTCAAAGCCGGTTATATGGGATCCCAATGGTACGTCGGATTGGTATGATTAATAAAATATCAGGTCATTCGTTATTCGGATTTTATATGGATACAAATAAAAAGGCATTTACTCTTATAGAGATATTAGTAAGTATTGTTATCTTAGGTATGATAACGGGTCTTTTACTTCCTGTGTTTTTAAATGTCAGGATCCAGGGTAGAAAAGTAACCTGCCTTAATAATCTGAGACAGCATGGTATAGCGTGGAGCATGTACCTAGACGAGCATGATTCTTTTTTCCCGCCCTGGGGATGGCCTCCTCAAGCTGACGGAAGAGTGTATGGTGATACTTTTGGAGGCAAAAGGGGTTCTTATCTGATGTATGATTGGCCTCAAGGAGACGCAAGATATAGGACATTGAATAAATATCTTGAGATATACGATGAAGGAAGCCCAAATCTTGAAATTTTTCACTGTCCGGCAGATCTTAAAAAACCATATTTTGTCCCTTCTGGTTATAGCGGTATGGAAGTTTCGTATTTTGACTATTTTGGGACAAGTTATAGTATAAATGAAAGACTGGTTTTCCCTAGCAGGTTGAGGCTTTCAGACGTCACTTATCCCCATAGCAAGGTCATTCTTGAGATGGATCATATAAGACAAAACCCCGGGCATACCGGAAAAGATTATGTAGCAGGACAGCAATTTCCGACTCCGGTTTTATTTGTGGATGGCCACGTCGCATGGGTTTCTTATGATTCTGATTATGAACTTAACAATATCAATTCTGATAAGAAAGTATTCATATATCCATATCCTGGATATCATTGATCATCAAAATTTTCTTGACAAAACTTACTAAAAATGTTATTTTAATTAGCACTCTAATAGTTAGAGTGCTAAATTTGTGTTTATTATGAAAGATAAATCAAAAAGAATAGATAGGGTGCTTTCAATAATAGTCGAGGCCTATATAGATAAGGCTGAGCCGATAGGGTCAGGTTTTGTCTCAAAAAAGCTGGGCCTTTCAAGCGCTACAGTGCGAAATATCATGGCTGATTTAGAGAGCCAAGGTTATATTTTTCATCCTCATACATCTGCCGGCAGGATACCTACTGATAAAGGGTACAGGTATTATGTAGACAGGCTTATGAGCGTAAAAGGGCTTACTACAGAAGAAGAAAAAGATATTGAGAAATTGTTCGCCAAAAAAGTAAATAAGCTTGAAGACGCCCTGGTGGAGTGCTCCAGAGCGCTTAGCCATCTAACGAACTATGTTTCTGTGATACTCTATCCAAAACTCGTTGAAAGCGAATTCCAAAGGATAGAGCTTATCCCTATTGATAAGAATAAGTTGGTAGCTCTCATGATAAATTCCTCGGGAGTTATAAAAGAGTCCATAATAGAGCTCGAAGAGGATATAAATATCAATGAACTATCAAAGATCTCAAAATTCCTCAACGAAGAACTTGCGGGCCTTGGCCTTGGAGATATAGAAGGGTATTTGAAAAGAAAGATATATTTAGAAAAAGATTCTTTTTATCACATGTTCAAAAGAGCGCTTGAGATAATAGATCTTACTGATTTTCTAAAAGAGGAGGACATGGTATTTTATGACGGGACAGCCAGGATGCTTGATTACCCTGAATTCAGGAATCCCGAGAATATTAAGCATCTTCTTGAAGCCTTTGAAGATAAGGAAGATCTTGTAAGGGTCTTAGGCGGGGATCTTAACTTCGATGGTATGAGGATATTGATAGGAAGGGAAAACGATATTGACAGCCTAAAGGATTTTGCGGTTATCATGACAAATTATAAGGTTAAAAATTTCAATGCTGGGTCTATAGGGGTGATCGGCCCCAAGAGAATGAGTTATACTAAGGCTGTTTCCAGCCTTAAGCGGATCTCAGATCAGCTAAATAAAGCTTTGGCGGGATATTAAAAAATGAATAATCCAAAAAATAATAAAAACAATTGCGGAAAAAATCAAAAAAAGGAAAATTTAGAAAATCTTTTGTCTGACGAAGCAAGAAGCGAATCCGTGTTGATAACTAAAGATGAATATAAGAACCTTCTTGAAGAATCAAATAGATGCAAAGAATATTTATCAGACCTCAAAAGGCTCCAGGCGGATTTTGAAAACGCCAAAAAGCGTTTAGAAAAAGACAGGTCCGATTATATTAAATATGCCAATGAGGAAATAATCGCCGATCTTATAGGCATATATGATAATTTCATAAGGGCGGATGACGCAGCGGTAAAAAATAAAGATTTTGAACTTCTTCATAAGGGTGTTATGATGATACTCAAGGACCTGAAAGGCCTTATGGATTCGAATGGCGTAAAGGAGATCCAGGCTTTGGGTGAAGTTTTTGATCCCTTGAAGCATGAAGCGGTCGGTTATGAGTTAAGAAATGACCTCCCGGAAAATACCGTTGTTGAAGAACTCCAAAAAGGTTTCTCGATTAACGGAAAAATAATCAGGCATTCGATGGTGAAGGTCAGTAAAAAGAATGAGGATAAAGAGCAGTTTACGGATAACAGATGACACCTGTCTGCCGACAGGCAGGGAAAGCAGAAAACTGAAAACGTATAACAAGTCAAAGAATTCAGAAAATTAATTTTTTTTTGAATTCTGACATCGGATCTCTAATTTATAAGAAAGGAAAGGACACCATGGGAAAAGTTATAGGAATAGACTTGGGAACCTCCAATTCCGCAGCAGCGGTAATGGAGGGAGGAAGGCCGGTTATAATACCGAGCGCTGAAGGTACAACAGTTGGCGGAGGCAAGGCATTTCCGTCGTACGTGGCATTTACAAAAGACGGGCAGAGGCTTGTTGGAGAGCCGGCAAGACGCCAGGCATCGATTAATCCAGAAGGAACGATACAGGCGGCAAAAAGAAAAATGGGAACCGATTATGTTTATAAGGTATACGGCAAGGAGTATACCCCGCAGCAGATATCGGCTTTTATTCTTCAGAAGATCAAACAGGATGCGGAAGCATATCTAGGAGAGAAGGTTGAGGAAGCTGTTATTACCTGCCCTGCGTATTTTGATGATAACCAGAGGACAGCAACAAAAGATGCCGGAGAGATCGCCGGCTTGAAGGTCCTGAGGATCATCAATGAGCCTACGGCAGCATGTTTGGCATATGGACTGGAAAAGACCAAAAAAGAACATAAGATCATGGTATTCGACCTTGGCGGCGGGACTCTCGACGTTACGATTATGGAGTTGGCCGAAGGAGTATTTGAAGTCAAATCCACAAGCGGTGATACCCAGCTTGGCGGAACAGATATGGATAATATACTTTTTAATTACATAGCAGACCAGTTCAAAAATGAGACCGGGCTTGATATTAGAAAGGATAAAATGGCAATTCAGCGTGTAAGAGAAGCGGCTGAGAAAGCTAAAATAGAGCTTTCAAGTACTCTTACTACTGATATAAATCTTCCTTATATTACTGCTGATGCATCCGGCCCGAAACATCTTACGATGAATCTTACAAGGGCTAAGCTTGAAGAACTTATAAGCCCGATAGTGGAAAAATGCAAAGGCCCTGTCGATAGAGCGCTTAGCGACGCTAAGGTGAGCCCCGGCGATATCGAAAAGATCATTATGGTCGGCGGGCCTACCAGGATGCCGATTGTTCAGAAATTCTTAGAGGACCATGTCGGCAAGAAGATCGAGCGCGGAGTAGATCCGATGGAGTGCGTTGCTTTGGGAGCGGCTATACAGGCAGGCGTACTAAAAGGAGAGGTAAAAGACGTGCTTTTACTGGACGTTACTCCTTTATCACTCGGTATTGAAACGCTCGGCGGTGTTTGTACGAAGCTCATAGAAAGAAATACTACTATACCTACAAAGAAGAGCCAGATATTTTCTACTGCAGCCGACAATCAGACTGCGGTTACCATAAGAGTATTGCAAGGTGAACGCCAGATGGCCGACGGAAATGTGGAACTGGGAAGATTTGATCTCGTTGGTATTCCTGCGGCTCCCAGGGGTATTCCTCAGATCGAAGTAACATTCGATATAGACGCAAACGGCATAGTCCATGTAAATGCCAAAGATATGGGGACCGGCAAAGAACAGTCAATCAAAATTACTGCTCCAAAGAAGCTGTCTAAAGAAGAGATAGATGAAATGGTCAGGAACGCTGAGAAATTTGCCGATGAAGATAAACGTAAAAAAGAAGAGGTAGAGGTAAAAAATCAGGCGGATACACTTCTTTATTCTACGGAAAAATCTCTGAAGGAATTCGGCGAAAAGATCTCTGAGGCGGACAGGACAAATATCCAGAAAAAGATAGATAGCCTGAAAGAACTGCTTCAGGGTAAAGATATTGACAAGATTAAGAAGGGTACAGAGGAGTTGACCACCGCTTCTCATAAACTTGCAGAAGAGATATATAAAAAGGCCGGAGCCGGACAAGCCGGGCAAGCGGGCGGTCAGGCCGGCCCTCAGGGCGGCCAGGGTCAATCAGCCCCTAAAGATAAAAAATCGGAAGACATTGTCGACGCTGAATACAAAGTAGAAGATGAAGATAAGAAATAGACAGAATACAGATAACAGAAGACAGAGAGCAGAAAAACAAGTAAAATCTGTTTTCTGACTTCCCTGCCTGCCGGCAGGCAGGTGGTTTCTGAATTCCAAATCCTGCTAAGGCCGGGCTTGATTAGGCCCGGTCTTGAGTTATCCAATATAAAAAAGTATTTAAAATATTGTATTGGATAACCACCCCGATGAGTTATAATTTTACGAATCGGGGTTTAAGTTTTATTAAAGGATATATGGCTGAAACAAGAGATTATTATGAAATACTGGGTGTAGAAAAAAACGCTTCTGAAGATGAGATAAAAAGAGCTTTTAGAAAACTTGCTCTTAAACATCATCCTGATAAGAATCCGGAAAATAAAAAGGAATCCGAAGAAAAATTTAAAGAGATCTCGGAGGCCTACGAGGTTCTTAGCGATTCTGAAAAAAGGGCCACATACGATAGATATGGCCGTGAAGGCGTTTTTGGGGGTGGCGGTTTTAATTGGCAGGATTTCCATCATTTTGACGACCTTAAGGATATTTTTGGAGGCCTTGATCTGGAGGATCTTTTTCAGGGCTTTGGATTCGGCGGCGGCACGAGAAGGCGTTCAGGGGCGAGTTCGGGGGAAGACCTGGGTTACAAATTAAGTATAAGTTTTGAAGAAGCAATTTTCGGAGCAGAAAAAGAAATAAAGGTTAATAGGCTTGAAACCTGCGATGTGTGTAATGGTTCCGGGGCAAAGCCCGGGACAAAGAAAGAGACTTGCCCGATCTGCAGAGGACGAGGGCAGGTAGTAACATCGGCAGGTTTTTTTAATATTTCCCAGACATGCCATGGCTGTTACGGGCAGGGGACGATTATTAAAAATCCCTGTACAAAATGCAGGGGCAATGGCAGGACAGAAGTAGAAAAAGTACTTAAGATAAAGATCCCGGCCGGCGTAAATACCGGTAATAGCCTCAGGCTCCAGGGGGAAGGAGAGGCCGGGATGCGCGGCGGCCAAAGAGGGGACTTATATATTTCTATTGAAGTAAAAAGCCATAAATTTTTCGTAAGGAACGGGATCGACATCTATTGCGCCGTTCCCATCAGTTTTGTAAAAGCCAGCCTTGGTGCGGAGCTGGAGATACCGACTGTATATGGAGTAGAAAAGCTAAAGATCCCTGCCGGCACCCAAAGCGGCTCTGAATTTGTGCTTAAACAGAAGGGCGTCGTAAGGCTAGGGAGTAGCGTTAAGGGAGATCAGAGGGTAAAGATCATAGTCGAAACTCCTACAAAGCTTTCAGATAGCGAAAAAGACCTTTTAAAAAAATTTGCCGCATCCCGCGGCGAAGAATTGGAAAATCCAAGCAAAAGTTTGCTTGATAAAATAAAAGATGCGTTCAAATGAGCTCTTAGCTCATAGCTGATGGCTGATAGTTAAAAGATTTTACCATGAGCTTAGAGCTATGAACTATGAGCTATTTACGGAGTAAATACCAATGCCTACATACGATTATGAATGTACAAAATGCGGACATAAATTAGAGATTTTTCACAGGATGTCGGAATCCCCCAAAAAGATCTGTCCAAAGTGCAAGAAATCCGGCCTGGTAAAATTGATCGGTTCAGGGACCGGAATTATTTTTAAAGGTTCGGGGTTTTATGAGACAGATTATAAGAAGAAATCGGGATGCGATTCCGGCAAAGATGGATGCAAGGGCTGCAAACATAATGAAAAATAAAAGTAAAATTTTTAACATTTTACTTGCCTGGAGTCTTGTTTTTGTATATGCTATTGCGATATTCTACTTCTCTAGCCTGGAGCATCCGCTTCCAAAGGAAGCAACGAGTTACGACAAAATCCTTCATTCAATCGAATATGCAATTTTTGGGATATTGATATTCAGAGCCTTGGTTCGGACTAAATCATTTTCTGTGAACTTAATGGTTTTGACGGCTATTGTCGTAGCAACGCTTTATGGCGTTACGGATGAATTTCATCAGAGTTTTGTTCCGACGAGAAGCATGAGCGCCGAGGATCTTTTGTTCGATTTTCTTGGTGCGTTGGCCGGTGTAAGTTTATATAAAAGGTTTTATCATGGCAATAATTAAGGAATTCAAAGCCCTAAGATATTCTAAAAAGGTCAAAGACCTGTCAAAGGTCGTGAGCCCTCCGTACGACATAATTTTAGCCAAAGAACAGGATGCCCTTTATAAAAGGGATCCGTATAATTTTGTAAGGCTTGACTTAGGAAAGATCAAACACTCTGACACGGAATCTCGTAATAGATACACCAGGGCCTCGGAGTTTATTAATGAGTGGATCGCCCGCGGCATTCTTGAGAGTGATACTAAGGATTCTATATATATCTATACTCAAAAATTCCCTTATAAAGGAAAGTCTCTAACGAGGATAGGGTTTATATCCTTGTTTAAGCTTGAAGACGAGAAGAAAAGTAAAATCCTTCCACATGAGAATACTTTTGCAAAACCAAAACTTGATCGATTGAACCTTACCATGTCTATCGGAGGCAATCTTAGCCCGGTATTTTCTATAGTTGGTGATAATAATGGAGCTATATTAAAAACTCTTTCCAGCTCGATAAAAAACAAGAAGCCTCTTAGTAAAGTAAATTTTGACTCTTCAGAGCATAAATTGTATGCAATTGACGACAAATCCGTTATAAGCCGGCTTAAAAAACTGATGTCCTCGAAAAGGGTCTATATCGCCGATGGGCATCACAGGTATGCTGTCGCTGAAAATCACAGGAAGATTATGAAAGAAAGAGGGCTTCATAAAGCTTCTCATGACTATACTCTGATGTACTTTGCTCCTATTGAACAAAAAGGAAATATTGTTTTAGCTACCCATAGGGTAATTATAAAAAAGTTTTTTAATAGCACTGATTCTGTGCTATCGAGATTGTCTGCCAATTTTATTATTGATAAATACTACAATAGTAAATCTTTGCTTAAAGCTTTAGAGTCAATGAAGGGCTCAAAAAATAAGCTGGGGGTCTATTTCGGCAAAAATCTTTATTATCTATTGACCTTAAAAAATCAATCAGATCTAGATAAATTGATTCATGGAGATAGCTCAGCTCAATGGAAAAGGCTTGGGGTCTCGATTTTGCATAGTTTTATCCTTAAAACTATTTTATATGTTCAGCTGGGTGATGAAGATATCATTTATACTAGAGACCCTTTTGAAGCTGTGGATCTGGTAAAAAAAGGAAAAGGGAAAGTAGCATTTTTATTGAGGGCTACCGAATTGAATGAGATAAAAAAAATTGCTGAATTAGGCGAAAAAATGCCGCATAAGGCTACCTATTTCTATCCCAAACTCCTTTCCGGTTTATTAATTTATAAGTTTGAGTTTAAATTTCTTAGGTTTTATTCTATAATAATAAGCAAGAAGCTTTAATCCATAAGCCATAAAAAATAAAAAAAGAGAGATTATGTTCGGAAAACCAAAATATACAATTGTAAAAGTCGCCAAAAAACGCGAGATGCCGGGAGGGTTGTGGACTAAGTGCGAGGAATGCGGCGAGATAATATACAACAAAAAACTTGAAGAAAGCCTCAAGATTTGCGTTAAGTGCAGTTTTCATTTTACTATGACCGCTATGGAAAGGGTTGCTCTCTTGATAGACGAGGGTACTTTTAAAGAGTATGACCCAGACATGATCTCTGTTGATCCTTTGAAATTTGAAGGCCCGAAAAAATATAAAGACAAAATAGAAAAAGATAAGGTAGATACGGGCCTAAAAGATGCTATTATTACAGGTGAAGGTGACCTTGACGGCAAAAAAGTCGTATTGGCAGTTACGGATTCCCGTTTTATCATGGGAAGCATGGGCTCAGTAGTAGGGGAAAAGTTGACCCGTGCGATCGAGAAGGCAATTGACAAAAAATTCCCCTTGATCATTGTCTCAGGTTCCGGCGGAGGAGCAAGGATGTATGAAGGACTTTTTTCTCTTATGCAAATGGCCAAAACATCCGCCGCGCTCGCAAAGTACAATAAAGCAGGCCTTTTATACATATCCGTACTTACCAACCCGACAATGGCAGGGATAATGGCCAGCTTTGCATCTTTAGGTGACCTTGTTATAGCCGAGCCCAAAGCTCTTATTGGTTTTACGGGCCCCAGGGTTATAGCTCAGACAATCCATCAGAAACTACCGCCCGGTTTTCAAACCTCAGAATTTCTTTTGGAGCATGGCCTACTTGATATGATAGTCCATAGGAAAAATCTAAAAGCCACTCTCAGCAAATTTATTAATTATTTTTGATTAAAAATAATTAATTATTTTTAGTTGAAAATATTTATACTTGTGTTAAAATTAAAACTCAGTGTGATTTAATGTTATTAAATATAAAAGTAAGGTGAGGATATGTCTCAGGTAAGTTTAAAGGATGTTGTTAAGGTTTATCCGGGCGGCGTAGAAGCTGTTCATAAGGTCAATCTTGGTATTGAGAGCAGGGAATTCATGGTATTGGTAGGTCCTTCTGGTTGCGGCAAGACTACCGTCTTAAGAATGATAGCAGGCCTGGAAGATATTACCGGAGGTGAAATTTTTATAGGCAATAAGCTTGTAAATAACGTTCCTGCCAAGGACAGAGACATAGCAATGGTTTTTCAGAATTATGCTTTATACCCTCATATGTCGGTTTTCGAGAACATGGCATTCGGGCTGAAACTTAGAAAATATCCTAAGCATGAGATCGTTCAAAGGGTTAAAGACGCCGCATCGATACTCGGAATAGAAAAATTTTTAGAAAGAAAACCAAAAGAACTTTCCGGCGGGCAGAAGCAGAGAGTTGCTGTCGGAAGGGCGATCGTAAGAAAACCCCTTGTATTTTTGTTTGATGAGCCGCTATCTAACCTTGATGCAAAGTTCAGGGTGCAGATGAGGCAGGAGATACATAAGCTCCACAATCGACTTGATGCAACAATGATCTATGTTACCCATGACCAGATGGAAGCGATGACGCTTGGCGACAGGATGGCTGTTATGAGAGACGGGAATATCCTTCAGGTAGCCGATCCATTGACGGTATATGATAAGCCCGCTAATAAATTTGTTGCCGGTTTTATAGGCAGCCCGCCGATGAATTTTATGAACGGCAAAATCGTTAAAGTGAACTCTAAGTTATATTTTGACGAAGGTAAATTCAAGGTCAAGATTGCCGATGAGATGGTTTCTAAAGTTGAAAAATATGTAAATAAGGAAGTTATTTTCGGTATAAGAGCAGAAGACATTTATGACAAATTGTTCGCCGCTATATCATCACCCGAAAATACGATAAGTGTTATTGTCGAAGTTGTGGAGCCGATGGGTTCGGAGGTGTATCTGTACTTAAATTCAGGCAAACATAATTTTATTGCCAGGGTCGGCGGCCATGAAAAAGCCTCGGTGAACCAGAAGATAGACCTGGTTCTTGATATGAAAAAGATCCATTTTTTTGACAAAGATACAGAAGAAACGATCGTTTAAGCTGTTTTAATATACGTTTAGATAAAAAAATAATTTTTTTGGTGCTGTTTTGGGCCCCATTTATTTTTATAATAAAACATAATATGGAAAATAAAATTACTATAGGCGTAGATCTTGGTGGCACCAATCTAAAATTAGCGCTTATTTCTGATAAAGGCCATATTATAAAAAAAATATCCATCCCTACTTCCGATTTCAATTCAAAAAATTCCCTTATTAACGCAATAACTGAAAATATCATCAGTATTTACCAGGGCCTTGGTTATAAAAAAGCCAATATTATAGGCGTTGGGATCGGTGTGCCGGGGCTTGTGGATCATAAAAAAGGCATAGTAAAAACTCTTACTAATTTAGAAGGATGGAATAACGTTGAGTTAAAAAAAATCCTTGAAAAGAGGCTCGGATTAAGGGTTTTTGTTGATAACGACGTTAACGTGATAACTTTAGGAGAGTATTATTTCCGCAAAGACCGGAATGTAAGGAATTTTATCGGCATTACTCTTGGTACCGGTGTAGGCGGCGGCATAATACTTGACGGTAAGCTCTATAGAGGATCCACGGGTTCAGCCGGTGAGATAGGGCATGTTCCTCTGAATGAGGCAGGGCCAAAATGTAATTGCGGGGGATTTGCCTGTTTGGAAACATATGTTGGGAATAATTATATTATCAGGGATGTTGTCGCTAGATTAAATTCCGGCCAGAAGTCTGAGATCGCTAACATGGTTAATGGCGATTTCAGTTTGATAACTCCTGCAATAATAAGTTTGGCAGTCAAGAAGAACGACACCTTTTCTAAAAGCATTTGGCGGGATGCCGGGATTAAAATCGGCATTGCCTTGGCCGGTATAATAAATTTTCTTGATGTGGACCTGGTCGTTATCGGCGGAGGGCTTTCTAAGGCCGGGAATATTTTGTTTGATTCCATAAGAGCTACCGTCAAAGAGCGTGCTATGAAGATCCAGTCAAAAAATGTTAAGATCGAGCCGTCAAGCCTTAATGATAATGCAGGCTTACTTGGCGCCATGGTGCTTGTTAAGGAAAATATAAAAATTTAATGAAAAAAATATCAATATCCCTGATAGTTTTCGGTCTGATCTTTTTATCGAGCAACCCCGCTTTTGCTAATCTTCTTGACAAGTCATCGGTATTGAAAAAACAGTCAGAAAAAAAATACGATTTTTCCGGTAAGGAGCCCATAACCGTAAACGGGGACTTGGTAGAGTATTTTCAGGAGAGAGGCGAAGTTGTTGCCAGCAAAAATGTGGAGATCCTTTATCAGGAGACAAAGCTTACCTGCGATAAGATAAAGGTTAATATAAATACCAAGGAGGCAATGGCTGAAGGTAATGTCAAGCTTTACCAGGATGGCGGGGTTTTTTACGGAGATATCATAAGCTATGATTTTGCTACGAAAAAAGGGACTATAATAAGCGGCGGCGCCAAAGCGGAGCCATGGTACGGGAAGGCTCAGAAAATTGAAAAAGTGGCCGAGACTCAGTACAATCTGACCAGAAGTTATATCACTACCTGCGATCTTGATAAGCCGCACTACAGGCTGCAGGCAAAAAGAGTAAAGATCTTCTTGGGGGAAAAAGTCGTAGCTTACCATATGCTGGTCTTTATCGGTAATTATCCTATCCTGTATATCCCCTATTATAATCATTCGCTTAAAGATAATATGATGCATGTATCCGTTACTCCCGGAAGAACCAAGGAGTGGGGGTATTTCGTGCTTACAAGGTGGAGATATTACATTAACGATAATGCCAAGGGTAATATCTTGCTCGATTGGAGAGAGAAGCTTGGTTTCGGTGAGGGCGTTGATTATACCTATAATGCCGGAAAGATAGGCAAGGGATATACCAGATTCTATTATACAAGAGAAGACGATAAGAATAAGGATGTCGACAGGGTGAATGACAGGTATCTTATCCAGTATCGCCATAGAATGGATACCATCAAAGATACGGTTGTGATCGGTGAATACCATAAAATGAGCGATGCAAGTTTTCTAAAGGATTATTTTTACAGAGAGCAATATGAAGTCGATGATAAGCCGCCAACATATGTGTCTATTATAATGACCAAGCCCTCTTTTACACTCAGCGCTTACGCACAGGCAAGGGTAAACAAGTTCTTTACTGAAGTCGAAAGGCTGCCTGAGGTTAAGCTGGACATAAAGGAAACCTCAATCGCTAAAACTAATTTTTATTATAAGGGAGATTTCTCTATATCCAATTTCTCTAAAAAATTTGCCGATAAAGACAGTTCTGACGAAGATGCTCTCAGGATCGATGTTTTCAACAAGGCTTCTTACGTTGCAAAGCTTTTTAAATTTTTAAATGTTATTCCCTATGCAGATGCCAGGGAAACTTTTTATTCGAGGAATTTATTCGACGAAAAGAATATTTTAAGAAATGTATTCGATTTCGGAGTGGATACAAATACCAGGTTTTTCCGCGTCTATGATGTGAAGACCAATTTTCTCGGGCTTAATATCAACCGCCTTAGGCATATCATTACGCCAAGTGTCGGTTATAAATACACCCCTCCTCCTACGACTGCGGCTGAGAATCTTTTTCAGTTTGATGAGATAGATGGTTTAGCAAGAGGGAATACTCTTACGCTTTCATTGGAGAATAAGCTGCAGACCAAAAGGCCGACCTCGATAAGCAAGGTTTCTAAAGAATCAAAAACTGCTACTACTAATTATCAATCTGCCGATCTTGTCAGGACTATAATAGCTACCGATTACCTTTTTAAACCGAAGAATGAGTCGGGATCTCATTTTGGCGATGTTACGGCATTGTTGGAATTAAGGCCGTATGATTGGCTTTTTATTAAAATGGACGCGGCTTGGTCCAATCAGATTATTCAAAATGATGAAAAGATATCCGCCTTCAAATCTGTTAATTTTGACATGAGCGCCAGTCACGGCGATCAATGGACATTGGGCGTTCAGAACAGATATGACAGAAAGGTCAGTACGAGGTTTGGAGCGGTAGGAACCTATAAACTTACTCCGAAGTGGAAGGTTAGGGCGCTGGTTAATTATGATTTTAAAACCGATCAGTTTTATGACAGGGAATTGACCCTTACAAGGGACCTGCATTGCTGGGAGGTTGACATGACAGCTGCTATAAAAAATAAAAGTGAGATAATTTTTTATCTAATCTTCAGAATTAAGGCTTTCCCAGAGACTCCTCTAGAGCTGCAGACTACTTATTCCAGGACCACCCCAGGCTCCCAGGATACTCTTCCTAGATGGTGGAGATCAACTTACTAGTATAGATGCCATTTATGGTAATAGGCCTTCTTAAGCTTTCTTTATAGCTTGAGAATAGATTTATATTGAAGTTTATGTGCTTTATGTTATAATTAACCCAGTTTTTGTCTTCTTTGTTCCATAAAGCTACTTTGGTTTGATCTCATCTGTTTTAAAATTTCTTAAAAATAGGGTTAGTCATGAAAATATGCATAGTTGGCAGTGGTTATGTTGGGCTGGTTACAGGTGCTTGTTTTGCCGACCTTGGCAATACGGTTACCTGCGTAGATAATGATGAGTCCAAAGTAAAGGTCCTTAAAAAGGGGCTGCTTCCAATTTATGAGCCGGGGCTCCTTGAAATGGTTAATAACAATGTTAAAGAGGGTAGGTTAACCTTTACCAGTAATATTAAAGATGCCGTTAAGAAATCAGAGGTTATATTTATAGCAGTTGGCACTCCTCCTAAAGATAATGGCGAGGCCGACCTTACGCATATTGAAGAGGTATCAAGACAGATTGCTCTTAGTATGCCGTCTTACAGGCTTATTATTGAAAAGAGCACGGTTCCAGTCGAAACAGGCAAATGGATAAAGCACACTATCTCTATCTACAATAAAAGAAAAGTTGAATTTGATGTTGCTTCTAACCCGGAATTTTTGAGAGAGGGTTCTGCCATAGAGGATTTTATGAATCCTGACAGGGTAGTGCTGGGGGTTGAATCAGCCAGAGCTAAAGAGATACTTTCAAAGCTGTATAAACCCCTGAATGGCCCGATGGTTTTTACTGATATAAAAAGCGCGGAGATAATCAAGCACGCTTCAAATTCTTTTCTAGCCATGAAGATATCTTTTATAAATGCCATAGCGAATATCTGTGATAGATCCGGGGCAGATGTCCTAAAGGTAAGCGAAGGAATGGGATACGATAAGAGAATCGGCAAGCATTTTCTTAGTGCAGGGATCGGCTTCGGAGGATTTTGCTTTCCTAAGGACCTGAGCGCATTTATAAGGATCTCGGAAAAACTCGGCTATAATTTCAATCTTTTAAGAGAAGTCGAGAAGATCAATAACGACCAGAAATTATTATTTATCAAAAATATTGAGTCGACCTTATGGAACCTCAAAGGCAAGACTGTCGGCGTACTGGGGCTTGCATTTAAACCGAATACGGATGATATCAGATTTGCCCCTTCGATAGATGTTATTAACGCGCTCATGGCCGAAGGAGTTAAGATAAAGGTATTTGACCCTCAGGCTATGAATAAAGCCAAGAAGATTTTTAAGGGTGTTACCTTTTGCAAAAATCCTTATGAAGCTGCCAGGGGAAGTGATTGTTTGGCGATAGTGACGGAATGGAATGAGTTTAAGGAGCTGGACCTCTTAAAAATCAAAAAACTTATGAATCAGCCGGTTATCATGGACGGAAGGAATATTTATGACCCGGCTTATGTCAAAAAACTCGGTTTCAGATATATGGGGGTTGGCAGGGGGAATTTATGATCGAAGGCGTAAAGGTAAAGGTACTAAAACCTATACCGGATGAAAGAGGCAGGCTTATGGAGATGCTCCGGTCAGATGATGATATTTTTATTAAATTTGGCCAGGTCTATATGACTACGGCATTTCCGGGAGTGGTAAAGGCATGGCATTATCATAAGAAGCAGACAGACAGTTTTATCTGTGTATTCGGGAAGATGAGAGTAGGGCTTTATGATTCAAGGCCGAATTCAAAGACTTATAAAGAAGTGAACGAATTTATTCTAAGCCCCGAAGAGCCAAAGCTTGTTCAGATACCTAATATGGTCTATCATGGTTTTAAATGCATAGATACCAAAGAGTCGATAATCATCAACATCCCAACGGAGCTTTATAACTATAAAGAGCCCGATGAATTCAGACTGGACGCTTATGAAAATGATATTCCTTTTGATTGGAGGAAATAATGGATAAGATCAAGGGTGTTATACTGGCAGGCGGACTTGGCAAAAGGCTCTATCCTCTCACTAAAATTACCAATAAGCATCTTCTGCCGATTTTTGAAAAACCCATGATCTATTATCCGATACAGACTTTGGTTGATGCCGGCATTGAGGATATTTTGATAGTAACCGGCGGGAACCATGCCGGAGAATTTCTGAGGTTACTCGGGAACGGCAAAGACTTCGGTTTAAAGCACCTGAATTATACATACCAGGAGGGCGAAGGCGGAATAGCTGATGCACTTTCTTTGGCTGAGCATTTTGCCGAAGATTCAAGGATAGTGGTGATACTGGGTGACAATATAATAGAAAATAGCATTAAAAGCTACGTCGACAATTTTAGAAAACAACATAGCGGAGCCAGGATCATACTTAAAGAGGTCCCGGACCCTGAAAGATTCGGAGTGGCTGAATTCAAAAATAAAAAAGTTGTCGGCATCCAAGAGAAACCCAAAAAGCCAAAATCAAAATTTGCGGTTACCGGAATATATATGTATGACAATCAGGTTTTTAAGATGGTAAAAAAACTCAAACCTTCAAGACGAGGTGAATTAGAGATAACGGATGTGAACAACATGTATCTTGAAAAAAAGGCCCTTAGTTACGATGTTCTTAAGGGCTGGTGGACCGATTCGGGTACATTTGATTCGCTTTTGAGGGCCAATAACCTTGTAGCAAACAAAATGAGGAAAATTAAATGAAAAGGCTTTTAGTAACAGGCGGGGCGGGGTTTATAGGTTCCAATTTCATAAGATTTTCTCTTGATAAATACCCTGATCTGGAAATAATAAATCTGGACAAGCTAACATACTGTGGTAATCCGAAGAACTTATCCAATTTATCGGATTGTCCTCGATATAAATTTATAAAAGGCGATATCTGCGATAAAGCCGTCGTAAGAGAAGTTATGAAGGATGCGGATGCAGTTATTAATTTTGCGGCAGAGAGCCATGTAGACAGGTCAATCAAGGACCCGGGGGCATTTCTGAACACCAATGTTTTCGGCACCCTTACATTGTTGGATGCCGCAAAGGAATTGCCTAATATAAAAAAATTTGTTCAGATATCAACGGATGAGGTCTATGGCTCCATAAAGAAAGGCTCTACAAAAGAGGACCATTCATTATTCCCGAATAGCCCTTATGCTGCAAGCAAAGCATCTGCGGACCTTTTGGCCAGGTCTTTTTTTGTAACATTCAAATTACCGGTTACGATCGTCAGGAGCTCCAATAATTTTGGCCCATATCAATATCCGGAAAAGGTAATACCGCTTTTTGTTACGAACCTTATTGAAAATAAATCAGTTCCTTTATACGGCACGGGAAAAAATGTGAGAGAATGGCTTTATGTTATGGATAATTGTGCCGGCATAGATTTGGCCTTAAGGCGGGGCAAATCCGGAGAGATATATAATATCGGTTCAGGTAACGAGAAGGATAATCTTACTTTGGCAAACCTGATCCTTAGATCATTCGGCAAGGATAGATCCTTTATTCAATTCGTAAATGACAGGCCCGGCCACGACTTGAGATATTCGCTTAACTCCAATAAATTGCGCAGACTTGGCTGGAAGCCCAAGATGAGCTTTAAGGAGGCCCTTAGAGAGACAATTGATTGGTATAAGAATAATCAATCCTGGTGGAAAGATATAAAAGAAAAAGCGGATATTGTTAAATGGTAGACTGTAGTTTTTAGGTACAAATTTATTTTAATAGAAGATAAGGGTAAAGCGGGGGTTCACCCCGTAAGACTAATTAAAAAAATTGAGCAGAATCTTTTAAATATTAAGTCGGACTTAATTTAGTTGTTAGCACCCTTATTAATTATTTTGATAGGAGTATTACGGGGTGAAAATACTTATTACGGGTTGTAACGGCATGCTTGGTTCAGACCTTTGTGAGCTGCTTACATGCAGTAACCATGAAGTCTTTGGACTAGACAATAATATCGCTAAAAATAAGTGCAACACCTGCCATAATTTTATCAAATGCGATATTACGAATTCTAAAGATATTGATGCAGGCATGTTAAAGATCGGGCCCGATATCATTATTCATACTGCTGCTATGACAGATGTGGACGGTTGCGAGGCCGACCCAGTAAAAGCTCATCTTATTAATGTCACCGGAACAGAAAATATCGTATCAGTAGCTCAGAAAACTGGCTCACTTGTTATCTTGATAAGCACCGACTATGTTTTTGACGGAGACAAGAAATTACCTTATACAGAAGATGATGAAACAAACCCAATTAATGTGTACGGACATTCGAAACACGGAGCTGAAGAAGCTGTCAAGATGCTTAAGGATAATTATATTATTATCAGGACAAGCTGGCTTTACGGGAAATGCGGGAAAAATTTTGTAGATACAGTAAGAAAAAAAGCTCTTTATGACAGAAGTTTAAATGTTGTCGTAGATCAGTATGGTTCACCAACATATACGGTTGATCTTGCCAGGGCTATTGAAAAAATTATTGAAAAGATATCAAATAAAGAAAAACTAAACGGGATATTCCATATAACGAACAGCGATAATTGCTCATGGTTTAAATTTGCAGAGATGATATTTAATTATTCTTTATATAAAGACATAAAGATAAATCCGATAACTTCTCTTGAGCTCGACCGGGCGGCCAAGAGACCGAAGATGTCAATCTTAGAGAATAAAAGATTTAATGAAATTTTTTATAAGATGCGTCCATGGCAGGATGCTTTGAGAGATTATATAACCTCAACTTCAAAATAAAGATTAAATTAAGGATTTTATTATGGATAAAGTGATCAAAGAAAAAATAGATTCCAAAACCGCAAAAGTCGCGATAATCGGTATGGGTTATGTCGGGCTTCCGCTGGCCGTAGAATTTGCCAGAGCCGGGTTTTCGGTAACCGGCATAGACGTGGATAAAAAGAGGGTAAGCTCAATAAATAAAGGAGAATCCTACATACTTGATATCGAGTCTGACGAGATAAAGCTTTTAATAAAGAAGAAGAGCTTTCTTGCAACAGAGGATTTTAAGGTTCTTAAGAACCATGATGCAGTTATTGTATGCGTTCCGACACCTTTAAGAAAAACCAAAGAGCCTGACATATCTTATATTATAAGCGCAGCGGAAAATATTTCTAAATATATGAAAAAAGGGCAGCTCATCATATTGGAGAGCACTACTTACCCTGGTACTACCGAAGAGGTATTGCAGCCGATGTTCGAGAAAGCGGGTTTTAAGCTGGATAAGGATTTTTATCTTGCCTTTTCGCCTGAAAGAGTAGATCCTTCCAATAAAAGTTTTTCTACAAAAGATATTACAAAGGTCGTAGGTGGAGTTACTAAAAAATCAACCGAATTAGCGGCGCTATTATACGGCAAGATCATTAAATCCGTTAAGCCGGTATCAAGCAGTAAGGTCGCTGAGATGGCAAAGCTTTTGGAGAATACTTTTAGGAGCGTAAATATCGGTTTAGTCAATGAACTGGCCATTATGTCAGAGAAACTGGGGATCGATTTTTGGGAAGTCATAGAGGCGGCCAAAACAAAGCCGTTCGGATTCATGGCTTTTTACCCTGGGCCGGGGATAGGCGGGCATTGCATACCACTGGATCCTATATATTTATCCTGGAAGGCCAAACATTATGGGTTTAATGCGAGATTTATCGAATTGGCGGACATGGTTAACTCTCATATGCCAGAATATGTCGTCGACAGAATTATCAAAATATTGGCCAAAAACGGAAAAGTTATCTGCTCTTCTAAGATATTGATTGTAGGAGTTGCCTATAAGAAAAATGTTAGCGATTTTAGGGAGTCGCCGGCTTTTGAGGTTGTCAAGATATTGCTAAAAGAAGGCGCCAAGGTGCAGTATTCAGATCCATATGTCCCGAATTTTCCGATCAACTCGCACTCACTTAAATCTGTAAAGTTGACTTCAGAAGTTTTAAAAGATAGCGACTGTGTTGTTGTGCTTACCGATCATGATAATATAGATTATGATTTTATCGCAAAGCATTCTAATGTAATTTTTGACACGAGGAATGCTACTAAAAACGTTAAAGACAAAAAAAGGATTATCAAGTTATGAGTTTATATTTAGTTACGGGAGGTGCGGGGTTTATTGGTTCCAATATTGTTGAGGCTTTAGTCAAAAAGAATAAGAAAGTAAGAGTTCTTGACAGCCTTATAACGGGAAAGATAGACAACCTCAAACCTTTTATGGATAAGATAGAATTTGTGAAAGGCGATATAAGGGATAACGCGGTTTTAGACACATCCCTTAAAGGTGTTGACTATGTTCTGCATCAGGCGGCTTTGAGGAGCGTTGCCAAGTCGGTTGAGGACCCCGAGATAACAAACGATATAAATATTAATGGGACGTTGAAACTTTTTCTGGCAGCACATGATGCTAAGGTGAAAAGGGTTGTTTACGCTTCTAGTAGTTCTGTCTATGGAGAGACCAAAAAATTCCCTGAAAGAGAATCTGACGCTCCTTCACCTATTTCTCCTTATGCTGTTTCTAAGCTGGCGGGAGAGTACTATGGCAAGATGTTTACCACTACATATAAGCTTGAAACAGTCGGTTTAAGGTATTTTAACGTATTTGGCCCCAGGCAGAACCCTGAGTCAAGATATTCGGCGGTTATACCTGCATTTATTTCCAGGATGCTTAACGGTGAAAGCCCTATAGTTGACAGCGATGGAAAACAGGCAAGGGATTTTACATATGTTGAAAACGTGGTTGAAGCTAATCTCAAGGCAGCTACGGCTAAAAATATTGCTGGGATGGTTTTTAATGTGGGATGCGGGGAAAGCTACGACCTTCTTTATATAATAAAAGTGATAAATAATTATTTAGGTACTGATATAAAACCTGTTTTTGCACCCAAAAGGCCCGGAGACGTAAGAAAGACCATAGCCGATATAAGACTTTTGAAGAAAAAATTAGGAACTACTCTTAAAGTGAGATTTGATGAAGGCCTTGAAAGGACTATTAAATGGTTCGAAACAAAGTAAAGGTCGTCCTTATAACGGGTGGTGCGGGTTTTATCGGTTCGCATCTGAGCGATTATCTTCTTGAAAGGGGTTATAGAGTAATATGTATTGATAACTTTATAACAGGCTCTATTAATAATATCAAACATCTATTCAAGAACAAAAATTATGTACTTATTAACCATAATATTACAAAGCATATAAATATTGGCGGCAAGATAGATTATATTTTGCATTTTGCTTCACCCGCAAGCCCCGCAGATTACCTTAAATACCCGATCCAGACTCTTAAGGTAGGCGCTTTGGGTACCCATAATGCTTTGGGGCTTGCAAAAAGCAAGAAGGCTACTATTCTTATCGCTTCCACAAGCGAGGTTTATGGTGATCCGTTGGTTCACCCTCAGAAAGAATCTTATTGGGGAAATGTCAATCCTATAGGCCCTAGAGGAGTTTATGATGAAGCCAAGAGATTCGCTGAGGCGATCACTATGGCTTATCACAGGACTCACAAGGTAGATACAAAGATAATAAGGATATTCAATACTTACGGCCCCCGAATGAGAAAAAATGACGGCAGGGCGGTGCCGAATTTTATCTCCCAGATCTTAGCTGGCAAACCCATAACTATTTTCGGAAAGGGCCAGCAATCAAGGAGTTTCTGTTATATCTCTGACATGGTGGATGGCATTTACAGGTTAATGCTTTCTGATATCAATCAGCCTGTTAATATCGGCAATCCTCACGAGATAACCATTATGCAGTTGGCAAAAGCTATTATTAAGCTTACCGGCATTAAAGCAAAAATTGTTTATGAAGATCTTCCTGTAGATGATCCAAAAAATAGACAGCCTTATATTAAACTGGCAAGGACACTTCTTGGATGGCAGCCTAAAGTCGGGCTTGAAGAAGGCTTGACCAGGACAATAGAATATTTTAGAAAAAAAGAGAAGAGCGATGATACGAATAGGCCAAATAGGCGCAGGAATCTGGGGAAGTAACCTTCTCAGGAATTTTGCAGCGTTAGATAATGCCCAAGTAGTGGTCTGCTGCGATAAAGATAAAGCCAAACTTGAAAAAGCAAGATTGATCCATCCCGGAGTTGAGACTACCCAAAAAGCCGAAGACCTTTATTTTAAATATGATCTGGATGCCGTAGTTATAGCAACGCCGCCTTCAACGCACGGTAAGCTTGCACTGGAGGCTCTCAAAAACGACAAGCATGTCTTTGTGGAGAAGCCGATAGCGCTTAAGACTAAGGATGCTTTAAGACTTTGTAAGATAGCAAAAGAACGGCAAAGGAATCTGATGGTCGGGCACCTCCTTTTGTATCATCCGGCTGTAAGATTTTTGAAAAAATCAATAGACAACGGCGAGCTTGGAAAGATCTTTTATATATATTCCACCCGTGTAAATCTCGGACAGGTCAGGTTGGAGGAAAATGCTCTTTGGAGCCTGGCGCCGCATGATGTCTCGGTTGCTATGCATCTAGTCGGAGATATGCCGATCGAGGTCACAGCCAGGGGGGAGTCATATTTGCAGAAGGATATCGAGGATGTTATTTTTATGACCCTCAAATTTAAGAATAATATTCTCTGTAATATTCATGTTAGCTGGCTGGATCCGCACAAGATTAGGAAATTTACGATTGTCGGCTCGGAAAAAATGGCAGTTTTTGATGATATGGACCCTGCCAATAAGATTAAAATTTATAATAAAGGCATAGACAAAAAAACGGACTATAATTATTCGACATTCTTCAGTATCCGCGAAGGGGATATCCATATTCCAAGGGTTGAACTGATGGAGCCTTTAAAGATAGAATGCAAACACTTTGTCGACTCTATAATAAATAAGACAACCCCGTTTACCGACGGAAGAAATGGCCTGGAGGTATTAAGTGTTCTTGAAGCTGCTCAGAAGTCGCTTGGCAATTTTGGCAGGCCGGTAAAGGTGAAGAGGGATTTTGATGAGTAAAAAACCGAAGGTTTTTATACACAAAAGTTCATTTGTAGATAAGGGAGCAATTATCGGAGATGGAAGTGCCGTATGGCACTTTTCGCACATATCCAAGGATTCAAAGCTCGGCAAAAACTGCAAGCTTGGCCAGAATGTGTTTGTTGCCTCCAATGTCTCTATTGGGGATAATGTAAAGATACAGAATAATGTATCTCTGTATGAAGGGGTTACGCTCGAGGATAATGTTTTCTGCGGCCCTTCATCCGTATTTACTAATATATTTAATCCCAGGTGCCTTTATCCAAGGAATTCGGCCAAGTTCTACAAAAAAACGCTTGTTAAAAACGGCGCTTCTATCGGGGCGAATGCAACTATTGTCTGCGGGGTTACTATAGGTGAACATGCGTTTATTGGCGCGGGGTCGGTAGTTACGCGTGATGTTCCGGATTATGGGCTTGTTTATGGAAACCCGGCAAGGCTTAAAGGGTGGATGTGCTTGTGCGGTGAAAAACTAAAAATTAATTCCAAAAAAAATACTCATTGCAAATTTTGTGCTAAAGAGTTTAAATTTGAGAAAGGATTTCTTAAAAAGATATGAATACTTCCGATACCAAAAACAAATTAAACAAACATATACCGCTTCTTGATTTGAAGCTTCAGTATAAATCAATTAAAAGCGAGATAGATTCGGCGATCCAGAAGGTCGTTGAAGACCAGAATTTTATTATGGGCGAGGATGTCAGGCTTCTCGAAAATGAGATCGCCTCCTATAGCGGTGTGAAATACGGTATTGGCGTATCAAGCGGGACGGATGCTTTGATACTGGCTCTTAGGGCAATAGGGATAAAAGAGGGCGATGAGGTTATAACCACGCCTTTTACGTTCATGGCGACTGCCGGGGCAATTTCAAATGTCGGGGCGACTCCTGTATTTGTTGATATTACGCCGGATACATATAATATTGACTTCAAAAAGATCGAAGCTAAGATCACTAAAAATACAAAAGCTATCATCCCTGTGCATTTGTATGGGCAGTGTGCCGACATGGATGAGATCCTTAAAATTGCGAATAAACATAATCTCAGGGTAATAGAGGATTCCGCCCAGTCGATAGGCGCTACTTATAAAGGAAGGCCGTCCTCTTCGATGGGGGATATGGGTTGTATAAGCTTTTTCCCGAGTAAAAATCTGGGGGCTTTCGGGGATGGCGGCATGGTAGTTACTGATAATGCCGAGCTTGCCGATAAAGTAAAGGTTTTAAGGGTTCATGGCAGTAAGATCAGGTATATTCATTCCATTATAGGTACAAATGCAAGGCTTGATAATCTGCAGGCAGCAGTTCTAAGGGTAAAGCTAAGGCATCTCGACGCTTGGGCAAAGAAGAGAACGGAAAATGCCGGGATATATAACGAGCTTTTTAAAAACGTAAATGGCGTTAAGACACCTTATGTTCCCGGTTATAACACACACGTTTATCATCAGTACGTGATAAGCGTAGACCCGAAAAAACGCGATATTATTCTTAAGAAATTGGAAGAGAATAATGTTGAAAGCAGGGTATATTATCCCATTCCTCTCCATTTGCAGGAATGTTATAAATTTTTGGGGTACAAAGAAGGCGATTTTCCAAATTCTGAGTTTGCAAGCCGTTCGACGCTTGCTCTTCCGGTATATCCTGAGCTTACAAAAGAAGATATTTCCTTCATAACAGGATTAATAGCCGAATTCCTTTCCAGGTCATAATCTGAATGTTTTGCTTGACGGTATAGCTTTGTTTTGTTATTATATGTTCAAAGGATGAACAGATGAACAATAAGACACATGATATTCTGGATTCCGAAAAGACTCTTCATATACTTAAGGAGATCGAACAGAATCCCCAGGTGACCCAAAGGTATCTTTCCGAGAAATTTGTCATAAGTCTCGGCAAGGTGAATTACCTCATTAATTCCCTCATAGGAAAAGGCCTTATTAAAGTTAAAAACTTCAAAAACTCCAAAAATAAGCTTGCCTACATGTATATTTTTACACCCGAAGGACTGAAGGCAAAAATCGAAATCACTAAAAAATTCTTAGAGTGGAAGACCATTGAATACGGAAGAATAAAAAAAGATATAGAAAACTACAAAAAAGAGATCACTGCTTATTCGTCAAAGCCCGAATAAGCCTCAAACCGAAGGAGGCGCATAGCATGCCAAGAAAGACAGTAAAAATAGGAAATAAAACAATAGGGGATGGGTATCCTTGTTATGTTATAGCAGAGATAGGCATAAATCATAACGGCTCTTTGGATATAGCAAAAAAACTTATTGATGTTGCCATTGAGTCCGGATGTGACGCTGTAAAATTCCAGAAAAGGACCGTAGAAATTGTCTATACAGCCGAAGAGCTTTTAAAACCCAGAGAGAACCCATTCGGCACAACCAATGGCGATCTTAAAAGAGGGCTGGAATTCGGGGTCAATGAGTATAAAGAAATCGATAGTTATTGTAAATCCAAGGGTATCGATTGGTTTGTATCGTGCTGGGATGAAAAATCGGTTGATTTTATGAAGCAGTTTAACCCTCCTTGTTATAAGATCGCCTCCGCGTCTTTGACCGATGAGAATCTTTTAAAACACCACCTTACCACAAAAAAACCTATAATTCTTTCTACCGGTATGAGCGATATTAAGATGATTGAAGATGCTGTCAAAATATTAGGGGAGGACAATCTTGTTATAATGCACTGCACAAGTACCTATCCGTCAAAGCCGGAAGAACTTAATCTGAAAGGGATAGAGACTTTGAGGAATAGATTTAATGTTCCGATAGGCTATTCCGGGCATGAGGTCGGGTTGTATACCACTTATGCCTCAGTAATATTGGGCGCAAATTCTGTCGAGAGGCACATTACCTTAGACAGGTCAATGTGGGGAAGCGATCAGGCTGCTTCGGTAGAGCCTCAGGGTATGAAAAGGCTTGTAGCTGATATAAGGACGTGGGAAGCGGCGAAAGGTGACGGTGAAATAAAGATTTATGATAGCGAAATCCCTATAATCCAGAAACTTAGAAGAGTGAATTCAAAGTCGGGGGTTTTATCAAAATAGTAAGGTGAAAAAAATGATCGATGCAGATTTGAAAATAGATTTCCCCGGGGTTCAGACAAGGCTTCTCGCCGAAGAAGAAAAAAAGGTAATGGAATGCATCCATAACGCCAGGGTCTTAACGATGGGGCCATACCTCAAAGAGTTAGAGAATAATTTTGCAAAGTATTTAGGTGTGAAATACGCTCTGGGGGTCAATAACTGCACTTCCGCTTTGGAATTAGCGGCTATGATAATTAATCTAAAAGAGGATGACGAGGTTATTATACCGGCGCATACTTTTACCTCGAGTGCCATCCCGTTTTTAAGGCTAAAATGTAAGATCGTATTCGTTGATATAGACCCTAAAACTTTCGTCATGTCTATGGATGATATTAAAAAGAAGGTGACGAATAAGACCAAGGTTATTATGGCTGTGCATCTATATGGGCTTATGGCTCCGATGAGAGAAATTTCAAAATTAGCCAAAGAAAGAAATATAATAATTATTGAGGATGTTGCCCAGGCACCCGGCGCCGAAATTGACGGCAAAAAATCCGGCGCTTGGGGGGATACGGCATGTTTTAGTTTCCATAGCCAGAAAAATATAACAGCTCTTGGCGAAGGAGGGATGATTACTACCAATGACGAGAGTTCTTATGAAAGTATTCTGGGCTTAAGAAAAATAGGAAGTAAACCCTATAATAACCAGGAGTTTTACTGGAAGCCGGCGATGACAAATATTATCGAGGCCCTTCCGGGAAGAGTGCCTTACAATTTTGCCTTGCCTGAACCTAATGCCTGTGCCGCTAATTCAATACTTCTGAGGCTCGACAAGGTTAATAATACAAGATTTGAACAGGCGAGGCTTATAAAAGACTCTCTATCAGAATTCAAGGAACTGGAATTTCAGGAGATACCCCCTGGATACAAGCACGTGTATCATCTATTAGTGGCTCGCTATACCTCCGGGACCAGCCACAGGGACGATCTTATAGAGCTTTTATATACCAAATATGGCATCAAATGTGTTGTACAGTATAATCCTCTTTATAATTATGATCTCTTTATTAAAAACGGCTATACCAAAAAGACATGCCCGGAAGCGGACAGGTTTTTTGGCAATATGATATCGTTTCCATTCTGGTCGGATATGCCTAAAGAAGACATAGATTATATAATTAATTCCACCAGAGAAGCGATCTTAACTTTGAGGAAAAAGTAATATGGCCTTAAATGGTTTAGCATGCGTAAATGTAGAACTCACATCAAGATGCAATAAAAAATGCTGGATGTGCGGCCGCAGGAAGGTTGATAATGACTATCCGGAGTTAGCGCTTAAATACGGCGATATGGATTTTGATCTGGTTAAAAAAATAGCTAGCTCACTTCCGCCGAATATAGTTACGCAGTTCCATAAGGACGGCGAGGCGCTTTTGTATCCACGTTTCGGTGAAGCGGTAAAACTTTTTAAGAATCAAATCAAAAATATCGTTACTAACGGCAAACTTATAGTAGAAAAGGCCGATGAAATAATCGATAATCTTGATACGATATCGATTTCAGTTTTTGAGGGCGATGAGGAGGCTGACGAGCAGCTGGAGCTTGTCAAAAAATTTCTTAAGCTAAAAGGTGACAGAAAACCTTTTACGAGCCTCAGGCTTATAGGGGAAGTTGACCCGGCAAAGTATGAGAAATTAGGATGCCTTATAATTAAAAGAGTCCTTCACGCCCAGATGGGGAGCTATAACTATCGCAAAAAAAATCCTACAATACCCGAAATCGGTATCTGCTGGGATTTTCTGCATCATATGTGCATCAATAGGGAAGGCAACGTATCTATTTGCGTGCGTTTTGATCCCAAAGGGCTTGGTATTATAGGAAACCTTGAGAATAATTCGATTGATGAGATTTGGAATAGCCCAAAACGTATGGAGTGGCTTGAGCATCATAAGCTCGGCAAAAGGTCGGAGATACCGTTATGTTCATATTGTGAATTTTGGGGAGTTCCGACTTCAACTTAAAGTTTTATTAAAAATGGAGTCAGCCAATAATGCCAAATTCTAAAAATAAAATAAATCATAGGCCCTATATCCTCGGTGTAATACCGGCAAGAGGCGGGAGCAAAGGGATAAAAAGAAAAAATATCAAACCTATTAACGGAAAGCCGCTTATATACTGGTCCATTAAGGCTGCCAAAGAGTCAAAGCTTTTGAGTAGTTTTATTGTATCTACTGAGGATAAAGAGATAAAGTCTGTTGCCCATAAATATGACGCTCTTGTTCTTGACAGGCCAAAGGAGCTTGCCAGGGATTTTTCTACAACTCTTTCGGTACTTCAGCATATTATAAAGGTTATGTCGTATGTTGATATTATTGTTCTCCTCCAGCCGACATCTCCCTTAAGAGACGGCAAGCTTATTGATATGGCAATAAAAAAGTTCATCGAAAATAAAGTCGATACCTTAGCGACCGGATATATGTCGTTTGAATATGAATGGGGCTCAACCCAGAATACGCCAAGACAGAAATTGACCGGATGGTTCTATGATGACGGCAATGTTTATGTACATAAAGCCTCAGCATTAGCTAAAGGTGAGTGGGTCGGAAAGAAGAAATACCCTCTTGTTATTGACAAAAAATATAATTATGAGATCGATGATGAGATGGATTTTTTGATAGTCGAAACTCTTATGAAAAGGTTTTCCCGATAAATATGAAAATACTTCTTATATATCCAAATTGCGAAGGTTATGGCAGGATACCTATAGGCCTCTCATTGATATCCGCAAGTCTAAAAAAGGCAGGGCATGAGGTCAGGCTTTTTGACCTGACGTTCAAGGTAAGCCGCAATATTGATAATGAAGAGCGTGAGGCGATCGGTACTGCCAAAAAAGTTGATACGCTTTCTTATTGGGGAGAGGTTACAAATTCTGATATACATCAGGAATTAAAAGAGCTTATAGGTGAATATAACCCTCGCCTTGTGGGCATTACTCTTATTCAGAATAATTACTGGACAAGTGTAGACCTATTAAAAACTATCCGCAGCGTCAGTGACGCGCATATTGTAGCAGGCGGAGTATTTTCGACGGTTTCCCCCCAGATACTCCTAATGGATAACCTTGTTGATAGTGTTATTATGGGAGAGGGCGAGATAGCTTCTGTGGAGCTGGCCAAGAGGATCGAAGCGCATAAGGATTATAGAGACGTCAGTAACCTTGCATACCTTAAGGACGGTAAAGTTATCCGCAATCCGATACTTGGCTATGTAAAGCTGGATGATATCCCGTTCCAGGACCTCAGCATCTTTGACGAGAGACATTTTATGAAGCCTTTTGACGGCAGAATGGTGAGGGCGGGTTACGTTGAGCTTACAAGGGGATGCCCCTTTAGCTGCACATACTGTGTAAATTATTTTCTTAATGAAGAACTTTATTCACACGAGACAAAGCATATAAGGTTCAGGGATCCTGAGAATTCAATCAATGAGATAAGGGAATTAAAAAGTAAGTATAATTTTAATTTCATATTTTTTACCGATGAAAATATTCTGGTGCTTCCCTATAAGGAACTCAAAAAATATGCCGAGCTTTGGAATAAATATATCAAGCTTCCTTTCTATGTGACAACAAGGGTTGAAGTAGCTACTGAAGATAAAGTGAGCCTTTTAAGGGATATGGGCTGCGCGACAGTTGCTTTTGGGATAGAATGCGGAAATGAAAAATACCGAAGAGAGATGCTTACAAGGCTTACCACAAACGCCCAGATAATAAAGGCTTTTAAGCTATGCAAAAAATATGGCATTAGGACCACCGCAAATAATATGTTCGGCTTCCCTTATGAGACCGAAGATCTGATATTCGACACTATAAAATTAAATATAGACGCTGATCCCGACAGTTATTCACTCAGCATATTCGCTCCTTATATAGGTACAAAGCTCCACGAGATCTGCCTTAAAGAGGGTTACATAGAGCCCGGGATACCGCGTAAGATCTCCATGATAGATGAAAGCATATTGACTATGCCTCAGCTTAGTAAGGATAGGATCCGCGAGCTTTACGCTAATTTTGTAAAATACGTTTCAAAAGAGATCGCTATTCCAAAAGAGTATCAGTAGAAATAGATAATCATTAAAGAAGAGGGGAAGATAAAAGTGCAAAAAGTGAATAAAAATTCAAATAAAGATTTTAAAGTGTTGTTCATCTATTATAACCCGCGCAAAATGTCCTTGGTCCCGCCTTCTATCGCGCTTTTTTCAAGCTTATTAAAATCAATAGATGTAAAAGTGGATCTATTTGATACAACACTTTACGAAAAACAGGATAATCTTGATTCTGACGCTATTGAAGAGAAAAATCTTACCGTAAAACCTTTTTCCGAGAGCCTAAATGTCACTAAAAAGGTTAATTATCGAAGTGCCGATATAGCTGGCGACCTGGATAGCCTGATAAAAAGCTTTAAGCCGGATCTATTAGCGGTAACAGCAGTGGAAAGTACGTTTGAAGGGAGTATTGCGCTTTTAAAAAAGATCCGTCATCATAAGATCCCTACAATTATCGGAGGGGTTTTTGCAACATTTGCCCCGGAGATCGTAATATCATATCCTGAAATCGATATGTTATGCATCGGAGAAGGTGAGAAGGCGATCATAGAGTTAGTTCTAAAGATGCGCGAAGGCAAGGATTATTCGGATGTAACCAATCTGTGGGTAAAAAAGCAAGACGGCTCAGTTATTAAAAATCCTATAGCGAGGTTAGTTAGTCTGGACGAAAACCCCCTCCCTGATATGTCGATTTTTGAGGACTCAAGGTTTTATAGGGCGATGGGCGGCAAGATTTATAAGATGTTCGCTGTGGAGACGCATAGAGGATGCATATTTAGCTGCGGATTCTGCAATTCGCCTTTACAGAATAGGTTCTACAAGGAAAATACAAATCAGATATATTTTCGCCACAAATCCATCGAGAAGGTCAAAGAAGAGATCGACTATTATGTAAAATTAGGCGCCGAGTATATTTTTTTATGGGCGGACAATTTTTTTGCATATCCTGACAAGTTGATTGATGAATTCTGTGAAATGTATAAAGAGTATAAGCTGCCTTTTTATTGCCAGTCTCACCCTGAGAATCTTAAAAAAGAGAGGATCCTGAAGCTTAAGGAGATCGGGATGCAGCGTATCGGCATAGGTATTGAGCATGGCAATGAGGATTTCAGGAAAAGGGTAGTCAATAGAAACTACACCAATGCTATGCTTATAGAGCGTCTTAAGATGCTTACGGACCTTGGTGTTGAATATAGCGTAAATAATATAATAGGATTTCCTGAAGAGACGCCGGAACTTGTCATGGACACTATTGAGCTTAATCGCCAGCATACGGCAAGTGACATAAGCTGTTCGATATTTACCCCTTTTCACGGGACACCTTTAAGAAAACTGGCGCTTGAAAGAGGTTATTTGAAAGATCCGGAGCTCATTGCGCCGTCAAATGCCGATTCGTCGGTTCTTGTAATGCCTGATTTCAGTCAGGATGAGATATTAGGTAAACAGCGTACATTTATTTTTTATATCAAATTTCCGAAGGATCGCTGGGGCGAGATCAGTAAAGCAGAAAAATTGACTCCCGAAGGTGACAGGATATGGGCGAGACTCAGAGAAGAGTTCGTAAAGACGTATCTATAATAGAAGAAATTAACGGCTAAATGAATCTAATTTTCCTTGAAGAGATTGAGCAGATCGATAGTGTAGCCGGATTACTTAAAGCTGGTTACAGGGCCGTTGCCTTTACGCCGAAAGTTGTGCATGAGCTGGAAAAAAAAGGGATCGCTTACCTTCGGCCGGAGGATTACTATGATAATGACGCTTTGCAAAGAGAATGGACAGGTTATTATGATCTATCCTGGAAGATCATCCGTTCTTTAGACGACGAGCTATTAAGTAAAACTGATGATTTTGATCTGTCGAAACTGAAGATAAGGCCTTTGGAAGCAAATGCACAGATGTTTTTTAATATGTTTCGCCAGATCGTTATCAATATCTATATCCTAGAAAAGATCTTTGAAAAGGAATCGCCAAAAAAAGTTATTTACCCGGAAGAGATCCCCGATAAGTTGACATACAGGCTATATTTTGAAGATGAGTCGGTGGTTTCTTATCTTGTTCCTATCTTTGCCAAGATAAAAGGTTTTGAGGAAGGATCCTTCAGTTGGCAAAAAACAGTTGTTTTGCCGGGGATCAAAAGAAGCGAACTCCCGTCTATTAGAAAATTTATCAGGGAGTCTTTATTAAGAGTAGCGGGCCATTTTAAGCATAACCCTAATAAGAGATCCATATTGGTTTTTCATAATGGGTATGATTTGAATTATATAATACCGCTGCTTTTAAAAAAGGGCCATAAGGTCATTGATTTTGAGGCATTTTTAAAGAATACTAAGAAGGTATCTGAAAGAGCATATTATCATCTCGTCTTTTCCAAGGATAATAATTATGAAAGTCTTTTTGAATACAGATCGGTCAACTTTTTCCCACTTGTTAAAACAAGGCTTGCTTTTTATCTGGACAATGTTCTGCCGGGGTATATCTCTTTAAAGCATGATCTGGAAAAATTATTAAAAAGATCAGATATTCTTATCGGAGGGCATAGCCCGTCAAGGGTATACGAGAATATCCTTTGCGCTTTGGCAAAAGACAGGGGTATTAAGGTCGTTTCATTCCAGCACGGTGGGTACGGGGAGAGATTTAACCATATTCTTCATGTGAATGACTTTGATAATCCTTTGTGTGATTATTTTCTATCCTGGGGAGAAGGTGTAAAGAGGTATGCAGTAAAATACAACCTTAACCGGATAAAGATCATACCGGTCGGCTCCGCCTGGCTTGACAGCCTTGCGATAAAAAACCATCATGAGGGATCGGCTGATGATAGCATTAAAACTATTCTTTATATACCTACATCTTTGAGAGTAAAGCCGAGATCCAGGATGCTTCCCGGCGAGTATTCGGATAATACCTATTATGATCTTCAGAAAAAAATTATTTCGTCGGTTGCTAAAGATCCTAATGTCAAATTGTTAGTTAAGCTTCACCCGGGGGATGAGGCGGTTAATCCAATAATAGATTTTATAAAAGAGGCAAATCTTAATAACTGTTCGATCGTGTATGGAGAGCTTTCGAGGTGGTTTGAGGGTTCGGACCTTGTTATTTCGGATTTTATGTCGACGACCCTATTAGTGGCTTTGAGCATGAAAAAGAACGTATTTTTTTATATAGATAGTACGGCAATGCTTCTTGAAAGAGACGCCCGGGCGATGATCGACAAAGCTGCTTATACCTTTACAAGTATCAATGATTTTTTGGGATCGATATCCGATTATGTAGATTCACCCGGCAAATTTCCCAGAAAGACCGGTGATGAGTTCATAATTAATTACGGTACATATATGAATGACGGACAAAGCGGAAAAAGGGCGGTTGAGGCGATCGAAAAAATATTTCCGGGGGCCAGTTTAAACTGATGCAACTAAAAAAGGTTGATTCTGTAAGAAAGAGGTACCTCGTCACGCTCTTTAGCAACGTAGTCTTATTCATGGCGAGCATTGTAACTGCCGGTATTGTCCCTAGGGCGCTGGGGCCTAAAGAGCTAGGGGATTTCGGTTTTTTAAACCGCGTTTCCAGTTCATTCAGAAATATGCTTGATATGGGTACGTCAAGCGCTTTTTTTAACCTCAATTCCAAAGAGGAAAAGACAGGTTCTTTAGTAAAAGCTTACTCGCTCTGGTTTTTGTTCCAGTTAGTATTGATAATAAGCCTTATTATCTTGGCATTCTTGATAGGGATAAAGGATCTTATCTGGCCGGGCCAGGAGCTAAAATACATAGTCTGGGTAGCCGTTTTTGACTGGGTATTTTTCTCGGCAAGCTTATTAAGACAGCTCGGCGACAGCAAAGGCCATACGACAAATGCGCAGTTAATAAATCTGGTTATAAGTATCTTAAATATTGTTGTTTTAGTTTTTTTTGCGCTTAAAGGATTTTTAAATATAGGCTTTTACATAGCCATCCAGATATTCAGTTCTGCGCTTATTTCGTTATTTATCATGTTATTTGTAATAGCCCCCCACAGGGATATTTACTGGGATGGTAAAATCACCGATCACTTAAAAGGGACGATCAAATACTTCAAAGAATTCTGTTCGCCGCTAGTTATGATAATGATCGTGAGTTTTATTTTTGAGTATTTTGACAGGATGTTCTTGCAGAGGTTCGGCGGGTCGGTAGAGCAGGGGTATTTTCATATTGCCTCGAGTTGGGCGACATTTTCAACGCTCTTCACAGCATCGTTCCTTTCGATATATAAAAGGGAGGTTGCTTATTCTTTAGGCGGTAATGATAAGCTAAGGGCATCCGAGATCTTTAGCAAGTACATTAAGATGCTTTACTTTATCACATTGACATTGGCGGTTTTATTGGCTTTTAACGCTAAAGAGTTATTGGAGCTTATTGCCGGGCCTAAATTCACTCCGGCTACTATGGTCTTATTTTTGATGGCTTTTTATCCTATTCACCAGGTCTATGGGCAGCTTGGCGGGGCGACATTCTATTCGACTGAAAGGACAAAGGCTCTTAGGAATATTCAGATTGTCGGGATGCTTCTTGGGATAGGGTTAACATATCTATTTTTAGCCCCCTCAACATTATTAATACCGGGGCTTGGAATGGGTTCAGTGGGGTTGGCTTTTAAAACAGTTTTATTGAATATTATTATAGTTCAGGTGTATTTAGTTTCTAATTGCAGGTATTTTAAAATAAGCCCTAAGCCATTTTGGGTCCATCAGATATATACGGTTTTGATTTTATTTGTTCTGATGGTGGTTTTAAAATGGGCGGTATTCTTTTTTATCGGCGGAGTTTCACCTTTGGTTATTTTTGGAAAGCTTGCGCTTTTGGCATTTTTGTATTTTGTTCTTATATTTATTATGATCTATTTTTTCCCGCATATTGCGGGTTTGAAAAAGGAAGAGATTGATTTCGTGCTTGATAAGATAAAGGCGGTCTTAAGGTTTAAAAAGGCCTAAAAGGAAAACAAATGAATAAATCTGCTAAACTAAGGGAGTTATTTAGAAAAGGTAATATCGTAAAGGTCATGGGTTCGCACGATGCGCTTGGCGCAAAATTGGCGGAAAATAGCGGGTTTGACGCTGTATGGGCAAGCGGCCTTGAGATATCCACGAGCCACGGCGTTCCTGATGCCAATATCCTTACAATGACCGATTTTCTTGACGCGGCAATTTCGATGAATGAGGCAGTATCCGTACCGGTGGTTGCCGATTGCGATACTGGTTTCGGAAATTCCAATAATGTAATACACATGGTAAAAAAATATGAAGCGGCGGGCATTGCGGCTGTCTGCATAGAAGATAAACATTTCCCTAAAGTAAATAGTTTTATTCCGGGCAGGCAGGAGCTTGCGCCTATATCGGAATTCGTAGGAAAGATCTTGGCCGCCAAGAATGCCCAGTCTACCAAGGATTTTATGGTAATAGCGCGGGTCGAAGCGCTTATAGCCGGCTGGGGAATGGAAGAAGCTCTTAAAAGAGCCAATGCCTATAGAGATGCCGGAGCCGATGCTATCCTTATACACAGTAAGGCAAAGGACCTTAAAGAGATAAAAGAATTTATTTCTAAATGGAAAAACCGGTTGCCTTTAGTTGTTGTCCCGACCACATATTATAAAGTCAGCGCTAAAGAGCTTGAATCGATCGGTATAAAGATGGTTATATATGCCAACCAGGGTATGCGTGCATCAATTAAGGCTATGAGCGATACATATTCCGAGATTATAAGATCCGGCTCGACTGCTTCTATTGAAGATAGTATTGCATCGATGAAAGAGGTTTTTGAACTCCAGGGAATGACCAAGATGAAGGAGAACGAACTTATTTATTCCGATACTGATACCGATAAAGTTACAGCAATAATTCCTTCCGCCGGAGACCATCTTGAAGAATATTCTATGAAGGAGATCTCTAAGGATATACCTATTTCTATGATAGATATAAACGGTAAGCCGCTTCTCCAGAGGCAGCTTGAAGTATTGAACCGCTCTAAGGTATATGATGTAAGGGTTGTTGCCGGATACAAGAAAGATAAGATCAACGTTGAGGGAGTAAAGATAGTTTCCAATGACCTCTACAAAAAAACAGGGATACTTTTTTCTATCATGAAGGCACTTGAAGAAGTGAATTCAAAGGTTTTTATCAGTTATGGCGATGTCATTTTTGACCACATTATTTTTAACCGATTATCCGAAAGTCCCAAGGATATAACAATATTAGTAGATAAAACATATGAGGACAAAAATTACGGCCCGGAAAAAAAGATCGATTTTGCCAATGTAAAAGCCAACCATCCGGGCTCCCAGAGAGTTCTCAACTCTCATTCTATAAAGGTTGTTACAAAGATAAGCCGCAGCGGCGCTGCCTATGAATTCCCGGGTTTGACATTCCTTTCTTCCAAAGGAGTAAGCATAATAAAAGAGATTTATAAAAAGAATAAACATAGGCTTCTCAGTAGCGGGCTGGGGGATATACTAAATCTTGCCATAAAAAATGGTTATGAGGTCTCTGCGATAGAGGCTAATTCGGGTTGGATGGAGATACATTCTCTTGAAGATTATAAACTGGCGTGCAAATTAGTGAGATAAATATTATGATAGACACAAAATTATTTTTAAAAAAACTTAAAAAAACAGGTTATACTTTTTTTGCAGGCGTGCCCTGTTCCATATTAAAGAATCTCCTTAAAGAGATTGAGAATGATCCGGAAATTTCATATATCCCAGCTGTGCGCGAAAACGCAGCGCTTGGGGTAGCAAGCGGAGCATATCTAACCGGCAAGAAACCTTGCGTACTTATGCAGAATTCCGGCCTGGGTAATATTGTGAACGCTATAACATCTTTTAATCATATTTATAAGATCCCGTCGCTAGTGATTATGACCTGGAGAGGGTTTGAGGGCAAGGATGCGCCGGAACATATTATCATGGGTAAAATCATGACTGAATTATTGGACGAACTTAAGATGCCTTATAAGGTAATAGGTGAAAACTTTGATATGGATATAGAGTGGGCGGATGGAATCATCAGTAAGACTTCATTGCCTGCAGTATTGATACTTAAGGATGGGCTATTAAAATGAAAACAAACGACGCCTTAAAAATATTTTTTGATAAATTAGAGGATAATGATGTAGCATTGTTCACGACGGGGTTTACTTCAAGGTTTGCTTTTAATGTCAAGGAGCGTCCGGCAAACTTTTATATGATAGGCTCGATGGGGCTATTATCTTCGGTCGGACTTGGGATAGCCTTAAATTCAAAAAAGAGGGTGTTTATCTTTGAAGGCGACGGAAGTCTTTTGATGGACATGGGTACAATGGCAATGATAGCAAAACATAAACCTCAAAATCTTTTTCATATAGTTTTGGATAATAAGTCCTATGAATCTACCGGAGGTCAAAAGACCATAAGTAGCGATATCGATTTTTCCAAAGTTGCCGAAAATCTTGGATACAATGAAGTATATAAAATCTATAATTCAAAGGACCTGGAAAATGAGATCTCTGATATCGTCGATTCAACTGGGCCGGTATTTATTCATCTGGAGATAAAAAATGATCCGGATTCTCATGTGGGAAGAGTTTCGATAGACCCGGATAAGCTTACAGAAAGATTAAAAAAGGAATTGAAGGCAAAATAATATGATAAGAAAAATTCTGCTTATTAATCCTCCGAATACAATGCCCGCTGACAGTGTGAGGCGAATCGGAGAGCCGCTGGGGCTTTTGTACCTTGGAGCTGTACTAAAAAATAACTGTTTTGAAGTCGAAGTATTTGATATGGCCTGTCTAGGCTATGATAATTGCGAAACTCTGGACGGTTATGTGACATACGGTTCAACTGACGATGAACTTAAGGAAAGGATAATGTCCTCAAAGCCGGATGTTATCGGGGTAAGCTGCATGTTTACCGCCAGAGAGAAAAATACCTTCAGGGTCTGTAGTGTCGTAAGAAGTGTCGATAAATCTATTCCGATCATTGTGGGCGGGTTGCATCCAAGCCTTTTTCCTGAAAGGTTCATTGACGGCGGATATGCGGATTTTGTCATAACAGGCGAAGGTGAGGAGCGAATAGTAAAACTTGTAAATTGCATAAAAGAAGGCAAGCTCCCTGATTTTGACGGGGTCGCTTTTAAAGATAAAGATATATTCAGGCTTAACCCGATGATTATGAGGATCGAGGATCTTGATTCTATTCCATATCCGGATAGAAGCCTGGTAGATATGGAACGCTATATTAAGATAGGAGCTCCATATGCCCCGTTTTCGTATTGCCAGAGAGTTGCCCAGATACTTGCAACACGCGGTTGTCCAAACAGGTGCAATTTTTGTTCTACAGTGAGCTACTGGGGCAGAAAGATAAGGGCCAGGTCTGTAGATAATATTATCGGCGAAATGAGGATACTCAAAGACCAGTACAATATAGAAGAGGTCCAGTTCGTCGATGACAATATGACCTTTAATAGAAAATTTGCTGAAGAACTTTTTTTGAAGATGAAACAGTTTGATTTTAAGTGGTGTACGCCCCATGGGCTTATGTTTAATACCCTGGATAAGAACCTTATAAAGATAATGGCCGAAAGCGGCGCTTACCAGCTTACATTTGCCATAGAGAGTGGCTCAGAGAGGGTGCTCAGGGATATTATCCATAAAAATGTAAACCTTAAGATGGTTCGTGATATTGTCGCTGAGGCCCACAAATATGATATAAGCGTCCACGGAATGTTTGTAATGGGTTTCCCGGGAGAGAAAAAAGAAGAGATACAGAAATCTCTTGAGTTTCCGTTCTGGGCTGAGTTTGACAGTGTCTCTTTTTTTATAGTGAACCCGCTTCCAGGATCAGAGCTTTATGAAGTATGTAAAAATAAGAATTATATAATCGAAAACTACAGCGCTATGGATTTCAAATCGGTAAATATCAATATCCCGAAGGATTCTCTAGATTACAACATGGATCCCGACGAACTACTGAAGCTTGTTGATGAAAAGACCCATGAATTTAACGAGTGGGCAAAGCAAAAATTTCCAGAGAGGTGGAAAAGAAAGTTCGACAGGTATCTGCAAAACCATCCTAAAGACAATAAGATAATAATGGGGAGGGTTACTTAAAATGATTATTTTTTCTCCGGGTCCTGCGAATATATCAAGCCGCGTTCGAAGATCTCTTTTGAAGCCGGATATCTGCCACAGGGATACGGAGTTCACTGATATTTTTTCCAATACCAGATCCCTCATTAAAGAGATTTTTTGTCTCAAGGGTTCTTATGAAGTTGTTTTTTTCGGAGGGTCCGGGACTGCGGCGATAGACAGTGTGATAAGCTCATTCGGCGGATATAAAAAGAAACTACTTATAATCTCCAACGGTATCTACGGCGAGAGGGCTTCGAGCATCGCAAGGATTTATAATATTGATTTTGACGAGATAAATTTCGGATGGGGCAACCAAATAGATCTTATTCAGATAGAGGATGCTTTAAGGAGCAGGAAATTCGGGGCGCTGTATTTTGTGCATCATGAAACTACAACAGGAATTCTGAACCCGCTTAAGGAGATCAGTAAACTGGCCAAAAAATACGATAACCTGGTGCTGGTAGACGCTGTAAGCAGTTTAGCCGGCGAAGAGTTTGACATCGAAGAGCTGAAGCTTGATGCCGTAATAGCCTCAAGCAATAAATGCATAAGGGCGATCCCCGGCATATCTTTTGTTATAGCTAGTAACGAGTTTATTAATAATGCCGGTTTTTGTAAGAGCGGATCTTTTTATACATCTTTTAAAGGACATTTTGATATGGAGCTAAAAGGCCAGACGCCTTTTACGCCACCCGTGCAGACGTTTTATGCCTTGGAAGAGGCCCTTAAGGAGTTGAAGCAAGAGACGCTTTCAAAAAGGATCAAAGGCTTTTCTGAAATTACAAATCTTTTAAGAAACGGCCTCGAGAAGCTTGGGATAGAGTATCTGATCCCGAGGGCTTTAATGTCAAATACCATGACAGTGATAAAGACCCCGAAGGGGAAGACTTACGAAGATCTGCACAGAGAGTTCAAAAAACATGGTTTTGTAATTTATTCTTCGCAGGGAAAACTCGCTGGTCATACTTTCAGGCTCGGGACCGTAGGATTGATTTCAAAGAAGGATATCAAAGGATTTTTATCGGTATTTAAGGGGTTATTATGAGGGCAATAATACTTGCCGCTGGCGTAGGAAAACGCCTTTCAAAATTTACACATAAGCCAAAATCTCTTTTAAAGATAAATAACGAAACCCTGATAACAAGGATCATAAGGCTTCTGAATGAGCATGATATCAGGGATATTGTTGTAGTTACCGGGTTTAAACAGGGGCTATTAAAAAGCGAGATAAGTAAATGCGGAAGGAAAGTCAAATTTATTCATAATAGCCTTTTTAAAAAAGGGAGCATAATATCTCTTTGGAAGGCCGCCGGTTATTTTAATAAAGATATCCTGATAATGGATGCAGATCTATTTTTTGAGAGAGCGCTCATTAAAAAAGTTGTAGATTCGGAAAAGAAAGATTTCTTTCTTATTGATTCATCGAATAAGGTGGATAATGAAGCTGTTATAGTAGGTTTTAAGAGATCAAGAGCGGTTAAGCTTGAAAGAGGCCTTAAGGGTAAATACTCTCCGATAGGCGAATGGGCTGGTTTTCTAAAATTAAGCAGAAATAGCGCCAAATATTTAAAAAAAATATTGGGAGATCTTATTAATAACGGCGATGAAGATTCCGGGTATGAATTTATTATACCAAGGCTTTTTAATAAAGTTAATATTTCCTATGAATTGATAGACGGATTAAAGTGGGTAGAGATCGATTTTCCAAAAGATGTGGTAAAAGCAAAGGGTTTAAGGATTATTGAATAAAGGAGGCAAAGTGAGCTTTTCTGAAGTAAGAAATGAAGTTTATGGCTATCACAGAAAGTACTATTCCTATATATTCAACTGGCCATGGTATTCATACAGAAGGTACAAGGCCATTTTTTATCTCGAAGTTGCGAGTGTAATGGTTTTTTTCTCCCTAAAGACAAAAATCACTCCCAATCAGCTGACTTTGTCGTATGTGCTTTTGAGTTTTATTGCCGGGTTATTGTTATCAATACCATGCAGGATAGCGGTAATTCTGGCTGTAATATTATTTTTCGTAAAACCCGCTATTGACTGGGCTGATGGCGCTCTTGCCAGGATCAAAAAAACAACATCTATTACGGGGGATATCCTTGACAATTATGCCGCGGCATTAAGCTGGGTAATATTATGGGTTTCGATAGGGTTTTATTTGGGGAATTCGTTTAACAATATCTTCTATGTAATAACTGTTTTTATACCGATGATCTTTGCTATTGATATATATCCAAATATGAGAGAAAGGTTCATATATAGCTACTTTAATAAAAAAGAATACAGGATCATAGATAATAAGTCTTTTTCCGAAGGCGGTCCTCTCGGTAGATCGCGTATAGAGATCATTAAATCGTTTGTCGACGGTATCTTTGAGCATAACGCGAGAACCGTTGATCTTATTTTAGCGATGATCGTTTTAGAGCTATTTACTCCTGTAAAGATATTATGGGTATACTACTTATCTTTTTTAGTTTGGCAGATAACGACATATATAATCAGGCTATATTTATTTTCATTCAGGAAAAAAGCCGAAGCGGAGTTTGAAAATCTGAAAAGAAACCTTTATGAATAAAATACGAGAAAATACTTATTCATGCGTCTATTGTTATAATAAACTTCGATTTGATGGCAAAGTTTTTATCTGCAATAATTGTTCCAAAAAGTTCGAATTAAGAAACGGTATTCCCATACTTACCAGAATGGAGCGCTATTGGTGCAATTTTTCAAAAGACCTTATGAAAAAACTAAATATTGACGCTCACTCAAATGGCTGGAAGGATGCGATCAAAAAAAATATCAGCGGTAATGTTCTGGATCATATCTCGGCAAGGAACAGGGTAGATTTCAGGTTTGTGCTCCCCGATCTTAAGGATAAGTTGGTTCTTGATGTCGGTTCCATGTGGGGAGGCATTTCGGTGCCTATCTCTGATTATGCAAAAGAGGTGTACTCGGTCGATACGACTTTTGAGACTTTGGAATTATTAAAGATCAGGGCTGAACAGGAAAATGTCAATAACCTGAATATAGCGCTTTCCTCCGCCCGGAATCTCCCGTTCAGCGATAACTATTTTGATGTGGTTCTTTTAATAGGAGTTCTTGAGTGGCTTGGAGCGGATTATGATTTTGTAGCAAGCGAGCATTACGGGAAGCGCTCTAAAGACAGGGCAGTTGCAATAAAAAAACCCACTGAGCTTCAGCTAGAAGCCTTAAGCGAGATACAGAGGGTGCTTAAACCGGGCGGCAAGGTGCTGATCGCCATAGAAAACAGATATTTTTACAAATATTTCTTCGGTTATCCGGATCCTCATACGGCTGTGCCTTTTTCGTCCATTCTTCCCAGATTTTTGGCAAATAAGTATATGAATTTATTCAAGAACAAGAACTATCAGGAATATACCTATTCAATTTTTGGTTATAAAAAGCTTTTGAAGAAATCGAATTTCAAAAAATTCGATTTTTATGCCTCATCGCCGTCTTACAGGGAGCCGGAAGTCATACTGCCTCTTAATAACCCAAGATATATCAGATATTTCTATGAAAATTTCGGGCTAAGGGACCTGAAAGGCATAAAAAAATTCATTCCTTGGATTTTAATTAAACTTAATCTGATGAAATATCTGGTTCACAGCTACTTAATTGTCGCGGAGAAGTAAAATGATAAATCTATTGGAAGATTATATATTAAATAACTGGGAATGCTTTGAGAAAAATCAGAAAAAACCCGGCCTTGTGAGTTTTATTAAATTAAACGGCCAAAGATCCGATAATGCCGCTTTGAATTTTGCCTTGTTTGTGGATGATGATGATGCTCCGAAATATTTTATTAAGGTAAATAGGCTTACTAATGACTTCAGGCAGATAAAAAATGAGTTTGATAATCTGATTAATGTTGAAAGGACCATACCCCCAAGGCTTAAGGATTCTTTTCCGAAGCCGATCTATTTCGGGGATATGGAAAAGTCGACAAAGGTCATGATCGAGAGTTTTGTCAGCGGTAAAAAAATATACTTAGGCGATATTGCAAAACTGGAGATATTGCTTAAAAAAAGCTTTGAATGGCTAAAAGAATTTTATTCTGCCACAAAGCGGGATAAAACTTTGACATTTGACCTATCGGGCATAAAGAAAAGATATTATGAATTAAGATCCGGATCAGTTTCAAAAGAGCTTGATCCTAAATTTGAAAAAGTAATGAAGGAATTCAGCAACATTGATAAAAGATCAGTTAATATCTCTGCTTCGCAGGGTGATTTTGATTTTGATAATATTGTTTTTGATAACGGTTCTCCCAAAATCCTGGACTGGGAAGACTTTAAATCGGATAGCCATCCATTTCTGGATGCAGAATTCATGATCTTTAATACTGCGCTATATTTCTACAGGAATGTAGAGCATATCGAAAGTTTTAAAAAATTCTTTTCGGTCAATTCAAACACCAGGGTTATTGCCGAGTCGTATTTGACGGATTATTGCAAATTTCTTGGTGTGAATATTGGGCTTTTCCTTGTTGCGGCTATAAACGATACGTTGGATTTCCTAGACAAAGGTTACGGAAATCATTTAAAGGTTCCGATGCAGTCCTGGGATTTTTTTGAGTGCCTGTTGGATCTTGCTTTAGAAATGAGGGCTGATGGTCCAAAATAAAAAAATTAAAAAGGTTCTACTTATTACTCCTCCGGCGTATACCTTCAAAGATATGCCGGATATTAATCCTTTGCCACCCATCGGCTTAGGGTATTTAGCGGCAATTTTGGAAAAAAAGGGAATAGAGGTCGAGATATTCGATTCTCTTATTGAGGGGATCGGTAAGGAAGAGCTTATTGAGGATAATATAATAAGGATCGGCTCGTCGTTTGGCGATATTGAAGCGAAGATAAGGTCGTTCTCTCCTGACATTGTGGGGGTGAGTAACCTTTTTTCAAGGCAGGCCAGAAATGCTCACGAGATCTATAAGATTACTAAATCAATAGATCCTAAAATAATTGTAATTGCCGGAGGGGCGCACCCGACAGTAATGCCCGAGAGCGTAATTTTAGATCAGAATGTTGATTTCGTGATCTTAGGTGAAGGCGAAAGGACTTTGGAGGATCTGATAGGCCACCTCGAAGGGAAAATAGATTTAGGAAAGCTTAACGGTATCGCCTACAGAACCGGTTCCAAGCCTACGATTGTGCCGAAGATTAATTTTATACTTGATATCGATAGCCTTCCTTTTCCGGCAAGGCATCTGATGAAACTGGATAAATACTTTGGCCTTAGCGAGTCTCACGGAAAGAGGCGATGCAAAAGATTTACTCCTATAGTTACCTCGAGAGGGTGCCCGGTTGGCTGTACCTTTTGTACGGCACATCATGTTTGGGGCAGGAATTTCCGTAAACGGAGCCCGGAGAACGTCCTAGCGGAGATGAGGGAGTTAAAGGATAAATATAACATCGAAGAGCTGCTTTTTGAGGATGACAATGTAACATTGGATGTGAAACGTGCCGAGTCCATCTTTGATATGATGATCTCGGAAAAACTTAATTTTAAATGGGATACGCCGAATGGTGTTGCAGCCTTTGCTTTGGACGAGAGACTGATAAAAAAGATGCAGGATGCCGGCTGCTACCATCTTAATATCGCGGTGGAATCCGGAAGTCCCAGAGTTCTTAAAGAGGTCATCAAAAAGCCTCTGGATCTGGATAAAGTCGAAAGGCTTATCAAATTTACCAGAAAGATTAACCTGGAATCCTGTATATTTCTTATTATTGGAATGCCCGGTGAGACGCTTAAAGATATGTGGGACAGTTATAAGTATGCCAAAAAAATAGGCGTTTACAAGCCGTTTGTCTCTGTGGCAACTCCGTATCCCGGGTCGCTTCTTTATGATCTTTGTTTGGAAAAAAAATATATCAAAAAGGGATTTTCTTTGAATGATCTATATATAACAAGCTGCAGCATTCAAACCCGGGAATGGAACAGCGAGGATGTTAGAAAGCTTTTCTCGAAGGGGTTCTTTTATCTGCAGATGGAGCATTATAAAAAGCACCCTATTGAATTTGCAAAAAAAGCAGCAGTAGCGATCCTGAAAAACCCTATAAGGACATTAAAGAAAGTAGGATTATTATGTCAAAATATGAAAAGTTAATGCCTGTCTCAAGGCCATCGCTTGGGCAGGATGAGTTAGCTGAGGTAGGTAAAGTTTTTGAATCGCATTGGCTCGGGTTAGGCGCGTGGGTATTGAGATTTGAAAATAGGATCAAAAGCTTCCTTAGCGCAAAATCAGTTATAGCAGTAAATACCGGCACAAGCGCGCTTCATCTTGCGCTTGATGCCTTGAATTTAAAGGAGGGCGATGAGGTGATAGTGCCTTCGCTTACTTTTGCCGCAAGCATACAAGCGATTGCTGCTTGTAAAGCAAGCCCAAAATTTTGTGATATAGAAGAGGACACGCTCAACATCGACTCGGCCGAAATAAAAAAACTTATAACAGATAAGACAAAGGCGATCATGCCTGTGCACTATTGCGGGCTTCCTTGTGATATGGACGAGATCATTAAAATAGCAAAGGATAACGATCTAAGGGTTGTTGAGGACGCTGCTCATGCATTCGGGTCATATTATAAGAACAGATTGATAGGCTCGTTCGGGGATGTTACCTGTTTTAGCTTTGACCCTATAAAAAATATCACCTGCGGCGAGGGCGGATGCATAGTGACGGGCGATGAAGAGTTGACAAAAATAATCTATAAAAAAAGAATACTCGGCATAGACAAGGATACATGGTCACGATATGAGCATAAGAGGGACTGGTTCTATGAGGTAACCGACCTTGGCTTCAGGTACCATATGAGCAATATAAACGCCGCCATAGGGCTTGTCCAGATGGATAAACTGCCACAGTTCATAGCGAAGAAGAGAGAATTGGTAAAAAAATACGATGAAAACTTCAGAAACTTAAAGGAGATCAAATTATTGGTAAGGGATGTGGATAATATAGCGCCTTTTAATTACATAATAAGGGTTCAGAAGAGAGATGAGCTGATGAATTTCCTAAAGGAGAACGGGATAGATAGCGGGGTGCATTATATTCCCAACCATATCCAGCCGTTTTTCAGCAAATTTGACACTACCGGGCTTAAGGTTACGGACATGGTATGGAAAGAGATAATAACTTTACCTTTGTTTTTCGATATGCTTGATAGCGACCAGGACAGGGTAATAGAATGCATAAAGAGGTTCTATAAAAACTAATATGCCATTAGTCAGCGTCATTGTACCGTTATTTAACAGCGAGAGATACCTGCAGGAAACGATTGCCGGCGTATTGGCGCAGACTTTCAGGGATTTTGAGATCATACTGATGGATGACGGGTCCAAAGACAGTACCGCTAAAATCGTCAGATCTTTCAATGACCCGAGGATCAGGTATTTTTATAAGGAGAATGAAGGGCTTTCTGAAACGCGTAATAAGGCCATACGCGAATCGAAAGGAGAGCTAATAGCATTTCTTGACCATGATGATGTTTGGCTTGAGGAAAAACTGGCTAAAGAGGTCGCCTTGTTGACGGGTAATGATGCCTTGGGGCTCGTATATTCCGACGCTTATATATTATTTAACGATAAGACAAGCGGTGTTACTTATTTTAAACGCTCAAACCCTAAAAAAGGAATGATACTGAAGGACCTGCTTTTTGATTCCGTCAATTTTATTCCGCTTCCTACGGTGTTAATGAAAAGGAAGGTGTTTGATGAGGTTGGGGATTTTAATAAAGATTTCAAGATAGGCGAAGAGTATGAGCTTTTTTTAAGGGTTGCCGAGAAGTATGAATTTGACTATGTCGATGAGCCGCTGGCAAAATATAGGATACATAATAACAGTTTTAGTAATAAAAAAGACCTCTTTGTTAAAGAACACTTTATGATACTCGATATCTGGAAGAATAAAAGGCCGGATCTCTTTATAAGCGACGAATCAAAAAACAGGGTCTTAAGAAAAGAAGCGGATCTTTATAATGAACTGGGGACTTTTTATGCGCTAAATCTGAACAAAGATAAAGCGCTCGATAATCTTAAGCTCAGTCTAGAAAAAAAATTCAGGAAGAATACGGCGATAAAGAAGATTTTTGTTCAATACCTCGGCGTAAATATCTTCAAAATAATATTTAACCTTATCAGCGGGCCGAAACATGGATAATAAGTTGATCAAAGAAATTAATAGATACTTTCATGATGAGGAGTCTCGTTTTTTTGATGAGCGTCATGTGAATAGGATTGAAAGCGAAGCTCTATTTTATGAGGATTTTCTTAAAAATTCCATAAAAGTCCCCGGTCGAGCCGTTAAGGCTCTTGATATCGGTACGGGCACCGGGCTTATACCGGGGGTATTCAGTAGAATGGGCGGAGATTATGAGCTTGTAACTTCCGATATATCACTTGAGATGCTAAAAAAGGCCAAGAATAAGTTCATCGATAAGAGCATTCGGTTTGTCAATTGTGATGCGGAGAATCTGCCTTTTAAGGATAAAGTTTTTAGTATCGTTACCTGCTCGGCAGCTATGCATCATTTCCCGTCAATAGAAAAATTTGCCAAGGCCTCGTACAGTGTTTTAAAAGACGACGGGTTTTTGATAATCGGTTATGAACCTAACAGGTCGTTCTGGAGGTTTTTGCCGGCATCGATCTATTATAGGATGCTTGCTAAGTTTAAAAAGCCGGATCCCCATGATAGTATCGATTACGAAGCCGTTACTAAGAACGTGAATGATCGCCTTATTAAAGATAAGATCATCGGAAGGCCCTTAAGCAGAAATGAGATGCTTAAATATGTTGATATACATTCGCCGAATTCGGGGGATAGGATAGATTATTCTAAGGGTTTTGACATAAAGAGCCTCTTAAACGGGCCATTTAAGGATTTTGATGCCGAAGTTGTGCATCAATTTGATGACATCACTATAAAAAGCAAAGTTTTTAAGTTATTCTTCCCTAAGCTTACTCCGCAGTTCAGCCTTATACTTAAAAAGAAAAATATCAGAAAAAAAGTCCTATTTTTATTCGTTCATTTAAATTTCGGCGGAGCCGAGGTGGGCCTATTGACTACCTTAAAAAACATCGATACAAAAAGATTTGACTGCGAGGTTGTGTCTATAGAGAAGAAAGGCGCAATAGGAGAGGAGATAGAAAAACTCGGGTTTAAGGTGACATACCTGGATGATGACGCGAGGCTATTCAATCTTTCTTTAATATTTAAGATCAAGGATATTTTAAAGAAAGTCAATCCTGACATTTTGCATACATCTTTATTTTATGCCAATTTTTTTGGCAGGGTTGCTGCGATCTTTCATAAGCCAAAAGCCGTTATTACTGAAGAAAGAAGCATGTATACGGAAAAAAAGTTCTATCATGTACTTATTGATAGAGTCCTGGCCTTTTTTACCGATAAGATAATTGTATGTTCTGAGTCGGTTTTAAATTTTACCATAAAGCAGGAAAAGATTGGCCCGGGAAAGTTTTACCTTATTTATAATGCGGTAGATGCCGCAAGATTTGATATAAAAAAATCAAAAATCGATCTAAGAAAAGAGCTGGGGTTAAGCCAGGATGATCTTGTTCTCGGTTCCGTAGGGTCCGTTATTCCAAAGAAAAATCACAGATTTTTGATAGAGTCGTATGCAGCGATCAGCGATAAGCTCAAGAACTCAACTTTAATCTTTGTCGGCGAGGGGGAATCAAAGAAGGAATTAATGGAGCTAACTTATAAGCTTGGGATAAAGGATAAGGTAAGGTTTTTTGGCCAGCGAAATGACATACCTGAACTTATGAAAGCCATGGATGTATTTATATTGCCGTCTTTACAGGAGGGGTTTCCAAGGACGCTTATTGAAGCTATGTATACAGGAATTCCGTCTATTGCCACTAATATTAGCGGTATCCCCGAGATCCTTAAGGACGGTGAGAACGGTTTTTTGATCGAGCCGGGAGACACAGGGCTTCTTACAAAAAGAATTCTTGAGTTGTCGATGGATAGAAAGCTAAGAGAGAAAATCGGGGCTGAGGCAAAAAAGACTATCGAATCGGGGTATCTGCCTGACGGATACGCAAAAAAACTTGAAGCACTTTACGGGGAGCTCGCCTAATCATGAAAAAAATCGTTACTATCGTCGGTGCCAGGCCGCAATTTGTGAAGATGGCGCTTATTTCAGAGGCTCTAAAAGAACTTAAGGTTAAGGAGATAATTGTTCACACCGGCCAGCATTATAATAAAAACCTATCGGACATTTTTTTTAAAGAGCTTAAAATACCAAGGCCGGATTATAACCTTAATGTTGGATCCGGGACCCATGCCGAGCAGGTAGCCAAGATGTTAACGGGAATAGAAAAAATACTTGTCAAAGAAAACCCTTCCATAGTACTGGTGTATGGCGATACAAATTCTACTTTGGCGGGAGCGCTGGCTGCGTCAAAACTGGGCATTACTATTGCGCATGTGGAAGCGGGATTAAGAAGCCTGCGGAGCGATATGCCTGAAGAGATAAATAGAGTCGTAACGGATAGCATATCAAACATCTTCTTCTCTCCTACTAAGGAGGCCATCAGTAACCTTAAAAAGGAAGGAAAGTACGAAAACGTATTTTTGGTAGGTGATGTAATGTTTGATTCTATAAATAGATTTGCAAAATACCTGAATTTTAAAGTATTTTACCTTGATAACTATATTCTTTGCACTATCCATCGCCAGGAAAATACCGACTCAAAGAAAAAGCTGAAGGAAATATTTAAGGGTCTCGGGATGATAAAAGAGGAGATAATCATGCCTATCCATCCAAGGACATTTAAATCGCTGGATAAGTTTAAGATCAGGGTCCCTGATAATGTAAAACTAATTGAGCCGGTAGGCTATTTTGATATGCTTAGATACGAAAAGAAGGCCGCAATGATCATTACTGATTCCGGAGGCGTACAGAAAGAGGCTATGATATTTGCCGTACCGTGTATAACCTTAAGAAATGAAACTGAATGGGTGGAGACGGTTAAATCAGGAATGAATATTTTAGCGGGTTCATCGGCAAAAAAAATAGTAATGGCTTTCAGAAAATTCAGGAAATTTTCACCCAAAAAGAACCTCGGTTTAAAATACTACGGGGACGGCACTAGCTACAAAAAAATCGCAAAAATTCTTTATAACAAACTAAAGGCCTTATAAATATGAAAACAGTCCTTATTACCGGTGTCGCGGGAATGATAGGTTCGCATCTGGCTGACGCATTGATCGCCAAAGGGTATAGGGTTATCGGGGTTGATAATCTTAATGTAGGTAAAATTGACAATATTGCCCATACCTTGAAGAATAAGAATTTTAAATTTGTGAAAATGGATATACTTGATTTGTCTAAACTGAAAAAGGCGGCAAAGGAAGCTTCAATAATAGTCCATATGGCTGCTTCCAAAAAGATCGGTGAAAGCGGTAGTTCTTACGAAACTCTTATAGTTAACGGAGACGGCATAAAAAATGTTCTCGAGGCTGCCAAGGCGGTGAAAGCAAAAGTGGTATTTGCCTCAACGTCAGATGTATACGGCGTATCAGAAGACCTGCCATTTAAAGAAGACGGTAATCTTACTATAGGCCCCACCGGTGTAAAAAGATGGTCGTATGCCGTATCAAAGATATACGGCGAACAGCTCTCCTTTGCTTATTACAAAGAGTTTAATGTCCCAGTAGTTATCTTAAGATATTTCGGAGGCTTTAGCTCCAGAGCCAGTTTCACATGGTCTAGCGGGCACATCCCTTTATTCATAGATGCGGCCTTAAGCGGCAAAGATATCATTATTCACGGCGATGGCAAGCAGACGCGCTCTATGGCGTATGTCGATGATCTTGTGAGGGGGACGATACTTGCTATGGAGAACCCTAAGGCTGTTGGAGAAATTTTTAACATAGGGAATGATAAAGAAAGAAGCATTCTGGACGATGCTAAGCTGATAATAAAACTCGCAAATAGGAAAAATATAAAAATAAGATTTGTTCCCCTTAAGAAGGTTTTTGGAAATTATAAAGAGATCAAAAGGCGTATTCCCGATCTTAGTAAGGCAAAAAGGATTTTAGGGTACATGCCTAAGATAACCTCTGCTGAAGGAATAAAAAGAACCATTGAAGAGCGACTGAGGAGAAGAGTGTAATGGAGATCAAAGATTGCCATAAAAGGCTCAAGAGGTTTTACGGAGATGTGGCATTCTGCCAAAACCGGGATATTGTCGGTCTTGTTACCGGTAAGAAGGTTCTTGATATCGGATGCGGATATGGAAGCCTTATTAGTCATATTAAAAATGAGAGGCCGGATCTGGATGTTGTGGGGATAGACCCGGACCCCCAGTCACGCAAGATGGCAAAAGAGCTTTATGATATAGATGTGATAGATATGTCGGTTTATGACCTGAAATTCCCGGATAATTCCTTTACGACTGTTATATTAAGGGATGCAGTACATCATTTTGAAACAAAAGATGAGCTAGTTAAGGCGCTAAAAGAGATCAGGAGAGTGTCCTCTAATGAGTTAATTATATTCGACCCCAATCCTAACTGGATACTAAAAATATCAAGAAAATTTATAAATCACAAGGATCCCGAAGCTCCTTATGAATATGTAAGAGAAGAGCTTGAAAAGGCAGGGTTCAAGATCAAATCTACCAGTCTTAGGGATGTTATCGCATTTCCCTTAAGCGGCGGATTTGTCGGGATAGAGCTTATCCCAAATAATAAGGTCATAAAAAATTTTGTAATAGCGCTCGATAAGGCGCTTAATACGTTATTCAAGGTCTTGAAGCTTCAGAAATTCTTTTGCTGGCGTTACATTATCCATGCAGTTAAATAGATCTTAAAGAATAGGAAAAAAATATGCTTTTTTTTATTATACCGGCTTATAATGAAGCCCTGAACCTGCCATATTTATTTGAATCTATAATGAAAAAATCCAAGGATCTCGGAGAGCCCTGTAAACTTATTGTTGTAAATGACGGAAGCACGGATAACACAAAAGAGATCCTGGGATCGCTTAAAAAGAAATATCCGATAGATGTGATAAACCATAGTACCAATATGAATGTTGGCCAGGTTTTCAGGAGCGGTTTTTCGTATGCGCTAAAAGAGGCCAAGGACTCGGACATAATAATCACAAAGGAAGCGGATAATACCGGCGATCTTGGTATATTGGATAGGATGATTAGTGATATAAGGAGCGGGGCCGATATTGTGCTGGCTTCGTGCTATGCAAAAGGAGGCAAGATCGTCGGCACAACTCCGGACAGGTTATTTTTAAGCTCGATAGCAAATTTTCTTCTTAAAGCCTTTTTTCCGATAGAAGGCATTAATACCTACAGCTCATTTTATCGTGCGTACAGGCCGCTTGTTTTAAAAAGAGCGTTTTATGCATTTGAAGGAAAGCTTTTGGAAGAAAAGGGCTTTGCTTCAATGGTTGAGATGCTTATTAAACTTAGGGTGCTGCCGATAAAAATCTCCGAGATCCCAATGGTCTTAAGGTGCGACTTGAGAAAAGGCAACAGTAAAATGAATAAGACGGAAACCATTAAGGCCTATTTTAAGCTGATCGCCAGGTATTTTATCTCATCAAGAAAGTTTTCGGCTGATGCAAGAAAAAGGTTTGTCGATGTTTTATCATATAAGGGAATATAGTTAATGAAGCCGTTGAAGATCTATATAGAAAGGCATGGCGGTTGCCGTGAAGATATAAGATACGTTTTTAGGACCATAGCTTCAATAATAGGATTGCCTTATCATTTTGTGAAAATCCGTAATTCAGCCGATATTATCTATTCGCCGGATATGCGGCCTGATGATAGGTGTAAAGTTTTTATTAAAGCAGACCAAAGCAAAAACTTTGAAAGGCTCTCCGGATTATCTTTTATTGAATCCGGGGGGATGATCTTTCTCGAATCCGACAAGAATAAAGAGGGCATTGTCCTCTATAAAGACAGGACTCTAGTAATAGATAATGATATTATCCATGCCTCTTATATTTTTTTGACAGGCAAATACGAGTGTTTACTCGGCAAAGAAGCATCGGGATTCCTGAAAGTTAAGAATACTTTTTTGAGCAATCAGAATATTTCCCATAAACCCCTGATTAATTTATATGCGGAATTTTTAAAAAAGCACATCAATTCAGATTTTGAATTTGCGCCAATGTGGCCGGACAAAAAAAAGTACGCGGTCTGTCTTACCCACGATGTCGATTATCCGGAAATTATAAGGATTATAGAGGCCTTGAGATTTCCGATAAAATCACTCAAGGATTTTAAATCTATAATACATATACTTAAAGATCCTCAATTATTCTGGAGGTTCGAGGATTGGATGGATTTTGAGAGCAAGAAGGGTTTTAAATCTTCTTTTTGTTTTTGCTGTGAGAAGGGCTCGCTTCCTGAATATATTTTCGGAAGGCCCGATCCTTTCTATGAAATTAAAAGCGATAAATTCAAAAAAGTAATAGATTCGATCATAAAAAACGGCTGCGATATCTTTCTTCATACAAGTTATAATGCTTATAAGTCCCTTGAAAAATTGTGTGAAGAAAAAAGAATTTTGGAATCAATAACCGGATCTAAGGTGCTGGGGAACAGGCATCATTATTTTCATTTAAATCCCAAAGATCCTTTGGAGACGCTCTCTTTCCACGAGAAGGCAGGTTTTCTTTTTGATATGTCCATTTCTTTTGAGACCCTGACGGGCTTTAGAAGAGGCATTTCTACTCCGTTCTACCCTTACGATTATAACAGAAAAAAGGAAATTAAAACGCTCCAACTTCCTACGTCGCTTATGGATAGCCAGTTATACCAGTATTTGGATAATCATAGATTTTGGGATAGGAATGAATGCATCCATTCATTACTGTACAATATCAAAAAGACAGGCGGTATCTTAGTTACTGATTATCATGAAAGAGCTTGCGACCCTGTCATATTTAAGGATTGGTTCGATTCTTATATTAGGATCATCGAAGAGGTAAGGAGCGATAATTGTTATTTTACGGGTACGGCTTCAGAGATCTATGCTTATTTTGATAAAAGGCAAAAAATGCTGGATGGGTATTCGATAGATGAAACTTCTGATCATAACTAAAAAAAACAGTATTTTCGGTTTAAAGCTTTTGAATGCCTTTAAAAACTCCGGCATTGAGGTGTCGTCTGTTGTTGTCATTGAGCCCTCCATTAAGGAGGGTGTCAGGCTTTTTAATTCTGTCAGAAAAAGAATAGGCTTTCTGGATACATTTATATATACGCTTCAGATCATTTTTACCGATCTATTAAAAGTTCTCAAACTATTTATCCTGAAAGATCTGGTTTTTGATTACAAAAAACTGGCTTTAAATGTTATTTGCGTCAAAAACCTTCATTCAAGAGAATCTCTCGAAAGGATCCGGAATGCAGGGCCGGACATTATAATATTAGGGCAGAGCGGTATAGTAAAAAAGGAAATTTTAGATATAGCTAAAATCGGAGTATTGAATGCTCATCCGGGAATTGTGCCTCAATATAGAGGTATAGACTCTTTTCAGTGGGCCGCATATTATAATGACTTCGAAAGGATCGGGATAAGCGTTCATTGGGTTAATAAGGGCGTTGATAGCGGCAATGTTATAACCGTTATTAAGTATAAGTTCACGGGTAAAGAAAAATTCTCAAATTTTGAAGAGACGCTCTATAAAATATGTATTGATGAGTTAGTAGAAGTCACAAAAAGGCTCAGATTTAAAGTTGAACCTGGTAAAGAGCAGAATTTGTCCGAAGGCGCTCAGTATTATAAGATACCCCGCAAATCATTAAAGATCGCCAAGGCAAATTTTAAGAATTTTATCGGTGAGATGAAGCCGGATAAAGGACAAGATTAATATTATATGGCGCCGAAAAATATATTATCTGAAAGGTTATTCACAAAAATTATGTTTCTGCTGCTTTTAGCGGCCGGATTCTTTTTTAGGGCACAAAATCTGGGAAGGGCGCTTACCGGCGATGAATCTTTGTTGTTTGAAATATCCAATCTCCCTTTAAAGGATATTGTGCCAATGCTTTTGCAGATCGAGGCCTATCCGCCATTAAGTTATTTTTTGCTGCATTTTTGGATGTTTTTCAGTAAGAGCCTGATATGGGGCAAATTGTATTTTGTTTTGTTTGGTATGGGCAACTGTATCCTGGTCTATCTTATCGTTAAGGAATATATTGATGAAAAAGCCGGGAGACTTGCTTTGATCCTGTCAATATTTTCGCCGCTTTTAGTTTTCAGCTCACAATTCTTCAGAAGTTATGCTGATTATACCTTCTGGATGCTGTTATCATGCCTTTTTTTACTGAAAATCATTAAAGGAAAAGCGGGGTCAGTGATATATCTTGGTTATATTATCTCGGTTTTATTGGGGCTATATACATTTTACTGGACTGCCGGGCCCATTTTTCTAGCCCAAATTATCCTGTTAGTATTTTCAGGTGAAATAAAAAAGGATATCCGTAAATTTCTGGTTTCAATTTCTGCTGTAATAATCGGTTTTTTGCCGTGGTTATTGCTTATCCCCGAACAATTGGGGAATGCCTCGATGACATTTTTTGACTGGTCGGCAAAAGGATTTAATGTCGGCGGGCTGAAGATAGGGCTTTTTACCAGGAATATTTTTTCTTTACTCGGTTTTGACCCATATTTTTTTGTTTATCAGGGGGGCGTAACCAGGTTTTTTAATAAATGGGTGCTTTTGTTTTTCATAGCAGTTTTTGCGCTTCTTTTTATTTTTCTTATTTTAAAGGTTTACCATAATCTAAAAGGGATGTTCAAAAACAAAGCTTTAGTGTTTTTCCCGTTCGTTATTGTTTTTATTCCTCTACTTATCTTTTGGTCAGCTATCTACATTTTTAATACTTTACCTAACGCTAAGTATTTTTCATTTTTTCATGCGATGTTTTTAATATTCTATGTCATTATCATTAACATGCTTTGGAGAAAAAACAGGGTAATTGGAATTATAACCACTTTTATTATTATAATAATTTTCACAGCAAGAATCCCTGTTGCCGTATCTTCAGAAATGGATTCAAAAGGCGCCTCAAAGTATCTTGCGGATAATATGAAAAAAGGCGAGGTCGTGATCTATTTTAAATCATTTGTGGATAATGAGGATGATTTTACTTTTATTTCTCTGAATGATTACATTGTTTTTGATAAGGTTAGATCAGAATATATCTTTAAGAACGAACAAAGCATTGAAGACCTGGGCGGATTATTTGCAGCTAATAATAGTATCTGGTTCTTTAAGGCTTTTGGGAACAATGATATTTTTAAAGCGAATGAGCGTATAGATGGTCTGCTTAAAAAGAGGGGCTTTAAAGTAAACGTTGTAAAAGCTTTTAGGAACATAGAAGTCATCAAATATGAAAAATAAGATCAGTATCAAACAAATTATAATTTTAACGGTCTTTTTAGTGTTCTCTGCCGTTATTTTGAGTGTCTTTGTTTATGAAAGGGCTTCATCTAAGAACCTTTTTGTAAATTATTCCAAAAGGATCGCTGCCGAATCGGGGGCTTTTTTATCCGGGATCATTTTTGATGACAGTGATTTCAATAATTTTAGTTTCGGCCCCGATAAAGGGCAAGACAGCGATTATGAAAAGTTGCCTTTAAAGGCTTATCTTGATAGAGTTTTTGAAAATAAGGTTTTTGAGTATTCTGAAAAGAATAATTTTTTGCTTTCAGATTATGCCGGAAAATTCCAGTATGAAAATCCGGAAAACGTGAAACTTGTCGAGTTGAGAGATAATTTCAAGCTTAAGGAACTCGTTAGACACCAAAAAGACGGGTTTGGAAGCATAATAAAACTCGCTTATTGGGTAAAGCAAGAGATTAAAAGAGGTACTCCTAAGGATGTGGATTTTAATTTCAATGCCCTGGATATACTCAGAAGGGCCAAAAACGGGGAGAAATTCTTTTGCAGCGAATATGCGACCGTTTTTTTACAGTGTGCTTTAAGCCTTGGCTATCAGGCAAGATATGTCGGGCTATTAAAGGGGCATGTTGTGAACGAAGCCTGGAGCGATACGCATGCCAAGTGGTTTGTAGTTGATGTTGATAATGGTATTTATTATATGAAGGATGGTTTACCGTTGGATGCCCTCGAGCTTCACGAAGCTTTTGAGAGTAAAGATCTTGATGATATCGGAATTTACGTCACATCCGATGGTGCTAAAAAATTGCACATCGACCTTCTTGATCTGCTGTCATATTATCATGAGTTCTATATCAGGATGAGAAATGACTGGTTTTCCAATAGGTTCCCGCACTGGCACCACAGGTCCAATTCAATAATGAATAGCCTAGAGTGGAAGGATAGGTATACCCGGGATAATATCCTTATATCGAAGAATACTTCAAATAAGGATGAGCTCTATTTTCCTATCAATGTAGTTAACCTCAATGCTGATATCAAGGGTTCTAATGGCAGCAATATCAGGCTTATTCTTGATACATTTACTCCCGGTTTTTCTTATTTTTCTTTATTGATAGATGGCAAAAAAACTGATATCATTAAAGATTCAGTTTATATGTTTAATGTGCATCCCGGAGAAAATTTGCTTGAGATCTCAAGCGTAAATGCCTTGGGAGTAATGGGCCCCAGGCTTAAAGTAAGATTTTCACTTGTGGAATAGGATATGAAAAAGATAATAACAAGATTGCTTGTTTTAGCGCTCATACTTTTTTTTACCTGTGAGATAGGGCTAAGGATAAGGCTCGCGTATCTATACAAAAACCCGGATTGGTTATTATATCATCAGTTTAAGCTGAGGACCGCCGAAGAGATAAATACCAGCGACCTGCCTCACTATTACATAGGCAATATGTTTAAGCCGTTTAATCTGGTATTTAGAAGTGCGAGCCCAAAGAGCCCCAAAGAGATAATCACTATTGAGAGCTCTGCTCTCAGGTCAATAAGGCGTCAAATGCAGATCTTATTGGAAAATAATCCTGATCTTAAGTGGATAGATTATTCTCCGGATAAAGATAAGAATATCGATTTTACCAATAACAACATAGTCCTGTACGAATTTCTGGTTTACCCTGACATCTATAACACCCTTAAGAGGGAGTCGAGGATCCTAAAAAAGATCTTTGGCGCCACAATGGATGATTTTTTATATCATAACTTTGCTTTCTATATGCATATAGACGAAAATATCAATTTTACATCTATGAATTCCGATAAAGTACTGGAGGATTATCTGAAACTTCTGGTGTCCAGGGAAGAGCCCTTCTGTAAAAGCATAAATGAATTTGGATATAACAATGTTTTTTACGTCATTACCCCTAACGGTTTTGACCCGAATTCTCCGGGCGGAAAGATATACCTGAAATATATCAATAGCGCGTATAAAGAGATGCTTAAGCTTCTGGATAAATATAAAGTCCCATGCATTGATCTTATGAATGAAAAGGTTGAGAAGTCTGATTTTAACGATTTCTTTCATTTTTCTAAAGTTGGAGGAAGGAAGATGTCAGAGCTTATTATTGAGTATCTTTCTAAGAGAGGGTATTAATGCTTTTTAATTCATTTGAGTTTGCTGTTTTTTTTATAATTGTGCTTGTAGGAGCATTTATACTACAGGAGATCAATCTCTACAGGAAGCTCTTCCTTATTGTGGCTAGCTTTATTTTTTATATGCATTGGAAAGTGGATTACGGTTGGCTATTGGCAGGGTCCATACTTTTTAATTTTTATATTGCCAAGCTTATCGGAGAAGCTTCGGTCCAAAAAAGGAGGAAGATCCTGATAGTCTTTGCGGTTTTTGGCAATCTGCTTTTATTATCCGTATATAAGTACACGAATTTTTTTATCGGAAATATAAATTTCTTTTTTAATTTAGCGCACCTAAAAAATATTAAGGCGGTTGATATAGTCCTTCCGATAGGGATATCTTTTTTTACTTTTCAGGCCATATCTTACATAGTCGACGTATACAAAAATAAGATTAAGCCGGCCTCTTTGACCGATACGGCTCTTTATATATCTTTTTTCCCGCATCTTATCGCAGGTCCTATAATAAGGGCTATTCAGATAATACCGCAATTTGCCGAAACCAAGGCCATTAGGCATGATAACCTTATTACAGGGACCCACAGGATCTTCTGGGGGCTTATAAAGAAGATGGTCATAGCCGATAATCTCGCAGTCTTTGTTAATCAGGCATTTGCAGGGCACAGTGAATATAACTGGCTTACTCTTTTATTGGGGGTTTATGCGTTTGCTTTTCAGATCTACTGCGATTTCTCCGGATACAGCGATATAGCTATTGGGTGTTTCAGGATACTCGGTTACAATATCCTGGAAAATTTTAATCTTCCATATATGGCTAAGGATTTTTCCGATTTCTGGAAAAGGTGGCATATATCATTATCCAGCTGGCTTAGGGATTATCTCTATATACCGCTTGGAGGGAATAGGCTTGGCAATAATAGGACGCTCATAAATCTTATGATAACAATGTTTTTGGGCGGTCTTTGGCATGGAGCCAGGTGGACTTTTGTTATCTGGGGTCTTTTGCACGGTATCTATCTAGTAATCCAGAAACTTCTTGAGGGGAGAATAAAACTGCCCGATAACCCCTTAATGACTTCTATAAGGATGTTCGTTACATTCCAGCTTGTATGTCTTGCCTGGATTTTCTTTAGGGCCGAGAGTTTCTCTTCTGCGATGTCAATACTTTCGTCAATACTTACTCTTAAAGAAGGGGTACAATTTATCCCTGCCGATGCGCTAATTTTACTGGCGCTGTCATTCGGTTTTCATTTTGCAAAATACCGAATGCCTTTATATGAAAAGTTCCTTTCTATGCCGTACTATATAAGGTATTTTGCTTATTCAGTAGGTTTTTTTCTTTTATTTTTCAATAAAGCGAGCCTCTCAAGTCAGTTTATATATTTTCAATTTTAAAAAGGAGAACATTATTAGATGCATATACTTTTAATTTCGCCTCCAAAGGATAATATCGTCACAACGACTCTCCCCGAAAAGATCAATAAAGAGCGCGGGTATAATCCGCCGCTCGGGTTGTTGTATCTGGCTTCTTATATAAATAAAAATTCAAGTCACAAGGTGAGCGTTATAGATTCCGAGGTAGAAGAGCTCACTTATCCCATGCTTAAAGAGCGCATCGAGTCAGCTAAACCTGACCTGGTAGGGATCCAGGTCCTTACATTTACCCTTATAGACAGCCTTAAGGTAGCCGAATTAGTTAAGGAGATATCCAAAGATATCCCTGTAGTTTTCGGCGGCCCGCATGTAACGGTATTCCCGCGGGAAAGTATAAGTTATGATGATGTTGACTATATTGTCAGAGGTGAGGGCGAATATTCTTTTAAAAGCCTGATCGATAATCTCAGTGATCCTAAAGCGCTTTTAAATATTAAAGGGATCGGTTTTAAAGAGAATGGAAATGTTACCATAACTGAGGAGCCTGATTTTATAGAGGATCTCAATAGCCTTCCGATCCCGGACAGGACCCTTACGCCTTATGGGAAATATTATTCGCTTATTTCCAAAAATTTCCCGATCACTACCATAATGACGAGCCGCGGATGCCCCTATAACTGTATTTTCTGCGAAAGGATGGGAAAGAAATTCAGGGCCAAGTCCCCCGAGAAAGTGCTTGAGGAGATTGAGGATTGCCTGAGGCTTGGTATAAAAGAGATATTTTTTCATGACGATACATTTACGATAGACAAGAAGAGGGTTTACGCTATATGCGACCTTATTGAAAAGAGAAAACTTGAGTTTGAATGGGACGCCAGAGCAAGGGTTGATACTATTGATTATGATCTTTTGGCAAGAATGAGGAAGGCGGGCCTCAAAAGGATCAGTTTCGGCGTTGAATCCGGCAACCCCAGGATCCTTAAAAACTTAAGAAAAGGCATTACTATCGAGCAGGTTGAGAAGGCATTCAGTTATGCCAGAAGTCTTAAGATAGTGACCCTTGCTGATTTTATGATAGGGTCACCCGGAGAGACAAGAGAGGATATAAATGAGACGATCAGTTTTGCAAAAAAGATCAAAGCCGATTATGTTCAGTTTTCGGTGACAACGCCGTATCCCGGGACAGATCTATATAAGGAGGCTTTAGTAAGAGGGATAATAAGCAATGATGTTTGGAAAGAATTTGCCGAGCAGCCCAAAGCTGATTTTAAACCGCCCTTATGGACTGAAAATTTTAAAAGAGAGGAGCTTATTGAGCTTCTTAACTTTTGTTATAAAAAATTCTATATATCATGGGACTTTTTACTTAAGGAAATGTTTAGTATCAGGTCTTTCAGAGAACTGGGGAATAAATTTAAGGCAGGATTGAAATTAATGAAAAGATAATGAATTAATCTGGACTAAGACCAATCAAAAGATAGGGGATTAATCTGGACTAGGACCATTCAAAAGATAGGGGATTAAACATGGAAAATGATGTAGATGTAAGCGTAGTACTTGCCGTATATAACGAAGAGGACTCTGTCGCGAAAGAGATATCTATAATTAAAGATGCGCTTTCAAGATCCAGGTATAAATATGAGATTATCGTTATTGATGACGCATCCACTGATAATACGCCAAAAATTATTAGTTCCATAGATGGCATCAGGATTATTACACACCGAAGAAATTTGGGCTCAGGAGGTTCAAGAAAATCAGGGACATTGGCGGCAAGGGGCGAAGTGGTAGTATGGACCGATGCCGACCTTACCTATCCGAATGAACTTATACCGGCCCTTGTCGATCAGCTAAAAAAGGGAAATTACTCCCAGATTGTTGGCGCAAGGCTTCAGGAAGCTGGTACGGTCAAGCTTTTGAGGGCGCCGGCAAAATTCATATTAAGGAAACTTGCCTCATTTTTGGCAAAGACCGACATACCCGACCTTAATTCAGGGCTCAGGGCATTCTATAAAAAAGATGCTATGAACTTTATCTATCTTGTGCCGAATGGTTTTTCATGCGTATCTACAATGACGCTGGCATTTTTATGCAACGGCCTTGAGGTTGGATATATGGATATCGAGTACAAAGAGCGCGTAGGTAAATCAAAGTTCCATCCTATTAAGGATACTTATAATTATTTTCTTCAGATAATAAGGATGATAACATATTTTGAGCCTATAAGGATATTCGTTCCTCTGTCTATGTTTGTTTTCGGCGTGACATTCATTAAGAATATAATAGACCTGATACTCACAAAAAACACCCAGGAGTCTGATATAGTCGGCTATTTCATTGCTTTTATAATTTTTGCCATAGGGCTTTTGGCGGATCTTATAGTTGTATCCAATAAGAGGTTCTATTCAAACCGGAAGGGGCAGGGGGAATAATGGGTACAAGTCCTTCCAAAAAGTGCAATATCTGCGGCACTAGCGACCATTGCAAAACCGAATTTAGGTACAACAGCGTAGTTGTCGACAAATGCACCTTGTGTAATTTGTATTTTGTGACGACTACTCCGGATAAGGCCGCAATGGAAAAATCATACAAGGAAGACATGTATGATAATTATTGGAAATATGACGGAGGATTTTACAAAAAACACTGGGAAGAGATGGAGAGCTACGAATCAAAATTTATTGAAGACCTTGAGCTTGAAGGCGAAAATATCAATAGCTTGCTGCCAAAAAGAGGTCGTTTGCTTGATTTTGGCTGCTTTAAGGGGAACTTCTGTAATTTTATGAAGCAAAAAGGCTGGGAAGTGACCGGAGTGGATATATCAAAAGAGGCGATCGATTATGGGAAAAATAAGCTAGGCCTTGATCTATATTGCGGAGAACTTGAAAAAGTAAATTTTTCTAAAAATAGTTTTGATCTCATTACTATGTGGGGTGTAATAGAGCATCTGCCGGATCCAAGGCGGATCATAGGCGAACTTAAAGCGTTATTGAAGCATCAGGGGTTAATGGTCATCAAGACTCAAAGCCAGAATAGCCTTTTAACCTTGATTGGAGCGCTTATTTATAAGCTAAGTTTTGGTAGGATATATTCTCATCTTGAGTTTTTTTACAGTTTTGAGCATTTATACAGATTCAGCCCGGTGACTCTGGAAAAGCTTCTGGCGTCGGAAGGGTTTAAGGTGATCAAGATAAACTATAGCTCTGCTTACATTGCTCAATTTGCCTCTGATAAAGCAAAATGGTATATAAAACTACCGCTTGGTATAATTCAGAAACTTTCCCGGCTTTTGAATAAACAGGACAAAATGACAGTTTTTGCATTAAAAGAATGATTTCTTTTTTGAGTTGATCGTTGTTTGGGGTATCCGGAAACTAAATTCTATGAAAAAAATATTATATTTTTCATTATTTGTTACTTTTGTGCTTTCGATCTATGGACTTGATTGGGGCCTTCCTTCAAGGTGGTGTATAGACGAACCAGTTGCAAGGGCGGTAGGGATGATGGCGTCCAAAAGCTTAATTCCTGAGGGCGATCTATTGCATCCGACCTTTCATTATTTTATCCTCATTCTTTTTATTGCCCCGTTTTTATTGTTTTTGAAGCTCACTGCTTACCCGCTTGCGCTTGTTAAAAGCGCGGCATCAGTTTCCTGGATCCATCTTGCTACAGTTGACCCCAATTTCCCCCAGATGCTTTATCTGGTGGCAAGATTTTCATCGGTTGTATTTGCGCTTTTAATAATTCTATTAACTTACAAGTTAGCAAGTTCATGCTATTCCAAAAAAGCGGGGTTTTTTGGCGCGTTATATTTAAGTGTAACGATGGGGTTTATCTCCGAGGCGCATAAGTCGACCAGTTCAATATTTCTGGTTTTCATGCTGATGTTGACTATCTTTTCATGTATTTACTATGTGAACAAAAAAAGCTTTTATAGATTTATAGTTCCCTTTTTTCTTGGCGGATTAACAGTGGCTACGAAGTTTAACGGCGGGATCGTCATCTTGCCATTGGCATTCTATCTATTTACAATTCTTAAAGAGCCTGATGGCGGAAATACAAGGAACTTATTTTTCGTTAAGGGTTTGTTTTTATCGGGGTTGATGTTTTTGGCGGGGTTTTTTGCCGGTTTTCCGGGGTTGCTGGTTAATTTACCGGACTATATATCTGCTATGGATTATTATAAGACTAGATATGTCCCTGCGGAGACAGGGAATGCAGTGCAGTTATTTATTTCAGGGATTCTGGGTTATCTCGTAACTTTAAAAGATTTTTATGGGATCTTATTATTTTTCTTAGTTATAGCTGGGTTTATTTTGGCGATCTTCAGGCTGAGGAATAACTTTGCTTTAAAATTGATATTTATTACCGTAATTCCTTACTATTTGGCATTTTCTTTTATTCCAAAGCCATTTGAAGCTAAATATATAATATTGATCACGCCTTTAATCCTAGTCATTAGCTCTTCATTGATAGAGTATACGGGAGGCTTAAACAAAATACTTAAAAGATCCGTAAACGTTTTTTTTGTCTTAATCTGGATCGTATCATTTTATTATACTTTATGCTGTGACAGGATCTATACTACCTACGACCTTAGATATGAATGTACCAAATGGATCGAAGACAATATTCCTAAGGACAAAAAGATCATTATAGCCGGACATCCGGAGTGGGTGATACATACCAGGTTATTTAAGGACCGTGAAATACTGCTTTTAAATACTAAAGAAGATAATTTTAATCAGGCGTATAACAGGCTTTATAAAGAAGGATCGGTCTACCAGGTTAGCTTAAATGATGCCCTCAAGGTGAAGAAGGAGTTGAGCGGCTCGCATGACAATATAATTATTTACCCGGTTTTTATTTATTCAGACAGGCTTAAGATCTTCCAAAAAGTAGAAACCAAAGACGACGTTGGCATTGACTTTAGCAAGCAAAAAGTAGTCAAGGAGTTCAAAAAAAGCTATAATTTCTTCTGGAACCCCAATCTGGGGGGTTACGAACCGCAGAAGATAGTTATTCTTACAGGGGACAAATGAAATCATTATTAAAAACTTCAGTTGCCGGGATCGCGCTTGGCTTATTTTTAACCTTTTTCCCTTTGGGTTTTGTAGTGGCTCTTGCTTTTTTCCTATGCATATACATTATCAGGGTCAAATCAGCGCCATTATCGAAGGGTTTTTTGCTTAAACTTTTCATTGCCGCATTTATTATAAGGGCGGCGCTTGCGGTCCTGAACTATAATTTTGGTTTAATCGGGGTATATAAGGGGGCGGATACGCAGCCTGACGCGGTGATCTATAATAGCAACGCTTTTTTTATTGCTCATGTCCTCAAAGGGGAGGTGTATGAGCCGGGTGAGGATTTCAAGGAACCGTTTATAACCGACAGTATGTTTGAAAATTATGAGATCTACAAAGGTTTTCTTCCGCAATTCGGCATATATCAGTATAACCTTTTTGTGTATTTGATAGGATTTATTTATTACCTATTCGGCTATTCTCCGGTGGCGGTGAAGCTTTTAAATTGCCTTATAGGGAGCCTTATACCCGTACTGACATTTGTTATCGCAAAGTACGTCTTTAGATCCGATGCTACCGCAAGGTGGTCGGCGATAATCACGATGCTCTTTCCTTCGATTGTATTTTGGTCAGTTACCCTTTTGAAAGACACACTTGTGGAGTTCCTTTTTATACTGGCTATATTTTCAGCACTTAAGTTCTTTAAGGAGGACAATAAAGCTTATTTTCTGGCATATCTGGTCATTATCTTAATCTTAGGGTTTTTAAAAGAGCACATAAGGCCTATTCTTATTGGGGTGATCTTATTGATGGTTTTGATCAAAGCAGTCCAGAAGGTGTGGCAAAAAACAATTCTTACCAGGATCGTTTCTATTGTAATTGCATCAATGCTTTTGGTATCGGTTATCGCCTTAAAGCATTCAGCAATAAAGGGCACCATCGAAAATGGGCTTTTTTCGCTTTTCAATTATCAAAAAACCTCCGTAGTGTGTTATCCAACGGCCGCATCATTTAAATTATACAAGGATTATGTCTATCAGACAGATAGAGGGATCGAGATCAGCGATTTTCTGGACATATCGATAGTTTTCAGTATGGTGAAGGGGCTTTTTTATTATTTCTTTTCACCATTCCCATGGTTTGTGCCGTACAATCATTTTGGATTGCTTTTTTTCTATCCTCAGTCGATCTTCATGCTCTTATCTATTCCTTTTATGCTCATCGGAATAGTCGGTGGGTTAAGGACTAATACTTCAGTAGCTGCGTTATTAATAATAATTTTGGCATTTTTGGCGGTCCCTCAGGCAATGGCAGAAGGCGTAATAGGCAATGTTGTCAGGCATAGGGATATTTTCACTCCTTTTTTGATTATTTTTATCGTTCAAGGTTTGAGAATGGTATTTTTTTCAAAGGAAAGGGCTAATAAATACAGTGCCTAAAAGTAGGATCTTTTATATAACCTATGACGGTTTGCTGGATAACGTTTCCCGGTCTCAGGTAGTTCCTTATCTGACGGATCTCGGCAGAAAAGGTTATGATATTACGATTTTAAGTTTTGAAAAAATAGATAAATTAAAGCTGTCCAGTAAACTGGATCTCATTAAAGAGGATTTTAAAAATAATAACATCAGCTGGATTTATAAGAAATACCACAGATCTCCAACTGTACCTGCAACAATATATGACATAGTAATAGGTGTTCTTACCGGCTTATCTATTAATAGAAAGCAAAAAATTGGGATCATTCATTGTCGTGGCTATATACCCGAATTAATGGGAGCAATTTTAAAATTTTTCATTAGATCAAAGCTTATTTTTGATATGCGCGGGTTCTGGCCGGAAGAAAAAGTGGATGGCGGCGTATGGAAAAAAGATGGAATGATCTATTCGGTATTTAAATTTTTTGAAAAGAGATTCTTTATTTATTCGGACCGGATCATTGTGCTTACTGAGGCAGCTAAAAAGACGATTCAGGAAAAATTTGCATTATTAACCGATATCACGGTTATTCCATGCTGCGTTGATACCGTAAAGTTCTCAGATCCAGGTCCAAGTTATTCCCCAAGCGCTGACCTGCCGGACTTAAAAAAGAGGTTTGTAGTGTTATATGCCGGAAGCCTGGGGACATTTTATAATCTTAAGGAGCTCTTAAGTTTTTTTACCGTTATTAAAAAGATCGACCCGTCATCATATTTATTGATCGCCTCTGATTACCCATCGGAGTCCGTTCTAAAAGAGGCCCAAAAGTTTAATATTTCGCCAGATGATCTTATGGTAAAAAACCTGGATTATTGCGAAATGCCTATGGTGTATTCTCTTAGCAGTGTTTCGCTGATATTCTACACAAGGCGCTTATCCCTCTCAGGGTGTTGTCCCATCAAACTTGGCGAAAGTCTGGCCTCCGGTGTGCCGGTAATAGCCAATACCGGGATAGGCGACTGCGATAGGATTATTACCGATGAAAAAGTCGGGGTTATCCTGAATGATTTCAGTGTGGATGAATATAGAAAAGCATTTATGGGCTTAAAAGAGCTGATGATAGATAGAGATGGCCTTAAGGCCAGATGCCGGGCCTTTGCCTTCAGGTATTTATCGCTCGGTGGCGGGGTAGATAAGTACCTGGAAGTTTATAACAATCTGCTTAAAAAGTGAAAATGAAAATTCTGTTTATTGTACCATATCCGACCGAAGGGCCAAGCAACAGGTTTAGGATCGAGCAGTATCTTCCGCTTCTGAAAAAAGAGGGAGTATGCTATAAGCTCAGGCCTTTTTATAATAGAGAGCTCTATTTTATATTAAGAAAAAAAGGTAATTTTTTAAAAAAGTTTTTTTATCTTGCCTTCGCATCGTTAAAAAGACTCTTAGATGTCCTCTTAAGTTTTAGATATGATATTGTTTTTATTCACAGGGAAGCTTTCCCTACAAAGGACTGTGTTTTTGAATGGCTTTTCAGGAAATTATCTAAGAAAATAATTTTTGATTTTGATGATGCGGTGTATTTAAAAAAACCTGTTAAAACGGATTATATTGTCAGGGTCTCAGATCATGTTATTGCAGGAAACGGATTTTTAAAGAATTACGTTTCCGGCCTCAATAAGCATTCGGTTGTTATCCCGACAAGTATAGATACTGATAAGTACAAAGCGCTTAATGCCTACAGGCAAAAAATTGCCGGCAATAAAGTTATAATGGGTTGGATGGGCAGTTTTTCAACGGCTGAGTACCTTAAGGACCTTGAAGATGTTTTTAGAATGCTTCTGACCAAATACGACAATCTTGAGATCCGAATAATCGGCGGTAGGTTCGATAATATAAGGCACGAGAGGCTACTTAATAAAGAGTGGTCTTTGGATAACGAGATCTCGGACCTTCAGCAGTTTGATATAGGGATCATGCCTATGCCTGATGATGAATGGGCAAAAGGCAAATGCGCTTTTAAGGTCATACAATATATGGCAACCGGCGTTCCGGCTGTAGCCTCAAATGTAGGTATGAATAAAGAGGTTATTGATGACGGAGTTAACGGTTTTTTAGCGATAAACAAAACGGATTGGGTCAATAAACTTTCTCTTTTGATAGAATCAAAGGAATTAAGGTTAAAATTAGGCAGGGCCGGAAGGTCAAAAATCGAGAAATTATACTCAATAAACATTAATTTCCCAAAACTTATCACGTTGCTGAAAGAATGTTCCAAGGAAGGATAAGATGTGCGGTATTTGCGGTGTGGTGGATTCAGGCGCTAAGGGTTTTGTTACCAAAGAGCGCATAGATCTAATGGCCTCTAAGCTTATTCATAGGGGGCCTGATGATTTCGGATCTAGGGTCACTCCCGAGGTTGGACTGGGGCATAGGAGGCTCAGCATAATAGATCTGAGCTCACATGGTCACCAGCCCATGGCAAATGAAGACGGGTCTATCTGGATCGTATTTAACGGTGAAATATATAATTTTAAGAAACTAAGAGACGATTTAAAGAAAAAAGGGCATAGTTTTATTTCGGATACCGATAGTGAAGCTATAATTCATCTTTATGAAGAGGAAGGAGAAGAGTGCCTAAAAAAATTAAGAGGTATGTTTGCCTTCGCCATATGGGATGAAAAAAAGCGTACTCTTTTTGCCGCAAGGGACCGAGCAGGAAAAAAACCCTTTTTGTATTGCCAGGATGGCGAGAGATTTGCGTTTGCTTCAGAATTTGGTTCCATTATTGAAAGCGGAGTCGCCAAAAAAGAGATAAATCTTAAAGCGCTCGACAGCTTCCTTACTTTTGGCTATATCACAGCGCCTGCGACTATATATAAAAATGTGTTTAAGCTTCCTCCGGCGCATTTTTTAATATTTAAAAATAATACAATTTCAATTAAAAGATACTGGGAGCTTGATTTTTCGAATAAGCTTAATATTAGCGAAGAAGAAGCGGCAAGCGAGTTGATGAGGATACTCAAAGAGTCGGTTAATATCAGGCTTTATAGTGATGTGCCTTTGGGAGCTTTCTTAAGCGGCGGGATCGATTCAAGCGCGATAGTCGGCATTATGAGCGGGCTTTCTTCTAAGCCTGTGAAGACATTTTCTATAGGTTTTAAGGAGAAAAGTTATAATGAGCTCGGGTATGCCGAAGAAATCGCCCGGAGATTCAATACCGAACACCATGAATTAATAGTAAAACCTGACGCGCTTAGTATTTTACCGATGCTGGTAGAAAGGTACGGAGAGCCATATGCGGATTCATCATGCATCCCCACTTATTATGTATGCCATGAAACCAGGAAATTTGTCACTGTGGCCTTAAATGGTGACGGCGGGGATGAATTATTTGCCGGATATGAACGCTACGGAGCAATGGTGGCATCTCAGGTTTATCAGAGGCTTCCAGGTATTTTTAGAACAATCATTAGCAGTTCTGCTAAGACAATGATCCCTGATTCAATAGATTCAAAAAATATTTTTAGAAGGTTCAGAAGATTTTTTGACGGCATAGAACTTGAAAAAACCGCACGTTATATGAGATGGATAAGTATTTGTGATAATGGTTTAAAAAATAAATTATACAGAAATAACTTAAAAGAACATCTTTTGAACGATGACCCTTCCGGCCATATCGAGCCATTTTTATCTGACCAGAATGTAAAAAGTTTATTGGACAGGCTTTTATTGGCGGATACAAATGTCTATCTGCCGAATGATCTTCTTGTTAAAGTTGATATTGCAAGCATGGCTAACTCTTTGGAAGCGCGTTCGCCGTTTTTGGACCACAAGCTGATGGAATTTGCCGCGTCACTTCCCGCTGGATATAAACTGCGGGGCCTTACTAAAAAATACATTCTTAAAAAGGCTTTAAAGGGCTTATTGCCTGAGGGAAACATTAAAAGGCAAAAAATGGGTTTTGGTATACCCGTTGGCGCGTGGTTCAGGGGTGACCTGAAAAATTTTCTGATCGATACGGTCTTATCGAAAAGTGCTATTGGGAGGGGATATTTCGATGAAGCGTTTTTAAAGGAGATGGTGGACCAGCATATCGGCAAAAAGAAGGATTTTACTTTTCAGCTCTGGGCGCTTTTAATGCTGGAGCTTTGGCATAAAAAATTCTTTGACAATAAAACAATCATTTAATCATATGAATAGAAAATTAATTATTATATTCATTTCGGTTGCGGCGATGCTTGGAGTTTTTTTTCTTTTCAATATCGACGTGACCTACGAGAAGGGCGTTAACTATAAATGGGCTTCAGTCAAGATCCCTTTGTACCTGAAGATACTTGATTTTTTTGACAGGCATTACCATTATAAGCATCTTAGCGGGCAGATCGTTTCCGGGGGCATGAGCGACGAGGAAAAGGCCCTGGCTCTTTTAAGATGGACTCATGAAAATATTAAAAAGGTCCCACAGGGGATGCCTGTCATAGATGACCATACCTGGTACATTATAGTCAGGGGGTACGGTGCAAGGGACCAGGTCTCGGATGTCTTTTCAACTTTATCTAACTATGCGGGCCTTTCGTCGGTCTATCTTAAGGTCTACTCCGCCGATAAAAGCTCGGCAATTCCGCTTTCGTTTGTCAGGATTAACGGTTATTGGACTTTCCTTGACCCGTATGAAGGGGTATATTTTGCCGGTTTTGACGGTAAGATCGCGCCTATAGAAAAAATAAAGGATAAGGACCGGGTAAAGGAGATATCAATAGGCGGGATTTCCAAGACGGATTACGGACAATATCTGGATAATATCCCGGTTACGATCAACCCGGGATTTAAAAAATCTGCTATTCAGTCGCCTTTTAATAGGCTCTTCTATGAAATAAAAGAAAGGTTGAAATAAATAATTATGCAGGAATCGGTTAATAGGATATTCAAGAATTTTACAAGCCTGATTATCTCCCAGGTAATTTTCAAAGTGCTAACTTTCGTAGTTATGATCATAATAGCCAGATTCCTGGGGGCAGAGGGTTTCGGCAAGCTCTCATATGGTTTGTCATTTGTCTGGGTATTTTTGTTTTTAGCCGATTTCGGACTTACGGATATTTATGTCCGTGATGTTGCGCATAATAGAGGGCTTTTAGACAAGTACATAAGCAATATACTTAGTTTAAAAATGATCCTCGGCGCAGTCAACCTTATAATAATTTTTGTTTTGGCCGGGATCTCATCGTTAGATCCTGACAAATTTTTCATAGTTCTTATTCTGGGCGCATCCATAATTATGGATTCTTTTATGTATTTTTTCAGGTTTATTTTCAGGGTCAAAGAGGATATGCTGCCCGAAGGATTTCTCATAATATTGGAGTCCATACTAAAACTTTTTGTGGTATTTTTAATGATCTCTTCAGGGTTCAGGCTTGCTGGACCCATATTGGTTGCATTGGCATTATTCATAGTCAGTTTTTTGAATATGACGATAAGTTTTTTTGTATTTTTAAAACAGACGAGATGTATTAAGCTCTCTTTTGATCTAAATTTCTGGGTTTATCTTATCAAGCACTCGTCCCCGCTTATTTTAATATACATAATGAGCCTTTTAAATTTCAGGGTGGATGTCATACTGCTGGCGATATTAAAGGGGGATATCTACGCTGGGTTATTCAATGCGGATTTTAAGCTATTGGAGCAATTTTTGCTTATACCCATTACACTTGCATCTGTTTTTTTCCCGGTTTTTTCCAGATATTCGGGTTCTTTTGATAAGCTCGGAAAAATAATTAATAGATCGACCCTGTGGCTTTTTTTACTCAGCATTATTATAGTAGCGGTAATCTATATAAAGGGTGCATGGTTCGTAAGGATTTTTTATGGAAGTAAATTTGAGCTGGCGGGTGATCATATTTTTATCATGTCGTTATTTCTGATCCCGTTTTTCATCAAACCTGTTTTTGAGAGATTCTTTTATGTTGTGAAAGAGCAGTGGTTTGTCTGTAAAGTTTATGTGTTTAGTCTTGTCTTTAATTTGGTTTTAAATTATCTCTTTATACCGCGATGGGGAATAAACGGTTCGTCTGTTGCCACATTTATCTCGGAATTTTTTGTGGCGGTTTTATTTTTTATATTCTATAAGAAACTTAGATTTGCCAATATCGTTTCCGAAAAAGAGGATCTCGCTTATCCCGGTGACCAGATAGAAAAAGAGCTCTATTAATATGAATATATCAAAAAAATTGGAAAATGATATACTGTTCGCCCGGCAAAGAGGGGATATTGACGGTTATTGCCGGGCAAAAAAAACAAGAGCAGAAGTAAGCCCTTTTGATAAATATAGGTATAAATTATTCATTGATCTTATAAATAATCATGATACTCTGGGAAATGTGATTGATATCGGCTGCGACATCGGAGTGCTGGAGCCCTATTATGAAAAAAAATCCAAGAGTTTAGTTTTATTTGACCTGGACCTTTTTTCTTTAAGATGCGCAAGGTCTTTTAATAAAAGTATTGTTAATAAAACAAGTTTCTTATCGGGGGACATATCGAAACTTCCGTTTAAAACCGGGAGTTTTGATACTGTTATAGCGCTTGAGGTTATTGAACACCTCCCCAAAGAAACCCATAGAGCTATTCTAGACGGGATTATCAGGATCCTAAAAAAAGGCGCAACTATCTATATATCTACGCCGAACAGTTTCTCCCTGGCCGGCCTTGAAGGCAAGGTCATTGAGCTATTATCCCATAAATATAAATGGAACGCATGGGACCCTACGCATGAATATATCTATAATGCTTTTGAATTTATAGATTTCTTAAAAAGCTTCGGCGGTTTAAAGATCAAAAAAGTCACCGGTTCTTATTTTTTGCCCGGGAGCCTTGTGGTAAGGCTTCCGTTATCCCTCCAGAATATGCTGGGTGCTTTTTCATATCTTATTTCAAGATTCGTAGGTTTTTTGCCACCTTTTAAATGGCTGGGTTTTACTACATTTATAGAAGCGGAGAAAGAGTAGTTAAACTATTAATTTAATTGTAGAGGATAAAATGCTAAAAAATCAGGATATTATCTGTATTTCGAGTATTGATTGGGATTTTATTTGGCAACAGCATCAAGAGATCATGTCAACCTTTGCTAAAAACGGCAATAGAGTGCTTTTCATTGAAAACACGGGTGTTAGGCCGCCGGTTATTTCCGATACCTCGAGAATATTCAAAAGGATTTCTAATTGGAGAAAAAGCGTTAAGGGTTTCCGCCAGGAGATGGAAAATCTTTATATTTTTTCGCCAATTGTATTGCCGTTTCCTTATTCTAGATTGGCCAGGGTCATTAATAAATTCCTTCTCACAAGGTCGATTGAACGGTGGAGCAGGGTGATGGGATTTCAAAATCCCATAATCTGGACTTTTCTTCCGACCCCTTTAGTGCTGGATATCATTGATAAGATCCCGCACAGGGCGCTTATTTATTATTGTACCGATAATTTTTCCGCCACTTCCAAAGCTGCAAAAAAAATAGTTAAGTATGAACAAAAGGTTTTTAAAAAAGCCGATGCGGTGTTTGTGATGGCAAGAAATATGGTTAATTATTGCAAAGAGTTCAATAAGAATGTTACCTGCGTTCCTATGGGAGTAAGCCCCGCAATTTTTGAAAAATCGGCAGCAACTCTTCCTAAGCCCCCGGAACTTCAGAATGCTAAATCCAAGGTAATAGGTTTTATCGGAGGCCTGAGGCAATCCATCGATCAGGAAATGGTTGCTTACTTAACCGAGACCTTTTGTGATTACACTTTTATTTTTGTCGGGCCTATACAGACGGATATATCGGGTTTTAAGGATATCAAAAATGTCATCATAGCCGGTAAAAAAAGACATGACGAACTCGGTGCATATTTGAGATATTTTGATGTGGCCATTATCCCCTATAAAAAAGACGATTACACAGATAATATCTCTGCTGCTAAGCTAAATGAGTATCTTGTGTTGGGGAAACCGGTCGTTACCACCAACCTGAAAGAGACAGAGCTTTTTAATAAGGAGAACGGCGATATCCTTTATATTGCGAAGAATAAGGAAGAATTTGCGGAAAATATCAAAAAGGCTCTGAAGGAGGATTGCGAAGCCCTAAGAAAGAAAAGGATAGAGGTTGCTTATTCGAACAGCTGGGACCGCAAGATCCAGCAGATGTCGGCAATCGTCGAAGATCTTATAAAAGCCGCCGGAGAAAAGAAGGTTAACTGGCAGGTTGCGCTTCTTTCCGTGTACAGGAATTTTAGGAGAAAAGTTATTTATATTATGGCATCGCTGATACTTTTGTGGCTGGCGGTTTTTTATACTCCGTTAATGTGGATTATTGCCAAACCCTTATTGATCTTTGATAAGCCGGCTACATCTGAAGCGATAGTAGTGTTTGCCGGAGGCGCCGGGGAGTCTGGTGAGGCAGGCCAGGGGTATGAAGAGAGGGTGACATACGCAGTTGACCTGTATAAAGAAGGGTATGCGAAAAATTTAATATTTTCTTCAGGTTATACCTATGTATTCAAAGAACCCGAGATGATGAAGGTACTGGCAGTGTCATTGGGGGTGCCCGAGAGCTCAATATATCTGGATGATAAAGCCAGAAATACTTATGAAAACGTTGTTAATACTAAATCGATCCTTACAAAGAAACATTGGGACAAGATCATACTAGTAAGTTCTCCTTATCATATGAGGAGAGTTGAGCTGGTTTTTAAAAAAAATGCAGATGAGGTGGAAGTTACTTATTTACCCATAAAGGACAGCCTCTTTTACAGCCATCCGATAAAAGATTCAAAAGGGAGGAGCTCTCTTAAGCAGATCAACCTGAGCCAGATCAAGGGCATACTGCACGAATATCTTGGTATAGTGTATTACTGGTTCAAAGGGTATATCTAAAACTCCGATTCTATAAAATTCTGATAGCTTTTCTCCCGGTTATTATGTATAATATCATAATTAAATAATAAGTATAAGGGGGGGGGGCTTATTTACCTAAGCCACCTAAGGTATTATTATCTCTAAGGAGATTGATCGATGAAGATAATAGATAATAAGGGCAGGATTTTTGGAAAAATCAATATCATTGATTTTTTGTTTATTTTATTTGTTATTGGTATGGTTTTCGTGCTTTTTTTGGGTTACAAAATACTTTCTTCCATGGCGCCTCGTGATATTTATGCCTCGATGGAGATACGGCTAAAGGCTTCAAATGTCGATCCGTCAGTTACTCAGGTTATGAAAATGAATGATGTAGAGACAAGTGTAGGCGGTAGGGTAGTGGGAAGGATCGTGGAGATCCAGAGCACAAAAGACTCGGAGATAATAAATATCTCCAATAACAAGATCGAAATAATCAAAAATCCCTTTAAGAATGATATAGTGCTTTTAATTGATGCTAAATGCAAAAGAACACCCGATGGTTTGGTGTATAAAAATAGTCCCGCTAAGATAGGTGCTTCTATTGTATTTTCTACGGATCTGTATACTTTGACCGGTTTAATTGTTGACATGAAACCATTAGGTACTCCGGCCCCTAAGGATCGCATTAAAGAGTTTGAATAATAATGAATAAGGTATATGCGAATAGCGTAATTTATGCCGGTTTTTTAAAGTTCAAAAGCTCATATAGGCGCTTTGAGCGTGTTGTAGAATTTCGTTTTCGTAGTTATAATGTTCTCAAGAAGAAGGTTTTAGACAGGGTTTTTGATGGAGATCTGGTAAGTTCAAGCGCTTTTGTAAAATACTATAATTTTTATAAAAACGCCAGAAATGATTATTTTAGCACTAGCAGGGTATTGAGTTTTTTTGCTGAGGCGTCGCTTGCTGGAAGGAATGCGGTTACTCTTGATATAAGAGGAAGCAGGTTCCTTAATTTTATTGAGAAGTTTGCGTATTTTAAACTGGAAAAGAATTTTCTGGTAGTATGTTTGATAGCTCTCTTTATCAATATTTTATTAAGCGTTTTATTTTATGGCGGTATAAGCTCTATAGGTTTTATCACTAGGTCATATATATTGATCTTTTTAGGGATCTTGATGCTAAACAGATCAAGTCTTAGAAATTTGCTGAATAGCAGTTTTTTGGTCTCCAAATTAAAAAGTCTGATGGATAAAAAATAAAAAGGTGGGCATATGAAGGCACTGATTACCGGCGGTGCGGGGTTTATCGGTTCGCATCTTGCGGAGGAACTTCTGGAGAATGGAAAGAGCGTTATTGCTATTGATAATCTTTCTACCGGAAGCATGGATAATATCAAACATCTGAAATCCAATCCGAAATTTGAATTTGTCCTGGATACGATCATGGACCGCAATATAATGAAAAAACTTATTTCTAAAGTGGATGTGGTTTATCATCTTGCTGCGGCGGTCGGCGTAAAATATATTATAGACAATCCTTTGCTCTCTTTAGAGACCAACATAAAAGGGACTGAGATCATTTTGGAACTTTCGAATGAGCTTGGGAAGAAGAAGGTGATCCTGGCCTCAACATCAGAGATCTACGGTAAAGACCGGTCCGGGAAAAGCTCTTTTAAGGAAAATGATGACAGGTTATTAGGCCCAACTACCATATCCAGATGGAGTTATTCGTGCGCAAAGGCTGTGGACGAGTTCTTGGCATTGGCATACTTCAGAGAAAAAAAATTACCTATAGTTATTGTAAGGTTTTTTAACATCTGCGGTCCCCGTCAATCCGGCAGATACGGAATGGTTATGCCTCGTTTTATAAAACAGTCTCTTATGAATCAGCCGATCACGATCTTTGGCGGCGGTGATCAGACCAGGAGCTTTACTTATGTAAAAGATGCCGTAGATGGCCTTGTAAAGTTAGCTACCAACCCGAAGGCAGTCGGCGAGGTCTTTAATATAGGTAACCCAAGATCTATTTCTATTAAAGAGCTTGCTGAGAAGATAAAAAAGTTCACTAATTCAAGATCGGAGCTTTCGTTCATCCCATATGAGAAAGCTTACGAGAAGGGCTTTGAGGATATGAAACACAGGACCCCTGATATCACTAAAATAAAGAAATTAATAGACTTCAATCCCAAGGTTGATATTGACGAAATGATAAAGCTTATTATAGATGATTTTAAAAAATAGGATAAGATTTCTATGAAAGACCCGCAGTTTTATTCTTCTATGGATCTCGTTGCATCCTTCTCGATCTCAGTCATAGTCAGTTTATTAGTAACTCCTTTTGTGAAGATTCTTGCCAAAAAGCTTAATTATCTTGATCATCCCGAGGCAAAGAAGATCCATGTGAAAGCGACTCCGCTTTTGGGTGGGGTATCTATATTCATAGCGTTCATAGTTGCGGTCATATTTACGCTTCCTCTGGAAAAAGAGATCCTGGCAATAATAATAGGAGGATTATTTCTTATATTGATAGGACTTGTGGATGATAGGTTTGGAATGATGCCCACAACTAAACTGTTCGGCCAGCTTATAGCAGCGCTTACTGTTGTAAAATTCGGAGGAGTGAGGGCGGAGTTCATCGGAAATTATTATATAAGCGTAATTTTTACCTGTTTTTGGATAATCGGCATAACTAATGCTATTAACCTTCTTGATAACATGAATGGGCTTTCATCAGGTCTTGTGGCGATAGCATCCGTATTTTTTGCTTTTATTGCTTTCCAGGACAATAATATTATGGCAGCTTCTTTGGCTTTGGCGCTTTGCGGAGGGTGCATAGGTTTTTTAAGATATAATTTTCCGAATGCGACGATCTTCATGGGAGATACCGGAAGCCTTTTTATAGGGTTTTGTATCTCTACGCTCGCAGTTTTGGTCGGTTGGCATACGCCTGAATTTAATATAAGTTCGATCATTGTGCCTATTATGATTTTAGGGTACCCTATTTTTGATACAACTTTTGTTACGATATTGAGGATAAGAGAAGGAAGGTCGGTTTTTCAGGGCGGTAAGGACCATTCTTCCCATAGGCTCTCTGTAATGGGATTAAAAAGAAAGAATGCCGTTATAATAATTTTTATGATTGCTTTTTTTATCGGTATGGCAACTTTGTTTATTAAAGAGTTATCAATGGGGCTTAATCTGATATTTGCTGCTATTATTCTGATATCAATGATAATTTTTGGAATAATTTTAAGCAGGGTAAATGTAAGATACGCAAAAGATGCCAGAAAATGACTCTATTAAAGGTTAGCAAAATAAGAAATTTCGTTGATACGATTTTTGAATATTCATTCTATCTGACGGTTTTTTTCCTACCTGTAGCCATTAGTCTGCTTGAAGTATTTAAATCGATATTTATGATATCCGGCTTGCTAAAGGTGTCTCTAGACATCAACTTAAACGCTCAAATCCGAGATTTTTCGTTAAAAAAGTTCTATACAAGTTTTAAGGATACCCTTGTTTTACCGTCAGTATTGATCTTTCTGGCAGCTGCCCTCTCGATCTTAAATACTGATTATCTGAATGAAAGTATTAAGGGCTTATTTTTCAAATGGGGAAGGAATATCGTTCTTTATTTTCTGGTTTTTTATTTTATAAAGGATAGAAAAAGTGAAAAGGTAACAAACCTTATTACTACACTTAATTTTATCTCCGTGCTTATGATCGTTGATACTATTTTGCAGTTCTTTACCGGTATAGACCCCATTAGGCAGAATCTGCTTTTTAAGGCAACGAGGGTCAACGCAACTTTCGGGATAAATAATAATTATGCCGGTTGGTTGATAACGATTATTCCGGTATATTTGGCGTTATCGGTGCTTGGGGATAAGATTAAGGTGAAAAGTAAGGTAAATTATTATCTCATTGCATCAATGCTCTTTGTCTGCCTTATTTTTACCTACACAAGGAGTGCGCTCATGGCTTTTATAGCCTCGATATTTATTCTCACTATAAAAAAAAGCTGGAAATTTGTTCTGGGATTTATAGTTTTATTATTGATAGTTATATTTTTGCTTCCTCCTGATATCAGGTCTTATTTTATGTTTGTTTTGGGACCTTTAGCCAGAATAGATATATGGCACGGGGCTTTAAATATGGTAAGCGCTCATCCTGTTTTTGGTGTCGGGGTCAATACATTCTCCGTTAACTATCCTCTCTTCAGAACCGTAGTAGGTGAAGACTACGCGCATAATTGTTATCTTCAGATCTGGGCAGAGACAGGAATTATTGGGTTATTTGCTTTGTTATTTCTATTATTCGTTTTTTACAAAACAGGGCTAAAATATTTTAGGGTCAAGAAGCTTGATCATACCGAAATTTTCGGTTTTGGGATTTTTCTGGGGCTGAATGCGACATTAATCCATAGTTTTTTTGATACTAATCTTTATTGTCTTCAGCTGGCAACTTTTTTCTGGATAATGCTCGGAATATATGATGGGTTAAGATGGAAAGAGATAAAATCACTAAAATAAAAGTTTTGAGGATAATCGCCAGATTAAATATTGGCGGCCCATCGATACATACTATACTTTTAAGCGAAGGGCTCGATAAGAACAGGTTCGAGACGCTTTTGGTTGTTGGCAGGCCTGACGAAAAAGAGGGTGATATGTCATATCTGGCCGAGAATAAGGATATAAATATTGAATATATCCCGGAACTCGGCAGGCAGATAGGCGGATCCGACATTATTGCTTTCATTAAGCTTTTCAGAATTATCAATAGATTCCGACCCGATATTGTTCATACGCATACCGCTAAGGCAGGTACTCTTGGAAGGGTTGCTGCTGTTTTTTTGGGTGTAAAAGTTAAGATCCATACTTTTCATGGCCATGTTTTTCATAGCTATTTCGGTAAAATCAAAACTAGAATATTTATATTGATCGAAAGATTCCTTGGGCTATTTACCGATTATGTCATTACCATCAGCGATGCTCAAAAAAAGGAGATCGGCGATATCTATAAGATTATCTCTTTGGATAAGATAAGGGTGATAAAGCTGGGTTTTGATCTGGCAGGTTTCAAAAAAGGCATTCAGGCAGGAAAGGTAAAAAAAGAACTCGGTATATCCCCGGGTGCCGTAGTTATCGGTATTATCGGAAGATTGGTAGCTATAAAAGACCACAAATTATTTCTGGATGCGGCCAAGATCTTATCAGACAGATTAAAAAATAAAGACCTGATATTTCTTGTTGTCGGTGATGGGGAGCTGAGGGGAGAGCTTGAGGAGTACGCAAGAGCATCAGGCATAGGTACTAAAGTTAAATTCCTTGGCTGGAGAAAAGACCTGGCTTTTATTTATGCGGATACTGATATTGTCGCTTTAACATCTTTTAATGAAGGGACGCCCGTTTCTCTTATAGAGGCGTCTTATTCCGGCAAACCGATTGTTTCGACGGACGTCGGGAGCGTAAAAGACGTTGTGATTGATAAAAAGAACGGATTTCTTGTTTCAGACAGGGACCCATATGAATTTAGCCAAAGAATTTATGATTTGATAGAGTCTCCTAAACTTAGGCTAGAAATGGGTAAGGCCGGAACAGAGCTCGTAGCCAATAATTACTCCAAAGAGAGGCTTATTAAAGAAGTGGAAGATCTTTATCTTGAGGCCCTGAGCAAGAAATGAAAAATATTTTAATATTGAATCCGTTTGGTATCGGGGACCTTCTTTTTTCTACTCCCTTGATCGGGATCCTGAAGAAGAATTTTAAAGATATCAACATTTCTTTCGTCTGTAATAAAAGGACGCTTCCGATACTTGAAGGGAATCCCGATATAAACAATATTTTTGTTTTTGAGAAGGATGATTTCAGGGCTTTGTGGAGAGAGTCAAAGATAAAATTTCTCAAATTCCTTTTTTGCTATTTAATGCAGCTCAATAGACAAAAGTTTGATCTTGTGATAGACCTTTCCTTAGGGTCAAAATATGGGCTTTATTTGAAACTGATAGGTATTCCCAAAAGAATCGGTTTTGATTATAAGAATAGGGGTAGATTTCTGACCCATAAGGTTAAGATCGATGGATTTAATGATAAGCATGTAATTGAATATAATCTTGATCTATTGAGATTTCTCGGGATAGAAAATATCGATCCGGATGACAAGAAGATGCAGATGCATCTATCGTCAAAGGATGTGGAGTGGGCCGAAAAATTTCTGAGAGATAACGATGTTAAAGCCGGCGAGAAAGTTTTTGGAATTGTACCGGGGTGCGGCGCCAGCTGGGGCATAAATGCTATTTACAGAAGATGGGAAAAAAGTAAGTTCAGGGAAGTCGCTGACAGGATATCCGAAAATTTTGGCTTCAGGGCGATAATCTTCGGGGATCTCAGTGAGCTTGATTTATGTAGTTCAATTTATTCTGAAATGAAGGTTAAGCCGATAATCGCCTGCGGGAAAACCAATCTGAAGGAACTGGCGGCGCTTTTTAAAAGGTGCGAATTGGTGATAAGCAATGATGGCGGACCGCTCCATATTGCTGTCAGCCAGGAAGCTAAAACCGTATCTATATTCGGTCCGGTGGATGAAAATGTTTACGGGCCTTATCCGAAATCACCAAATCATATTGTAATCAAAAAAAAGCTTGGCTGCAGGCCATGTTATATAAAGTTCAAGCATAAAGAATGCGTAAAAAAAGATTGTTTAGACCTTATTACCGTTGATGAAGTATACGACGCTTCAGAGGCTCTTATAAAAAGGAGATTAACATGAAGCAGTGCGATATAATTATTCCTGTATGGAATCAGCTGGAATTTACAAAAAGCTGCATTGAAAATCTATTAAAGGATGATTCGGTAGATTTTGAGATTATAGTTGTAGACAATGCCAGCGATGAGCCGACCAGGCGTTATCTTGAGACGATGGCGGATTATTTTGCCAATCTTACTATTATCAGGAATGAGACAAATCTGGGTTTTGTAAAAGCGGTCAATATTGGTTTAAAAAGATCTGATGCGCCCTATGTTTGCATATTGAATAATGATACGATCGCCGCTAAGGGTTGGCTGGCTAGGCTTATAAGATTGGCTGAAAGCGATGAGAGTTTCGGGTTATTGAACCCTTTAGGCAGAGGCCATGAGAAGACAAACCTTTCTCCGGATCAGTTTTCCGATTTGATATCCAAAAACAGCGGAAAATATACAGAAGTCTCCCAGGCGATGGGGCATTGTATGTTCATAAAAAGAGAAGTTTTGGAAAAGGCCGGGTTTTTGGATGAAGAATTCGGAATGGGAGGTTATGATGATACCGATTATTCAAGGCGTGCCTACAAGCTTGGTTATAAATGCATAGTTGCCCAAGATGCTTATGTCTACCATTTCGGGAACCCTTCCTTCAAGGTCCTGGGCAAACAGAATGAACGGCTTGAAAAGAACAAAAAGATCTATCTGGAAAAGTGGAGCGGATTCTACAGGATATTGTATTTGGTTGTTAACCCTGATCTGGAGTCGATGGTTAACCATGTGAACACATCTCTAGGCTTGGCAAGAGAATGGCATTGGGTCCATTTTTGGGTTTATGCTTCGATCGATACACGCAGATCTTACGAGGAATTAGAAAAAAAACTGGAAATTCCGGAACACCAAAATCTCAGGAAGTTTTTTTTTACTTCTTACGGATTAAATAAATTAAGTAAAAGAATATTTCTTTTTAAGCTACTGTTTTCTCTTATCGCCAGGAATTTTAAGAACAAGGGCAAGAAACAGTTTAATTTTATACTAACCGATGATCTTGTAGCGGCTAAACTTTTATCAAGATTTAAAAGAGTGGTCAGGATACCGGTTTATTTTGAGGTCAATTCCATCCATATAGCTAAAAAGATTAACAGATCCGCATTGAAAAATATCGAAGCTGTATTGGCTACGGATAAGGAGATCATCGAAATCCTGAATAAGATCGAAGCAGACAATAAGACGGTGCTTCTGCCCTATGGGATTACTCACTTTAGATTGACTAAGGATGAAAAGGCTATTAGAGAGTTCGAAAGATTTTGGCTTACCAGATCAAGGAAAATTATTGAATTGGCCAAGAAAAAGATATTTGTGGATAATGTATAGTTCATGAGATGCGATATAATCATCCCTATATGGAACCAAAAGATACTTACAGCTAAGTGTATTGAGTCTATTATTAGGTATACGGATTTTCCTTATAGGCTTATACTCGTGGATAACGGAAGTGAGCCGGAAACAAAGACTTATTTAGAACGCTTGGCGGCCGAATACCCAGAAAGGGTATTCTTGATCAGGAATGAGACGAATCTGGGGTGGGTAGGCGCTATCAACCAGGGCCTAAAAGAGAGCAATGCATCAGAATATGTATCGATCCAGAATAATGATATTGAGGTTTCGCCTGGATGGCTTAGGGGACTAATCGATGTTGCCCAATGTGATAAAAAGATCGGTTTAGTAAATCCTTCCTGGGAAAGCGATAATCCAAGATCAAATGATAGGTATACGGAAATAGATTATTGCAGGGGTTTCTGTATGCTTATCAAACGTGAGGTCATCAATAAGATCGGCGGTCTGGATACGGCCTACGGAATGGGGTATTATGACGACTGGGACTATTCCGAGCGAGCGATAAAAGAGGGATATATCTGCGCCCGGGCCAATAAAGTAAAGGTAGTCCACCATAAAGAGAAGAGCTTTTCGGCCATTTTCAGTAAAATTGAGTGGAATAAGCTGTTTGAAAAGAATAAGGCTATATTTTACGCCAAATGGGGGAAACCGCTAAAAATATTCCTGGCACTGGAAGTTACCAAGGGTAATTTAGATAAAGATGAATTGTCCGGGTTTATCAGTGCATTATTAAGAAGACAGCATAAGGTTGAGTTAGTAGTAAATAAAACGATCGATCCGGGGATAAGGCATACGAATTTAGTTTTATCCGTCAGGCGTAAGATACTTTTTCAAGTCAGCGTCCTAGTCATAATATTTGATAATCTTTTTAGAAGCCCGAAAAAAAGATACGATCTGATAGTCACAAACTCAGAACATATTTATAAAAAAATTGGCTACCTAAAATTACAAAATAGTTATAAAATATACAGAATTAATTTAAAGAGCGGTTTTTTGGTTCAGATCAAAGAGTATCTTAATGAGAATTTCCCAAAAGGGACAGAGGCAAATGTACTATGAGTTGTGATATAATAATACCCATTTGGAATCAGCTTAAACTTACAAGAGAATGCATCGAGTCCATTATAAAATATACGGATCATCCTTATAGGCTTATCTTAGTCGATAATAATAGCGATGCAGGCACGAAGGAATATTTAAGAGGGTTAAAAGCCTCTGATCCCAATGTTCTTTTAATAGAAAATAAGGATAATCTGGGTTATATCAAAGCCGTCAATATAGGTATATCATCGTCAGAATCGGAGTTTATAGTTGTTTTGAATAACGATACTCTGGTCACTGACGGGTGGCTTGGGGAGCTGGTAGAGATACTTAAGAGTAATACTTCGATAGCACTGTTGAACCCTGCGAGTAATAATCTCGGAGTTAAGCCCGGGCCTGATGAGTCTATAAATGACCTGGCTATAAGGCTGAAGGAATCTAAAGGGGAGTGGATCGAATTAAATAGTGCCGTTGGTTTTTGCATGGTTTTTAAAAGAAATCTGACAAAGTTGATCGGGCTTTTTGACGAAGTTTACGGGATGGGTAATTTTGAGGACACCGATTATTCTAGACGGGTCCAGTCGTACGGTTTTAAGTGCGCCATGGCCAAAGGGTCATACGTATGGCACAAACAGAATACATCGTTCAATCTCATAAAAAGTTTCAACAGTTCTTTTAACAAGAACAAAAAGATATTTGAGAGCCGTTGGGGTAAGATAGAGAGGATCTTATTTATTTATTCTAGCCCAAATAGTGCTGTTCAAAAAGAAATGCAGAACCTGGCGGAAGATTATTTGAGTAAAGGCCACTGGGTGACAATATTTAAGTCCAAGAGCATCATTTTAAGCACCTTCAAAGATCATTCAGGCCTCAAGATCAAGAATTTTTCACCGGGGGGAATTTTTGTCAGATCAGCTTTAACCGTACTTTTTAAGAAAAAGAAATTTACCAGTATATATGTAGACAGCGTTCCAAAATTTAAGTTGCTGAGTATTCTTAAACCGATTCACAAAGGAAATGTTGAACGGTTAACCTAAAAAGGATTATCATGGAAAAGATCTCATTAAGTGTTGTAGTGCTTACCAGAAACGAGGAGGACAATATAGCAAGATGCCTCAAAAGCGCGTCTTTTGCCGATGAGGTGATAGTGGTGGATGACGGTAGCACAGACAAGACTATCGAAATTGCCTCCAAGCTTGCCACAAAAATAGTAGAGAGAAAAATGGATGTCGAAGGTACTCACAGAAATTATGCTTATTCATTAGCCAAGAATAAATGGGTGCTCAGCCTTGACGCTGATGAAGAGATCAGTGTTGATCTAAAAAATGAAATAATCGAGACTCTTTCCAAGGAAACACCGCATGTTGTTTTTTCCATGCCTATTAAAACTTATATTGGAAAGAGATGGATACAGCATGGCGGGTGGTATCCGGCAGGCAAAGACAGGCTTTTTCTTAAGGGCGAATTTAAGTACGAAGATGTAGGAGTGCACCCAAGGCCGATTTATAAAGGTACCTGCGGGCATCTTACAAAAGATATAGTCCATTATTCTTACAATGATTTTCATGATTTTTTTGTAAGCCTTAATAATCAGACTACCCAGGAAGCAAAAAAATGGATCCAGGACAAGCGAAAGATCAACGGCCCTAAAATATTTTATAAAATGTTTGAAAGGTTTTTTAAGTCATTTTTTCTTAAGAAAGGCTACAAGGATGGGTTATTGGGATTTATGGTCTCGTATTCAGGCAGCCTTTATCAATTATATACCTATGCAAAGTACTGGGAAATGAAGAGTAATATGGAGAACAAATAATGAAAATTCTCGGAATAGGCGCACCGTTCTTTTTGCATGATCCGGCAAGTGCCTTAATAATAGATGGTGAGGTTGTTGCGGCTGTAGAAGAAGAGAGATTTAACCGCAAAAAACATGCTATTGGGTGTTTATCTGTTGAGTCAACCAAGTTTTGTCTGAAAAAAGCTGGTATTAAACCAAGTGATGTTGAAGTTGTTGCATTCCCTTGGTCAGCCAAAGCATACTTTATGGGGATGTGGCCGCACTTTTTTGACACATTGAAAGATGAGCCGTCAAGAGCGTTTAAGGGAATAAAAAACTTTACTAAAAAGAAGAAGGAGATTTCAACAAAACTTAAAATGACCCTTAAGGGCGCCGGTATTGATCCTGATAAAGTTGAAATCAGGTATGTTGAACACCACTTGGCGCATGCTTCAAGCGCTTATCATCTTTCGGGATTCAAGGATTCGGCTATTATGACCATGGATGGATCCGGTGAATTTGCTACGACTGTATTTTGGGAGGGAGTGAACGGAAAAATAAGAAAAATAAAAGAGTTCTATCTTCCCAATTCCTTGGGGAGGTTTTATTCGACAGTTACTGCATATCTGGGTTTTCAGGCAAATGACGGGGAATATAAGTTGATGGGCATGGCGCCGTACGGTGATCCATCAAAAGTAGATATATCCAAAGTTATTTCGTATGATAAGGCAGGCTACAAAACCAATCCTGATTATGTCTGGGTAACCAGATCCAGGAGATATGATGTAAATAATATTTTTTCCAAACACATGGTCAAGATGTGGGGCCCGCCAAGGACCGGTGATGGGCTTACGGAGCCGTATATCCATATTGCTGCAGCTACTCAGAAAACTCTTGAGGATGTAACACTAGGCCTTATTGATACATATCTTGGCGATATTCTTAAGAAGAATGGCGGGAATCTCTCTTTTGCAGGAGGTTGCGCTTTAAATGTAAGTCTGAACAGAAAACTCCTTGGCCATCCGCTTATAAAACATCTATACGTTCAGCCTGCTTCAAGCGATGCCGGCACTCCTCTAGGGGCGGCTACATATGTAGCAAGCGAACTCGGAGAAAAGCTTAAGCCAATGACTCATGTATACCTTGGCCCCAGCTACACAAATGATGAGATAAAAAAAGAGCTTGATAAGATAAAAGTAAAATATACCTATCACGAAGATATAGAAGAGGTAACCGCCCAGCTGCTTAGCCAGGGCCAGATAGTAGCATGGTTCCAGGGGGAGATGGAGTATGGCCCAAGAGCCCTTGGCAATCGTTCTATACTGGGGAATCCTACAACCAAAGGCGTAAGTGACAGGATCAATGAGATAATAAAGTTCCGTGAGAACTGGAGGCCTTTCTGTCCGTCAATGCTTCCTGAATACGCAAAAGAGATCCTTGATTCGGATCATCCGGCACTTCACATGACTTTAAGCTTTAAGATAAGCGATAAATGGAAATCAAAGATACCCGAAGCGGTGCATGTAGACGGCACAATAAGACCGCAGGTGGTAGACCCTAAAACAAATCCCAAATACTACAAGCTTTTAAGCATCTTCAATAAAAAAACAGGAATACCTGTATTAATAAATACATCTTTGAATAGACGCGGCGAGCCAATGGTATGCTCCCCCAAGGATGCGATCAATATGTTCTATGGAAGCGGTTTAGAGAACCTGGTAATGGGTAATTATTTATTGAGGAAGTAGAATCTGTTAACGCGTCCCTCGTGTAAACGTTAAAAAATTCCTCGCCTGCCTATAGCAGGCAAGAAATTTTTAGCACACACTTCGGGATAATTCGCACCTATAACTTAGTTTCCCATCGGGTCACCTAAGTTATGTGCTCATTAAGGAAATAATGATTATATTAGGAGTTGGAACACCTTTTTCGCATGACCCAGGAGCAGCGCTTTTGATCGATGGTGAGTTGATAGCCGCGGCTGATGAAGAGCGTTTTTCCAGGAATAAACACGCCATAAACGAATTCCCTGTTAAATCCATAAAATTTTGTCTCGCCAAAGCCGGCATCAAAGCAAGCGATGTTGAGATAGTGGCATATCCCTGGAGCTATGCTGCCTACGAAGGAAAGATGTGGGATTTTTTTAAAAGAACCTGGTTAAGCAGGCCGAGCGATGCTTTTAAGTCTATTATAAAGGCTAAATCAAGGCATAAAGATAAGATTAAAAGACTGAATAATATCCTTTCCAGTTCAGGTATAAATCCCGATAAAGTAAAAAAATATTTTGTAGAACACCACTTGGCGCATGCTTCAAGCGCTTACCATCTTTCGGGATTCAAGGATTCGGCTATTATGACCATGGATGCTGCCGGCGAATTTACATCAACGATGTTTGCCGAGGGTAAAGAAGGAAAGATAGCTAAAATTAAAGAATTTATATATCCGGACTCATTGGGGATGTTTTATTCGGTAGTTACAGAATATCTCGGTTTTGAGATCAATGACGGGGAATATAAAGTAATGGGTATGGCGCCTTACGGCAATCCTGAAAAAGTGGATTTCAGTGATGTTATTAAATTTGATAAATCTGCTTACCATGTGAATGATTTATTCACCTATTCAAGAAAAAGACATCGATATGAATCCGGCAAAATGTTCTCCAAACACATGGTCAAGATGTGGGGCCCGCCAAGGACCGGTGATGGGCTTACGGAGCCGTATATCCATATTGCTGCAGCTACTCAGAAAACTCTTGAGGATGTAACACTAGGCCTTATTGATACATATCTTGGCGATATTCTTAAGAAGAATGGCGGGAATCTCTCTTTTGCAGGAGGTTGCGCTTTAAATGTAAGTCTGAACAGAAAACTCCTTGGCCATCCGCTTATAAAACATCTATACGTTCAGCCTGCTTCAAGCGATGCCGGCACTCCTCTAGGGGCGGCTACATATGTAGCAAGCGAACTCGGAGAAAAGCTTAAGCCAATGACTCATGTATACCTTGGCCCCAGCTACACAAATGATGAGATAAAAAAAGAGCTTGATAAGATAAAAGTAAAATATACCTATCACGAAGATATAGAAGAGGTAACCGCCCAGCTGCTTAGCCAGGGCCAGATAGTAGCATGGTTCCAGGGGGAGATGGAGTATGGCCCAAGAGCCCTTGGCAATCGTTCTATACTGGGGAATCCTACAACCAAAGGCGTAAGTGACAGGATCAATGAGATAATAAAGTTCCGTGAGAACTGGAGGCCTTTCTGTCCGTCAATGCTTCCTGAATACGCAAAAGAGATCCTTGATTCGGATCATCCGGCACTTCACATGACTTTAAGCTTTAAGATAAGCGATAAATGGAAATCAAAGATACCCGAAGCGGTGCATGTAGACGGCACAATAAGACCGCAGGTGGTAGACCCTAAAACAAATCCCAAATACTACAAGCTTTTAAGCATCTTCAATAAAAAAACAGGAATACCTGTATTAATAAATACATCTTTGAATAGACGCGGCGAGCCAATGGTATGCTCCCCCAAGGATGCGATCAATATGTTCTATGGAAGCGGTTTAGAGAACCTGGTAATGGGTAATTATTTATTGAGGAAATAGTTTTAGCATAAATATAAGGATCTAGATGAATACTTGTCCGGTATGCAACAATTCGGTTTGGAAAATTATTTATAAGATTGATAAATGGGATATCAAGGTTTGCCCAACTTGCAAATTTTCTGTGATAGACCCTTTACCATCTGATGAAACAAGAAAAGATGATTATTCCAAAGACAAGGTCCTTGAAAGAAATTTTAAAAAGAAAAACGTCTTCCAAAAGTTTTCTAGATTACTTAAGGGCACATTTGCTAGATTTACTAAGCGCAATAAAAGTAAAATATTTTTTGATAATCTGGCCAAATCCCTTCCGGAGGGTTCCAAGGTGCTAGATATTGGATGCGGGGATGGAAGCTTTTTAAAGCTGGCTAGTTCAAGATTTATTTGTAGCGGCATTGAAATATCCGAATACCTGGCTAATATTGCGAAGACTAATAAAGAGCTTAGGGTGATTACCGGAAATTTTCTTGAATTAGGGTTGGGTGAGGAAAAATTTGACGGGATAACATTAATCTCATTGCTTGAACATATTTCCGATCCATCCGGGGCAATAACTAAATGTTTTGATTTATTGAATAATAACGGGATCCTGCTTTTAAAGACAGTCAACTTTAATTCATTAAACAGGATTATGAGGGGAAGGTCGTGGGTTGGATTTCGTCCGCCGGATCATGTGGTTTATTTTACTCCGGAAAACATCTCAATGCTATTAAAGAAAATCGGGTTTAAAAGTATCAAAGTGTCTTCATGGCCTTTAAATGACAGCATGTATATTAAAGCCATTAAGTAATGCCTATATCAATGCGCCTATAACCAAACATATTAAGGAAAATCATGGAAAAAAATATTCTATCAGTTGTTATGCCGGTGTATAATGAGAAAGATACTATTCTCAAAATCGTAGACAGGGTCCTTAAGCTGGATTGCCTTAAAGAGCTTATTGTTGTTGATGACAAATCTACTGACGGGACCAGGGAGATCTTGCAGAATGCTAGATTTGATAACCGTGTTAAATTGTTACTTCATGATAAAAACACTGGTAAGGGCGGGGCATTAAGGACCGGCTTTAAAGCGGTTACAGGCTTGGTTGTAGCTATTCAGGATGCTGATCTTGAATATGATCCTAAAGAGCTGATGCTTTTGACGAGACCCATTGAAGAGGGAGTGGCAGATGTGGTTTATGGTTCAAGGTTATCAGGGGGAATGCCTCAGAGGGTGCATCTGTTCTGGCATAAGATAGGTAACATGCTCATAACTTTCATCATGGACTTTTTGTTTAATACCACACTGACTGATGTAGAGACATGTTATAAGGTTTTTAAGTCAGAGTATCTTAAAAATATGACAATTAAGGAGAATAGATTCGGTATCGACCCTGAGATTACAGCCAAGCTTCTTAAACAGAACCCAAGGATATATGAAGTTCCGATCTCATATTACGGAAGAAGTTTCAGTGAAGGCAAAAAGATAACCTGGCTTAACGGCTTTGAGGTTATCTGGGCGATAATAAAGTATAGATTTATAAACTAGGCAGAATTACTGATGAAAATAGACTTGCAGAAAATCATTAATTATAAGTTAATTCTTTTGGTTTGGATTATTATCTGGCTGCTATTTTTTGTCAGAGGATTTGTAAAAGCGGACTATAAGATTTTTAAGGCCACCATAGGTAAAAGTACCGAAGAGAAGAAAGCGTTTTCTATGACGCCGGGCCTCTATAAATTTATAGAATTCTGCGATAAAAATACGCCAAAAGATTCCAGTTTTAAATTTGAGTACAATAAGCAGCTTCTCGATCCGGTTGAAGAAGTAAGGATGATGTATTATCTTTATCCGAGAATTATTAAGGATGAACCGAGGTATATTTTTGTATTCGGGGTGCCCGGGTATAGGATCGAAAGCTACAGGCTGGTAAATAGGCTGGATGAAAACTCGTTTATTTTAGAAAAAGAGTAGTTCTCCAAAGGAATAAGGAATAATGGATAATTTATTTTCAATAATAAGATTGATCATAGGCCTAGGCCTGACAGTATTTATTGGTTACGTCTTATTAAGCGCGATCTTCAGGAAAAACCGTGAGGGCCTTAATTATTCGGAACGAATTTTTGTTTCATTCGGCCTTGGGATAATACTGCTTACTATGGAGCAGTTTTTTTATTCAATATTAAAGATCGAGTGGTCTATTTTTAACATTATTGTTCCATGGGTAGCCTTATTTATTGCGAATTTATTTCTCACAAGAAATGAAGTTAAGGTTTTGAAAGCTGTTCCTAAGGAAAAAATAAGATTAAGCCTTTTAGAGAAGTTTTTGATATCCATTATTGTTATGGAGGTTATTTATGTGTTCTTCAAGGCATTCAGTTTCCCGCTCAGCGACTATGATGGATTGGCAATATACGGGATCAAAGCAAAATCTTTCTATTTAAATGGGACGGTTTTTACCGATATGTTCACCGAGAAGATTTTCATACCGGCCCATCCGGATTATCCTCTACTTTTACCTTTAGCTGAAAGCTGGGTCTACATATTTCTCGGGAGTCTGAATGATTATCTGGTAAAGATATTGTTCCCGGTCTATTATGTAGGGCTTCTGGTCATATTTTTCAGTGTAATGTTAAATTTTTTCAAGAGGCGCGAGGCTATCCTTTTTACTTTTTTTGTTGCAACAGTTTCCCAGCTTAGGAATTTTGGTTATTTCTGTTATGCGGAAATGCCTCTGATATTTTATTATACAGCCAGTTTTCTTTACCTATTCATGTGGATCAAGAAGGAAAAGTTATCTTTTCTTATACTCTCAGCCTTAATGGCATTTGGCGCTCTTTGGTCAAAGAACGAAGGAAGTTTGTTATTTCTGGTAAATCTGGCCGTTCTTTTGATAGCAATATTTGATAAAAAACTGAATTTAAAAAAAGCTTTGGTCTGTTTTTTCGCTTATTTAGTCACAGTAGTGGTACTATTTACGCCTTGGGTCATCGTAAAGACTTGTTTTAACCTCACTAATGATGTTATTAATAAAGATACCTTGAAAGTTTCTTTGATAGCCAGTAATCTTGATAGGATAGGGCCGATTTTGTATGAATACCAGAAACATATCTTCGGCCCGAAAAAATGGAATATTGTCTGGATACTGATTATCATGACATTTATACTTAAATTCAAAAATCTTCTTAAGCCGGATCAAAAATATTTTACGATCGCACTTATTTTATGTTTTTTAGGTTATACAATGACCTATTTTATTACTCCGCAAAATCTGACATGGCATTTGTCAACCAGCGCCAGCAGGATCATCCTTCATTTTTTGCCGATAGGACTTTTCTGGGTAGCATTATGTACGAGAAAGGAATTAGATGATTTCTAGAGATAAAGTCGTTTTTATAGACAGGGACGGTGTTATTAATAAAGATCCGGAGGGCTGGGCGAAGAACGGATACGTAACCAATCCCGGAGATTTTATTTTTTTACCTGATGTAATGGATTCTTTGAAAAAGCTGACAGAGAATGGGTACAAGATAATATTTATTTCCAATCAGGCCGGCGTCGGTAAAGGTTTATTTACCGAAGAAGAGCTTGATAAGGTAAATGATTATATGCTTAAAGAGATAGAGATGAATGGCGGCAGGATCTTCGGGACTTTTTATTGTACGCACAAAAAAGAGGATAATTGCGAATGCAGAAAACCCAAATCCGGGCTTATCCGGATGGCCATGTCTAATATAAATACCGATATTGAGAAAACATATTTTATCGGTGATACCGAAAGGGATGTCGTAGCGGCTAAAAACTTCGGTTTAAGGGCGATCATAGTTTTGTCGGGAAAGACTAAAATCGATGATATTAAAGACTGGGCTAACAAGCCAGATGAGATCATGAAAGATCTGAAGGAAGCAGTTGACTTTATTGTCCACAAAGGAGTTTCTAATGAATAAGAAAATCTTTGTAATCCACGCTTCAGCCGGAGGCGGCCACAGGAAAGCTGCAACAAGTCTAATCAAGGCTTTTGAGGAGCTTGGCTTTAGGCATGATATCACTCTTATTGATTCGCTTGATTATACTAATAATTCTTTTAAGAAGTCCTATCAAAAAACATATCTATTAGCCATACAGAAACTTCAGAATCTCTGGGGGTTTTTCTACTATCTCTTGGATAATGCGGTCTTTTACAAGTTTTTTGTATCATTTGCCAGGCGCATCGTTAATCAGCTGAATACCAAGCCTTTAAGGGACCTTATAATAAAAGAAAAGCCGGATCTGATCCTGTGTACGCATTTTCTTGCGCCAGAAGTTATTGGTAATATGAAAAATAAGGGCCTGATAGACACGAAGCTTGTGACCGTGATCACGGATTTTAAGCCTCACACATTCTGGGTTCATAGCGGGATAGATTATTACATAGTGGCCGATCAGTATACTAAAGACGAGCTGGTTAAAAGGGGCGTTTCCGGTGATAAGATCCTCGTATATGGCATACCTATCGAAAAGGCTTTTTCTATCGACTATGACAAAAATGAGCTTAGGCAAAAATTCGGGATGAAGGATATCTTTACTGTCCTTATCGGAAGCGGCGGTTGGGGCGTGGGGCCCATAGAAAAACTGGTAGATATTTTAGGCCAAATGGACGAGGAATTACAGGTGATGGTTGTTTGCGGTGAGAATGATATTCTTTGTAATAACATATCAAGATACGCTTCAGATTTTAAAAACTTCGTAAAGGTTTTCGGTTATGTCAATAACATGTATGAGCTTATGTCTATTGCTGATGTCATAGTGACTAAATCAGGCGGACTTACTACATCTGAATCATTGGCCAAGGACCTTCCGATGATTATTATAGCCCCTATCCCTGGCCAGGAGACAAGGAATTGCGATTTTATATTAAATTCCAAAGCAGGTTTTAAGATCAATAATCCTGAAGACGTAAGAGATAGGATCAAAGAACTAATAAATTCCAAGGAGCTTTTGAATAAATTAAAAGATAATATTTCGAAGATAAGAAAACCCAATTCCAGCCTTGATATTGCAAGGTTCTGTTTAAAGTTAATAGGTAACTAAATGAAAAATCCTGATTCAGAATTAAAAGAAATACTAAAAAAAGTCAAAGACATCATAAGTACCGAAAAAAATTCGGGCGTTGAAGAATTTCCGTCTATAAGAAAGTTTTTAGGCGCTGTCACTTCGTCGAATAACGAAAAAGAATCGTTAATGAATGACCTTAAGGTAAAAGCCTTATCCTGCAAGAATTGTGTATTGCACAAGTCCAGGCGAAATGTTGTTTTCGGGGTTGGTAATTTGAATACCAAGCTTATGTTTGTAGGCGAGGCGCCGGGAGCGGATGAAGACAGGGAAGGATTGCCTTTTGTAGGAAGGGCGGGAGAGCTTCTTACTAAGATCATAGAATCAATCGGTTTTAAAAGGACCGAGATCTACATAGGGAATATCCTTAAATGCCGTCCGCCGGAAAATCGCTTCCCTGACCCCGGAGAGGTGAGTAAATGTATCCATATTATCAGAAAACAGATCGAAATAATAAGGCCTGACCTTATCTGCACGCTGGGGAAATGCGCTACTCAGAGCCTTCTAAATAGTGATCAGCCAATCTCGAGACTCAGGGGAAATTTTCAGGATTATAACGGCATAAAAGTCATGCCGACATATCACCCGGCCTATTTATTAAGAAGCCCATCTGAAAAACGGGTTGTTTGGGAAGACATGAAGAAGATCAAAAGAGAACTTTCCTTAAAATCCTAAAGTACTAATTATAACTTATGATTAATAACGCCAATTCTACCGATCCTTTGGGTCAATCGTTAAGTATTGAAAGTAATCCACTGCATTTATTTGCTGAGGTTGCGCTGGATGTTCCTATAGATAAAACCTTTGATTATATAATTCCTTCCCAATTAAAAAATGATATTTCCATCGGAAAAAGGGTAACGGTCCCATTCGGCAAGAGAGACGCCGTGGGGATAGTAATAGGGTTCAGGGATAAGACGGATATAAGGAATCTAAAAGAGATAATAAAAGTTAATGATGCTTTCCCGTTGATCGATGAAAAAATGATCAATGTTGCCAAATGGGTATCTTGCTACTATTGCGCCTCGATAGGCCAGTCAATTTTTCTTAATATCCCATCCCGTTTAAAGAAAGATGCGATCCCCAAGAAATCAAGAAAAACCAATCAAGCTAAATTAGCTCAAGAAGAGATTTTTGTCGAAGCGCCGAAAATAGAATTAAACAGAGAGCAGAATAATGCTCTTCATAGGATCAAAAGTCATCTCGGCTCTTTCAGAGTATTTTTGTTGCATGGTGTTACTGCCAGCGGTAAGACCGAGATATATTTGAAGGCCGCAGAGGAGGTATTAAAGAACGGCAAGGATGTTATAGTACTTGTCCCCGAGATAGCCCTTACTATACAGACCATGAATAAATTTAAGGCAAAATTCAAAGACAAAGTCGCAATTATCCACTCAGGGCTTTCGGAAGGTAAAAAATACCAGGAATGGCTGAATTGTTTGGAAGGAAGATCAAAGCTTGTTATTGGCGCAAGATCTGCTCTTTTTGCTCCGTTTAAGAATGTCGGTCTTATCATCATAGATGAGGAACATGAGCCTTCTTATAAAGAGATGACAAGTCCCAAGTATAATACCCGTGATGTTGCTATTAAAAGGGCCGAGGCGGAAGAGTGCCCTGTCATTTTAGGTAGCGCTACGCCATCATTAGAATCATTTTATAAGACGAGTCTCAATGAATATGAATTGATCGAGTTAAAAGAGCGTTTTGAAAAACGGCTGCTGCCGGAAGTAAAGATTGTCGACATGGCCGATGAATATCAGTTTAGAAGAATGTCCATATTTTTTTCAAGGATCCTTTTGAAGGAATTGGAAAAAATTTTGGCCAAGAAAGAGCAGGCGATACTTTTTTTGAACAGGCGCGGTTTTGCAACGATCGTCTCCTGCAAGTCATGCGGCCAGATAACTAGATGTTCGAGGTGCGATTCGGTAATGGTTTATCACTCAGGTAAAGGAAGCTTAGTCTGTCATTACTGCAACCTTACGCAAAGGCCCCCTGTGAGGTGTCCTAAATGTGAGTCAGCGCAATTTAAGTTTTTGGGTATAGGGACTGAGAAGGTTGAGTCTGAGATAAACCGTCTTTTCCCGAAAGCAAGGGTTGCCAGGCTTGATACTGATGTGACCAAGAAAAAGGGCGTACAGGAAAAGATACTGGATGGTTTTAGAAGGCATGAGGTCGATATTCTAGTAGGTACACAGATGGTTGCTAAAGGGCTTGATTTTCCCGATGTCACTCTTATAGGTGTTATCTCAAGCGATATTAATCTGAATATTCCTGATTTCAGGGCTTCTGAAAGGACATTTAATCTTCTTACGCAGGTAGCGGGCAGGTCCGGAAGGGGTAAAAAAGAGGGACTGGTCATTATACAGACCTATAATCCAAAGCATTATTCGATAATAGAGAGCTCAAAGCATAGCTATGAAAATTTTTATAAGGCAGAATCATCCTTTAGGAAAGAGCTTAATCTGCCTCCTTATGTTAATCTTGTCAAGGTTACTTTTTTGGCTTCAAAGAGCGAAATAAGCCAGAGTGCTGCGCTTAGCCTAAAAGGGTTGTTAATTAAAGAGTATGGTTTTTTGGAAGATGGATTTCAGGGGCCGGTCCCCGGAGTTATTTTTAAGATAAAAAACAGGTTTATCTGGAATTTATTTCTAAAGACGGGGGAAGTTCTGAAAGTCTCAAGGGCTCTAAAAAATATTTTGGGGGACTCCAGGTCTTTTAATAAGGCCTATGTCAATATTGATGTAGACCCGGTATAGGTATTAGATCTCAATCTTAAAATCGTTAGGTGTTTGAGTTTCGCTATAGTTTTTCTTGATAGCTCCGAGTGCATCAAGATTTCTCAGGCCTTTTTCCGCATCATGGTCGTGAGGGTGGACCTCCATCAGCTTCTTGTAGGATGCTCTCGCCCTGTCGTAATCGCCTTTATCTATATATAGCTTGCCCAGATTCTTTAATGCGGTCATATTGTTCTGCTCAACGGCATATATCTCTTCGAAGCAGTATATCGCCGAATCCCTTAATTCCATATATAAAAATGTTTTCCCTTGTTCCAACAGCGCCCAGATGCTGAACGGGTTATTGGCAAGTATCTTTTCGTATTCGAGAATAGCAAGACTCGGTTCATTCCTGAGTTTGAATATCAATGCTTTTATGAAATAGCCGATAGATATGATATTCGAAATCGCCTCCGATAATTTACTCGGAGGTGCCCCGATATATTTTTTTCGTTGAGCAACCCTTAAAAAGTGTCTTGCCTCAGCAAATTCCTGATTTATGGCAATAATACCCGTAAGGAGCTCAATAGCATAGTCGTAGTTGTCCCTCTTTAATGAATTAAGGGCTTTTTCGTAATTTTCTCTCATTTCCCTTGGTATTTGTTCCATGTCATATCCTCTTTTTATATATTTTATTATAGGGCTGTCTAATTTTAATGTCAATATAATAATAACTAAAATTTGTTTGAAGAATTGCATTAATATGCTAAAATTATCCCTGGCCGGATGATCGTGCAGACATTTTTTTGATTGATTACTAAGGAGTAATAGTGAGAATAGTATTTTTCGGTACATCGGGGTTTAGTGTAAGGGCGCTCAAAGAACTTCTGAAAAGTTCTCATGAGATAGTAGCCGTTGTTACCAGGCCCGACATAAAAAGCGGCAGGTTTTTGAAAGTCTCTGAAAATCCCGTCAAGATCTTTTCCAAAAATAACAACCTTAAAATATTCCAATTTGCGAAGCTTGATGATGACGCGGCGGCCAAACTTAATGAGCTTAGGCCCGACCTATTTGTAGTAGTCTCTTACGGTAGAATACTTACAAAGGATTTTTTGTCTATCCCTAGGTTGTATTCAGTGAACCTCCATGCTTCGCTTTTGCCAAAATACCGGGGTGCCGGGCCTATCAACTGGGCCATTATAAACGGGGAGAAGACGACTGGGGCTACGGTTATGAAGATGAATGAACTGATGGATGAAGGGGATATTATTTCCAGTGTGGAAGTTCCTATCGATGAAAAAGATAATTCTATTACCCTGTCGGATAAAATTGCCGAGGCGGGCAGCATGCTATTGGTTGATACTTGTGATAAGATAGCCGGTAACGCTGATATCAAATTTGTTTCGCAGGATCAAGTACTTGCTACGATCGCGCCCAAACTGAAAAAGAGCGACGGGTTTATTGACTGGAATAAGGATGCGTATGAGATAAGCAATCTGGTAAGGGGGCTATTACCATGGCCATGCGCTTATACTCATTATAAAGGAAAGCTTTTAAAGGTATTCGACGCTGTGCCGGTACCTATAGGTACTGAATTCAAGAATGGAGAAGTTGTCGAATCAGGCCCCAAAGGGATTTTAATAAAATGCGCCAAAGACGGTTTATTGATAAGAGAGTTACAGCTTGAAGGAAAAAAAAGGATGTCATCAAAAGACTTTTTAATAGGTAACAAGGTGGCTCCCGGTGATATGTTTTGATGGTAAATTCAATTTCTCTTGCATAAAAAGTCAGATATGTTATAATTTAAAAATATGATTAAAAATGTTGCTCCGAGAGAACTTATACAAAGCGATTTCCAAATCCTAAAATCCGCAGAAAGGCTCAATACAACTCCTGAAATTGAAGATATAATCTTCATGCAATCTCTGGAGGGCCGTGCCCATAATGGTGCGGGTGCTTTTCATAAGAGGTCCTATGTCAACACCTCTATAGATGATATAGTAAAGGCATTAGGCAGAAACCCCGCTTTGATCAAGTCGAAGCGCCAAGCGCTCATTGACGATATAGTCGATTATGCGAAAGCGATTATTAATGGAGAGCGCCGTGACATGCTTATTAATGATAAAGGCTCCCCTTTTCTCGGTATCCCTGACTTTAAGACTCGTAAGGTTAATCCGCATGATATTCTTAAGGGCCTTTTTATGGGTGGCCTGAGGGATGATGCTGAGATACGTAAAACTACCGAATATAAATATAATGTCAAAGTCGGTTGCGGAAAATGCTATTTAGTCAACGCCAGGATCATGGAAAGCTTGGGCCTTGACGGTGAAATTTTAGCGCATCAGGCGCATGAGGATGATATAGAGACTTATGTGGCCAATGGTTTGATAATCAATCCCGAAAGGCTTTACGAAGCCCATGAGGATGAGATAAAATATTTTTATATAAGGCACAGAATCGGGCCCGGTCAATCTGATGATGCGGCTGTTGTGGCTAGCGGGATGATATATAATTCCGATGTTGCTATCGGCGTATTTCTGGCTGACGCGATCGATACCCTGGAAAAGTATGCACCGAATTATTCAGACCAGGATAATGACCTTGCTTGTTATATTAAAGAAAATTATGATGCTCTTGATATCTCTTATGATGAGGTTTATGAGCTGGCTTATTTAGCGGCTATACCCGAAGGAAGAGAGGAAGAGGTTCCGGATAGTTCTATGAGGTATCTATTAACAGTCGATCCGGTAACTGGACAATCGACCATTGAAAGCCATCTGAATTTTGTAGAAGGCAGGCCGTATTATCCTATGGCGATCAGCTATAAGAGGATCCTGATAACAGATTTTTATGATTATATAAAAGACAAGGTAAGGCGTTCCAAGGTCCCTTCCGAGAGTGAGCCAAAGGAACTTTTGATCGAGGGTTTGAATAAATCCGTAAAAGAATTAATGAAAAAGAATGTGGTAGTTGTTTCCCCGAACGTGACTCTGGAGGAAGCGCTAAGCAAGGTAAGGGATACAAGAGTTGAGATAATTGTTGTGCAGGATGCTAATAAAAAAGTTATCGGAGTTATTAATCCGGATGATTTTTTATATTTACTTAGGAGAACCTGATTTATGCCCGAGTTAAGAAAAGATCCTGTGGTAGGCAGATGGGTTATTATAGCAACCGAGCGCGCCAAAAGGCCTCAGGATTTTTCAAAAGAAGATTCAAATATTGACGATTCAGCATGTCCTTTCTGCGAGGGGAAAGAGGCATTGACCCCGCATGAGATTTTTTCATTAAGGAGCCAAGGAAATACGCCCGGATGGGATGTAAGGGTAGTTCCCAGCATCAATCCGCTTTTAGTTATTGAAGGTAAACTCAATAGGCGGCCAAAAGGCATGTATGATCTTATGGATGCTATTGGCGCACATGAAATAGTGGTAGAAACCCCTAAACATATACACAACATGGCTGATCTTGAAGAGTCACAGATAGTAAAGGTATTTGATGTTTACCTTAATAGGTTATCGGACTTGGAGAAAGACCATAGGTTTAAGTATGTTCTGATTTTCAAGAATTACGGGGTTGCCGCAGGGGCCGGGCCGATAAAACATTCCAGAAGCCAGCTTATTGCTACCCCGGTTAACCCAAAAAGAGTAAAAGAAGAGCTGATGGGTTCAAGGCGCTATTTTGAATATAAAGAGAGATGTGTATTCTGCGATATTATCAGGCAGGAGATAGCGGATGAGAGCAGGGTTGTTTTGGAGTCGGAAGAGTTCGTTGTGATCGCGCCGTTCGCTTCGAGATTTCCCTTTGAGCTTAATATCCTTCCTAAGAAACATTCGGCTGATTTTACAAAGATCAGCCACTCAGAGAAACTGGATCTTGCCAGGGTGCTTAAAAATACTCTGATGAAACTCAAGATCGCTCTCAATGACCCTCCTTATAATTTTGTACTTCATTCTGCTCCTTTCAGGGGATCAAGAAAACAGGGCTATTGGAAGACGGTTGACAGCGATTATCATTGGCATATCGAAATAATGCCCAGACTTACAAGCGTAGCTGGGTTTGAATGGGGATCGGGGGTTTATATTAACCCGACTCCTCCTGAAGAAGCTGCTAAATACCTTAAGGAATTGGGGATTTAAATGTCTTAGGGGATGAATCCCGTAAGACTATTATTGCAGGATCATAGGTTTTTTTGGATTAAATCAGCATAAGGGATATAAACAGTTTTATAAAAGCTATAATTTTATAGGAGTCTTACGGGATGAATCAGTTAAGACGTGACGTTGTTACCGGCAGATGGATAATAATAAATGTTGATGAAGATCAGACTCATTTTGATTTCTTGACTGAGCAGAGAGAGAAAAAAGGCGGGACATGCCCCTTTTGTCCCGGCAATGAAAGAATGACCTCGCATGAAATAACTGCATACGGAAGAAAAGCATATGTCCCAAATTCAGCAGATTGGACCTTGAGGGTGGTCCCAAATAAATTCCCGGCGCTAAAAATTGAAGGCGAGATAGGTAAGATCGGCGTAGGGCTTTATGATATGTCTAACGGCATAGGTGCGCATGAAGTTATAGTTGAATCTCCGGATCATAATAAGGAATTATCAGATCTTGACATAGAAAGAGTTGAGGATGTTATCTGGTCTTATAGTGACAGATCTTTGGATCTTAGGAAAGACCCCAGATTTAAATATATACTGATCTTCAAAAATTACGGAGAACCGGCGGGGGCATCCTTAGAGCATCCGCATTCACAGGTTATCGCGCTTCCAATAGTCCCCAGCCGCGTAACTGACGAGCTGGAGGGTGCAAAAAAATATTTCGATTATAAAGAGAGATGTATCTTTTGCGATATTATTCATCAGGATATGCAGGATAAAGAACTCATTGTTACCGACAATGAGCATTTTTTGTCATTCTGCCCTTTTGTTCCGAGATTCCCATATGAGACATGGATAATACCAAAACAGCATTCACCTGATTTTGGCTACATAACAAAAACCGAAGTCGAGAGTTTAGCCAAGATACTTAAAGAGACGCTTCAAAGAATAAAAAATCTGTTGCAAGATCCTTCATATAACTTTATAATCCATACTGAGCCTCTTAATGGCGAGGGTTCTATGTATAAGGAAAGTTACCATTGGCACATTGAAATAATCCCAAGGCTGACCAAAACAGCGGGGTTTGAATGGGGAAGCGGGTTTTATATAAACCCGATCTCTCCTGAATATGCGGCTAAGACGTTGAGAGATGTTAAGCTGCTGAAAGAATAATATTTAGCGTCAATTAGCTTCAGAAAAAAAACTTTAATGATTTCTGGATGACTGGGCGTGGGAACAGACTTTTTGTGTAGAGTCTAAAAATCAAGGAGGAGAAGAAAATGGCAGTAAAGATTGGTATAAACGGTTTTGGAAGGATCGGTAGGCTTGTATTTAAAGCCGCTATTGAAGAAAAGGCCAACGTTGAGATAGTAGCAATTAACGACCTTACCGATTCAAAGACACTTGCGCATCTATTAAAATATGATTCGACATTCGGCCCTTTTAAAGGTACAGTCGAGGCAAAAGAAGATGCACTGATCGTAAACGGTAAGACAATTAAGGTATTGGCGCAGAAGGATCCGGCGGCACTTCCCTGGAAAGCCCTTGGGGTTGAAGTTGTTGTTGAATCCACAGGCAGATTTACCGAAGCTGAAAAAGCAAAAGCCCATATCACAGCAGGAGCAAAGAAGGTAATTATTTCAGCACCCGCTAAAGGCGAAGACATCACGATAGTTATGGGTGTGAATGAAGAAAAATATGATGCGTCCAAGCATAATATTATTTCCAATGCTTCATGCACAACAAACGGCCTTGCCCCGATGGCAAAAGTTATCTTAGATAATTTTGGTATCAAGAAGGGTATTATGACAACTATTCATTCTTATACGAATGATCAGGTTATATTGGATTTCCCGCATAAAGATCTTAGACGCGCAAGGGCCGCTGCTTTATCCATGATCCCGACTTCCACGGGTGCCGCAAAAGCAATTGGCCTTGTAATTCCAGAACTAAAAGGAAAAATGGACGGCATCGCCATAAGAGTCCCAACCCCTGACGTATCTCTTGTCGATCTTACTCTTGAGACAGAGAAAGATACTACTGCAGAAGAAGTAAATGCTGCGTTTAAGAAAGCCGCAGAAGGCAAGCTTAAGGGTTATTTAGCCGTTTCAACTGAAGATCTCGTTTCCATAGATTTCAAGGGGAATAAGGTCTCTTCAGTGGTTGACGCGCCGCTTACAAAAGTAATGGGGAATATGGTAAAAGTATACTCATGGTATGATAATGAGTGGGCATATTCATGCAGAGTAGTTGATTTGATGGAATATATTGTAAAGAAAGGACTTTAATCGGTTTGTACTTATTCTAAGCAAAAGCTTAGAATAAGTACTGATTACCCCGTGAGCATTGGAAAAATATTACCACCTGGAAATCCGAAGGATTACCGGGGTAGATTTTTCCAATGGGTAGCGAAACGGGGCGTTTAAGCTTCTGATTTATAAATATAGATTACTGCGAATCGACTACCCCTATATAACTAGTAGGGGTAATCAAGAGAAGGCTTAACTATGAAAGACAAATAGGGGAACTCATTTAGATATATGAATTCCCCTATTTTTTACTTTTATGAAAAAAGAAGAAAAAAAGATCATGAATGAAGAGAGCCAGCTTTTTTCAGAGCTAGGCGAAAGCCCATATCAGAGGTTTAAAGAGGCATTTGCGCTGATGTCTATTATACCGCTTCTTGGGTTTTTCTACATTCTGGTAGGGAAGCTTTTTTCGCTCTCCATACTTGAAGGTGAGATAGGCTTTATACTGTTCATTATAATTATTTTAACCGTATTTGGGTTTCTTTTTTCGTATTCAGTGATCAAGAAACTCCTGAGGCATTTAGTTAAATATTCCATTAAGCTTAAAAAATATGACAGCGCTAAATCTGAATTTGTGGCAAAATTTTCTCACGAAGTATTATCTCCGCTTGCTATAATAAAGATAAATATGTCCAATATAATGGACGGCATTATGGGGCCGGTCAATGACCCGACAAATAAATCTTTGGGAGAATGCCAGAAGTGCGTTGTTAGGATTGAGAAACTTGTTACCAATATGTTGGATCTCTCCAAAATAGAATCCGGCCGACTTGAGCTATCAAGATCTCTCGTTGATCTTACCAAGCTTGTGAATGAAGAGGTCACCACTGCGAAGGCGCTTGCCTTAAAAAAGAATATCGCGCTTAATTCCGATCTTGCCGGTAAGGCAATTTTTATCTGGGGGGACATAGATAGGCTTAGAGAGGTATTATTGAACCTTATAGATAACGCTATTAAATATACTCCTGAAAATGGAACAATTAAGATCAAGCTGTTTGAGGAAGACTCTAAGGTGATCCTTGAAGTCAGCGATACAGGTCCCGGTATTGAGGCAGACAAGCTAGATAAGGTATTTGATAAATTTTCTAATGTATCCTCAAAAGAAGGCCATGGGCTTGGTTTATCCATTACAAGAGACATAATAGATCTTCATCGCGGCAGGATATGGGTGGAGAGTGTAGTAGGGAAAGGGACCAATTTTTTTGTATTGTTCCCCAAGGATCTTAGAGTTGTGCGCAGATAGATCTGCTTCGTTTAATTCTATTTGATCAGATCAAAACCCAGCTTGACAAGAAAATTCGAGGTGGTATAATAATCACCTTAAATATAGCGAGGTTATTAAATGAACAAGAAAACCATAAAAGATATCGATATTAAAGGTAAAAGGGTCCTTATCAGGGTTGATTTCAACGTTCCGTTTGAAAAAGGGACTACCAAGATCAGCGATGACACAAGGATCGTAGGGGCTTTGCCTACCATCAAATATGCCATAGAAAAAGGTGCGAAGGTTGTCCTCATGAGCCATTTAGGCAGGCCTGACGGCATGGTAAAGGAGGAATTGAGATTGGCGCCTGTAGCTAAAAGGCTTTCTGAATTACTTGAAAGGCCTGTAATAGCCGCCAAAGATTGCATCGGTGAAGAAGTCAAAAAACAGGTTGCATCCATGAAAAATGGAGATGTGATCCTTCTTGAAAATTTAAGATTCCATAAGGAAGAAGAGGAGAATGACCCGAATTTTGCAAAAGAATTATCATTGCTCGGTGATGTTTATGTGAATGACGCTTTTGGCACTGCTCATAGGGCGCATGCTTCTACAGAAGGTGTTACAAAATATTTACCCGGTGTTGCCGGTTTTTTAATAGAAAAAGAGATTGAGTACCTTGGGAATGCCCTTAATAATCCCAAAAGGCCGTTTGTAGCGATACTCGGCGGAGCAAAGGTATCGGATAAGATAGGCGTTATAAAAAATCTTTGGGGAAAAGTCGACAAGATAATTGTCGGCGGTGCAATGGCATATACCTTTATGAAGGCTACCGGCCAAAATGTCGGAGCCTCAAAAGTTGAAGCAGATAAACTTGATATTGCAAAAAACATCCTTGAGGAAGCCAAAAAAAGAAACGTCGAGCTGCTATTGCCGGTAGATCATATTATGGCTGATAAGTTTGACAAAAACGCCAATACGGAAATTTCAAGCGGTGTTAATATCAAAGACGGCTGGCTTGGTTTAGATATAGGCCCAAAGACCGTAAAGCTTTTTTCTGATGCGTTAGTCGGGGCAAAAACAGTTGTGTGGAACGGGCCTATGGGCGTATTTGAGATGGATAAGTTTGATAAAGGGTCCCTTGGAGTTGCCCAGGCGGTAGTAAATTCTAAAGCAGTATCAATAATAGGCGGCGGCGATACGGCTTCATGTATAGCCAAATTTGGTTTAACAGATAAGATGTCGCATATATCCACTGGCGGAGGCGCAAGCCTTGAGTATATGGAAGGAAGAGTACTTCCTGGTATAGCGGCATTACAGGATAAATAATTATTAGAAAGGTATTTATTGATAATGAAAAGACGTCCGATAATTGCTGGTAATTGGAAGATGAATAAGATCATTGTTGAAGCGATTGAGCTTGCCAATGGTCTAAAAAGAAATTTGTATAAGATCGAGAATGTAGATATAGTTATCTGCCCGACATTTACCGCTCTGGCGGAGGTCGGGGAGATCGTGCTGGATTCTAATATACAACTCGGCGGGCAGAATATGTACTTTGCCGATACGGGTGCTTTTACCGGAGAGATCTCTCCTATCATGCTCAAAGATGCCGGGTGTGAATATGTGATAATAGGCCATTCCGAAAGAAGGGCATATTTTGGCGAAACGAACGAAATGGTTAACAAAAAAGTCATGTATGCCATAGAAAGAGGCCTTAAGCCTATTATGTGTGTCGGAGAGAAGCTTGAGGAAAGAGAGTCAGGAAAAACTTTTGATGTTGTCGGTGAACATGTCAGGGAAGGTTTAAAAGGCATATCGAATGAGGATATATTGGAAGTTACAATTGCATATGAACCTGTCTGGGCGATAGGGACGGGTAAGACCGCAACGCCCCAGCAAGCCGAGGAAGTACATGTTTTTATAAGAAATATTTTAGCTGAGCTTTACGGTAAGGAGATCGGGGATTCAATTCGTATTCAATACGGCGGTAGCGTTACAGCCGAAAATATAAAGGAGCTCATAAGCCAGCCTAATATAGACGGCGCATTGGTTGGAGGCGCCAGCTTGAAGGTGGATACTTTTACGACAATCGTTGAAGCAGCTTCACAAGTGAAAGGATAGTAAAAGATGTTTTTATACGGTTTTATAATTGCAATACATGTTTTTGTAAGTATAGTTTTAATACTGGTAATTTTGTTACAAGCCGGTAAAGGCGGCGGTTTAAGCGAGGCGTTCGGAGGTTCGTCCACTCAGACGATATTTGGCCAATCTGCCCCGACATTTCTTACTAAGGCTACATCAGTGTGTGCCGTAATATTCATATTCACATGCCTAACATTGGCGGTCATGTCCAGCAAAAAATCCCATTCTATCATGAAAAATGAATCGCTGAAAGGAAGCATGATGGCCCCCGTAAAGGCGGATGAAAAGAACCTTAAGCCTGTTACTAATGACGCAAAAGAAGCTACTAAGGCGGCTAATGGGACAAAAGATATCTCTGGGACTGGGCAGGCTGCCGATACAGCAAAAAAAGTAGCTCCGGCGGCGAATGAAGTTACCGATAAAGTCAACCCTGTGCCTAGCCCTGTAGCTGGGCAAGGCCAAACTGCACCATCTACACAAAATAGTGAGAAAAAATAATTCTCTTTTGATATCAATTAGACTACTTCAAGCAATACTTGGAGTAGTCTTTTTGTTTTTTATGCTGCCTTTGGCCGATTGTGATGAGCCGGTGACCGGCGATTACTTTGTAATGGGATCAATAGCCGATGCCAGGAACCTTGTCCCGATACTGGCGTCCGATGCCTCATCCAGCGAGATCGTCGGGTTTGTATTTAACGGCCTTGTCAAATATGATAAGGACCTTAATCTTATAGGGGATCTCGCGAAAAGCTGGGAAGTATTGGAAGGGGGGTTAGTAATAGTATTTCATTTAAGGGATGATGTCAGATGGCATGACGGAGCCAAATTTACAGCAAGAGACGTCGAATTTACCTACAAGAAACTGACAGACCCTAACGTAAAGACTCCATATGGCGGGGATTTCGAGAGAGTAAAAAACCTGGAAGTTATTGATGATCATACTATCAAGATCACCTATAAGGAAGCTTTCTCTCCCGGGCTTGCCAGCTGGGGGATGCCAGTAATGCCCAGGCATATCCTTGAGAAGGAGGACCTTAACAAGACCAAATTTTCCAGGCACCCCATAGGTACCGGCCCGTATAAATTCAAAGAATGGAAAACTGCCCAAAAGATCGTATTGGAATACAATCCTGATTATTTTGAGGGGAGGCCTTATATAGACAAATATATTTACAAGATCGTCCCGGATGAATCTACGATGTTCCTTGAACTCAGGACAAAAGATATTGATTGTATGGGGCTTAGCCCGCTTCAATATAAAAAACTCACAAATACCCAATTTTTTGATACCAATTACGAGAAATACAAATATCCCGGTTTTACTTATGTCTATATGGGCTTCAATCTGACAAACGAGAAATTTAAGGATAAAAGGGTCCGGCAGGCCATAAACTATGCCATAAATAAAAGCGAACTTATAGATATTGTTTTACTGGGGCTTGGTAGAGTTTCCTCTGGGCCATTTTTGCCTGAGTCGTGGGCATATAATAAAGATGTTTTACCGTATGAGTATAGCCCTGATAAAGCAAAAGAATTACTCAAAGATGCCGGCTGGGTGGAAATAGATAATGACGGGATATTGGAAAAGGACGGCAAAAAATTTGAATTTACCGTAGTTACCAATCAAGGGAATGAGCTAAGGATGCAGACTGCCGTGATCATACAGGAACGGCTAAAGAAAATAGGCATAAAAATAAATATCAGAGTTATTGAATGGGCAGTATTTGTCTCCGAGTTTATTGATAAGAGAAGATTTGAAGCGGTAATATTGGGTTGGAGTTTATCCAAAGACCCGGATTGTTATGATATTTTCCATTCTTCAAAGACCAAAGAAGGTGAATTTAATTTTGTAAGCTACGCCAATAGCGAAGTTGATGATCTTTTGCTGGAGGCACGACGCGAGTTTGATGAAAAAAAGCGGGCCGGTTACTACCATAGGGTCCAGGAGATACTTTATGATGATGCCCCGTACATTTTTTTGTATGTTCCTTATAGTCTTCCTGTGGTAAGTTCAAGATTTAAAGGAATTGAAGTAGCTCCGGCCGGAATCGAGTATAATTTCATTAAGTGGTATGTTCCAAAACCGATGCAGAGGTATGCAAAGTGATAGGTTATATTTTTAAAAGAATAGTTTATCTGGTTCCTCTACTGATAGGGATTACTTTAATTTCTTTTTTTATTATCCATCTTGCCCCAGGCAAACCCGGCCCTATGCAGGACTTTAATCCCAAGGTATCCTTGGAGGTAAGGGAACGTCTGGCGCGCCTAAGCGGTTTTGATAAACCGCTTTATATACAGTATTTTGATTGGGTAAAAAAGATTGCGAGATTTGACTTCGGGAGGTCTTTTGTTGACGATAGATTAGTCTCTGAAAAGATACTCGAAAGGCTTCCTATAACATTATTAATAGAGTTTCTTTCTTTGGTTTTGATACTTTTGATATCGATACCTTTAGGCGTGATAAGCGCCGTAAAGAAAGATTCTTTTTTTGATAAGTTTACGACGGTATTTGTGTATATAGGTTTTGCCATGCCGACATTCTGGCTTGGTTTGATCCTGATGCTAATTTTCGGAGTTAAACTCGGGATCTTGCCCATATCAGGTATTGTTTCGCTTCAATTTGAAGATCTGGATTTATTAGGTAAGATCATGGATGTCTTGAGGCATCTGATCCTGCCGGTATTCATTCTTTCATTTACGTCTTTGGCCGGTATGTCCAGGTATATGAGAGGGAATATGCTCGAGGTCATACACCAGGATTATATAAGGACCGCAAGAGCCAAAGGGTTGAGCGAGAGATCAGTTATTTATAAGCATGCCTTAAAGAATGCGTTATTGCCTGTGGTGACAATATTGGGATTGTCAATTCCGGCATTAATCGGCGGCAGCGTAATCACAGAGACTATATTTGCGATACCCGGAATGGGGAGATTATTTTTCGAGTCTGTTATGGCAAGGGACTATTCTGTCGTTATGGGGCTTCTTGTTATAGGAGCGATACTTACTCTGATCGGCAATTTTATTCCAGATATACCCTATTCATATGTTGACCCAAGGATCAGGCTGAAGAACCGATAGTTGAGGGATAAAAATGAAAAAAATATTACGGCATAAACAGATTATTTTCGGGCTACTGATAGTCTCTATGTTTGCGTTATTGGCAATTATGGCGGCAGTGATATCCCCGTATGATCCCAATGATATTAATGTTGAAAATTCATTTTTAGCTCCGTCTTTGAAGCATCTTTTCGGGACGGACCAACTGGGGAGGGATATTTTTTCCAGGATAATTTTCGGGGGGAGGATATCGCTTACTATCGGTTTTGTAGCTGTTGGTATAGCGGTACTTATCGGCTCGTTATTAGGTGCAGTAGCCGGGTATTATGGCGGGAAAGTAGATTCATTTATTATGCGGATAGTTGATATGATGCTCTGTTTCCCGACGTTCTTTCTGATCCTTTCTGTTATAGCTATCCTGGGCCCTAATATATATAACATTATGATCATCATAGGCCTTACCAGCTGGATGGGAGTGGCTAGGCTCATAAGAGCAGAGATTTTAAGTTTAAAGGAGAGGGACTTTGTTCAGGCGGCAAAAGTGATCGGAGCAAGCGACCTCAGGATAATAACAAAGCATCTAATTCCGAATGCGCTTACGCCCGTATTGGTAAGCGCGACTTTAGGAATAGGAGGAGCAATACTTACAGAGTCGGGGCTAAGCTTTTTGGGCCTTGGCGTTCAGCCTCCTACGCCGAGTTGGGGGAATATACTTATGGATGGAAAAGCGACAATGGATGTTGCCTGGTGGATAACAATTTTCCCTGGGTTGGTGATCCTTGTTACTGTACTGGGTTATAATTTACTTGGAGAGGGCCTGAGGGATATGTTTAACCCAAGGCTTAAGACCACAAAGTAATCATGAAAAATATCCTGGAAGTCAAAGATCTGACTGTAAAAATTGATTCCATTGATAAGTCTTTTAATGTCATCAATGATGTAAACCTTTCAATTGAAGATAATGCCACACTCGGGGTAGTGGGCGAATCCGGCTGCGGCAAGACAATGACTGCTCTTAGTATCATGGGGCTATTAGCCGCTCAGGCAAAACCGGTTAAAGGTGAAATTGTTTTTGATGGAGTAGACCTATTAAAAAAAGATAAGGGCTATATGAGGAATATCCGCGGAAAGGATATCTCAATTGTTTTTCAGGAGCCTGCTACTGCCCTTAATCCTGTTTTTACTATTGGCGAGCAGGTATCCGAAGCAATACTGGCGCACAAAGATCTGCCTAAGAAAGAGGTAAAAGATATTTTATTTGATCTATTTAAAAGGGTCAAATTAAATAACCCCTATTTTATCTACAATTCATATCCGCATTCTTTAAGCGGAGGGATGAAGCAGAGGGTGATGATAGCCATGGCTATAGCGCTGAGGCCTAAATTATTAATTCTCGATGAGCCTACAACAGCTCTTGATGTTACGGTGCAGGCGCACATACTATCGCTAATAGAAGATCTGAAAAGAGATTTCAAAATGGCGATCATATTCATAACGCATAATCTCGGGATAGTTGCCAGGATTTCGGATAAGATCGCAGTTATGTATTCCGGCAGGGTTATGGAACTGGCTACTAAAGAAGAGATTTTCCATAATACAAAAAACCCGTATACTAAAGGGCTTTTAGAATCAATTCCGCCGGTCGGGAATCCCGCTAAAAGGCTCAAGGCCATAAAAGGCGAGGCGCCTAGTATGCTAGCTATTCCCCAAGGCTGTCCGTTTCATCCAAGATGTCCTATGGCAATTGATATCTGTAAAACCATTGTTCCTGAATATAGAGAAATCGTTAAGGGCCATTTTTCAAAATGCCATCTGGCGGAGAAAGTTTAATAAATTGGTATAGGGTCAAGGGTTAAGGGATAAGCGGATAAAATCTTTTAGAAAAAACAAATATTATGATTAAGATAAAAGATATAAAAAAATATTATAAGATTGAAAAGGGATTCTTCAAAAGGGAGACAGGCCTTATTAAGGCTGTTGACGGGGTGAGCCTGGATATTAAAAAGGGCAAAACCCTCGGGCTTGTCGGCGAGTCAGGTTGCGGGAAAACCACGCTTGGAAAGATCATCGTAGGGTTAATAAAACCTGACGAAGGAAGTATAAAAATAAGTAATAGAGATCTGACGCTATCAGGAAAGAGCGGCAATAGATCTGTCAGTAAAATTGTCCAATTTATTTTTCAGGATCCGTATTCATCGCTAAATCCGCGGATGACCTTAAAGGAGATCGTTACCGAGCCCCTACTGATCCATGAAAAATTGACCAAGTCTGACATAGATAATAGATTCCTTAAATTATTAGACCTTGTTAGGCTGCCAAAAGAAGGCCGGAATAAGTATCCTCATCAATTTAGCGGCGGAGAGAGGCAGAGGATAGGCATTGCAAGAGCGCTGGCCCTTACTCCTGAGTTTATAGTATGCGATGAGCCGGTATCGAGCCTGGATGTTTCTATTCAGGCGCAGATTTTAAACCTTTTAAAGGAATTGCAGGAAGAGTTGAATCTTACGTACCTTTTTATTTCGCATGATCTAAGCGTTGTGGAGTTTATAAGCGATGTTGTAGCGGTCATGTATAGCGGTAAGATCGTTGAGATAGCAGATAAGAGAGAGTTATACAAGAACCCATTGCATGGCTATACAAGGGTCCTGCTTAATAGCATCCCTGTTCCGGACCCAAGAAGAACATTAAAGGTTGTGCTTACAGAAGATTTTTCGGATCAACTCAAGATTAAAGACCTAAGAGAGATCACTCAGGGCCATTTTGCGGCTATTTAGAGTAAAATCAGCTTAAAATAACTGATATGGCATAATAAACCTCAAATTAACTCTGGTTTTTCCTTTAATTTCTTTATAAAAAAATATTTGCAAAAGCCGCGTTTTTATAATATAATATTTTACTCATTTCAACCCAGATTAAATTTCAGTTATTATAATGTAATTTGGGTTCACTGCCAACAACCTGAAACCCATAATGGGTTTTTCGTGGCAGCCTTTTGAAGTTTATGAAAAATCTACTGACTTTTATAATGGCAGGCGGTAAAGGCGAAAGGCTTTATCCTTTAACTAAGGATAGGGCGAAGCCTGCTGTGCCGTTTGGCGGAGTATATAGGATAATAGATTTTACTCTTTCCAATTGCATCAATTCAGGGATCAGGAAGATCCATATACTTACTCAGTATAAATCGATCTCTTTAGAGCGTCATATTAGATCAGGATGGATGATCTTTGAGTCGGAATTGGGAGAATTTGTTGATATTATTCCCGCACAGCAGAGAGTTGATGATCACTGGTATCAGGGAACGGCAGATTCAATATATCAGAATATTTATTCGATAGAGATGGAAAAACCCGATCATGTGTTAATACTGGCAGGCGACCATGTCTATAAGATGGACTACTCTAAGATGCTAGAGTTCCATATGAATAAGGGTGCCGATATAACTTTAGGCGTTGTTGAGATGCCTATTGAAAGAGTCAAGGATTTCGGTATCGTTGAGGTCGATCCCAATTTTAAAGTCCACGGTTTTGAGGAGAAACCCAATACACCTAAGACAATACCTGATGACTCCAAAAAAGCCTATGTTTCAATGGGGATATATATATTTTCGAAAGAATTTCTGATAACCTCGCTTATAGAGGATGCTAAAGACAAGTCTTCAAACCATGATTTCGGGAGAAATATTGTACCTCTAGCCATTAAAAATGGCGCAAAGGTTTATGCTTATAATTTTAAAGATGAGAACAAAAAAGAGGCAAAGTACTGGAGGGATATAGGCAGTATAGATGCCTATTTTGAGGCAAATATTGACCTTATATCGGTTTCTCCGATTTTTAATTTATATGATAAGGATTGGCCGATCAGGACATACCAGGAACAGTATCCGCCTGCAAAATTTGTTTTTGCTCAGACCGACAAAGAGGGTGGTAGGCGCGGTATAGCATTGGATTCGTTGATATCGCATGGTTCTATACTTTCTGGAGGCAGGGTTTATAGGTCTGTGCTTTCTCCGAACGTAAGGACAAACAGTTTTTCTGTAGTTGAGGACTCGGTATTACTGGAAGGCGTTGAGGTTGGCAGGCACGCCAAAATAAGGCGCGCCATTATTGATAAAGACGTCATAATACCTCCGAAGACGGAGATTGGTTATAACTTAGAAGAGGATAGGAAAAGATTTCACGTTACGGAATCCGGGATCGTTGTCGTAGCAAAGGGGACAGAGATAAAATAGATGATTAGAAAAGCGAATATGTCAGATGTAAAGAAGATCCAGAAGTTGGTTAAGTTCTATGCCGACAAAGATGAGATGCTTCCAAGGTCTTTAAGCGAGCTATATGAAAATATTAGGGATTTTTTTGTATATAGTGACGGTAATAAGATCTATGGATGCGCGGCGCTTCACATAAATTGGGAAGACCTTGCTGAGATTAAAGCTGTTGCAGTAGCAAAATCCAAAGCAAGACAGGGCGTCGGAACAAAACTTATTAATGCCTGTCTTGATGAAGCCAAAAAAATGAAGATCAAAGAGGTTTTTGTCCTCACCTATAAGCCGGAATTTTTTAAGAAATTCGGGTTTTCCTTGATCGATAAATCGAAGCTTCCTCATAAGATCTGGACAGAATGCATAAAATGCGTTAACTTTCCAAATTGCAATGAAATAGCGCTAAAAAAAGAAATGTAATATAATAGCTCATGGCTCGCAAGCTCATAGCTCATAGGTAAATTCCTAGAGCCCTGAACCTAGAGCCTGGGGCAGTATTTAAGAGGGAATTAAAATGGGATTTACGATAACAGAAAAAATACTTTTGAAGCATTCGGGTGTTAAAACGGTTACTCCCGGAGAGTTTATTTTAGCGGATGTTGATCTGGCACTTGGTAACGATATCACGGCACCCCTGGCTATAAAAGAATTTGAAGGGATGGGGTTAGGAAAGGTATTTGATAAAAATAAAATCGCATTAATACCCGACCATTTTACTCCCGCAAAGGATATGAAAAGCGCCAATCAGGCAAAGATCCTCAAGAATTTTGCCGATAGGTTTAAGATAAAGCACTACTATGAAGTGGGCAGGGTCGGCATAGAACATGCTTTTTTACCCGAACAGGGAATAGTAATGCCCGGGGATCTCGTAATAGGGGCTGATTCACACACATGTACGTACGGTGCGCTCGGAGCTTTTTCTACCGGCGTGGGGTCTACGGACCTTGCGGCGGCAATGGCCACCGGCAAAGTCTGGTTTAAGGTCCCTGAGAGCATCAAATTTGTTTATACTGGAAAACTCAATAAATGGGTCGGAGGAAAAGACCTGATACTTTTTACGATAGGACAGATCGGCGTAGACGGAGCATTATATAAGGCGATGGAATTTACCGGGAACGCGATAAAAAAGCTTCCTATGGACGATAGATTTGCCATGTGCAATATGGCGATTGAGGCCGGCGGGAAAAGCGGGATTATTGAGCCGGATGATATTACAGAAAACTATGTTTCGGCTACATCAAAGATATCGAAAAGAAAATTTAAATTTTACTCCAGTGATAAAGATGCAAAGTATACCAAGGTTTATGAATACGATGTAAATAAGATGGAACCGCAGGTATCCTTGCCTCATTTACCTAGTAACGCGGTGCCGGTAAGCAAGGTAAAGAAATCGGTTGACCAGGTAGTGATAGGGTCTTGTACAAATGGCAGGATCTCAGATATACGGCTGGCTGCCAAAGTCCTTAAAGGAAAAAAGATTAACTCAAGAGTACGCCTTATTGTTATCCCTGCAACCCAGGCAGTATTCCAGCAGGCGATCAAAGAGGGGTTAGTCGATATATTTATCAATGCCGGCGGAGTATTCTCTACTCCGACTTGCGGGCCTTGTTTAGGCGGCCATATGGGAATATTGGCTGAAGGCGAAGTAGCCATAGCTACTACTAACAGGAACTTTGTTGGCAGAATGGGTAGTCTTAAAAGCGAAGTTATGCTCTCAAATCCGGCAGTCGCGGCTGCGTCTGCAATAACCGGAAAAGTTACACATCCTGATGAGATCTAATGGCAGAAGACAGAAAACAGAATTCAGAAGTTAGAAAAAACTAAAAAAATAAGAGATAAAAATGATTATAAAAGGGAAGATACATAAATTCAGGGACGACATAAATACGGACGAGATAATACCGGCAAAGTATTTGAATACTACAGATGCCAAGGAGTTGGCTAGTCATGTAATGACCGGTATTGATGAGAGTTTTCCGTCCAAAGTTAAGGAAGGCGATATTATTGTCGGCGGTAAAAATTTCGGTTGCGGGTCATCAAGGGAACACGCCCCTCTGGCTATCAAATCAGCAGGGATCCAGTGTGTAATAGCCGAGAGTTTTGCCAGGATCTTTTTAAGGAATAGTATTAATATAGGCTTGCCGATTTTTGAAAGCGCTCTTGCTTCAAAAGAGGTCAATGACGGCGATGTTGTCGAGATAGATACCGAAAAGGGGATTATCAGGAATTTATCGACGGATGAAGAATATATTTCAAAGCCTTTCCCGAAATTTATGGAAGATATTATAGTATCGGGCGGGCTTTTAAACTGGATAAGGAAAATAGCCGGGTAATGGCAAAGATAGAGAAGGAGACAAAAAGGATCATCGCTTTTACCTCTAACTTTAAGGTTGAAGGCGATATCCATGTGCATATAGGCGCAAGGTTATCTGATTATATAGAGACCTTGACCAAAAGCTTTATTCCGCTTACTAGAGTAATTATCTATAAGATCGGCGAAGATAAGCCGATCCACCATACGAATTTTTTAGAATTGAACAAAGACGAAGTTGTAATAATATCACCAAAAGAGGAGATCTAATTCTGCCATGAAAGGAACGCATAATTACAAGATTGCAGTGATTCCCGGCGATGGAACCGGCCCGGAAGTTGTGAACGAGGGATTAAAAGTTTTAGAAGCGGTTTCTAAATTAGAAAATTTTAAATATAGCCTTACAAATTATGATTTTGGAGGCGCAAGATATTTAAAAAAAGGAGAGACCCTGCCTGATAGCGCCATAGCCGAACTTAAAAAGGCAGATGCTATATTTTTGGGTGCAATTGGGCATCCTGATGTGAAGCCGGGGATCCTTGAGCAGGGGATTCTTTTGAAATTAAGATTCAGCCTCGATCAGTATATTAACCTTAGGCCCGTTAAACTTTATGATGAGCGATTCTGTCCCTTGAAGGATAAAGGCTCAAAGGATATTGATTTTGTTGTTATAAGGGAAAACTCCGAAGGGCTTTATAAAGGAATGGGAGAGTTCCGTGATAAGGGTACGCCCAATGAAGTGGCTATTCAGTTATCGTACAATACTAGAGCCGGAGTTGAAAGATGCATTAGATATGCCTTTGAATTTACAAGAAAGAGAAATAGAGCCAAAAAACTTACTCTTTGCGGGAAGACTAATGTTTTGACATTTGCATGGGATCTTTGGCAGAGGACGTTTAATGAGGTTGCAAAGGAGTATCCCGACATTAAGACAGATTATGCCCATGTAGATGCGACAACTATGTGGTTTGTCAAAAACCCTGAGTGGTTTGACGTAATTGTTACCGATAATATGTTCGGCGATATTATTACTGACCTAGGGGCAATGATCCAAGGAGGCATGGGGATAGCTGCCGGTGGGAATCTTAACCCTGAGGGTGTTTCTATGTTTGAACCCATCGGAGGAAGCGCGCCTAAATATACAGGTTTAAATGTGATAAATCCTCTAGCAGCAATTTGTGCTGCCGGAATGATGCTTAACGAGCTTGGAGAAACCAAGGCAGCCGACAGAATAGAGCAGTCAGTAATAAAAATTGCTACCACAAAACTTAAGACATTAGCTGCCGGAAAAATGGGATATTCAACGACTGAAGTAGGAGATCTGGTAGTAAAGAATTTATAAATTGTACGGCGTACGGAGTAAGGAGTACGGCGTTAATAGCTATTAATAAATTGGGTGAAAGATGAAAAAATCTAAATATAATGTTGCGGTAGTCGGAGTCGGCGCAGTTGGCGAAGAGATGCTGCGCGTTCTAAAACAGAGAAAATTTCCGATCAACGAGCTTAAAGTTTTAGCTCGTTCTTCAAGGGATATAAATGTTGACGGGGTCAAGTATTCCGTCAGAGAGATAAAACCGGAAGAGTTTAGCGGAGTTGACATAGCTTTGTTCGCAGGGACCGAAGGCGACAAGGGTGCGGCCGTTACTTATGCGCCGGTAGCCATTAAGGCTGGGGCAGTTGTTATTGATAACGGAGCTGATTTCAGGATGGATAAGGATGTGCCTTTGATTGTCCCCGAAGTAAATCCTGAAGATGCCTCTAAGCATAAAGGTATTATAGCAAACCCCAATTGTTCTACCATTCAGATGGTTGTAGCTTTAAAACCGATATATGACCTCTCCAGGATTAATAGGGTGATTGTCTCTACCTATCAGGCGGTTTCCGGAGCAGGCAGAAAAGGTATAGAAGAGTTAAAGGCTCAGTCTAAATGTATTTCCAATAAGGAGGGTAATTGCGAGTGCAGTGCTTTCCCAAGGCAGATCGCTTTTAATGTTATCCCTCATATAAGCAAATTTGAAGATTATGATTATACGACTGAAGAATGGAAGATGATCCGCGAGACCCATAAGATCATGCATGATGATAAGATCAAAATTTCCGCTACAACTGTCCGAGTACCTGTTTTAAACGGACATTCTGAATCCGTTTATCTGGAAACTGAAAAGCCTCTTCCTATCGAAAAGGTAAGAGAGGCTCTTAAAAAGGCAAAAGGGATCGTTGTAATTGATGAGAAGGTCGGGGACGGCCTTAGATCGTATCCTATGCCCATAGATGCTGACGGCAAGGATGATGTTTTTGTCGGAAGGATCAGAAAAGACCCGTATGTAGAAAACGGCTTGTGGTTATGGGTAGTAGCTGACAACCTGAGAAAAGGCGCGGCATCAAACGCGGTTCAGATAGCTGAATTGTTGTAATAATTTATGCATAATATCAGGTTAACTATTGAGTATGATGGTACAGATTATTCTGGCTGGCAAGCTCAAAGAAGCGCAAATAGCAAATCGCAAATAGCAAATAAAGAAATAAGAACCATACAGGGTACTATAGAAGAAGCTCTTTTAAAGATTCTGCAGGAAAAGGTAAATATTGTTGCCGCGGGAAGGACAGATAGCGGCGTTCACGCTGTTGGACAGGTGTGCAATTTTAGAACCAGTTCTAAAATTGCGCCTTTAAGCATAAAGAAGGCTCTTAATAGTGCCCTCCCTAAGGACATTTCAATTAAAAGCGCAGAGTATGTAGAACTTAAATTCAATTCCCAGATTGACGCCAAAAGTAAAATCTATAGATATAGGATACTCGCTCGTGATCACGGAGCTCCCTTATTAAGGAAGCAGACCTACAATTACAAGTTTCCTCTTGACCTTAAGCTGATGAAGAGTGAAGCCAAGGCGCTTCTGGGGAGGCACAATTTTAAATCTTTTCAGGCAAAAGATATAGTAGAAAGATTCCCAAGATGCAATGTAAAAAGCATTGTTATCACTAAGGAAGGGGATCTGATTAATATTGACATTGAGGCTGACAGGTTTCTCTACAATATGGTCAGGAATATTGTAGGTACCTTGCTGGAAGTGGGCAGGGGCTACTTTAAAAAAGGCTCTATGCATATCATTCTTAATAAGCTTGATAGATCTTTAGCAGGGCCAACTGCACCCAGCCATGGATTAACGCTACTAAAAGTTAAATATTAAAACTTTGCTTTTGTGAGCAAAAAATAGATAATAATACAAAAAGTTGTTGACATAATCTGACGCTTATGTTATATTCAAACTTTCAATAAGAGGTAAATATGAAGACATTTATGATTAAAAAGGGTGAAGCAAAGCACGATTGGTACATAATTGATGCTAAGGATAAGGTTCTTGGTAGAGTTGCTACAAGGATCGCAACACTTTTGCTTGGCAAAAATAAGGTTACCTATACTCCGCATGTTGATACCGGAGAAGGTGTCATAGTAATTAATGCAGATAAGATCAAGGTTACCGGAAAAAAACTTGAGGATAAAGAATATCAGAGATATTCTGGTTTTCCTGGCGGCAAAAGAGTTGTCACATTAGGGACATTGCTCAGCAAAAAACCGGAAAAAGCTTTGATCCTTGCTGTTAGGCGCATGCTACCAAAGACCAGGCTCGGAGATGACATGATTAAACGTCTGAAGGTTTATCCTGGGGACAAGCATCCTCACGAAGCGCAAGGACCGAAGGTTGTGTCGCTTTAATATAACACTAATCACAAGGAGAAGTTTAATTGGTTACAATTAATAATGTTTTTGCTACTGGGCGTCGTAAAGAGGCAATTGCCAGAGTGAGATTATTGGCAGGAGATGGGAAGATTATTATTAATGATAAGCCTGTTGAGGTATATTTTTTAAGAGAAACCGACAGGATCATGATAAATACTCCATTTACAGTCACTGGCTTAGGCGGCAGATTTGATGTTAAGGCAATTGCAAATGGCGGGGGAGTCAGCGGACAGGCGTCGGCGATCATGCTAGGGATAGCAAGGGCGCTTGTAAAAGCCGATGAAACTCTAAAGCCGGCTCTTAGAAAAGCAGGGCTCTTAACCAGGGATCCTCGCATGAAAGAGCGTAAAAAGTACGGCCAAAAGAGAGCAAGAAAAAGATTCCAGTATTCTAAGAGGTAATCAGTAATTTTAGAAGCCTTACAAAAAGACCTATTTTGTCAATACTCCGTCGAAAAAGAGTTGACAAAATAGGTTTTTTAATTTAAAATTAGTGTCTATGCTGTAGTGTAAATGGCAGATTATTTTATAGGAGAATAAAATGTTAAAGGTTGGAGTTATAGGAGCAACTGGTTACACAGGAGAAGAATTAGTTAGGATCTTGGCAAATCATCCAAAAGTAAATGTTACTTTTTTAACAGCAAAAATTGAAAAGGATGAATTGATTTCAGATATCTATCCGGCCATAAAGGGCAGGTGCGACCTAGTCTGCAAAAGCGAGGTTACCGACGATCTTTATGGTAAAGCTGAGTTAGTTTTTTTGGCGCTTCCCCATAAGGTCTCTATGGATTTTGTGCCGAAGCTTATTAAATCCAATGTTAAGGTAATTGATCTTAGCGCTGATTACAGGCTACCGGCCGATGCCTATAAAATTTGGTATGGCATGGATCATAAAGATACTCTTAATATTAGTAAGGCTGTTTATGGCCTTCCTGAACTGTATAGGGACAAAATTAAAAATGCCCAGCTTATTGCAAACCCCGGCTGTTATCCGACTAGTATTATTCTCGGCCTTGCGCCAATTATTAAAGGCGGGCTTATTGATTTAAAGGAGACCATTATAGCCGATTCAAAAAGCGGCGTCACCGGAGCGGGTCGAAAGGCTGATCTATCGATCAGTTTTTCTGAGGTTAATGAGTCGATGAAGGCGTATAGGATCAATGAACATCAGCACATGCCTGAGATAATTCAGGAGATATCCAATATTGCCGGTTCTAAGCTTGAACTTATGTTTGTACCTCACTTAGTGCCTATGAATAGGGGGATATTATCCAGTATATATGTTAAGTTAAATAAGCACATTACTAATGATGAATTCCTGAATGTTTATACTAAGTTCTATGCTGATTCTAAATTTGTAAGAGTAATGCCAAAGGGCGTATTCCCGCAGATCAAGGATGTGAGAAATACAAATTTGTGTGCTATCGGCGTAAAAGTTGACGAAAAAAAGAAGATAGCTGTTATAATTTCCTGCATTGATAATCTTCTTAAGGGTGCAACAGGGCAGGCAGTTCAAAATATGAATATTATGAGCGGTTTTGATGAAGCCCTGGGGCTTTATTAATATAGAAAGTCGGAGGTTTTGGTGAAAGTAATTCAAGGCGGAGTTTGTGCGGCGAAAGGTTTTTTTGCTACAGGTATTAGCTCCGGTATCAAAAAAAGCGGTTTGGATTTGGCCTTAGTCTTTACTAAGTCTCCCGCCATTGCCGCTGGGACCTTTACCAAGAATATTGTTAAAGCAGCTCCTGTAGTTATATCCCAAAAAAGAATTAATAACACTGTTCACGCTATTATTTCAAATAGCGGTAATGCCAATTGTTGTTCAGGGAAAAGCGGGATGGATTCGGTAATTAAGGAATCCGAAGCAATAGCCAAAGCTTTAGGTATAAGCAAGGATTCGATTTTAGTATGCTCTACAGGGATCATCGGTAAACCTCTCCCGGTTGAAAAAATTGTAAATGCCGTACCTGAACTTGTTTCAAGCCTGGCTATTGATGGGAATGAGCTTGCCAAAAAGGCCATAATGACCACAGATACTTTTCCTAAAGAGGTTGCAGTTGAGATAAATATAGGCGGAAACGTTGTCAGGATCGGAGGCATGGCAAAGGGCGCTGGGATGATACACCCTGATATGGCTACAATGCTTTCTTTTGTGACTACCGACGCATTGATTGAAAAGACCGCTCTAAAAAAGGCGCTGAAGCTTGCGGTAGATAATTCATTTAATTCAATAACGGTTGATGGCGACACCAGTACCAATGATACGGTGTTGTTATTGGCCAATGGGCAGGCTGATAACAAAATAATTAAAATTGGCTCACCTCAATTCAAGGAATTTTTTAAAGCCTTGAATTTTGTAGCCGTTGAACTAGCGAAATTAATAGCAAAAGACGGTGAAGGAGCAACGAAGTTTGTAACAATAAATGTCTCTGGCGCCAAAACTGATGCTGAGGCCAGACGCATAGGCAGGTTCGTTTCGATATCAAATCTTCTTAAGTGCGCCATTTACGGCCAGGACCCAAACTGGGGAAGGGTGGCGGCAAAAGCAGGTTCCAGCGGAGTTAAATTTGATATCAATAAACTTGATATTTATATTGGCAGAGAATTGGTCCTTAGTAAGGGTACTTCCAATGATAAGGCCGATAAGTCCAGGCTAGAAGAGATATTTAGACAAAAAAATATAGATATTTCTATCAAGATCGGTAACGGCAAGGGCAAGGCGACATGTTACACATGCGATCTTACTGAAGAATATATCAAGATCAATGCGGCGTATGAATAAAAACTAGCGATTAGGCGATTAAGTGATTAGGTAATTAGGTAAAACCCAATCACATAATCGCATAATTACCAAATCGCTATATTATTAAAGGAAAAAAATGGAAGAAGCGATAAAGAAGGCAGAGATACTTATTGAAGCTCTGCAATATATCAAAAAATTTCAGGACAAGATCGTAGTTATCAAATACGGCGGGTCAGCTATAGGCGACAGGGAAAAGCGTTTAAGTGTACTTGAAGATATAATTTTCATGAATCTCGCCGGAATGAAACCGGTTTTAGTACATGGCGGAGGCCCTGCTATCAACAAAGAGATGGAAAAACTCGGCAAAAAACCTGAGTTTGTAAAAGGTTTTCGTGTTACTAAAAAAGAGAATATTGATATTATCGATAAGGTTCTCTCTAAGGTCAATGCTCAGGTGGTCCGCGATATAAATGGTTTAGGTGGTTCGGCCAAAGGGATGCTCGGAAGAAATGATATCGTAAGAGTTAAGAAGTTTAACAAATTCGGCGATATAGGTTTTGTAGGAGATATTACATCCATAAATATCCATAAGATCCTTAAGGAATTGGAAAAAGATAATATCCCCGTCATTACACCTCTGGGTCTGGGTAAGGATGGCAACTATTATAATGTAAACGCTGATCAGGTAGCGGCTAGCATAGCTGTTGCTTTACAGGCTGAAAAGCTTGCGCTTCTGACAAATGTCCCGGGTGTGTTAAAGAATAATGAGCTTGTACATACTCTCACAGTACCTCAGGCAAAAACTTTCATTAAAAAAGGCATTATTTACGGCGGAATGATCCCAAAGATCAAGGCTTGTATCACCGCAGTAAGCGGTGGCGCCAACAAGGCGCATATAATCAACGGAAACCTGAAGCATGCGTTGCTTCTGGAAATTTTTACCGATAAAGGTATCGGAACGGAGCTTGTATAATAAAATGCAGACTATAGAAAAAGATGTTGTGTTGGCGTATTACAAAGAATATGTTATGCCCACATATTTTCAGACTCCCCTAATATTAGTAAAGGGCAAGGGGATAAAGGTTTATGATATCAACGAAAAGGAATATCTGGATTTCTTTCCGGGTTGGGCGGTAAGCGGCATAGGCCACTGCCATAAAAAGGTTGTGGATGCTATCAGGAAGCAGTCAAAAAAACTGCTCCATGTGTCTAATAACTACATGTCCGTTCCCCAGGCATTACTAGCAAAAAAAATTATTGAGCATTCATTTGAAGGGAAAGTATTTTTTGCCAATAGCGGCGCCGAAGCGAACGAGGGCGCAGTAAAGCTGGCAAGAAAATACGGAAATCAAAAAGGCAAGTTCGAGATTATTACTATGCTGAATTCTTTCCATGGGAGAACTCTTGCCATGATCACCGCTACCGGACAGGAAAAAGTAAAGATAGGCTTTGAGCCGCTTCCCGAAGGATTTAAATATGTCCCTTTCAATGATTTTGAGGCCCTTAAAGCCAGTGTTACAGATAAGACAGCAGCTATAATGATGGAACCGATCCAGGGTGAGGGCGGTATCAATATTCCAAGTTTAGAATATCTCCAAAATGTCCGAAACCTGTGTGACGAAAAAGATATTCTTCTTATTTTTGATGAAGTCCAAACCGGAATGGGCAGGACAGGAAAGATGTTCGGTTTTCAGAATTTTAATGTTAAGCCTGATGTGATGACTCTTGCCAAGGCTCTTGGCGGCGGAGTGCCTATAGGTGCATTCGTAGCCAAAAAAGAGTTTGCGGATATTCTCGGGCCCGGTACGCATGCGACTACATTTGGCGGAAGCCCTATTGTCTCGGCAGCTTCTTTAGGAGTGTTTGAGGCAATTGAAAAAGGAAAGCTTTTGAAGAACGCCGAGAAGATGGGCAAGTACTTAGTGGCAAAATTAGAGAATCTCAAAAAACGATATTCTATTATTAAAGAGGTCAGGGGCATAGGGCTTATGATAGGAGTAGAGTTAAATATTGAAGGGGATATTATTTATAAGGAATGTCTGGAGAAGGGGTTACTTATAAACTGCACCCAGAAAAAGATCCTTAGGATCATGCCTCCCATGACAGTAAAGAAGGGCGACATAAACAAGGCAATTACCATTTTAAACGAAGTACTAAAAAATAAAAGGTAATCTTATGTGGAAGGATAAGCCAAAGAAAGACCTTATAAGGCTATTAGATCTTAGTAGCGATGATATTAACTATATTTTCGATGTCACAGAGAAATTAAAGTGCAAAAAGATCGGCCTTGATGAGCCTTTAAAGAATAAAAACCTGGCGCTTATTTTTCAGAAACCTTCCAACAGGACCAGGGTCTCCTTCGAAGTCGGTATGCATCAGCTTGGCGGTGATACGATATATCTGGGGCCGGAAGATATTAAGCTCGGCGTCAGGGAATCAAGCAAGGATATCGCAAAAGTTTTATCCAGGTACGTCGATGTTATTGTTGTAAGGACATTTTCCAATAAAGTTGTCGAAGAAATTGCCGAGTATTCTTCAATGCCGGTCATTAACGGCCTTAGCGATCTTTATCATCCCTGCCAGGGACTTGCTGATATATTTACGATAAAAGAAAAGTTCGGGTCATTTAAAAATATTCAAATTAGTTATGTTGGCGACGGGAATAATGTATTAAATTCTCTTATGGTTGGGGCAAGTATTCTAGGCCTAAATTTAAATATTGCTACACCAAAAAAATACGAACCCAACAAGAACATTGTTAGTGATGCTATGGCAATAGCCAAAAAGACGGGAGCAAGTATTAAATTTTCCAATGACCCGGTTGAAGCGGTTAAAAATTCTGTAGTTATTTATACGGATGTCTGGACCAGCATGGGCCAGGAAAAGGAAGCCGCAAAAAGAAGGAAGGCGTTTAAGAGTTTTCAGATCAATGAGAAGCTTTTAAGCTGTGCCAAAAAGGAATGCTTGGTCATGCATTGTCTTCCGGCTCATAGGGGCGAAGAGATCACTGATGAGGTCATGGACGGGCCAAGTTCGATAGTTTTGGACCAGGCTGAAAACAGGCTCCATATACAGAAGGCGTTACTTTTAATATTACTTGGGAAAATATAGCTGTAAGCTATAAGTTGTAAGCCGTAAGAAGATCCAAAGATTTAAAAGCTTATTGCTTAAAGCTTATAACATACTGCTTGAGAGGGGAAAAATGAAAAAAGTTGTTCTAGCATATTCAGGGGGCCTTGATACTTCCTGTGCGGTAAAATGGCTGAAGGATAGAGATTATTTCGTTATCTGCTATATGGCTGATGTCGGTCAGGGCGGTAATTTTAATGAGATAAAAAAACGTGCTTTTGCCGCGGGCGCTGATAAGGTAGTGATAGAGAGTTTGCAAAAAGAGTTTGTAGAGGATTTTGCGTTCGTTTCTTTAAAAGCTGGGGCAGTATATGAATCCAAGTATTTTTTGGCGACTGCGCTTTCGAGGCCTCTTATAGGTAAAGGCTTAGTGAATGTTGCCAGAAAAGAAAAAGCTCAGGCGGTATCTCATGGATGCACCGGGAAAGGTAATGACCAGGTAAGGATCGAGACGTCCGTCATGTCTTTGGGCGGGGACCTTGAGATAATTGCTCCCGTACGAGTGTGGGAATTTAAGACCAGAAATGAAGAGATAGATTATGCGAAAAAACAGAATATCCCGATAGATGTGACCAAAAAAAGCCCATATAGTTTAGATAAGAACCTATGGGGAGTCAGTATCGAGTGCGGTATCTTAGAAGACCCTATGGTGGAACCTCCTAAGGATGCCTATCAATGGACAAATGACCCCAAAGACGCTCCCAATAAAGAGACTTATATTGAAGTTACTTTTGAAAAAGGCATACCTATTAAGGTCAATGGTAAATCGCTTGAACCGGTCCAGTTGGTTGAAAAGCTTAATGAGATCGGCGGGCTTAATGGTGTAGGCAGATGTGACCTCGTAGAGAACAGGCTTGTAGGAATAAAATCCAGAGAGATCTATGAAGCCCCGGCTGCATATATTCTTCACACGGCATACGAAGCATTGGAGAATCTGGTTTTAGACAGAGAGACTTTTCATTTTAAAAAGAGTTTATCTTTAAAATATGCCGAGATGGTTTATTTTGGCCTGTGGTTTACACCGCTAAAAAGCGCCTTGGACAAATTTTTTGATGAAGTTGCTAAAAAGATTAGCGGAACTACAAGGCTCAAGCTGTATAAAGGAACGTGTGCTATCGTAGGCAGGACTTCACCGAATTCACTTTATAAAAAAGATCTTGCTACTTATGACGAAGGCGATAAGTTTGACCAGTCATTTGCCGAAGGTTTTATAAGGATATGGGGATTGCCGTATAAGAAATAGTTCATGGTTCATGGCTCATAGTTCATAGTTTAAAAGAACTGTGGCCAAGCGCCTGGAGCAAAACGCGGGAGAAAAAATTTATGGCAAAAAAATTATGGGGTGGTAGATTCACCAAGCTTACAAGCCCTCTGGTAGAGGATTTTACCAGGTCTATCCAATTTGACAAGAAACTTGCCCTGTATGACTGCGCCGGGTCTTTATTTTATATCGATGTCCTTAAAAAAGCCGGTGTCTTGACGGCTAAAGAACATAGAGCGCTATACCGCGGGCTTAATGATATTTTAACTGATATAAAATTTAATAAATTTAATGTTGACGAATCTTTTGAAGATATACACAGCTATATCCAGTATTTATTGGAAAAAAATGTAGGCAAGGTAGCGCTTAAGCTTCATACTGCCAGATCACGAAATGATCAGGTGCTTTTTGATGTAAAGCTTTATACGCTGGAGAATCTGGCTTTAACCAATAAACTGATCGTTAAACTCGGCAAGGCGGTAGTAAATCTTGCCATTAAAAATAAATCTGTTATCTGCCCCGGCTATACGCATATGCAGCATGCCATGCCGGTATACCTTAGCGACCACCTGATGGCTTATAGTGAAATGCTTAAAAGGGATTTTGGCAGGCTAGACGCTATTTACAAAAATATCGTGCTTACAATGGGTTCGGGAGCCGTAGCGGGATCTTTTATAGAGGCCAAAAATTATGAAGGGGTTGTTGAGCTTTTTTTTGATGAGAAAGAATTCTCCGTCAAACCGTCAGTCAATTCTTTGGATACTGTAAGTGACAGGGATTTTGTCATAGAAGCGCTGAGTTCGCTTTCGATCTTAGGAATGCATCTATCCAGGTTGTCGGAAGATTTTATTTTATGGTCGACAAAAGAGTTTGATTATATAGACATAGATGAGTCTTTCTGTACCGGCAGTTCTTTAATGCCTCATAAGAAGAATCCAGACGTGCTTGAACTAACAAGGGGGTATGCCGGAAAATTGTACGGGAATCTGATGAGCGTGCTTACAATGATGAAGGGGCTTCCTCTAAGCTATAACCGCGATATGCAGCACGATAAAGAGCCGCTTTTTAGTTCGTTTGAGATAGTTCAGTCGGAATTGGGGGTATTCAGCGAGTTAATGGAAAACATAGAATTTAAAAAAGAGAATCTGAAAAAAGCACTGAATAACGAATTTTTATATGCTACTGACTTAGTCGATTATCTGGTAAAAAAAGACGTCGCCTTTAAGGATGCGCATGATATTATTGGAAAGCTTATAAGTTTTGTGGCGGGTAAGAAGTTTTCCATAAAAGACCTCAGCGATGCAAAACTTAAAGAATTTTCCAAAAAATTGGAAAAAAAGGAAGTGGTTAAATTGCTCGATCCCGAAGTTTCCATCGAGTCAAAAAGATCCGTAAGAAGAAAGACATTGACGGTTAAATAGTATGCACCAATTTCAATACAAAAACGGCGAGTTTTATGCTGAAGACGTAAGGATACAGGATGTAGCCAAGAAGGTCGGCACGCCTTTTTATCTCTATAGCTATAACACTCTGATCGATCACTACAAAAAACTTGAGAAGGCATTCGCTTCAGTTAAGCCTCTTATCTGTTATTCTGCCAAAGCAAATTCCAGCCTTGCTATCTTAAGCGCATTGGTTAAGGCCGGTTCAGGTATTGACATAGTTTCCGGAGGTGAGCTGGAAGCCAGCCGTATGGTAGGTGTAGACCCGAAAAAAGTTGTATATGCCAGTGTCGGTAAAAGAAAAGACGAGATAAAAGAAGCTATTAAGATGGGAATACTTCTTTTTAATGTTGAGTCGCTGCCTGAACTTGAGGTTATCAATAGTATTGCGGAGAGCTTAAGAGTAAAACAAAAAGTTTCGATAAGGATCAATCCCGATATTAAGGTTAATACTCATAAATATATCACTACAGGGGAAGCTATATATAAATTCGGGATCGATCTTGAAACTGCCAAAAATATTATCCATGACTCCGGACGCCTTAAGAATATTACTATCGCAGGGCTTCATATCCATATAGGTTCGCAATTAGTTGAATCTAAGCCATTTGTTGATGCTATTGCTAAGATCCTCGATTTTATCAAAAGTGAAAATTTGAAACTCGAGTATCTTAATATCGGCGGCGGATTAGGTATTATTTATGACAAGGAAAAACCCCAGACAGCAGATGAATTCGCAAAGAATGTTTTACCGCTTCTTAAATCATCTAAATTAAAGATCATCCTTGAGCCCGGGAGATTTATTGTAGGGAACAGCGGTGTTTTGGTTACAAAGATCCTCTACATTAAAGAAACGCCTCTAAAAAAATTTATTATTGTTGATGCCGGAATGAATGATCTGGCCAGGCCAAGCCTTTACGGAGCCCATCACAGCATAGTTACTGCCATAGAGAAGAATAACGCAGAGCAAACATCCGTAGATATCGTCGGGCCTATATGTGAAAGCGGTGATTTCCTTGCCAAGGCGAGGCCTATGCCGCCTTTGGCGATGGGTGAATTATTGGTAGTTATGGGAGCAGGGGCATACGGATTTTCAATGTCCAGTAATTATAATATGCGTCCAAAAGTGGCTGAGGTTATGGTAAATAAGGATGAATTCTTTTTAATAAGAAAAAGAGAGTCTGTCAGGGACCTCTTTAAAAACCAGATCATTCCTGGCGGGTTCAAGCTAATCAAAGGTTTAATATGAAAAAAACAAAAAGATGTTTTATGCTGGAGTTCACAAAGGCCGTAGCCAGCGGCAATGACTTTATTGTTATTGACAATAGGTCAAAAAAAATCAGGCAGTCATTAACGCTTATAGCCAAGCGTCTCACAAAAGTAAAAGATTCTATCGGGGCGGACGGGATACTTGTTTTAGAAAGATCTAAAACTAAGAATGTGGATTTTAAAATGAGGATCTTTAACCCGGATGGGTCTGAGGCCGATATGTGCGGGAACGGCCTCAGGTGCATAGCCATGTATGCTTTCAGAAATAAGATCGCTAAAGCTGATATGGTTATTGAGACTAAAGCAGGTATATTAAACGCAAATGTATTAAAGAATGGTTTTGTAAGGATCGGCATCTCCGAACCGAAATCTTTGAGAGTAAACTTCAACATCTCTATAGACGGTATCATCCATAAAGTAAGCTTCGTTAATACCGGCGTTCCGCATGCTGTGTATTTTGTTGAGGATATAGATTCTACAGACGTAAAGCATTTGGGCCAGAAGACGCGCTTTCATGAAGAGTTCAGGCCTTATGGTACAAATGTTAACTTTATTGAAATAATCGATTCCAAAAATATTCTGGTTCGCACCTACGAAAGGGGCGTTGAGGACGAGACGCTTTCCTGCGGGACCGGATCCGTGGCTAGCAGTTTAGTAAGCGGGTTATTAAAAAACTGCATTTCCCCGATCTCTGTCCATACAAGGTCCAGGGAGATCTTAAAAGTTTATTTTAAAAAATCCGAAGGGATTGTTAGCGAAGTTTACCTTGAGGGAAAAGCTAATTTAGTGTATGACGGGAGGATATTTATATGAATTTGAAAGGGTCATTTGTCGCTCTGGCTACGCCTTTTAATAAAGACGGGAAGCTGGACGAAAAAAAATATATTGAGCTGATAGAGTTTCAGATAAAAAACGGTACAGACGGTATTGTCCCATGCGGATGCACAGGAGAGGCCGCTACTCTTAATCACGAAGAGCAGAAGCATATCATAAAGCTCGCTGTAGAGGTAATTAATAAAAGAGTCCATGTTATGGCAGGTACCGGATCCAATAGTACGGAAGAAGCGATGGAGTTGACTGCTTACGCAAAAAAAGCCGGGGCAGACAGCGCTCTTTTGATAACACCGTATTACAATAAGCCAACGCCTGAAGGGCAATTCAGGCACTATGAAAAAATTGCAAAAGGAGTGAATATTCCCATCGTCCTTTACAATGTTCCTTCGAGGACCGGAATCTCTATACTTCCAGATACTGTAGCAAGGCTCAATAAAATTGATAATATTGTTGCGATCAAAGAAGCCAGCGGCAGCCTGGACCAGGTAAGCCAGATACTCTCATTATGCGATATTACTGTTTTAAGCGGGGATGATTCCCTTACGCTTCCGATGATGTCTGTAGGTGCAAAAGGAGTTGTATCTGTTGTGGCGAATATTGTCCCAAAGGATGTAGCGGACATGGTGGCCAAATTTTTAAAAGGAGACTTAGAGGGAGCTAAATCGCTTCACTATAAGCTTCTGCCTCTGGTAAAAGCCATGTTCATAGAGACAAATCCCATTTGCGTCAAGACGGCTATGGGTATGATGAACCTGATCGAACCTAATCTTAGGCTTCCATTATGCGAAATGCAGCCATCGAATGCCGCTAAGCTTAAGGAAGTAATGAAAAGCTATAAATTGATCTAAGTTCATATATATTTTATGGATGGGGTCCTTCGCCCGGGATGTGTACTAGCCCGGGACATTAGGACTAAATATGCAGGTAAATTTGGAGGAATTAGATATGCTTAATATCGTGGTAACCGGATGTATGGGCAGGATGGGAAAGCGTATAATATCACTTGCCAATTTTGATAAAGAAGTTGAAATAGTTGGTGCCATCGAAGCTCCTAAGCATACCTTTTTGGGTAAAGATATAGGTGAAGTTCTTGGTTTGGGAGTTTTAGACATTAATGTTACCGATAAGCTTGAAAAATCCCTAAAAAAAGCCGATGTAATAATTGAATTTACTAATCCTCAGACTACTCTCAATGATCTTGAAATAGCTAAGAAAAACCGTGTTGGTATTGTTATCGGAACAACTGGTATGAAAGAGGATGAGATTACAAAGATTAAAGACGCCGCCAAGAAGATCCCAATAGTATTTTCTCCGAATATGAGCCTTGGGGTTAATCTTTTGTTCGAATTGGTAGAAGAGTGCGTAAAAAGGTTGGGCAAAGATTATGATATAGAGATCATTGAGTCTCATCATAGATTTAAAAAAGACGCACCAAGCGGAACTGCCAAAGAATTTGCTCAGATAATTGCTAATACCATGAAAAAAGATTTATCTAAAGTAGCAACGTACGGAAGAAGCGGTATTGTTGGCGAAAGGCCTGAAAATGAGATCGGTATCCATGCGATCCGAGGCGGAGATATTGTCGGTGAGCACAATATAATGTTCTGTGGGATGGGCGAGAGGATAGAGCTTATTCATAGAGCGCATTCAAGGGATTCATTTGCCCAGGGCGCAATAAGGGCTGCAAAGTTTTTACAGAATAAGAAATCAGGGCTTTTTACAATGAAGGATGTTTTAAAAGCGAGCTAGATTTAGCTCATAGTTCATAGCTCATAGCTGATGGCTGCGAGCTGAAAGCTTAAGGGAAAAACATGTTCGAAAAATCAGATAGACTAAAGAAGCTACCACCTTATCTATTTGTTGAAATAGACAGGATGAAAAATAAGGCAAAGGCAGAAGGCAGGGATATTATTGATCTCGGTATCGGAGACCCGGACCTTCCCACACCTGATTTTGTTATTGATGAATTGAATAAAGAATCCAAAGATCCAAGAAACCATAAATACGCTCTTGACGCGGGGCTTTTGGACCTGAGGGTTGCGATAAAGGACTGGTATAAGAAGCGATTCGAGGTTAAACTTAACGAAGCCAATGAGATCCTTCCCTTGATAGGCTCTAAGGAAGGTATTGCGCATTTTCCTTTGGCTTTTATTAATCCGGGGGATGTATCTTTGGTTCCGGATCCATGTTATCCGCCTTATAAGGGCGGTACGATATTCGCCGGAGGGGAATTGCATATTATGCCTTTATTGGAAAAGAACGGTTTTTTGCCGGATCTTGGCGCAATAGATAAGGCAGTATTAAAAAAAGCTAAATTGATCTATGTAAACTATCCGAATAATCCTACCACGGCATGCGCTCCGGATAATTTTTATAAAGACCTTATTAAATTTGCAAAATCAAATAACCTCATAGTGTTAAGCGATGCTGCGTATACTGAGATAAATTTCGACGGATATAAGCCGAAGAGTTTTCTGGAGTTTGACGGTGCTAAGGACGTGGGAATAGAGTTTCATTCGCTTTCGAAGACATGTAACATGACCGGGTGGAGGATCGGGTTTGCCTGCGGTAACGCAAGCCTTGTGGAGGGATTAGCGAAGGTAAAGTCCAATATCGATTCCGGAATTTTCACTGCGATACAGCGCGCAGGAATTGTTGCTTTAGTAAAATCTGAAGAGCATTTAAAGAAAGTAAATCCTATTTATCAGGGCAGGCGCGATGTTCTGGTAGATGGGTTAAATAGCATTACGGGGTGGAAAGTAAATAAGCCGAAATCAACTTTCTATGTATGGATGAAGGTTCCGAATGGTCATACATCTACAAGCCTTGCCAAATTTCTTTTAGAAAAGGTTGATATTATTGTTACTCCCGGCAATGGTTTCGGTGACAGCGGTGAAGGGTTTATCAGGTTCGCTCTTACGGTTTCTGAAGATAGGCTAAAAGAGGCAGTAGCAAGAATAAAAAAGGTCATAGGATAATTTGACAATAGCATATTTAGGAATAGGTTCAAATCTCGGCGATAGAAAAAAGTTTATCGATAGCGCTATTACAAGGCTTTCTGAAACGCCTAAATTGACCGTATTAAGGGTCTCCAGTATATACGAGACAGAACCGGTAGGCGGTCCTAAAGGCCAGGAAAAATTTCTGAACGGCGTCATTGAGATAGATACTAGTCTTAAACCCAAAGAACTCTTTGATATTTGTAAGGTGATTGAAAAGGACCTTGGCAGGGTAAAAACTGAGATAGACGGACCGAGGACAGTGGATCTGGATATACTCATATTCAATAAACTGATCCTGAATGATCCAGATCTCGTGATCCCTCATCCGAGGATGCATCATAGGGAGTTTGTGCTGAAGGGCTTTGCAGAATTAAATGAACAATTAGTTCATCCGGTGCTAAATAGAAAGATTGTGGATTTGTATACTGATTTGGTTAAGTTCTGAATTGGATTAAGATATGATAGTTGCAAAAAGCCCTAAATTAATGGCAAAACTTGCCAGCTCTTTTAAAAAAAAGAACCTCGTGGTCGGCTTAGTTCCGACGATGGGCGCTCTTCACTTGGGCCATATCAGTCTAATAAAAAAGGCTAAAAGCGAATGCGACAAGGTAGTGGTTAGTATATTTGTAAACCCTGTTCAGTTTGGCCCAAAAGAAGATTTTAATAAATACCCGAGAGTATTTGCCGGGGACAAAAAGTTATTGGAAGATAATGATGTGGACGTGGTTTTTTATCCGACACCCGGAAATATGTATCCGGATGGATATCTGACATATACTTATGTAGATAAGATGTCAAAAGCTCTCTGCGGAAAGACAAGGCCGATACATTTTAGGGGAGTAACAACCGTTGTTTTGAAATTATTCAATATCGTTAAGCCCGATATCGCATATTTCGGCCAGAAGGATGCCCAGCAGCTTTTGATAGTTAAGAAAATGGTAAAGGACCTTGATCTCGATGTTATTGTCAGGGGATTGCCGACTGTCAGGGAAAAAGACGGCCTGGCTATGAGCTCCAGAAACAGATATTTAACCCAGAATGAACATATGGACGCTCTGGCAATAAACAGATCCTTAAAATTAGCAAAAGTCCTGGTTAAAAAGAATATCCGGGATGCTAAGTCGATAATCAATACACTTCGCCGTTATATTTTAAAAGAGGCGAAAAGCGCCAAAATAGATTATATCAGCATAGTTAATATGGATGATCTCGAAGAGGTGAAGCGCTTAAAAGGTAAGGCGCTTTTGGCAATGGCAGTTTATATAGGGAAGACCAGATTGATCGATAATACAGTTTTGAATGCCTAAATTGAAAGGAAAATATGTTAAGGATCGTATGTAAATCTAAAATTCATCTATGCCGCGTGACTAAGGCAAATATCAGATATATGGGATCAATTACTATTGATGAGGCCCTTCTTGAGGCTTCAGATATATTGCCCAATGAAAGGGTCCAGATCGTAAATCTAAATAATGGTTCCAGGATCGAGACCTACGCCTTGAAGGGCAAAAGAAATTCTGGCGTCATCTGCATGAATGGCGGGGCGGCGTTGTGGGCGGATGTAGGGGATGAGCTTATTGTAATTGCCTATGGGCTTATGAATGACGAAGAAGCCCGAAAAGGAAAACCAAAAGTAGTTTTTGTGGACAGTAAAAATAAGATCAAAAGGATAAAAAAATAGATGCATTATAAAGAGATCGACGATAAGGCGTATAATGAGGATCTGAAAAAGAAGATCCTTAAATTGAAGAAAGAAAAGAACGCCGTTATAATAGTGCACAATTACCAGAGAGATGAGGTTCAGGATATCGCTGATATCAGCGGGGATTCTCTTGCGCTAAGCCAGGCAGCTGTTAGAACAAGCGCCAAACTCATAGTATTCTGCGGAGTTCATTTTATGGCGGAGAGTGCGTCAATATTAAATCCCGGAAAGACTGTTTTGTTGCCGGTTAAAGAAGCAGGGTGTCCCATGGCTGACATGGTGACAGTAGAAAAACTTAGGCAGAAAAAACTAGAGCATCCGGATGCTGCTGTTGTCTGCTATGTGAATTCATCTGCAAAGATAAAATCCGAAAGCTATATCTGCTGTACCTCCAGTAACGCAGTTGAAGTAGTGAGGTCCCTCAAAGATTTCAAAAAAATAATTTTCGTTCCGGATAAAAACCTCGGCCGTTACGTGCAGTCACAATTACCCAATAAAGAGATCATTCTCTGGGAAGGCTTTTGTTCCACACATATAAGGGTCCAGGAAGAGGATGTAATAGAGGCTAAAAAAGCCCATCCAAAAGCCAAGTTTGTAGCTCATCCGGAATGCATGCCTGAAGTATTGGCTTTGGCCGATGAGGTGCTCAGCACCGGAGGAATGTTTGCGTATGTTAAAAAGTCTGATGCTAAAGAATTTATTATTGGCACGGAAAGCGGCATGCTCTACAAGCTAAAGAAAGAAAATCCCGATAAGATCTTCTATCTGCCCACAGAGCATCTAATATGCCCAAGCATGAAGCTTACTACGCTTGGCTGGGTAGCGCATTCTTTGGAAAAGAATCTTTATGAGGTAAAGGTGCCTGAGGATATCAGGCTAAAAGCCGAAATAGCCCTAAACAGAATGCTGGAAGTTTCAAAGGAAAAGAGCGGGTCTATACTTGTTGGATACTAAAAAAGTCATCAAAGTCGGGATTGTCGGCTGTGGCGCTATAGGTTCTTACATAGCCCTTAAATTGCAGAATAAAGATTTTTGTAAGAGCTTTACTGTTATTGGGGTCTCTGATTCCAATAAAGTTAGCGCAGAAATACTTAGAAAAAAGCTTAAACCGATTGTTAGGGTTTACGATCTTGTGGATCTTATAAGCGAATCGGATCTGGTCATAGAAGCGGCATCAATGAAGATTTCGTTCGAGGTTGCAAAACTTGCATGTTTAGCCGGAAAAGATGCTCTTATTATGAGCGTCGGCGGGCTGATTGATAAAATGGAAATACTTGAGGTCCTGTGCAAAAATAATAACTGTCATATTCATATTCCGAGCGGCGCAATTTGCGGTTTGGACGGCCTTAAGGCTGCTAAAATAGGCAGGATTACCGGTGTGAGGCTTACGACGAGAAAGCCGCCCAGGGGTTTAGTCGGGGCGCCGTATTTGGCTATAAAGAAAATTGATGTGACTAAAATAAAAAAAGAAACCCTGATCTTTGAAGGTAACGCTAAAGTGGCGGTAAAATATTTTCCGCAGAATATAAATGTAGCGGCAATTCTTTCTATGTGCGGTGTAGGAAGTTCCAAGACTATTGTAAGGATCGTGACTTCGCCAATTTATACTAAAAATACGCATGAGGTGGAAGTGGAAGGGGATTTTGGTAAATTCATGGCAACAACTATCAACGAGCCGTCTAAAGAAAATCCCAAAACAAGCGCCTTGGCAATGCTTTCAGCGATAGCTAAGTTAAAAGATATGACAAGTTTTGTTAAGATAGGAACATAATAAGATGGATTCGTGCAAAAATTATAAAAAGAATTTAGAAAAGTGCGCCTGTACCTATTCTTCCTGTTCCAGAAAAGGATATTGCTGTGAATGCGTAAGCTATCACAGAAGTAACAACGAAATACCGGCATGCTTTTTTAATAGTTCATTTGAATCGACCTATGATAGATCCGTTAACAATTTTATAAAAATGGTTAAGGGCAATAAATAAGGTAGTTATGGTTAGTTTTGCTTTTTGAGCAAAACTACCTTAAACATGACACCTAAAATAAAGGAGGTGATTCATAAATGGCAACAAAAGTAGCTAAGGTAGGAGTAAAAAGGGAGAAGGGTTTCCTTTACTTCATTGATAAGAATGGAGACGTTTCCAAGGCTAAGATGGCAAGAGGCAAGCAGAAAGGCGGCAAACCTCAGAAAGTAGCCAAGGTTGGCGTAAAGAAAGAAAAAGGATATCTCTATTTCCTCGATAAGCAGGGTGACGTTTCCCAGGCAAAGATGGTCAGAGGCGGTAAGAAAAAATCCAAAAAAAGATAATATTTTATCTTTTGTAGTATAAAAAAAGAACAGGTTTCCAAGAGATTAATCTCATGGAAACCTGTTTTTTCTTTAAAGCTTGCAGTAAAACCTCCTCTAAGGTATAATTTATTTATGAAAATAATAATAGATTTTATAACTCTTAATGAATTAAACCAGATGGCTCAAGCGATGTTTGGGGATATGGTTAAGGCTGTTGTTGATATAGATAGAGAGATTATAGCTCTTGATGCTGAACTTCATTCGGATCTTGAGGCATTACTTATTAAGGATGGTTCGAAGCAGAAAAATCTTTGGGGAATCAATTTTTATCCAGTTGTTGAAGGGGATGATTTTGTAGAATTTGATTCTTTAATTAATATCCGCCCATCTCAAGGCAATAAAAGCCGCAGCGTAGATGACCTATCAATCCGAAAAAAAATTCTGGAAATCGTAGCAAAAAAGGTAAAAAATGAGTCTTCAACATAAAGATCTTGCCGCTGGACGCTGGAAAGAAATGTCTTTTGTGGACCAGATGGCAAATATCGGTAGCGAGGTTGAAAGGGCGTTAAACTGGCGAGCAAAGAATAATGCTTCTTTAAGCCAAAAAGCTCTTGAGCGTGCATTGGAATTATTGGATCTTTCTTTGGATGCAGTCAGTGAGATGTCGCGCCTTAAAGAACTGGCTCGTATACGCGAAACTATGGTAGATTTTTTTATCGGCACAAATGAATTTAAGTCTAGCGAAATATTATGGAAAAGGTATTTTTTGCCGTTTGCCTATGCTTCCCGCCTGAAACATTAATTATTAGACCTAAGCTATCAGCCTTTAGCGCGATCACTAGCACAAGAACACATGAGCACAAGACACAGGAGTACAAGTACACAAGATCACTCGTCGCAAGTTTAAAGCTTTTACCGGTGCTCTTGTGACTGGTGCTCTGGTGACAGCAACGTTGGAGCCCTGGTGTCCTAATTATGCTGATAGCTGATTTCTGAAAACTGAAAGCTAAAAAATGGATAAAGTTAGACTTATTGCTACATCGACATTCGGGCTGGAAGCTATGGTTAAGCGTGAGCTTAGCAATCTCGGCTTTTATGACACGACCGGTGCTGATGGAAGAGTGGAATTCGACGCTAACTTAGCTGATATCCCGCGTTTAAATATAAATCTAAGAACTGCCGATAGAGTACTCTTAAAAATAGGTGAATTTAAAGCATTTGATTTCGGCGAGCTTTTTGACGGGACAAAGGTACTTCCCTGGGAAGATTGGATACCTAAGGACGGTAAGATAAATGTCAGCGGTAAATGTGTCAAATCTACTCTAATGAGTGTGCGCAGCTGTCAGTCGATAGTCAAAAAAGCTATTGTCGATAGATTAAAAGATAAATTAAAGACTGATTTGCTTCCTGAGTCTGGCCTGGAGTTTGGTATTCAGGTAGCAATGCTGAAGGATGCGGCTTTACTTACGCTAGATACTTCCGGAGCAGGGTTACACAAACGCGGCTATCGAACAGAATCCGGTGAAGTTCCTATGCGAGAAAATCTTGCAGCTGCACTTGTAATGCTAAGTTCCTGGAAAAAAGATAAATTGCTCATAGATCCTATGTGCGGCTCAGGGACCATCCTCATAGAAGCCGCTATGATAGCCCGGAATATTGCTCCCGGATTAAAGCGTAAATTTGCCTCCGAGGATTGGCCTAAGATTGAAAAAAAGTATTGGGACGAGGCGCGTAAGGCCGCTCGAGAGGCCATTAAGACCGAGGGGGTTTTAAATATTCTAGGTTTCGATATAGATCCGGATAGGATAAGGGATTGTAAGATTAACGCCAAAAATGCCGGAGTAGATAAGGACATAGTTTTTGAGGAAAAAGATATCAGAGAACTAAGGATAGATAAGCCGTCCGGCTATATTATCTCCAATCCTCCGTATGGTGTTGAGATGGGGACATTAAAAGAGTTGACGCATTTATATATCCTGATCCACAATATGTTTCGAAAGAAACTCGGCTGGGCAGTTTATATAATAACCGCAGATAAAAGATTTCCGGATTTTTTTAAACGCGCTAAACCTGACAGGGTAAGGAAGCTATTTAACGGTGGCCTGGAGGTAAATTATTATCAGTATTTTGCAAAAGAGATAGAAAAGAAGGCAACTAGCTCATAGCTCATTGCTCATAGTTCATAGTAAAAGCAATAACTGAAAGCTGATAGCTGATAGCTGAAAGCTAATTTGATAGGAAATAAAAAATGTCAAAGATTAAACTGGATATGCATGATATATTTAATAAGTCCGAAGAGATTGAGTTGGAGCTTAATAGGGTTATTGATGAAGCAATGCGAAAAAAGATCCAGCTTGTTGAGATAATCCCGGGTAAGGGGAGCGGCCAACTCAAAAAACATGTACTAAGATTTTTACAAAATCCGGAAATCAAAAAACTATATCATCGCATAGAAAAAGACGATAAGAATTTTGGCAGGATCTTTGTGCATTTTAAGTTTTAAGAGAATGGCTCATGGTTCATAGCTCATTGCTCATAGTAAAAGCAAGAACTGAAGACTGTGAGCTGAAAGCTGAAAGCTAAAAAATAATGACTAAAGAAATTCTATCCAAAGATATACCAGCACCGAAGCTTATCAGATCCCGAAGGCGAAGCATCGCCTTGGAAGTCAGGCATGACGGCACCCTTGTAGTGAGGGCGCCGCATTTTCTTCCGGATGCCCAAATACGAGAGTTTATTAGTAAGAGGCGCGCTTGGATAGATAATGTTTATAATCGTACACGTGAGAAGTTGCAATTATTTAAACCTAAGCAATTTGTTAATGGTGAGAAATTTCTTTATCTAGGCAATGAGTATACTCTGCATATAACCCAGGATATGGACGGTAAGTTTCTTTTTGAAAACCAATTTATACTTAATGAACGGTATATAGCTAAAGCAAAAATACTCTTTGAGCGTTGGTATAGACAAGAGGCATTTATGCTTTTTACCAAAAGATGCAAATGCTATGCTCAATATATGAGTGTAAGCTATAAAAGTATCAGTCTATCAAATGCCAAACACCGCTGGGGTTCATGCTATCCGAATGGAGGGCTTGGATTTAATTGGCGTTTAGTGATGGCGCCGGAATGCATTATTGATTATGTAGTTGTGCATGAATTGGCGCATCTGGTTGAGGCCAATCACTCTAAACGGTTTTGGGCGCTAGTAGAAAAAACGTTTCCAAATTATAAAGAAGCAAAGTTATGGCTAAGGGATAATCAACATAGGCTTAAGATATAAGCTCATAGCTCATGGTTCATAGCTCATACTAGAAATAGTACGCAGTACACTGTACAAAGTACACAGTAAAAACATTACTTGTGTTCTGGTGACTGATAGCTGAAAGCTGACGACTTCCGCCACAAAGCGTTGGCGGACAAGGATAGCCAATATATTTATCCTTCACAATAATCCAATCAACAAATCTCCGATTTAATTTCAAATGTAGAAAATAATCAGAAAAAAGTAGACTGAAACTATGTCCTTCCAAAACACTCCGTTATATAATTAAATATATTGAAAAAAGGAACGATCAGAAAATTGTCTGCCGTAAGACAGTCTTAAATCGAAAGGAGATTGTATGTTCACGCATCATGGGAAAACAATGATCGACCCGAAAGATTCTGTGCTTTTACTAATTGACCATCAAAGCGGTTTATTTAATCTTGTTAAAGATATGGAAGTTGTTGATCTGCGCAATCATGTCATAGCTCTTGCCAAGGTGGCAACTAAGCTAAATATCCCTGTTATCACTACTGCCTCAGTGCCGGAAGGGGCAAATGGGCCGGTTATTCCGGAGATTAAGGTATTTGCTCCAAACGTTAAGTACATTCCGAGGCAAGGCCAGATAAATGCGTGGGATGTGCCTCTCTTTGTAAGTGCGGTTGAAGAGACAAAGCGTAAAACCCTTATTATGACCGGCACGCTCACAAGCGTATGCCTGGCATTCCCGGCCTTATCGGCAGCGTCAGCCGGATACAAGGTATATGCAGTTGTGGATGCATCGGGGAACTGGAGCAAGATGGCGACGGATCTCACGATAGCGCGTCTCGCTCAGGCAGGAGTTATACCTATAGATACGTTCGCTGTCATAGGCGAGCTGCAGCAGACCTGGAACCGGCCTGATGCATTGGATTATGCCGAGATATTCGGTGAAAATATAATACCAAATTACCGTTTGCTTATGGAAAGCAAAAGCAATATTCAGGAGCCTGTTTACCAAAAATAGTTGCGTAATTAGAAGAAATTTATTTATTAAATCATAAAAAGGAGCTCATTTTTGGGCTCCTTTTTTTGTTCAAATTCAGGTATTTTGCCTTGTATAGGAAATCACTAAGTGCTATAATTAATCATTATAAAAGGAAACAAGCGTGAGCGAACGTAACTATAATTAGTGTTACTAGATAAGCAATCCCTATGGAGGGGGTTGCTTTTTTTGTTGGAAGGGTGATGGGGGTAGGCTTCAGGTCGCAGGTCGCCCCTCGTTTTACCCGGGGTTTACTGTGGTTGCAAGTGAAGATTTAAAACCTGAGACTTGCTACCGCAATCTGCGTGTGTTTCGAGCGAAGCAGAGGGATAACCTGTGACATGTAACATAATAACTGATGGCTAATGACTGATAGGAAAATTATCAGAGTAAATTTAAAAGAATATTATGAATAAAAACAATTCTTTAAAAGGATTTACTTTATTAGAACTTTTGGTTGTTATTGTTGTTATTGGTGTCTTGGCAGGGCTTCTTCTCCCCGTTATGAGCGGAGTCAGGGAGCAGGGTAGGCGTATTACTTGTCTCAACAATCTTCGCCAGCAAGGTATTGCATGGTATATGTATCTTGATGAGCATAATGATTGTTTTCCTGCATATAGTGATCCTCCAAATGATACGCAATGTATGGAAACCACTTTTGGGGGCAAAGCCGGTGATAGTGGGTTCGCAGCTACGTCGAGACCTCTTAATCGATATCTCGGGATAAACAATACAACTCCTGCGGACGTTTTTCATTGTCCCGACGATATAAAAGCAGCTCAAGGCCAGAGCAGAACAGTCTTCGATGTTTTTGGGAACTCATATTATATTAACCCATGCATTTTACTTTATGGGGTGACGGATAGAAGGCCCTTGGCTTCAATCACCAATCCACGTAATAAGGTGTGGTTTGAGATGTGTTCTTTGGATATGGTCCCGGGACATAGTGGAAAAGGATTTCAAGGTAATTTCACGCCAGTAATGGTGCTTTTTGTAGATGGGCATGTAAAGGGGCCGTATCTTTCTGACAGTGAATTTGACTGGTTTGATAATCCATCAAAATCCGTATGCTGGTATCCTAATGCTACAGAGGATCCTCTTGATTAGGAGAGTAGGGTTTTATATTGCTAGTAAAATTTAAACTTAAGACTTGCTATCTGTAATCAGCGGGTGTCCCGAGCGAAGCAGAGGGATGGCATGGAACAGGAGTTTTGAAAGCTGATTTTAAAAATAGTTATCTATCCTGTCAAATTCGTAAAATTTAGATATAACTTATTTTAAATCAAATATTATACAGTGGTGCCAGGCACCAGAAAAAGTACTGGAGCTCGTGATCGTACTGATAACTCCAGCTACAAAGCTTCGACATAAACCATTGGCGGATAAAGTTGGCGGGCAAGGATAGCTGATCGCTGATAGGAGGAAAACCATGAAAGTAATAGCATTTAACGGCAGCTCGCGAAAAGAAGGTAATACTGCAATTCTAATTAAGCTTGTGCTTAAGGAATTAGAGAAAGATGGTATCAAGACTGAACTAGTGGAATTGGCCGGTGAAAAAATTCAAGGTTGCATTGCCTGTTACAAATGTGTTGCCAACAAAGATAAAAAATGCGCCATAAATGACGACATAGTTAACGAGTGTATAGATAAAATGGATAAGGCGGATGGTATTATCATAGGTTCCCCTACATATTTTGCTGATTGCACTTCACAGACAAAGGCGCTTATTGAACGGGCTGGGTTTGTATCGAGAGCAAATGGAGGTATGTTTAAGCGTAAAATAGGTGCCGCAGTTGTATCTGTGAGGCGAGCTGGGGCGATACATGCTTTTAATAGTATAAATCACTTTTTTACAATAGGTGAGATGATAATAGTCGGGTCTAGCTACTGGAATATAGGTATAGGTAGAGAAATCGGCGATGTGGAAAAAGACGAAGAAGGTTTAAAGGTAATGAGTACACTTGGGAAGAATATGGCGTGGTTACTTAAGAAGATAGCTCCAGGCTCTGGGCTCTAGGGAAAAAGCTCATGGCTTCCGCCACAAAGCGTTGGCGGACAGGCATGGCGCATAGTAAAAATGAAGGACGATAGGCGAGGGATGAGAGGATAGTTTGGAGTTGGGAGCGAAATCTATCTAAAGATAGATTTCAGGAGTTGGGAGTAAAAAAGTAAAAGAAAAAATGGGCGCCGTCCATATATATATCTAAATGAAAAACTTCATAAATTTTATCGTAAAGTACCTAGTATTTGTTTTTTTAGTTGTATTTACATTTATATCTAGCAGTTGTTGTGAGTTTGCTACTTCTGTTGCCCTAACGCACAAAATATCAAGTATTAGAGTTATTTCCGAAATTGATACAGGAGAAGCAGGAATTATTCAGATAAACGAAATTGATATTACTAAAGTTGCCGAGGATGTTTTTTTAAAGGGTGGGATAAGGGTGCTAAACAATAAAACATATGAAACGGAAAAATATCCCGGCACATTAAAAGTAATTATTAAATGGATTAAAATTAATGAGGAAAAACACTGCTGTAATTATACAATAAATTATGAATTATCGCAGTTCGATTCTATTGTGCAAGAAAATAACCCATATATTATTTATTCATCAGTTAGTGGGTCGGCTGGGCTAAAGGATATTAAAGAGAATATTTTAGGTTCTATAAGAAATTGGGTAAAAGATAGTATTAAAAAATCCCAAATATTTATTAAATATGAAAAAAAAGTCGATGCTTCTATTTAATAAAAAATAGGTGTGTCCCTATTTAAAATGGAAGATTAATAAATGATTAAAATCAGATTTATTAATATATTTCTGACGCTAATATTAGTAGTTTTAATGAAAACTTCCGGCATTTTTGCCGAAGGAATGCTTAATATCGAAGCAATTGATCTTCTTGATGAGTACAAAATAGTTTGTACCAAAACCGATCCTTCCTTTGAAGCTACCACTAGCGGTAAATTTATCTTTGATCCGGAAAAAAATAGCAATTACCCAATAGCATTTGTGGTTATGCTCACCCAGGATAGATCCGAAGGAGAGAATGAAGACGATCTCGATACAGTTATTAAGATGGTCATTTTAAAGGACCCTGTTTACAAAGACCTGATAAATAGCGAAAAATCCGCAGACTCCGCCATTATACACATACCCAAGGCGAATGTCAGAAAGTCAGAAACCGAAAAGCATAATCTATCGATCAGTAAATATGAGGATGAACTAAAAAATTCAGGTGAATATAAAAATATAATATTTCCAGATAAGAAATAGCAGGAGAGAGAGTGTAGTTCCTATTAAATTCTTGAAAATTAAGATATAACTTATTTTAAATCAAATAGTTATAACGTGGTGCCTGGCACCGTAAAGGCACAGGAGAGACGGTAGGAAGATTTTATACTAGCTCTGGAGTCTCGTTAGTTGAAGGAGAGTGGTATAATCTTGCTTTTACTAGAAATTACAATACTTCCTCTATCTTAATTGACGGGGTTTCACTGCCCACAATTCAGCCCATAGATTGGGCCAGTAATATGGAAATTCTAACATCGCCAGTTTATTTGGGCAGTGCCGCAACAGCACCAGGATATGGATTAAGAGGATACTTAGACAATTTACAGATTTGGAATTATGCGCGAACTGAGCAGCAATTAAAGGATTCCATTACTAATTTACCGAATGGTAACGAGGAAGGCTTAATGGGGTATTGGAATTTTGATAATATTCAAAATGGTGTTGTGCCTGACTTAACTGAATATGGTAATAATGGTTTTATTAATCCGCCTATTTCTACGCCAGAGCCTGTATCAATGCTTTTATTTGGTATCGGTGGATGGGTGTTGGCGCTATTAAGAAAAAAACGCTCATAATATTGGATTGACTAAATTCTACCTACGCAGTATTATTTAGGAGTAGGAGTAAGGAAAAGGGTTCCTTACTGAATAGGGATAAGGGTTAGAAAATAATTAGTAGCTGTCCCTAATTAACGTACCCTATGCATTCTGCAATAGATTGGATTCCCATAGAAACTGTATCATTTAGTAGAATAAAAGAATTCATGACTAATGTAACGACTAAGCTTCAAAATATGCTGCTCGAAGATGTTCTTAAAAACGTTGAAATGGATAAAAAAGAACGTGAGCTGTTTAAAGCTTTGTATAAAAGTAATGAAGCAATTCTTTGTATTAAATGGCCGGTTTATTAAAAACGTAAGTTAATTTGGAGGTGGTAATATGCAAAACCTCGCGTTAAAAGTAGCTGGATTTGTTTTTGGGTTAGAAGTAAAAAACGGGTCACACCTATTTATTTGAAATTACTATAGAAAACCGGGAGGTTCAACCATGCAAGACATCGCGTTAAAAGTAGCTGGATTTGTTTTTGGGTTAGTGGCTATATTACATCTTTTGAGAGTGTTATTTAAAGTAAAGTTTACGGCAAATAATATTGTAATTCCTCTATGGCTAAGTGTAGTTGCTTCGATAGTGGCGCTGTTGCTGGCGCTTTTTATGTTCGCGTGTTTGCAATAGGGGAAGTTTGGAGTTGGCCTAGATGCCTATACCACTCCTAGTCCTCGTGGTGCTTAACGGCATCGCGGCATGAAATCGCGCATCGCTTGATTTCAGGAGTATGCGGTAACAAGTCGCAGGCCTCAGATTACATGCTAAAAGAGAAGAAAATTTTAGTAAAAGTGAGAAAAACATTAAAATGAAAAAGATAAATGTAATACTAGTAATATTATTAAGCATAAGTTGTATGGGATTTTCGTTTATGAAGAAAGAATTGTCAAAAGAAAAGATATTGGAAATCGCCATTAATAGGGCAAATGAACTTGGGTTTACTCTCAATCAGGTTACTCCTTACTTTGACGAGGGAAACAAAAGACTTAAAGAACACTCAAGAAATAGCGGCGTGTCCACCTATAACGAAAAGAAAGAAGAGTGGGTATATGACGCGCCATCTACCCCGACAAAAAAATATCCTGAATTAGAAGATCGAAATTATCAGGCGGTATATTTTGCCCCCAAAGAAATGCAGCTTGGTGGCGATCTCTGGATCTTTATAGACAAGAACACCGGGGAAGTGATCTCGTATGTGTTTGGGAAATAAAGATGCTCAAGGCTCCAGGCTCTAGGGAAAAACAAAATACCGCTCCAGGTTCGGGGGTGAGTCCCCTTCGGCGAGGCTATGCTTCGCTTTGCACGGGTGAGAGGAAAACCTAGAGCTCTGAGCCTAGAGCCAAGAGCGGGTTTTGTGCTATATTAAATTGATGGAACAACAAAACCCTTTGTGTTATAATAAATGGTAACAGATTCGAGTAACACGGAAAGGGAACAAGAAGCAATGGGTCTTTTTGGTAGCAAACAAAATAAAAGTATAAAGGTGAATTAATTTAAGCCGGGGATAAAATTCTCGGTTTTTTTGTTCAAAACTCTTTTAAATTTAAGTATTTATAAAGCGGTGCCTGGCACCGAAAAATTAAAAAGGAGAAAAAATGGGAAAAGCTGGAAAGCTATTGATGGTTTGTATTGTTTTGGTTTTATCTTTATCTTTAGTTGGTTGTGCAACACTTTTTAAACAGAAGTCAAGAACTGTTGGTTTTGATTCTGACCCACAAGGGGCCGATATTTATATTAATGGAAATCGAATGGGCAAAACTCCTATGCCTATGAATTTATCTAATTTAAAAGCCGTTACAGTTACCTTTAAAAAAGATGGCTATGAAGATAAGACATACATTATTAATACTAAAGTTGGCGGAGGTTGGGTTGTTTTAGATTGTTTGGGAGGTTTTATACCGGTTATAATAGATGCAGTTACAGAAAATTGGTATAACCTTGATACTGACGAAGTAAAAGTTATACTTGATGTTCAAAAGAAATAAATTCTAAAAATTAATTAAGCAATAAAAGTGGTGAGTAATAATAAGGGAAAAGGGGACGCTTCTATTTAAGTTGAAGGCACAACCATGCAAAACCTCGCACTAAAAGTAGCTGGATGTATATTTGTTATAGTGGCTATTATGCAGCTTTTGAGAGTGCTATTTAAGGTAAAGATTGTGGTTAATGATAATATTATTGTTCCTATATGGCTTAGCGTGGTGGCTTCGATAGTGGCGTTGTTACTTGCGCTTTTTATGTTCGCGTGTTTGCAATAGGGGAAGTTTGGAGTTGGCCTAGATGCCTATACCACTCCTAGTCCTCGTGGTGCTTAACGGCATCGCGGCATGAAATCGCGCATCGCTTGATTTCAGGAGTATGCAGTAACAAGTCACAGGTCGCAAGTTGCAGGTTTCAGGTCACAAGTTGCCACCCGGTTTAAACCTCGGGGCTACGCAAGACACAGGACACAGGATAAGGTTCAGGGTTCTATGGTCGGGGCTCAAGGGAAAAGAAAAAAGCTATTGGCAAAAAGAGAAAAGCATTAAAATGAAAAAGATAAATATAATACTAATAATATTATTAAGCATAAGTTGTATGGGATTTTCGTTTATGAAGAAAGAATTGTCAAAAGAAAAGATATTGGAAATCGCCATTAATAGGGCAAATGAACTTGGGTTTACTCTCAATCAGGTTACTCCTTACTTTGACGAGGGAAACAAAAGACTTAAAGAACACTCAAGAAATAGCGGCGTATCAACCTATAATGATAAGACTGAAGAATGGGTTTATGACGCGCCATCTACCCCGACAAAAAAATATCCTGAATTAGAAGATCGGAATTATCAGGCGGTATATTTTGCCCCCAAAGAAATGCAGCTTGGAGGCGATCTCTGGGTCTTTATAGACAAGAACACCGGGGAAGTGATCTCGTATGTGTTTGGGAAATAGCAAATGGCAAATGGCGAAGGGCAAATAGCTGATAGCAAATAGCGAAGGGCAAATAGCGATTGGCAATTTGCAATTAGCCATTGGCTAATTCATGCCCTTGTATTTACCCCTATAATATGCTATACTAGTAGTGGAGCCGAAAAGGCAAACCCTGGGTAACCGGGGGGCCTCGCTAGATGCGAGCCGCTTATCTAAACTGATAGCGGGCAAAGTTACGGGTCCTTGAAAAGAGCTTCATGGGTTTGGCTTGCGACACTTGAAAAGGGTGATAGTGGGTGAAAGCCGTTGAAGCTTGAGGATGGCCGGGCTGCCGAAGCGAATGGCCAATTAAAATCGGCTCCTTTTTCTTGCCTATCTAAGAAATTAGATAGGTTTTTTTGTAATTAGAAGTTCCTTCTAATTAGCTCATAGTTCATAGCTGATAGTTCATAGTTTCACTTACTAAAAAAAAGACAGAGCTCATAGTTAAAAGGTAAGGTTTAGTTCATAATTCCTTACTATGAGCCATGAGCTATTAGCTATTTGCTAAGTATTTACTTATATATATAATTATGATATAATTATTGGCCTAAAAGGTATAATTATATGTATAAGGTTACTAAATATCTCGAATCCTCAAAAAATAATATACTTAAGCTTACCAAAGACCTGGTTTCTATCCCTACAGTAAATCCCCCGGGTCAGAACTATGAGAAAATAGTCCATTTCCTTCAAAAGAAATTAAATGCCATTGGACTTAAGACCAGAATAATCGAAACACCTAAAAGTCTTTGTGTTTCTAAGCAGTCCGCCGGAGTTTATTCTAAGCGCCTTAATCTGATAGCTGATTTTGACTTTGGAAAGAAAAAGACCATTCATATAAATGGCCACTATGATGTAGTACCCCCAGGCCCTGGATTTAAAAGTCCATTTATCCCCCAGATAAGAAATAATAAACTTTTTGGCCGCGGCACAGAGGATATGAAAGCTACTATTGCCGCTTCTATATACGCAGTGGAAGCAATAATAAAAAGTGGTTTGAGGCCGAACTATAATATCCAGTTTTCCTTTACCCCGGATGAGGAAATAGGCGGACAAACCGGGTTTGGATATTTGGTAGAGAAGGGGCTGATAAAAGCCGACTACGCTATAGGCGAAGGGTACACGGGCAATTTCGTATCCATAGGGAATAAGGGTTTGCTTTGGATGGAGATCGCTCTTTATGGTAAAAACACTCACGGCTCTACTCCATATAAAGGTATAAATGCATTTGAAAAATTGATTCGTGTTTCAAACGACCTTATTGATCTAAAAGATAAACTTAGAAACCGCAAAACTAAATTCCCTATGAAAGATTTGCGTGATGTTAGCGCTACTATGACTCTCGGCGGGATACTTAGAGGGGCAACGAAAGCCAATGTAGTTCCTGATCACGCAAGCTTTAGTATAGATAGAAGGATTTTGCCGGAGGAGAGCCTCCAACAAGCCAAAAAAGAGATCCTTGATATTTTGAAGCAAGCGAAGCGAAAGGATAAAGAGTTCAGGTATAACTATAGATTTATCTGTGAGGGCAGGCCCAATGCCATTAGCGTCAACTCACCGCTTTGTAAAGCGGTATCCAAGGCAATAAAATCCGTCTATCATAAGGAAGCGAAGCTCGGTATAACCCCTGTAATAACAGATATGAGATTTCTGATGGATAAGGGAGTGGACGCGATAGGATACTCTGTTGATGGCGACGGTTCGTGGCATAGCGATGGTGAGCACATTCAGATAACAAGCTTATTGAACACAGCAAAAGTTTATGCGATGACAGTTATGGAGTTAGAGTAGTAGTACATCGTATATCGTACTTCGTACATCGAAAAATATATGCGAAGTATGATATATAGTTTTTGAACAAGCGAAGTTCGATGTGCGAACGACGAAGTACGAGGAAAAGATTAAGATGGTAGAAAAGATTATCGTAAAAGGTGCAAGGGTACATAACCTTAAAAATATAGACGTTACTATCCCAAGGAATAAACTTGTGGTAGTGACGGGGCTTAGCGGCTCCGGTAAGTCGAGTTTGGCGTTTGATACTATTTATGCCGAGGGACAGAGGCGATACATTGAGAGTTTGTCTAGTTACGCAAGACAGTTTTTAGAGCAGCTGGATAAACCTGATGTTGACTACATAGAAGGGCTTTCTCCGGCTATCAGTATTGAGCAAAGGAAGGCCGCCGCAAACCCGAGATCCACTGTCGGGACGGTAACGGAGATATTTGATTACCTGAGGTTACTTTTTGCAAGCATCGGCAAATTTTTTTGCTACAAGTGCGGGAGAGCTATCACTAGACAAAGCTCAGTAGAGATAATAAATAATATCCTCAGTCTTCCCCAAGGATTAAAAATATTGATCCTCGCCCCGATAATAGAAGGCAAAAAGGGCGAACACAGGGAAGTTATCTCTAAGCTTCAGAAAGAGGGATTTATCCGTCTGAGGGTGGATGGTTCTATTGTTGAGATAAGCGACGGGATAAAACTGGATAAATTTAAGATCCACACTATAGATGTCGTGATAGACAGGCTCACAGTATCGGTAGAGTCCAAAAAGAGATTGGCTGATTCGGTAGAGACGGCGCTCAGGTTCGGCAAGGGCTCTATGACGGTGAGTGTAGAAGAGAAGAACGGAAAGTTTAAGGATAATATTTATAGCGAAGCGTTTACATGTAAGCACTGCGGATTAAATTTTGAAAAACTTGCGCCGAGAAATTTTTCTTTCAATTCTCCATATGGCGCGTGCGAACTCTGCAGCGGGCTCGGGAATAAGCTTGAGATTGACCCTGAGCTTGTAGTGCCGGATAAATCAAAACCTCTGATAGAAGCGATCTTTGCCTGGAAGCGCGGCGGAAGAGGATTGATACTTTATTATCGCAGGTTACTCAGGCAGTTAGCAAGGGAATATAAATTTGACCCTAATATTTCATATAAAGATGCGCCTAAAGATGTAAAGAACCTTATTCTCTACGGCGATGAATCTAAGGGCGGGTATTTTGAGGGAGTTATAAAAAACCTGGAGAGAAGATTTCACGAGACCGAAAGCGAATTTATAAAAACTGAGATAAATCGCTTCATGTCTGAAAATCCGTGTCCCAAATGTAATGGTATGCGCCTGAAGCCCGAAAGCCTTGCTGTCAGAATAGATGGTAAAAATATTATGGATGTTACGGCTTTATCAGTAAAAGCCACAAGGGAATTTTTTGACAACCTGAAATTGACCCAGGAAGAGGAAGAAGTATCCAGGCAAATACTTAAAGAGATAAAGTTGAGGTTAAATTTTTTGATGAATGTCGGGCTTGATTATCTGACGCTCGATAGGGCCAGCGGTACATTATCAGGAGGTGAGGCGCAAAGGATACGTCTCGCTACACAGATAGGAGCGGGGCTTACGGGAGTACTCTATGTGCTTGATGAGCCGAGTATTGGCTTACACCAAAAGGATAATGAGAAGCTGCAGAATACTTTTATCGCCCTTAGAGATCTGGGTAATACCCTTATAGTCGTAGAGCATGATGAAGATACTATAAGAAAGGCTGATTATGTAATAGACCTTGGTCCGGGTGCGGGCGTAGAGGGCGGTAGATTGATAGCAGCTGGTACGCCAAAAGAGGTAGAGGCTACAAAAGACTCACTTACCGGGCAATATCTCCGCGGTGACCTAAAAATCAGAATGCCTAAGACAAGGCGAAAAATTAATAACAAAAAAGTTTTGAAGATTATTGGTGCCGAGGAACACAATCTGAAAAATATAGACGTAAATATTCCCCTGGGATTATTTGTATGCGTGACGGGTGTATCGGGCTCAGGGAAGAGCACTCTGATAGAAGATATTTTGTATAAGTCTCTGGCCAAGCATCTCTATAACTCCAAAGAGAAACCCGGCAAATTCAGAAAACTTGAGGGGATGGATCTGGTGGACAAAGTAATAGTCATAGACCAGTCTCCGATCGGCCGAACCCCAAGGAGCAATCCAGCGACCTATACTGGACTTTTTTCACCCATTAGGGATCTATTTTCCAAATTACCTGAGGCGAAGGTCAGAGGATATAAACCGGGTAGGTTCAGTTTTAATGTAAAAGGCGGCCGGTGCGAATCCTGCCAGGGCGACGGGATAAAAAAGATAGAGATGCACTTTTTACCGGATGTCTATGTCCAGTGTGAGATATGTAAAGGGAGAAGATTTAACGAGCAGACTTTGGATGTTCAGTTTAAGGGTAAGTCAATTGCTGATGTCCTGGACCTGAGTATAAAGGACGCAATAGAACTATTCGGAAGTATACCAAGCATAAAAGATAAACTGCAGTTATTGATAGACGTTGGCCTTGAATATATAAAGCTGGGGCAGTCAGCTACCACTCTAAGCGGAGGCGAGGCACAGAGGATAAAACTCTCAAGCGAACTATCCAAAAGAGCTACAGGTAAAACTATTTATATTCTTGATGAGCCGACTACAGGACTGCACTTTGCTGACATAGATAAATTGCTTACAGTATTGCAGAGACTTGTTGAGACAGGGAATACAGTTTTGGTTATAGAGCATAACCTTGATGTGATAAAAAACGCTGATTATATAATCGACCTCGGGCCCGAGGGCGGGGACAAAGGCGGCGATGTTGTGGCGAACGGGACGCCGGAAGAGATAGTGAAAAATAGCCATTCATATACTGGAGAATATTTGAAGAGCTACGTTAGATAGGTCGCATGCCACAAGCGCACAAGAACACAAGTGCACAAGAACGCAAGCAGACAAGAACATAAGAATATAGGAACACAAGAATGTATTTACTTGTGCTCTGGTGACTGGTGCTCTTGAAACAGTAATATTGGTGCTCTGGTGACATTTATAAATTGAAAGAAGACAATGAATAAAATAAAAAGAATTATAATTGTAGAGCTAGCGATGCTGGTAATGGCGGTGGGATCTGGATACGCGGCTATCAATACGCAGGGCTCTATCAATCTTGCGCTGGACCAGGTGGAGAATAAAAATTACGCTCTTGCTAAGCTGGGGTTGCAGAAGGTTATTAACGATGATCTTAAGGGAAGTACATTCAATAAGGTTCATCTAGCCTTGGGCAAATGCTATTACTTTGAAAATGACTTTGAAAATGCAGCCAATGAGTTTGAGTTAGTAGCGGATTCGTTTTTGGATGAAAGCCTGAAGGACGAAGCCAATTATCTACTTGGTGAGACAAGCTACAAGAAGAAAAATTATTCCAAGGCGAGAGAATACTACGAACTGGTCTCGCAGGCATTTCCCACTTCAAGGTTTGCGGTTTTGGCGAATTATTCTAAGGCGTGGTGCGCTTATGATGAGGGCGATTACAAGGATGCCTTGAATCTCTTTAAGGGGTTTTTAAATAAATATCCGGGTGACAAGATAGCCCAGGAAGCGATGTTTATGACAAGTCTTGCGGATTACGAGCTTTGTAACTATTATAGCGCCAAGTTGACGCTTAAAGAATTTATTGAAAAATATCCGCTCTCAAAGAGGCTGTCACAGTCATATTATCTTTTAGGTGAGATAGAGAATAAATTGGATAATCCCGATGAATCGATAACTTATTTTAACAGGTCCCTTGAGATAGACTCGATGAGTGCCTGGAGTTCTTTTGCGTACAAGAATTTGGCTTTGGCTAATTTTGCAGTAGGGAATTATAGTGATGCGCTCAAGAATTTTACTAAGGCAAGATCCTTGGCAACCGGCGAAGTCCTGAAGTTGGAAGCTATAATCGGCGAGGCTATTTCAAAGGTTAAACTGGATGGATCTGGCAATGCCGATGAGATGCTGAGTGCTCTTATAAAAGAGATAGACGGAAGTAATCTGATATCGCCTGAAGAGAGATATTTATTAAAAGGGATCGCTTTGACAAGTTTTGACAGGCTCGATAAGGCGCTTGAGATCTATAATGACGCAATAAATAAATTTTCCACTTTAAATGAATTGTATGACTTCAGGTATAACCTCGGTAGGTTATATGTTAAGCTAAATGATCCGGATAATGCCATCAGACAATTTGAGGATATCTATAGGAGCAATTCAAGCGAGTATGTGAAAGGCGGTATGCTACTTGAGATCGCAAGGCTGAAAAGCGATAAAGAGGCGTTAAAATTTTATGATAAGATACTGAAATTGTACCCCGATAGCGGATTTGCCGATACGGCCCAGTATAATGTTGCAAAGATACTTCTGGAACAAGGTGACTATGACTCTTCACAGATGGCGTTCAGGAGTCTGGCTGTAAATTTTCCGGATTCGAGATATTTAATTGACGCCGAGTTTAATATTGCCCAGACTTTTAAAAAGAAAGGCGATTATGAGTCGGCAGGGGCTGTCCTTAAAAATATTTTGGAAAGATATTCCAATAGCGATATCAATCTTAAGGCAGCGATTTTTTATAAAGAGATAGGTATGTTCAGTGAAGCTATACCGATACTTATAAAGCTTAAAAGCAATAGAAATCTCAATGAGATCGTTTCATATGAACTTGCCTATTCGTATTATGCATCGGGAGATACGGAAAATTCCTTGAATGAATTTAAGGAATTTTTAAAAAAATTCAAGGATTCACCGCTCAGTACCAATGTCAATCTTTGGCTGGCGGATTATTATTTTAATAAAGGCCAATATGATGTCGCAAAGTCCTTAAGCAATAAAATTGTCGGCCAGTCTAGTGACGCTCATTATATACTGGCAAGCATTCTATTGGCGCAGAATAAAACAAGTGACGCTAAGCGCGAATTTGGCCTGGTTAGGCCTGAGAAAAATTCTTTTTATTATAAAAAAGCTATTTTGAAGCTGGCAAGTGTGGCTGAGACAGAGCATAATGATGAAGAGGCGTTTAATAATTATTCCAAACTTTGCAGTGATAGTGATCCTGAAATATCAAAGATGGCTTACAGAAAAATGGCCGAGATATCAAAAAGAACATATAAATACGATGAGGCGATTGACTATTATCTGAAGGCGATCAGCGATAAAGACCACGATCTTAATGCGCAGATCCAATACCAGATAGCGGAGGTATTTGTACTTAATAATGATCCGGAGCAGGCGCTTATGGAGTTTAAGAGGGTGACGCAGTTATATCCTGAAAGTAAATTCTGGGTAATTAAGTCATTTATCGAAAGCGCCAAGATTTGCGAAAGGCTCAAAAAGTACGAGCTGGCAAAAGAGATTTATACGGCTTTGGCAGATTATGACGCGGATTCGTCAAAATTTGCAATGACCAAAGTCGCAATCTATAACAATTTTTTAAATAATAGATAAGGAGGTCTTATGTGGGAGTGGGTCCAAAAGGGCGGGCCGTTGATGTATCCGATAATTCTCTGTTCTGTATTGGGATTTGCTATCATAGTTGAGAGATTTGTGGTTTTTTACAGGTCCAAGATAAATACCAGAAAATTTATGGATGAGATCTCTGAGCTCTTAAGGAGAAACAGGATCGTCGAAGCTATCGAAAGATGTTCCAGTACCCAGGGGCCGGTATCCGAGATACTAAAAGCAGGCATTATGAAGCATGATAGGCCCAGGCCTGAAATAAAAGAGGCCATCACGGAAGCGGCGTCATTTGAAATACCGAAACTGGAAAAACATCTGAGCGTCCTTTCTACAATCGCGCATATATGCCCTTTGCTTGGGTTGTTGGGGACCGTAAGCGGCATGATAAGGACTTTTCAGATCATCCAGGATAAGGCCACAAGTTTAAATCCCATCAATCCTTCGGAGCTTGCCGGAGGTATATGGGAAGCGTTGGTGGCAACTGTTGCAGGCTTGGCGGTAGCGATACCGATGCTTGTGGCATATAACTATCTGGTAAGTGTTGTAGATGGGTTTGTTCTTGATATGGAAAAAAGTTCAACGGACCTGGTAAATTATTTTTCGGCTAGGCAGGATAAATATGAAGTTTAAAAGAAGAATAACTCAGGAAAGAGGAGAACTTTCGAGCCTTGATATAGCGCCGCTCATCAATGTGGTGTTCTTATTGTTGATATTTTTTGTGTTTACATCAGTTTTCGTGGTCCAGCCTGCAATAAAGATCGATCTGCCAAGAGCCGTTACTAGCGAGGTCTTGTACAAAAGAGGCCTTGTTGTCATTATTAATAGTAAGGATGAGCTGTATCTGAATGAAAGGCGCATTTCTAAAGAAGAGCTGTTGAAACTTATAAGGATATCATCCGAAGAGGAAAGATCGGTTCTTATAAAAGCGGATAAAAAGGCCAGCCTCGGCAGAGTGGTCGAAATCTGGGACATGGCGAGGGATGAAGGCATAAGCGCAATCAATATAGCAACAAGCCAGGAGTAACCTGAACAAAGAAATTGTAATTTTTAAATATAGGATTTCTGAGTTCTGGTTCCACCACCGAGTGTTGCAAAAATATAACCAACTGGAAATCTAATGGATTTCCAGGGTAGATTTATGCAATATGGTGTACATGCAGAAAAAAATATAAACCAGGAACCTTACTATGAAAGACAGTAAATTATTTATAATGATCTTAGCGGGTTCGTTCGCATGGCATATTTTTTGGATCAGCCTTGTGGATATTACCGTGGAGACAAATCAGCCCAAGTCTGTCAGGTATGGCAAGATTTCGTTTTTGGGGCCGATATTGGACGAGAAGACTTTAAGGGTAATGATGACCAATGAAGAAAGGCATCTGGTGAAAATTATTGACACTAATTTGTACGCTAAGGATCTGACGGATCCCGAGGTTTTGCCTGCTAAGATAACAAACCTGAAAAATACTGCTTTGACGGATGTCGGTTTTAGCCGGACAGATTTTAGGCCGATACAAGATATATTGGATGTAAGAAAAAGCGATATAACCGATAACTGATAGGCGTTAATCATGATAAAATTGGATATGACACTTGCATTATCACTGTATCTTTTATTTTTTGTTGCAGGGTTATTGGTTCTGTGGCTGATTTTTGAAAAAAGCTTCAAATTCAGGAAAATTTCCTTTTCTGAGAAATTTATCTGGAAGTGCAGTGTATGCTTCAATGTTTATGTGGATAGCCTTAATGAGGATATTTCAAGTTGCCCAATGTGCAAAAGTTTCAATAAGCGGTAAGAATTAAGAAAGGGGGTGAATGCGGTATGATAACTGAAATTGGCATTGTCGCCGGTGAGATATGGCATTATCTGGATGACCATGGAAAGACGAAGCTGGACGATCTGATCAAAGGTATTGAAAAGGACAGGAAGTTAGTCCTTATGAGCCTGGGGTGGCTGGCCAGAGAGGGGCATGTAATTATGGATGGCGGAGAGTCCAATTATGAAGTTTATTTAAGAAGGTAAAAGGAGAAAATATATGACTGCCGAAGAAATAAAACAAGAGGAAGAGATAGTTCCTATAGCAGCACCTTTAAAAGTAATAAGCCATAGCACTATTCATAAAAGATTCGGATGGTGGGCAGCTGTTGCATTGATAGAATCATGGGGAAGAAAGCAGATATGTTTCTATCTTTGGCAAAAAAAAGCTGAAGGCGGATGGAAAAGAAAACAGAAATTTGCCATCCACACTCAGGGTGATTGGAAAAAAATGAAGGAAGCCGTTGATAAGTTAGTCGGTGAGCTTTCGTAGTGTTAGCTTGGAGTTAGGAGTGAAATTTATCTAAAGATAAATTTCTAGAGTTATGAGTTAATCTAAATATAACCCCTATTCTGAGAGGTATAGCGTTAATAGATTGAGGTAAAATGTCTAAATATTTAATAATTCTAACAACAGCATGCTCAAAAAAAGAGGCGCTTTTATTAACCAATAAGCTTTTAACAAAAAAGCTGTGTGCGTGTGTTAATATTACCGGAAGCGTTGAGTCGCATTATTGGTGGAAGAAAAAGGTAAACAAAGCCAAGGAATGGATGCTATTTATCAAGACAGAGTCGAAGCTGTTTGGTAAAGTGAAAAAAGAAATTAAGCAACATCATAGTTATGATGTCCCTGAGATAATAGCTTTGCCTGTTATTAGAGGAAGCAAGAATTATCTCGATTGGATTAGTTCTAGCATAAAATAATTATTTCAAACATTTAAAGTATTCTAATATTATGCCTAGATTTGTTGTACAAAAACATAATGCAACACAACTTCATTATGATTTCAGGCTTGAGATGGAAGGAGTACTCAAAAGTTGGGCCGTGCCGAAAGAGCCGTCTAATAATTCCAGCATCAAGAGACTGGCTATTGAGGTCCCTGACCATGAGGTCGGCTATATAGATTTTGAAGGTGTGATAGAAGAGGGAAGTTATGGTGCCGGCAAGGTTGAGATATGGGATAAAGGTACATATGACCTTGAGTCGAAAGATAAGTCAAAAATAACATTTGAGCTTAAAGGAAAAAAATTAAAAGGAAAATTCGCCTTGATAAAGACAAAATATGCCAAAAATTCGTGGCTTTTATTCAAGGTTAAAAAATAGATTGAATGAACGTATGGATAAGATAATTTATCTAATTTTATTGATCTCGAGTGTTTTTACTTTGGAGGGGTTTACTATGAAGACTATTGATTTGCCGGATCCTTCTTTGAAGGGTAAAATGTCACTGGAAGAAGCAATATTAAATCGTAGGTCGGTAAGGGATTTTGATACAAAAAGAGCGCTTAAGCTTGATATGATCTCGCAGCTTTTGTGGGCCGCTCAGGGTATTACTGATAAAAGGAACGATCTTAGGTCAGCTCCGTCTGCAGGAGGGCTTTATCCGCTTGAAGTTTATGTTGTAACACAGGAGGGGTTGTTTCATTATTTAGTCAAAACTCATCAGTTACGGTCTATCATGGATGGCGATATAAGAAAAGATTTAAAAGATGCCTGCTGGGGCCAACTTTCAATATACGAAGCGCCGTCAGTTTTTATTATAACGGCGGTATATGATAGAATTAGGCCTAAGTACGGAGATAGGGCAATAAGGTATACTGATAATGAAGTTGGGCATGTTGCTGAAAATCTTGAGCTTCAGGCGGTGACCCTGGGGCTTGGTTCTGTATCTATCGGAGCGTTCGAGGATAATAAAGTAAAAGAAATTTTAGCACTACCAGAAAATGAAAAAATATTGTATATTATTCCGGTGGGGTATAAAAAATAAATCCAAAAAAAATTTTATATAGTTTATTATGGATAGAGGCTTTGTATATATTTTAAGAAGTGTTAAAAATAATAGATTTTACATAGGAAGTACAAAGAATATAGAAAGACGGTTAAAAGAACATGAATTGGGTTATGTTAAGTCTACTAAAAATATCCGTCCTATTAAAATTGAGCTTTACCAGGAATATAGAAGTTTTAGTTTAGCTCGACAAATTGAACGAAAACTAAAAAAATTAAAAAGAAAAGATTATCTGGAAAAGATAGTTCAAGTCGGACACATAGATTTGGCTCCGACGCTCTAACGAGGTCGGAGCCCGAGACTTCCTCTGAATAAGGAAGGGGAAGTTCAAAAAGTTTAGGAAAGTCTCGGGGATGTAGCTCAGCTGGGAGAGCACCACGTTCGCAACGTGGGGGCCGGGAGTTCGATCCTCCCCATCTCCACCAAATTTTATAGAATAATAAATAAGAGTAGCTTCCCGACGTTCATATACATTCAGTCGGGATCCCGACCTCCAAAGATTTTTGGAGTGTCGGGACAGCTGGGAGAGCACCACGTTCGCAACGTGGGGGCCGGGAGTTCGATCCTCCCCATCTCCACCAGTTTTTCTGCCTTTGTTAGATGCAGAAAAATAGAGCAATAGAAAATCGAAAATTGAGATATTGAGAAACAAAATTTCTACACCAGTCCATTTTCGAATGTCGATTTTCAGTATTTGTTGTAATAACTGAAATATTAACGTGGCGCTGGCGCTAATTATACCTAAAATTAGATTCCCGACAAAAGATTTCGGGAATGACATTTTAAAGACTATTGTTGTGCCTAGAATTAATTATACCTATTATGAAAAGTAGGTTGGCTTATGATAAAATTTATACTTATTATGTTTTTTTCCTGCTTTTTTTTGTGTCCCTCCTATGCATTTGATGTAATAAAGCCTAACGTAGCAGGTTCTTTTTATCCGGATGATCCCGAGGAGCTTAAAAAAGTTGTTGATTCATACATTGATAGTGCCATCATTAGCCCTATGGGTGAAGATGTCAGGCTTCTCATATCGCCTCATGCCGGTTATAAATATTCAGGAAGCGTAGCAGGGTATGCTTATAAAGCAATTAAAGGTAAGAAATACTCAACAGTTATTGTGATCGCTCCATCCCATAAACATAGTTTTGACGGTATATCCGTCTATACTAACGGGCTTTTTAAAACGCCTCTCGGTGAGTTGGTCGTTGATTCGGATGTAGCAGGCAAATTGATTTCCTCTGATAAAAAGATTTTTTTTAAGCCCGAAGTATTTAAAGATGAGCACGCATTGGAGGTTGAACTCCCGTTTTTGCAGCGGTCATTGGACAATTTTAAAATTGTCCCGATTATTTTTGGTGAGCCCTCTATAGAAAACTGTAAAATCCTCGGGAGCGCTCTTACTGAAATCTTAAAAGACAAAAATGATTGCCTGGTAGTTGTCAGCACTGATATGTCGCACTATCATCCTTATGACAAAGCCAATGCTATGGACAATCTGACAATAGATAAGATCAGGTTAATGGATTATGGGGATCTGTATGACTCCGTTCTTAGAGGTGACTCAGAACTGTGCGGCTTTGCCGGCGTAATATCGGGGCTTATTTATTGTAAAAATATTGAGGCCCTTAAGTGTGTCATTCTTAAATACGCAAATTCCGGCGATACCAGCGGGGCTAAGAATGCAGTTGTGGGTTATTTTAGCGCAGTTTTCATAAAAGATAGAATTCCGGAGGCTAAGATGAATCGTGAAGAGTCTAATTTGACCAAAGAGCAGAGAAAAAGGCTTTTAGAGATTGCCAGGCTTTCCATGGAAAGCTACGTAAAAGACAGGATGAAGCCGGATATAAAGGAAGAAGACCCCGCTCTTACTAAAGTTCAGGGGGCATTTGTTACTTTAAATGAAAATGGGCAGCTTAGAGGCTGTATAGGGAATATTCAGGGAACGGAGCCTCTCTATAAAACTGTCTCCAATATGGCCGTTGAGGCAGCTACAGGGGATCCGCGCTTTATGCCTGTAACAGCCAAGGAACTTTCAAAGATACATATAGAAATATCCGTTCTTTCTCCCTTAAGAAAGATAGATAGCCCGGATGAGATAGTTATGGGTAAACACGGTGTCATAGTAAGGCGCGGATTTAATAGCGGGGTTTTTTTGCCTCAGGTTGCTACTGAGACAGGATGGTCGAAAGAAGAGTTTATGAATTGCCTGTGCTCCCAGAAAGCGTGCCTGCCTGAAAACGCGTGGAAAGATAAAGATACGAATCTATATGTATTTACCGCAGAAGTATTTGGAGAAGATGAAAAATGAGCAGATTCTATATTGACCCCGATAGCGTCGTTGAAGACAGGATTTTTGTAAGGGGCGATGAGTTTCATCATATTGTTGATGTCATGAGGATAAAGAAAGGGGATCTGGTAAACGCTTTTGACGGGAAGGGTAATATCTATTCAGGCGTTATAGATTCTATTGCACTTAAGGAAGCTATAATCAGGATAAAAGAGCGCAAGTTCGTTGAATCCACAAAAACTGTTTCGATAGCTCTTATTCAGGCAATTCCCAAAAAAGATAAAATGGAAGATATCGTAGAAAAATGCACTGAACTTGGCATTGATGAGATAATGCCGGTAATTACCGATAGGACTATAGTAAGATTTGATTTAGATAAAGCTACTTCAAAGCTTGATAGGTGGCGCAAGATCTCAAAGGAAGCATCCAAACAATGCGGGAGGGCAGATATAGTAGAGGTACTAAGTGTCTGTAAATATAAAGACGTTGTGCCGAAACTGAAAGAGTTTGATTTAGTGCTTATCCCGTGCCTTAGCGGCAAACGCGAAAAGATCGGGACTATCCTAGGAAATTTTAAGGGTACAAGGATTGCTTATCTGATCGGCCCTGAGGGGGATTTTACTGACGATGAAATTGAACTGGCCGGATCATTTAATGCTGTACCATGTGATTTGGGAGATAATGTGCTGAGAGTCGATACCGCTGCTATTATGACCTTAGCAATAATAAAATACGAACTTAATAGGGAGGTAAGATGGTAAAAAAATACTTATTTTTTACGGTGGTTATTTTTTGTATTTTATTTGTCGAAGCGCAATTCGTGTTTGGAGATGTCCTTAAACTCAAAAACGGCGGCAGGATCGAAGGAGTTATTAAGGAAGATAACGACAAGATGGTCAAACTGAAAGTTAAGAACGGGGAGGTGATATTCACTCCGGCGGAAATAGATGCAATAGTCAAATCAAGCGATAAGGAAAATGTTTCTTTAGAGAATTCATGGGCTATGGAAAATATCAAATCAGATGTCAAGGAGGCAGTTAGCGCTATTAGTGAGAGTAAAGATGCTGCTAATGTATCGGAAGGGTCCAAACCCGGTACGGCTACAATGGCCGATAAAGATCCCGGTGTTAAAAAAACTTCACCTCAAGCCCCTGAGCCCAAGTCCATTAGCTGGTCCAATGACTTGAGTTCCGGTTTAAATAAAGCTTCAAAGAATATGATGCCGGTGATGATAGATTTTTATACGGACTGGTGTGGTTGGTGCAAGAAACTTGATTCTGATGTCTATGGAGATCCCAGGGTCATCAAGATAGCCAGTAAGTTTGTTTGTGTTAAGATAAATGGCGATACAAAGCGCGAGTTGGTCAGTAAATACGGCGTTGGCGGGTATCCGACAATAGTTTTCCTGAATTCTAAAGGAAAAGAGGTAGACAGAATACCCGGTTTTAGGCCGGCGGATGGATTTTTATCGACAATGCAGGAAGTTTTGGATAAAAAATGATAGGATTGAAAGTTCAGTTTATTACGCTTGGCTGCAAGGTGAATCAATATGAAACGGAAGCTATAAGAGAGTTACTTACTAGTGCTGGTTTTGAGGAAGTTAAGCGCGGCGAAAAGGCGGACGTATGCGTGATAAATACATGTACGGTTACTAAGCATGCTGATACAGATTCCTTAAGCTATATAAGGAAGTCCCAAAGATTAAACCCTGAAGCTTTAATAGTGGTGACAGGGTGTCTCGCAGAAAAAGACAAAGAAACTATAGATGCCATACCTTTCAAAAAAGTAATACTTTCCAACCAGGATAAAGGTAAAATTTTAAATGTGATCAATGAGCACATCAAATCCACGTTTTTAAAACTTCCGGCGTATAACCCTAAAGAAGAGCTCTCTATTTCCGATTTCCATGGCCGCTCAAAAGCTTTTATCAAAATTCAGGACGGATGCAATAATTTTTGTTCCTATTGCAAGGTCCCCTACGTCCGGGGGAGGTCTAGAAGCCGGCAATTGGGTAATGTGGCGGATGAATTCAAGCGTCTTATAGATAAAGGTTTTAAAGAGGTTATTTTTACCGGGATATGTCTTGGTGAGTGGGGAAAAGATCTTAGGATTCAGTCCGATATATCGGAACTGCTCAGCAATATAATTAAGATCGAAGGAGATTACAGGATAAGGCTTAGTTCTATTGAGCCGAATAATGTCACTGATGGATTGATCGAAGCTATCAAATCATCTGAAAAAATATGCAATCATCTGCATATTCCGTTACAGAGCGGCGATGATCTTATTCTAAAGAAAATGAACAGGAAATATACTTCGAATGATTATATAGAAATTATAGATAAGATTAGGCAGGCTAAACCGGACATAGCGATCACGACTGACTGTATAGTAGGGTTCCCCGGTGAAAGTGATGCTAACTTTAAGAATTCCCTGAAGGTTATTGATGCGATCAAACCGTTAAAAGTGCATATATTCCCTTATAGCAATAGAAAATTGACTCTAGCCAGTAATTTTAAAGATACTGTTGAATCTAAGGTAATAAAGGAGAGGATCATGGTCTTCAAAAATATAGCTGATAAGCTCTCTTTTGATTATAGGCTAAAATTTTTCGGTAAAACTTTGGAAGTTCTGATTGAAACCCGAAATAAGTCCTTTCAGAGTAATGAGTTGAAGGAATTTATCGGTTATTCTGATAATTATATAAGTACTTTTATATTAAGCAATACCGATCTTAAGATCGGTTCTATAGTAAAAGCCGAGATGAGGGGTATTTATGGCGATCTTAGTTTAGGGCTAGTTAGTTCTTAATCCCTGTCCCACCTTGACAAATGAACTAATTTATGGTATATTTACATTTCTAAACTATGTCTAAAACTTGATTTAGTAGACAATTTTTTGCAAGTTTCGCAAAAAAGTTGTTTAGAATGTCTTTTGTCTTGCGAAGGAGGCTCATTTGGCAGATATTTTTGCAAAGATTAATTGGGTAGATGCTTTAGTTGTAATTCTTTTGATCAGAGGTACTTATGTAGGTTCTAGTACTGGTTTTATTTGGGGATTTTTTAAGGTATTTGGAATTAGCGTAGTTTCGATTTTAGCTATTCAGAATTATACGGTCCTATCAGAGTATATTTCATATTATACCCCTCTTTCAATTAAAATCGCAGAATTTATCAGCTTTGTCGCAATTACAGTTATAGGAATTTTTGTTTTCTATGTAATAAGGGTGCTTTTGCATAAGCTACTGAAGATAGAATTTGTAAAAGTGATTGAGAAGCCGGGAGGAGTTGTTATGGGTTTTGTATTCTCCTGTATTTTCATAAGTATGATCCTGATAAATATGGTGCTGATGCCGATATCTTATATAGGCAAATCCATAACCGAACGTTCTTTGGTAGGAGATCCATTTTTACGGATAGCGCCTCAGCTGTATAATACTGTAATGAGTTTTTATCCGGATATTAATAGGATAGATACGGCAAGGCTCACTGATCCGGTGTATCCGGAAGATATACAAAAAAAACCTCAAGGAGATAAAGATGCTTTTTAAAGATATATATGAGATTGCAGTAAAGAAGGGTATGGAAAAGGACCCAAGGACAAAACAGGAGCTAAAGGATGCGCTTATTAAGGTAAAAAAGCAATATAACAAATTGTCCAAGTCTGATAAGGCGCTTTTTGATAAAGAAAAACTTAGACATCCTTTTGATGATACCAGGATCCTTTACGGGGATGTTAATACTGATGTTAAAAGCATATTAGTAGGCGTTGATATGGAGGTCGGAGAGCTTTTGGTTGCCGATAGACTCAGGGAAAAAGGCGTTGAAGTTGATCTTGTGATTGCGCATCATCCTGAGGGTAAGGCTTTGGCTAATTTTTATAATGTCATGAATGTCCAGTCTAATATCCTAAATAAGATGGGGCTCAAAAAAGAGATCGCAGAAGAATTGCTAAAAGAGAGGCTCCAGGAAGTCGAGAGGAATATTTCAGGTATTAATCATACCAGAGCAGTCGATGTAGCCAGATTATTGGATATCCCGTTCATGTGTATTCATACGCCCGCTGATAACCATGTTACAAAATATTTACAGAATATATTGGATTTAAAGAAACCGAAGACCCTGAAGGACGTTCTAAATATCCTTAAGCAGGTTCCTGAATACAAAGACTCTTCCGGCAAAAATGCCCCTCCGCATATTCTTATCGGGGATGAGAAAAAGAAAGCCGGTAAGGTTTTGGTTGATATGACCGGCGGGACAGAAGGCTCAAAAAAGGTTTTTAGCCGTTTATCTCAGGCCGGAGTTGATACATTGGTCTGCATGCATCTGAGTGAAGAACATTATAAGCTTGCTAAACAGGAATATATAAATGTCATTATTGCCGGACATATTTCCAGCGATAATATAGGTTTAAATTTGGTTATTGACGAGTTGATAAAGAAAGATAAAGAGATCAAGATCATTCCTTGCTCGGGATTCGTCAGGATTAAAAGGTAATGGCTAATACTATACCAGATTCAATTGTTAACGAGATTCGCGATAAGGTAGATATTGCCGAGGTAATTTCTGGTTATATACCTCTTAAAAGAGCCGGCAGGAACTTCAAGGCAAACTGTCCTTTCCATCACGAAAAAACCCCGTCTTTTATGGTAAACCCCGATAAGCAGATATATCATTGTTTCGGTTGCGGGGAAGGCGGGAATGTTTTTACCTTTATAATGAAGCAGGAGCGGATGGAGTTTCCTGAGGTTGTAAGGATGCTTGCTGAAAAGACAGGAGTTGTTATTCCTGAAAGTACAAAAGAATCAAGGGAGAAGGCCGGAATAGCCGAACAGATCTACAAGGTTAACAGTGACGCTCTCTTATTTTTTCACGGGAATCTTTTAAAAAATCCTGAAGCTCTCGGATATTTAAGAAAAAGAGGAATTAGCGACAAATCTATCAGTGAATTTAAGATCGGGCTTTCATTAAATAGCTGGGACGCTTTGTTGAATTTTTTGAGAACAAAAGGTTATGATGAATCCATTATTAGCCAGGCCGGTCTAATATTATCCAAGGAAGGCAGCAGGTCCTACTACGACAGGTTCAGGCAAAGGATAATGTTCCCGGTTTTTGACATAAGAAATAATGTGATAGGTTTTGGCGGAAGGGTCCTTGATAACACTCAGGAACCCAAGTATCTTAATACTCCTGAAACGCCCGTATATCTTAAAGGCAAGAATCTCTATGGATTGAATTTCAGCAAGGGTTTTATTAGGGATATGGATTCTGCAATTTTGGTAGAAGGGTATCTTGATTTTATCACTCCGTTTCAATTCGGTATAAAAAATATCATTGCTTCTTGCGGTACCGCGCTAACAAGCGACCATGTAAGATTGGTGAGGAGATTTAGCGAAAATATTATTGTTGTTTATGACCCTGACAAAGCCGGAGAGCTGGCGACATTGAGAAGCCTTGACATATTAGTTTCTGAGGGTGTCAACGTAAAAGTTGTTCGTTTACCCGAAGGCTTCGATCCCGATACATTTGTCAAAGAGAACGGCCCGGATGTATTTAACGATCTTACAAAAAATGCGAAAGGCCTTTTTGACTATAAATTGGGAGTTCTTTATACGAAATTTGATAAGTCCAAGCCGGAAGACAAGATAAAGATTATAAATGAAATGCTTCCGACTATTACTAAGATCACAAATGAAATTTTGAAGTCTGAATATCTTAAAAGGCTGGCGCAGAGTTTAAATATTGAAGAATCAATGCTTGTTAAAGAGATGAAGAAGACAAAGCGTGATTATGAGTTTATCCCTGAAAAGAAAAATATAGAAAAGAAAGTTTTTGTAATAAATCCAGTTGAGAAACACCTTCTAAGTCTGATGTTTGAAGATTCTAAGTTTATTGAAAGAGCTAAATCTGAGTTATCGCTGGATGATTTTGATGATTTAGAGGTTAAAAAAATAATAAGTTTCATGTTCAATTATAAATTTGAATATAGTAATCTTAAAGCGGACAATCTGATAAATCATTTTAAAGATGAAGATGCTGCAAATATTATTGCTGAGATCGCATCTAGTGAAATCCCTCACAGCGATAAAGAGAAATGTTTTAACAATTATATTCAAAGGATTAAAGAAAAATCCTTAAATAGAATAAGTGACAAAATTAGACTCGAATTAAAAGAAGCCGAAGATCGTGGCGATCAAGATACTGTTAATAAGCTTTATGCCGAAGTATGTGCTATACAACGTAAGCTCAAAGCTATATAAAAACTTGAAGAGAGGTAATTTGCGTGAAGAAAAATAAAACATCTAAGCGAAAAGACGAAGACATGAAGAAGGGGTGGAGCGCCGAAGCGGGCGCAGATTATAAAGCTTCCAAGAAAGAAAAAGAAGAAGAAGCTGAAGAAGCCCATGATTCAAAAAAAGAGATAAAAGGTTTAAAAGAATTAGTCGCTCTGGGTAAAGAGAAGGGCCATTTAACCTATGAGGAGCTGAATAACCTTCTTCCCCACAATATAACCTCCTCTGAGGATATTGACGAAGTATTGACTGTTTTGGATGATGAAAAAATTGAGATAGTCGATAACGTAGAAGAGGAGCCCAAAGAGCAGGAAGAGCTTACTGAGGAAGAGAAAAAAGATCAGATGAAGGCTGCGGAGGCCGAAGAGACTCATCGCTATACTCAGCTTGATGATCCCGTAAAAATGTATCTTAGGCAGATGGGGCAGGTTCCGCTGCTTTCCCGCGAAGAGGAGCTTAAGCTTGCCAAACGAATTGAAATAGTAGAGAATACCTTCAGAAGATCCGTTTTAGAATGCAAGGTTTCTAAAAAAGAAGTTTTAGACCTGATAAATGAGATATTTTCAAAAAAATTGAATATCGAGGAATATCTCAATGTCGATATAAAGGTTTCAAAAGCTAAATTTATCAGAAACCTCTCTAACCTTACTAAGAAGCTCAGGACTGCAAAGAAATCTGAAAAAATACTGGAAATTCTGCTTAAATTCAACCTCGCTCCGAATATTGTGGAAGAAATCTTTAATAAGATAAAACAAAAGATTACGGATATTGAGCAGATAGACCGCGATATCGAAATAATGCGCAGAAAAAAAGTCCGTGGAGGGATTGAGAAACTTCTGAGGAAGAAAAGAAAAATAGAATTGGAATTTGGCGAATCTTATGATAAGATAAAAGAACGAATAAAAGCAGTAAAGCTTAAAGAATCAAAATTTACTAAGGCAAAGCGAGAATTAGTTTCAGCGAACCTTAGGCTTGTCGTTAGTATTGCCAAAAAATATACAAACCGTGGCCTCTCCTTTTTAGATCTTATCCAAGAAGGAAATATTGGTTTAATGAAGGCTGTAGATAAGTTTGAATACAGGCGCGGTTATAAATTTAGTACTTATGCAACCTGGTGGATAAGGCAGGCAATTACCCGTTCTATCGCAGATCAATCAAGAACTATCAGGATACCCGTCCATATGACGGAGACCATTAACAAACTCATAAGGGTATCCAGGATGCTTGTTCAGGAAAATGGCAAAGAGCCTAGTCCCGAAGAAATAGCTTATGAGATGAAGATGCCGGTGGATAAGGTGCGGGGGATTCTAAAAATTGCCCAAGAGCCTATATCCTTACAGACTCCTATTGGCGATGAAGGTGATACGAAATTCGGGGATTTCATTGAAGATAAAAGAGCCGTTTCTCCTGCAAATGCTACCGCATATACAATGCTTAAAGAGCAGATGGATGATATCCTTTCTACCTTGACTGAAAGAGAGAGAAAGGTTTTAAGGTTTAGATTCGGTATCGGTGATGGTTACCCGAGAACCCTTGAAGAGGTCGGAAGTATATTTAAGGTTACTAGAGAGCGCATAAGGCAGATCGAAGCCAAGGCACTTAGGAAGCTTAGGCATCCGACCAGAAGCAAGAAATTGAAAAATTTTCTCTCGCTTGGTTTTAGCGAGTTCTAATCGAGTTTTATCCATCCTGATGGATGAATAAAATGAGATTGTCCCGCTGAATGTCGATAAAATATTACCACTTGGAAATTCATAGAATTTCCAGGGAAGATTTTTTCGATATCTTATGAAGCGGGATAAATACAATATATTTTTCGGGCCCGTAGCTCAGTTGGTTAGAGCAGCTGACTCATAATCAGCGGGTCCTAGGTTCAAGTCCTAGCGGGCCCACCAACAAAATTGTTTTAAGTCGTAAGTTTTAAGCTGTAAGAATAATCCCAAGGCTTACTACTTATAACTTAAAACTGTTTTGAGGGCGGTTAGCTCAGCTGGTTAGAGCGTTGCGTTCACATCGCAAAGGTCGCCCGTTCGATCCGGGCACCGCCCACCAAGATAAAATTTGTAAAAAAGAATTAGGATAAATAAAATGATTGTTATAGAAGACCAAATAAAATTTTTAATAAAGCTTCATAATATGGATTATGAGATTTTTAAATTAAAGAATGACAAAATTGCTTTGCCGGCTGAAATAAATGTCCTGGAAAATGCTTTCAAAGAAAAAGAGGCGGTATCCAAAAGCGTTGATGATAAATTGAAATCAGCTCTTCTTAAGCGTAAGGAGAAGGAAGTTGAACTTGAAGGGAAAGAGAACAGTATAAAAAAGCTTCAATCCCAATTGTCGCAGGTTAAGACTAATAAGGAATATTCTTCAATTGAACATGAGATAGCTTCGATCAAAGCAGATAACTCAGTTTTAGAGGAAAATATAATAAAACTTTTTGATGAAATAGACGCGTTAAAGGCCGAGCTTACCAAAGAAAAGGAAATTTTAAAGATAGAAGAGGGGAAGCTCAGCGCTGAGAAAAAGGTAGTTGATGATAAGATAAAAGAGATCGATTCTATGCTTTCTAAAAAAGAGGCTGAGAGAGCGGAATTGGCAAATAGTATCGATAAACAGCTATTGTCCAAATATGAGAGGATCCTCCGCAATAAAGAAGATGGCATAGCAATGGTTGAAGTAAAAGGTAATGCCTGTCAGGGTTGTTTTATGAACATGCCTCCGCAGGTCATTAACGAGATCAGGATGAAGCAGAGCCTAGTTTTTTGTGAAAATTGTGCCAGGATATTGTACATTGAAGAATAGCCATAAGCATAAAGTTGTAATATATATTGATGGAGCCGCCAAAGGCAATCCGGGTCCTGCCGGGATCGGCGCCCTTCTTAAAGATGAAAAAGGCGTGATCATTAGTGAGATATCCAAGTTTATAGGTGAAGCTACTAATAATATTGCTGAATATAGCGCTCTTTTAGAGGCCCTCAGAGAATCTATAAGCCTTGGTTTTAAATATATTGAGATAAGGTCTGATAGCGAGCTTTTGATCAAACAGTTAAAAGGTGAATATAAAGTAAAAAGCAGCAACCTTAGGTTTCTCTTTGAAAATGCGATCCTGCTTTTGAATAATTTCGAAAAGATTGAGGTTAATCATATCCCCAGAGAAGAGAATAAGGACGCGGATAGATTAGCCAATAAGGCTGTAAATCTATCAGGGTTTAATAAAATTTTCTAATAATTTTGCTCATTGGATGGATAAATTGGGTGGTTACTCCTAGTAATATAATGTTATTAGGAGAGGAAAGTCCGAGCTCCACAGAGTGGCATAGCGGCTAACGGCCGTCTTCTGCATTAAGCAGAAAGGATACCCTGTAATTATTCGGGGTGCTTGGCTTTTAAAAGCCTGGTAGAGCAACAGAGACGAGTGTTGCGTCATGCCTTCGGCATGTCGAAACAAGTGAAACGGGCAATCTCTATGCGGAGCAAGATCAAATAGGCCTTGATCTAGGAGCTACTCGTTCCTATCGTATTCGTGGATATCAAGGCGGGTAAGGTCGCTTGAGCCAGGCGGTAACGCCTGGACCAGATAGATTATCACCATCCTCAAAAAGGATACAGAACTCGGCTTATAGATTTATCCGTTCAATGAGCAATAATTGTATGAAATTGAATATTAGAGTTTTAATTTGTTTGCATAATTTTTTGATCAATTCCATATATCTAAATTGAAACTTTAGGCCATGATATACAAAACAAACCTTATTATAAGATTTTGAAACCAAAACAACCCCTTAAAGGGTTGTTTTTTTTATTCGGAACTTTTATGAGAAGATTAAGAAAAAATAAAAGATACTATATTTATCTTTTTATTCTTATCCTTATGTGTGTTTATGTTTTTTACGGGCTCATTCTTGAATTTGCAAAGAAACCCGTTAAAGTAAAGATAGTAAAGAGTTTTATTTTTGATAATTTGAATTCTTTAAAAGAATGGGATGAAAAAATATTTAAAGGCAAAGTTGATTATAAAATTTTGCTGGGTAAAGATAATTTTATACAGGCAATAAGCAAAGGTACCTGTTCTGCCTTATATTATGAATTGAAGATGAGCGCTGATGACCCGAATATCCACCCGGTTCTTTCCTGGCAGTGGAACGCGATCAAGTTTCCCAATAAGCCCGGGCCTGAAAAAATAGGAAAGAAAGAACATGATGATTATGCTGCAAGGATGTATGTAATTTTTCCGGCAGCTTTTTTTCTTAATTCAAAGGTACTTGAATATGTCTGGGCTGAAAATATTAAAGAAGGTGTTTCCGGCGATAGCCCTTTTTCCAAGAATATTAAACAAATAGTATTAAGGTCGGGGCATACTAAGGACGGGAAACTGGTGAAAGAAGAGAGGGACATTTACGAAGATTACATCAAAGAATTCGGGAACCCGCCCAAACTTAAAATAGGGGCTATAGCAATTATGACAGATTCGGATTCGACAAATTCCGAGGCGATAGGGGAGTATAAAGATATTGTAATAGGTTATAAGGAAGCTAATAAAAAATAACTTTAAGGAGAGTGCTAAAATGAGAAAAATATATCTTATTAAACACGCTTTGCAGTACAGATATCTGAGCATTATCATAGCTTCTATAGTTTTGCCGACGGTTCTTGTCGGCGGTTGTCTTTATTATCTCATATTTACGGTTATGGCTAAAAGGATCGGTATACCTGAATTCATTGAAGCAACTTTAGTTCCTGTTATTAACCAGGTTAATCTTATTGTTGCGATAGGTTTTCCAATACTATTTTTTGGTTTGGTTTGGTGGGGCTTGATCCTGTCCCACAAATTGGCAGGTCCGATAGAAAGACTTGAAAAAGAGCTTGATCAGATAATAGAAGAGAAGCATCATAAAAATAAAATACATCTGAGAACCGGTGATGATCTAAAACCCATCGCCGACAAGATAAATAAATTGCTGGAAAAGTATAAAAAATAAAACCTATGAATTCTTGTTTGTTTTTGAGGCATAGGACTATATTAATCCCGGAGGCATTTTGGTAAAGTAAATTATTGCTTAAGTTTTGGAAATTGTTTAAAAAAAAGCTGAAAAATTCATGTTTTTCAGCTTTTTTTATTTATACCATATATTGTTCAGAAAATTGTTTTAACCACTTTATCTAGTGGCTTTTTAGGACTTTCATTAAAAGTTTTTAAAAAATGTTTAAAAAGTAGCGCAGGATACCCTTGACAATATTTTTTTCGTGATGTATACTTGCATCAAAGTGGTGGGAAGTGGTTTAAAGTGGAGAGACATATGTTTTACGGTGAATATGAACATAGCTTAGATAAAAAGGGAAGATTGATCGTTCCCTCGAGATTCCGCGAGATAGCGAAGAATCATTTTATTGAGAAGTTCTATGTTAATCGCGGGCTTGATAAATGTTTATTTATGTTCACCGAAGAAGAATGGAAAAATCAGGAGGCTAAGCTCAAAGCTCTGTCGTTTACAAAATCCGACGCCAGAAAATTTAATAGATTGTATTTTTCCGGGGCCAGTGAAGTCGTTCCTGACGGACAAGGCAGGATACTTATACCGAAGAATTTGAAGGAATTTGCCGGGATAAAAAAGGATGTGGTTTTAGTCGGCGTGTCCAATATGATAGAGATCTGGGATAGTATAGTTTGGAAGGATTTTTATAATTCCAATAAAGTTGCATATGAAGAGATAGCTGAAAAAATAATGGATAATCAATAACATAAATCTTAAACAATGTACCCCCAATTTTGTTTGAGAGGAGGTGGGTAAGATGACTATAAGGCTGCTTTCTTCCAAGAAAAAGGAATCGGACATAATTAATGCCGATGTATTGATAGAAAGGCTTAAAAAGGCAAGAGCGCTGAATAGGGGGCTAGAGGCAATATGTTTGTCTCATTTTAAATGCAGGAATTTCTTGGTATCTAAAAATGGTTCATCTGGCAGGTTCTAAATGAATGACGTTCTTTTAAAGCACCAGGCTGTAATGCCCGGAGAGATTCTGGATTATCTGAATCTATCCCCAGGAAAGAAAATTTTGGATTGCACGGTAGGAACAGGCGGCCATGCAAAATTAATTCTCCCAAAAATTCTTCCGGGCGGCTATCTAGTGGGGATAGATTATGATAATGATACCATAAGAATAGCCGAAGATAATCTAAAGGAATTCCAGGGCAATTTCAAGCTGGTAAAAGACAATTTTAAAAATCTGGATTCAGTTTTAAAAAACCTGAATTTGGAAAAAGTGGACGGGGTGATAATGGATCTGGGAATATCAAGTTGGCAGCTTAATGACGCAAATAGGGGCTTGAGTTTTATGGTTGACGGGCCCCTGGATATGAGGGTAGATAAGAACCTCTCATTAAGCGCTAAAGATTATATAAATTCCGCCAGCTTTGAGAAACTAGACAAGATCATTGATCTTTACGGTGAGGAGCCATTTCATAGAAGAATAGCCAATAGGATAATAGAGGCAAGGCAAAAGGCCCAGATCACCACTACTAAAGAGCTTGAAGAAATAATATTCAAAGCGGTTCCGTATTCTTATAAGTTCAGAAAGACTCATCCGGCTACAAAGACTTTTATGGCATTAAGGATAGCCGTAAATAATGAGCTTGAGAACTTAGAGGAGTCGCTAACAAAGGTTTTTGGATTTATGAGTTTACTATCAAGAATATGTGTGATATCATTTCATTCTTTAGAAGATAGAATTGTAAAAAACAGATTTAAAGAGTTAAAACTTCAAAATATAATCAAAATAATTACAAAAAAACCAGTTACTCCCACAGAAGTCGAGATAGACAATAATTCGCGCTCAAGGAGCGCCAAATTGAGAGTTGCTGAAAAGATTTAAAAGGATATATATAAATGGGATCGTTCAAAACCGCACTAATTATAGTAATGATAATGCTTGCGTCTCTATTTTATGTGCATTCACAAGTAGAGACCACTAAGCTTGGATATTTGGTTAAGAAAAACCAAAAAAGAATTTCCACGCTTATTGACGAGAATAGAGTATTGATGTATAATGTAACTAGCCTTCGTTCCCCGGCTTTATTAGGTAAAAATCTTACTGCAAAAAAGGCTGATTATTATATGCCAAAACAGACCATTATTGTTAAAGCCAATAGCAGTAAGCCTAAAGATGTGATGTTCGCCAAGTCCACAAATTTCAGGAAAGGATTTTTAGCGATATTTGAACCTAAGCGGGAAGCGCAAGCCGAAGAACGATAAACTTAGATTGATAGTACTGATTCAGCACAAAAAAAGCAAACTACAAGGGTTCTTTAGTGGGAACCCTTTTTTAAAATAAATCAAAATAGTGTATAGCCAAATAAATAAATCCCGGCTTTTCGTAGCGTTCATAATATTTTCATTTTGTTTGGTCCTCTTATTTATCAAGCTTTTTTATCTTCAGGTAATTCAATTCAAGAAATTCTCCAAGATCGCCCAAGAACAGCACAATGTCCTTATAGACCTCGAACCAAGAAGAGGGACCATTTATGACAGGAATATGAGAAAGCTTGCTTTCAATATCTCCGTTGATTCGGTCTATTCAAATTCCAGAGAAGTTAAGAATAAGAAAGAGGTAGCGGATAAATTATCTCAAATACTTTTGATCGATAAAAATCTGCTATTAGAAAAGCTGAATAAGGACAAAGCCTTTGTCTGGATATCAAGAAAAATCTCCGACGAGGCTTCCAAAAAGATCAAGGCAGAAAAATTTAAAGGTATAGAGCTTATAAAAGAATCTAAACGCTGCTATCCTAATAAAGAGATGGCCTCGCAGCTTATCGGCTTTGCAGGTTTGGATAACAAAGGACTGGAAGGGTTAGAATCTTATCTGGATAATTACCTTCGGGGGAAAGACGGGTATAAGGTGTCTTTTCGCGATGCAAAGGGAAGAGAGGTCATGAACGACGGGACCAAAGTGCTTTTGCCTGTTAACGGTCTGAACGTGGTCCTTACCATAGATGAGATAATCCAGAATATTACTGAGACTGCGCTTAAAAAGCAATTTGTTAAATCCCGCGCTAACGGTGCCATGGCGATCGTTATGGACCCGCATACCGGTGAGATATTAGCCATTGCGAATGAACCTACCTATGATCTGAATAAATTTAAGACCTCAATCCCCGAGACAAGGCGGAATAGGTGCATAACGGACTTTTATGAGCCTGGCAGTGTTTTTAAGATTGTGACCGCTTCTGCCCTTATGGAAAAAAAGGCGATAAGGCTGAATGACATGATCAATTGTGAGAACGGGGAATATAGAATTGCCGGCCATATACTGCATGATGCCCATCCCCACGGGATACTGACCTTTAAGGAGGTAATAGAGGTCTCAAGTAATATCGGTACAGTCAAGGCCGCATCCAGGCTCTCACAGAAGGATATGTATGATTTTGCAAAAGCTTTTGGGTTTAATTCATTAAGCGGAGTAGAGATGCCCGGCGAAGTCCAGGGTATCCTCAGACCGGTAAATAAATGGTCCAAGACGTCAATGACTGCTATCCCAATGGGCCAGGAAGTAACTGTAACTGCCCTGCAGCTGGTTGATTGTATCTCCGCTATTGCAAATGGCGGAACATTGATGAAGCCGATGATACTAAAGTTAATAATAGATGAGGATGGGGAAATTCTTCATAAATTTGAACCGAAAAAAATTAGGCCTGTCATATCTAAAGAGACCTCTGATATAATGATCGATATACTTAGTGGTGTTGTAGAAAAGGGCACCGGCAAAAAAGCAAGGCTTAGTGAATATACTTCTGCAGGGAAGACAGGCACAGCGCAAAAGGTTGACCCTGCCGGAGGATTTTCACATTCTAAATATGTAGGGACATTTGTCGGGTTTGCGCCTGTGAATAATCCAAGGATCGCTATATCGGTGTCCATAGATGAGCCAAAAGGAGCGATCTATTATGGCGGCGATGTAGCTGCGCCTGTTTTTAAGGAGATTGCCGATCAGGTCCTTAGATACCTAAGAGTGGCACCTGATAAAATAAATGAAAAGGAGTCAGTTGTATACAAAACAGATATCTATGACTAAGGAAACTAAAATCAAAATCGAAGATTTAATCAAAGATTATAACTGCAAGGCACAGCTGGATCTTATCTCGGGGACTGAGATCTCCGGATTATCCTGTAATTCCATGAGAGTGAAGGCAGGCGATGTGTTTTTTGCTATTTCCGGAGAGACTGTAGATGGCCATGATTATGCCATTGAAGCGGTTAAAAAGGGAGCGTTATTTGTGGTCATTGAAAAAGAGATCAGGGATATCGCCCCGTCAAAAAAGATATTTGTTAAAAACTCTAAGGATGCCCTCGTTAATTTTGCAAACAGGTACTATGATTTTCCATCAAGATCCTTAAGGGTTATCGGTGTAACAGGCACAAATGGTAAGACCACCGTTTCAAGCTTGATAGAGAATGCCCTAAATTATAAAAAAAATAATTGCGGGCTTATAGGGACGATCAATTATAAGATCAATGATAAGACCTATAATTCGGTAAATACTACGCCTGGCTCAATGGAATTAATCGAACTTTTTAGCCAAATGCGAAGCGAAGGGCTTAAATATGCATCAATGGAAGTATCAAGTCATGCGCTTCACCAGGAAAGGTTGAAAGGTATTGATTTTAGAACAGCAATCCTTACGAATATCACAGGTGATCATCTTGATTACCATAAAACTTTTGATAATTATCTTAAGGCTAAACTTAAGCTATTTTCATCTCTTGGAAAGAATTCAAATGCAGTTATCAATATTGACGATAAATATTCCGGCGAATTTATTTCTTCTACCAGAGCCAAAGTTATAACTTATGGCATAAAAAAACAGGCCGATATATTTGCCAGGTCCATTAATTCGTCACTTGACGGCTCAAGTTTTAGTGTGGATACACCTAAAGGCAGCATAGACATAAATACTCATCTTGTAGGGACTCATAATGTTTACAATTTGCTAGCGGCTATCTCAGCATTATTCCTTGAAAATTTGGAATTGGACCAGATTAAAATAGGCATAGAGTCCCTTGGTTTTGTTGAGGGAAGACTGGAAAAGGTAAAGGGGTTGAAAGGTTTTACCTGTTTTATTGATTTTGCCCACACACACGACGCTATTACCAATATCCTTACATCTTTGAGGCCTTTAACTATCAGAAGGCTTATGATTGTTTTTGGCTGCGGCGGAGATAGGGACAAGTCGAAACGTGCTAAAATGGGCAAAGCCGCGTCAATGTTAAGTGATTATTTTATTATTACTAATGATAACCCGCGCTCCGAGAACCCGGAAGATATTGCTAAGGATATCATGAAGGGGATCAAGAAGAATTGCGGTTCATTTGAAGTGATCCTGGATAGAGAAAGCGCTATTGAGAAGATCATGACCATAGCCCAGGAAGGCGACGTAGTCGTGATAGCAGGCAAGGGGCATGAAAATTATCAGATATTCTGTGACAGGACCGTAGAATTCAGCGATAAGGCTGTTGTAGAAAAATATTTGAAACACAAAATTTCATGTAAGCTGGCTGAAATTACATAAATATAAATGAAACAAAAGATCATAAATAAAAAAATAAATTTAACCAAAGAGTTCCTGGTTAGGGCAACTAAAGGAAAGGTTCTAAATAGCCGAGGGGAATTTTCTGTTACCGGCGTTACTACTGATTCCAGGAATATAGCGAAAGGCGATTTATTTATTGCAATCAAAGGTGATTATTTTGATGGCCATTCGTTTTTAAGAGAGGCAGAATCCTTCGGCGCAAAGGCATTGCTGGTGGATAGGGAGATTGACCCTGAAAAACTAAAGGGATTTAGTATACCCATTATTAAAGTTAAGGATACGGTTAAGGCCTATGGTGACATTGCTCATGCGTATAGGATGGGATTCAGAATACCGTTTGTCGCCATTACCGGTTCCAGCGGTAAGACCACGACCAAGGAGCTGACCGCCAAAATTTTAAGCTCAGGATTTAATGTATTAAAGAATGACGGGACTGAGAATAATCATATAGGTATACCGAGGACCCTCTTAAGGCTTAATAGTTCCCACAGAGCTAGTGTTTTGGAGCTGGGGATGAATCATCTGGGTGAGATCGATTATTTATCAAGAATAGTAAAACCATCTATCGGGGTAATAACAAATATAGGCCCTGCACATTTAGAATCGCTCGGCAACCTAAATAATGTCCTCAAGGCCAAATCTGAATTGTTAAAACACATCGATAAAAACGGAGTGCTAATACTAAATAACGACGATCCTATGCTAAAGCCGGTTATAAAGAAATCTTCATATAAGATCATGACATTCGGAATTAATGAAGTTTGCGATGTCAGGGCAACGGAAATCGATAATTTTAATGATCATATTGAATTTAAAGTTGGCAAAGAAAAATTCAGGGCGAATATAGCGGGCCGTCATAATGTTTATAATCTGCTTGCAGCCATTTCTGTCGCAAAGATATTCGGTATAAAGAATAAATATATCAAGGAAAGTATAAGTGATTTTAAAATGCCTTCCAAAAGATTAAATATCAAATTATTCAAAAAATTTGTTATAATAGATGATACGTACAACGCAAATCCGGTTTCAGTAGCCAGCGCTATTGATACTATTGCTAATTATAATGCTATAGGCCGGAGGGTTTTTGTTTTGGGGGATATGCTGGAACTTGGAAGGATGTCAGATAAGTTGCACAGCGATACAGGTAAAAAGATCGCAGATTCAAATATCGATATTCTTATTGGTGTTGGCGAAAAGGCAAAAGTTACTGTAGACTCTTCCAAAAGGCATGGTATGGATGTCGCGTTTTCATGCCGGACCAATGCCGAGGCTTTCGAAATTTTAAAAGATCTGGTAAAGGAAAATGATATAATGCTTTTTAAGGGTTCAAGGCGAATGAAAATAGAGGAGATTATAGATTGTTTTACCACTTATTATACCCGTTAAAGGAATTTTGGTTTGGGTTCAATGTTTTTAAGTATATTACTTTCAGAGCAGCAGCAGCCGCAATAACCGCATTTTTACTTTCCGTAATAATAGGTCCGTATATAATCAGAAAATTGAAAGAATTCAAGATCGGCCAGACTGTGTACAGAGAGGACGCACCGGATCTCTATAAACACCATAAGCAAAAAGAGGGAACCCCTACGATGGGAGGAGTAATTATCGTCGGATCGTTAATAATCTCCACGCTTTTATGGGGCAATCTAACCAATATTTATCTTTTGTTGGCCGTCTTTTCTACGATCCTGCTTGCGGCAGTAGGATTCAAGGATGATTATCTGAAATTAATCTATAAGAACTCCAAGGGCCTGCCTGCAAAGAAAAAGTTTTTTGGCCAGGTAGTTGTGGGATTGGTCATAGGAATATATGTGGTATTTTTCAACCCGGATATCCCTACAAAGCTGGACATCCCGTTTTTTAAGGACAAGGCTTTGGAGCTTGGAATTTTTTATGTTTTCTTTGTCATGGTTGTGATCATCGGCTCAAGTAACGCTGTTAACCTGACGGATGGGCTTGATGGTCTTGCGGTCGGTTGTACTACTATGGTTGCGCTTACATATAGCCTTATGAGTTATCTGGCCGGTAATATAAACTTCAGTAATTATTTAAATATTTTTTATATTCCCGGGAGCGGAGAGCTTACGGTTTTTTGCGCTGCACTTGTAGGGAGCAGTTTGGGGTTTTTATGGTTTAATTCTTATCCGGCGACAGTGTTCATGGGTGATACAGGTTCTTTGGCCATAGGAGGCGCTATCGGGGTAGTAGCAGTGTTTATAAGAAAGGAGCTTCTTTTGTTACTGGTAGGAGGAATTTTTGTGGCAGAGGCCCTATCTGTAATACTTCAAGTTGCATCGTTCAAGATTAGAAAAAAGAGAATATTCCTCATGGCTCCTTTGCATCATCATTTTCAATTAAAGGGCTGGCCCGAGTCGAAAATCACTGTAAGATTTCTGATCGTCGCCAGTATATTGGCATTGGCAAGTTTAGCGACTTTAAAACTTAGGTAACAAGATGGATTTTAAGAATAAAAAAATAAGCATTATAGGTTTGGCAAAGAGCGGGTTATCCAGTGCCAAAATCTTAAAGGATATGGGTGCTAAGGTTTTTGTCAGCGAAAAAGCCATAAATGCAAATACCGAGAAATTTGCAAATGAGCTTAAGCAGTACTTTATAGATTTTGAATTAGGCAGTCATACAAAAAGCAAACTGGTCCCGTCGGATCTATTCATTATAAGCCCCGGAGTAAGCCTCAAATCGGAAGTTGCAAATCTGGCTTTGGATAATAATATACCTATCATAAGCGAAATTGAGTTAGGGTATCTTATTTCTAAAGGGTCAATCGTTGCTGTTGGCGGCACCAATGGGAAGACCACAGTGACGACCCTTCTTGGGGAGATCTTCAAGAATTCATCTAGTATTAAAGATAAATCAAATGTGTTCGTTTGCGGGAATATCGGTACCCCGTTCACCGATGTTGCGCCTTTGACCAACAAGGATTCAATTATTGTTTTAGAGGTAAGTTCTTTCCAGCTGGATACCATAGATAAATTCAAGCCTAAAGTTTCAATAATCCTTAATATTACCCAGGATCATCTGGATAGATATGATTCTATGGATGATTACAGGCTTTCTAAGGCAAGGACATTCCTTAATCAGGATAAATCGGATTTTTTGGTCCTGAATCATGACGATGAGCCGACAAGGTCTTTAGATTCATTGGCTAAATGCAAGGTTTATTACTTCAGCAGATTCAAAAAGGTTGAAGGGGCTTATCTTGTCGGGGATTCTATATATACGAATATCGGCGGAAAAGAGGGATTTTTTTGCAAGACTTCGATCCTTAAACTTATCGGGAACCATAATATTGAAAATTGCATGGCGGCGATAGTATCCGGTTTAGTCATGAATATCAAAAAAGAAGACATTATAAAGGTTCTTGAGTCCTTTACGACGCTTAAGCACAGGATCGAGTATGTTGATACAATTAACGGTGTAAAATTCATCGATGACTCTAAGGCGACCAATGTTGACGGAGTAAAGAGAGCGATAGAGGCTTTTAATGAGCCGATAATTTTAATAGCAGGCGGGCTTGATAAGAATAGCGACTTTACAGTGCTGAGGGATGTTGTTGAAAAAAGGGTTAAGAAACTTGTATTGATAGGTAGCGCTAAAGAAAAAATAAGAGATGCTTTTAAAGGTTTAAAACCGGTTGTTTTGGCTGATACAATGGAGGAAGCGGTAAAAAAGGCATTTGACGGCTCTTCAAAGGGCGATGTGGTACTTCTTTCTCCTCTGTGTGCTAGCTTTGATATGTTTAATGACTATGGCCACAGGGGGGATGTTTTTAAAGAATCCGTAAAGAAGCTTAAGAAGGAAAATATCTCCATATGAAGAATATCCGGTCCAATATTATGCTTGCGACTGTTGCGCTAATTTCGATCGGGATAGTAATGATATACAGCTCCAGCGCTATTTATGCTCATGATACAATGAAAGACAGCCTTTATTTTCTTAAGAGGCATTTACTGTATCTGGGTATAGGCTTAATTGTTTTTTATGCAATGCTTTTTATTGACTATAGGAGATTAAAGGCCCTTGCAAGGCCATTGTTTTTTGTTTCACTGATCCTATTAATGGCTGTCCTTCTCGTTGGCAAAGAGGCCGGCGGCGCAAAGAGATGGTTCAAAATATGGATATTCAGTTTTCAGCCATCTGAATTCACTAAATTTATTATAATTCTGTATGCAGCAGACCTGCTGGAAAGGAAGAAAGGAAAGCTAAAAAGTTTTTTTAAAGGTTTTTTACCGACTTTGTCAGTCCTGGGGTTTTCGATAGGTTTGGTTTTTCTTCAGCCTGATCTGGGTACGTCTGTCGCAATAATAACAGTAGTTTTTTTGATGCTATATGTTGCCGGTGCAAATTGGAGGCATATTCTTTTGATCGTTGCGCTTTCTTTACCGGTTTTATATTTAGGGATTTTTAACATTGCATACAGAAGAAACAGGATTCTGGCATTTCTTAATCCCTGGGCAGATCCCAGGGGAGTCGGTTTTCAGATAATCCAGTCTTTTTTGGCTCTTGGCATCGGAGGCCTTTTTGGGGTTGGTTTGGGTCAGTCTAAACAGAAATTATTCTATCTCCCAGAATCCCATACTGATTTTATTTTTTCTATTATAGGTGAGGAGTTAGGCTTTCTTGGGACGAGCGCAGTTATATTTTTATATTTTATTATTTTCTGGCAGGGTATAAAGGTAGCTATGAAGGCAAAAGATTTTTTTGCATCTTTGGTAAGTTTTGGTATAATTTCTATGATAGCATTGGAGGCTTGCGTGCATGTAGCGGTTGCCACCGGATCGATGCCAACAAAGGGGCTTCCGCTTCCTTTGATAAGCTATGGCGGGACATCTTTAGTTATGCATTTGGCAGGAATAGGGTTTTTACTCAATGTTGCGAAAAAAAATGACTCTGAACAACTGGTCTGATTGGGGATAAATGGATCATATAACAGGTTATACAAAAAATAATACCAATAATCTAAAAGTTTTGATAGCTTCCGGAGGTTCAGGAGGGCATATATTTCCTGCGCTAAGCGTAGCTTCAGAGCTGAAGAAAACCAGCCGGCATATCGAGATTTTAATGATCACCGGTAGAAAAGATATTGAAAGAGAGCTATTGAGAAAGCGCGGATATAAATCTGTCCAGATATCTATGAAGCCCTTTCCCAGGCGGTTTGATTTTAAGATCCTTAGTTTCATGGTTAATTTTATAAAAAGTTTTTTTGAGGTTTTATCAATAATTCTCAGGTTCAGACCCGCCGTTGTGGTAGGCTTTGGCGGATATATAACGTGCCCGGTCATTATAGTAGCTTCTATTTTGAGGATCCCGACCCTTATTCATGAGCAGAACCTGAAATTTGGGCTGGCAAACACTCTCCTAAAGAACTTTGTCAGGATCGTAGCGGTCAGTTTTGAAAAGACATCCGAAAAGCTGGATCATAGAAGGGTCCTTATAAGTGGCAATCCCGTCAGAGATGATCTTGTAAAAATAAATAAGGAAGAGGCGCTTGATAAATTTAATTTAACAAAGAACAGATTTACGATCCTGGTAATGGGCGGTACGGTCGGTTCGCATTCAATAAATGAAAATTTCATTGAAGCGCTCAAAAATCTTGAACCTGTCTTGAGGGCAAAAATTCAGATCGTACATATCACCGGCTTAAAAGACGCTGATTATCTGAGATCTATTTATGGGAATCTCAAAGTTCCTTCTGAGGTTTTTTCGTATCTAGATAATATTTCCTATGCTTATAGCGCTTCGGACCTTGTTATTTCGAGGGCAGGGGCGGCAAGCATAAATGAAATAATTAATTTTGGCTTACCTTCAATACTGGTGCCTTACCCGCATGCCGGAGCCCATCAAATGGATAATGCCATGGAGTATTGTACAAAAGGCGCCTGCCTGGTATTTGAGGAAAACAATGATTTGGCCGAAAGGATTTCTTTTAATCTAAGGGAATTCTTGCTGAACAGGGATAAGCTTGAAACCATATCGATTAAGGCCAGAAAATTTAATGTTAATAATGCGGCGAAAATTATCAGTGATGAGATTGTATACCTTGGGAAAAAAGGATAATGGAAGATCTGAATAACAGAAAAATTCATTTTATAGGTATTGGCGGTATAGGCATGAGCGCCCTGGCCCAGATATATCTCAAGAACGGGATAATGGTCAGCGGTTCCGACATAAAAGAAAATAATTCAGTTAAGCTTGTAAAATCTCTCGGTGGCGAGTTTTTTTTGGGCCATAAAGGATCTAATATTAAGGATGATGTCACCGAGATCATCTATTCTACTTCTATAGATGAGGGTAACCCTGAAATAAGTCTCGCTAAAAGACTTGGGCTTAAAATCAAGCATAGGTCGGATCTGCTTCTTGAGCTTTCAAAGAAAAAAACATCCGTACTTGTCGCAGGGGCACATGGGAAGACCACCACTTCATCAATGATATCCCAGGTATTGATCGATAATGACATGGATCCTACCTGCTGCATCGGCGGAGAGATGAATAATTTTAAGACCAATGCGATAACAGGGAGCGGAAAATATCTTGTGGCTGAGCTTGATGAAAGTGACGGCTCATTTTTAAAATTCGAACCGGATTACGCCGTTCTTACCAATATTGACAAAGAGCATCTCGACTATTATAAGAATTTTTCCAACCTCATCAGGCTTAATAAGAAATTTATCAATCAGGTCAATAAAAGGGGCGCATTATTTGCGTATGGGGATGATTCTAATATAAAAGATATTATTAAGGGCTACAGGAAAAAGCTCAAGACATATGGTTTAGGCAAAGCCAATTTCTGCCATGCGGACGATATTAAGCTCGAAGGCCTGAAAAGCACCTACGTTTGTTTTTATGGAAATAAAATATTGGGCAAAGTTAATTTAAACGTTCCCGGTATCCACAATGTGATCAATTCATTAGCCGCGGTGCTAGTAGGGATGGAGCTTGGAATAAGTTTTACAAAAATTTCCAGAGCCTTGGCTAATTTTAACGGAGCCAAGAGGCGTTTCGAAATTAAACATGACAAAAACGGAATAATGGTTGTGGAGGATTATGCTCATCACCCAACAGAGATCTCTGCAACTATAAATTCTGGCAGGTTATTAAATTATAACAGGATAATAGGCGTCTTTCAACCGCACAGATTTTCACGTACAAAATTCCTAGCCAAAGAATTCGGGAAAAGCCTTTCGTTATTGGATAAGGTTATTCTGACGGATATTTATGCGGCCAGCGAAAAACCGATCAAAAATATCAGCATTAATACTATATATGATGAAGTCACAAAATTTGATAAAAGCAAAGACATCGTTATTTTATCAAAAGAACTTATAACCGGCTATCTCCTTAAGACTTTAAAAAGAGGGGACCTGGTGTTGGTTCTGGGCGCGGGGGATGTTAATTCTGTTGCAGGGGAGCTTGCTGATAAACTTGGTTAATAAAAGTAAATTTGTGGATTTGGAAGGCTTGAATTTAAAAATAGACAGCACGGTCCTATTGGATGAGCCGTTATCTAAGTATACTACCTTCAGGATCGGCGGACCGGCAAAGTATTTTATTATACCTTCTGACAAAGAGGATCTGGAGAAGGTTTTGATCTATTCGAACGAACATGCGATACCGCTTTTTGTATTAGGAGGAGGCAGTAATGTTTTGGCTAGGGATTCGGGGTTTCCCGGCATTATTGTATCTTTAGGTGGCAATTTTTTTAAGGATATCAGTATTGACAATGATCTTATAAGAGCCGGCGCCGGGGCCAGACTTTCTAGATTGATCGACCTTAGCATAAAAAGTAATTTATCAGGATTGGAGTTTCTTTCGGGGATACCGGGGACCGTCGGCGGGGCCGTATTCATGAATGCCGGTAGTTCTGAAAAGTGGATCGGTGATTTCATTGAAAAGGTTGTGGCGATCGATTTAAGCGGAAAGACCGTAGAATTAAAAAATAATGATTTATTATTTGAATATAGGCGTTCAAACTTGCATGAGTATGTTATAATAGATGTATATCTTACTTTGAATGAAGGAGAGCAGTTAAGATCCAAAAAGATCTGCGAGGAATTCATAAACGAAAAGAGGAGCAATCAGGAATTGAGCCTAGCAAGCGCAGGATGTGTATTCAAAAACCCTTCCGGTTATAGCGCCGGAAAACTGATCGATGAAGCAGGTTTAAAGGGGTTTAATGTTAATGACGCAGTTGTATCAACCAAGCATGCTAATTTTATAGTCAATAGATCTAATGCAAATGCTTCCGATGTGTTTAGGCTGATTGATGAGATCAAAGTCAGGGTAAAGAGATCTAGCGGATTTGATCTGGAGCTGGAGCTAAAAATATTATGAAAAAAAACTTTCGTATAGGCGTCTTAGCGGGAGGCCCGTCCAGTGAAAGAGAGGTTTCGCTAAAATCCGGAGATGCGGTCTTTAAGGCGCTTGATGCGGAAAAGTTCAATGTTGTTTTCTTGGACATTAAAGGCAATGAAGATATCAAAACTTTAATCAAGGATAACTTTATTGAAGCAGTTTTTATAGCTTTGCATGGAAAGTTCGGCGAAGATGGAACAGTGCAGAGATTGCTTGATGAGATCGATGTTCCGTATACCGGCAGCGGACCGGAAGCTTCTAGGTTGGCGCTCGATAAAATTGCCTCAAGGTTAATTTTCTTAAGCAACAATATCCCTTCGCCTGAGTTCAGGCTTTTTAACAAAAATTCATCTAAGGCGCTAGATTTGTGTTTTCCTGTTGTGGTAAAGCCTCAGTTTGAAGGCTCAAGTATCGGGCTTTCTATCGTAGACAATCAGAGCGATCTTGATGCCGCCAAGGACCTTGCCTTCAAATACGGGGATAATGTCCTGATAGAGAAATATGTTAACGGCAGGGAATTGACCGTTGGGGTATTGAACGATAATGTACTTCCGGTTGTTGAGATAAAACCAAAATCTAAATTTTATGATTATAATGCTAAATACTCAAGGACCGACACAGAGTATATTGTTCCGGCGCAATTGTCAGTTGAAGATTTCAGATCTGCTCAGGCAATAGCAAGATCGGCGCATAATTCACTTGGTTGCAGGCAATTTTCCAGGGTAGATATGATCCTTGATGATAGGCACAACTTCTATGTACTCGAGGTTAATACCATTCCCGGCTTTACTTCTAGAAGCCTTTTTCCTAAGGCTGCAAATGCTTTTGGTTTGAGCTTTAATGAGCTTTGCGTGAATTTAATAAATGGTGCTATGAACACAAAGGAAAAGATCACAAGTAATGTTTAAATTCAAAACAAAAAAACAGACAAAGAAGGCTTCTAAAAAAAGTAATTTATTTTTTAAAATGATTTTTTCTAAATTCGGGGTTATGTTTGTTGTTTTACTGGCTTTTTTTATTTTTCTTTATGTTTCGTTATTGAACTACATCACTAATTCGGATTATTTTAAGGTTGATACCGTAGAGATAAAAGGGCAGAACCTATCAACCTTATATTTGAATAAAGATGTTTTTAGTCTTGGGAAGGGTAAAAATATACTTTTATTGAACCTTAGGGATGTACACAGGGAATTGATGAAGCGTTATCCGGAAATAGAGGACCTGAAGGTTATAAGGATGCTTCCTAATAAGCTTATTTTCAGGATCAAGGCCCCCAAACCATTTGCCCAGATCTCATATAATAATAAATTTTACCCTGTTGACAGGGAGTCATTCCTGCTTTCGAACATATCCCAGGAAGCTTATAAAGGGCTGCCTGTAATAAGGGGTATTAATTCCAAGCTGAATGATTTTGTGGGGAGGCAATGTGTCTCACGGCAGATGACGAACTCATTCCTTTTGCTGGATGCAATGAAAAGCACCGGGTTCCTTAAGGATCACGATCTTTTGATGGTTGATGCGTCAGATTATAAGAATATATCGTTTTATATTGAGGACGGAGTTGAGATAAAGATCGGTGGGGATAATTTTAAGGAAAGGCTTAATCTTCTTAAGAAGACTTTTAATGACCCAAAACTTGTCAGGTCTGAGATAAAGTATCTCGACCTGAGGTTTGAAGACGTAACAATAGGCCCAAAGGCTATAAAATGACAAAAAAACTTTATTTTGTTGGTTTAGATATCGGATCAAGCAGGATCAAGGCTTCCTGTTGTGAAATCGTAGAAGGGGAGCCGGTGTTGTCAGTTTCTTTGAATGGGCCGTCGAGCGGGCTCAAGGATGGCGTTGTCATTGATATAAACAATCTATCTAGTTCAGTAGCGGATGTTGTGGATAAATTATCAATGGTCATTGATTCTAAAATCACATCCGTGATTGCCAATATCAGCGGAACTGGGGTCACCGGAGAAATTTCAAATGGCGTTGTTACTCTTGATCAGCGTTCAAGTGAGATCACTGAAAAAGATGTAAAGAACGTATTATCGATAGCAAGGGCTCTTCCTATAGGGATTGAAAGAGAGATCATGCATTTAGTACCAAGGGATTATAAGATAGATAATCAGAAGGGAGTCATTAACCCGATAGGGCTTTTCGGGACCAGGCTTGAGGTCGATTCTTATATAATCTCTGCCAGGATCACCCAGATACAGAATATTGTCAAGGCTATTAATTGCGCAGGACTCGAGGTGGAAGAGATGGTATATTCAGGGCTTGCAACTGCCAGCTCAGTTCTTTCGGCCAAAGAGAAGTTGGATGGGGTAGTTATTATTGACATCGGAGCTGACTTTACCGAAATCTCAATTTTTATAAAGGGAAATCTGGAAAAAATATCTATCATCGATTTCGGGGGGAATGATTTTGATGAGGCAATATCAACCAAGCTGAAGATAAAACATGAATATGCCGAGTCCATTAAAAACAGGTTCGGAGCGATCGTACCAGGCAATGATAATGTTAACTCCAAGAGTGCCGATAATTTTTCTAATTATTACGGGGTTAATTTTAACCGCAAGGAATTGCTTGATATATTACAGGATTCAGCCAAGGAGCTTTTTGGTAAGATCAGGGCCGAGATAGACCCTTACAAAAATTCTATTTTTACCGGTGCTTATATAGCCGGGGGATTAAGCATGATGGACGGATTGCTGGAATTTGCTGAAACCGAGTTAGGGATGCCTTCCAGGCTTGCTATCCCAAAAATCATTAAGGGGAATCTTAAGGATCTTTCCGTTATGTATGCCACAAGCTCAGGTTTAGTTAAATATAGTATTACAAAAAGGCTCTTAAGGCCGTCGGTAAAGAATATTAAAAATAGGTTTAAAAGAAGCCTGGCAAAGGTCAAGGAACTTTTTTACGATTATTTTTAATCGAAACGCAGAAATTCTTCGGCATTTAATCTAGAATTTCTGAGTTTCGATTACCCCACAGAGTATTGCAAAAATATCATAGAAATTTTTGCAATATTTTACGAAGTGGGGTGACTCAAAAAGAACGCATAGCTATCAAAACAGTTAAAGTTCGTACAGTTACTGTTTATGTAGTAATATTCCTCAATAAAATTAACCATCCAAAGCAATTAAATTGACAAAATCGGCCAATTGTGTTAATTTAAAAGACTAAATGATTAGCGATAACCTCAATAAAATCAGGCAATTAATAGCAAAATCAGCTAAAGTTGCTTCAACAGATCCTTCTGGAGTCAAGCTATTGGCTGTTACTAAGGGTATCGATCTAGAGCAGATCCGCAAGATCTATGATCTTGGTTTAAGAGATTTTGGGGAAAATCGGATACATGAGTCAGAAATTAAGATAAGATCATTTCAAAAAGACGATATCTCCTGGCATTTTATCGGGCATTTGCAGACAAATAAAGCTAAAGATGCCGTAAGACTTTTCAGGTTGATCCACTCTTTGGATTCCCTGAGGCTGGCCAATTCAATTAATTCTGAAGCATCGGCATTGGGTAAAGTACAGGATGTGCTCATTGAAGTCAACACCTCAGGAGAGGTATCGAAGTACGGCATCAGGCCGGATGAAGTTAGAGATTTTTTACTGTCAATACAGGGACTTAATAATATTTCCATAAAAGGCCTTATGACGATGGCACCTATAGTTGATGACAAAGAAATGGCCCGGCCATATTTTAAAATTTTAAGGGATCTGTTTGATGAGCTTAAGGCGATGAAAATCAGAAATGCTGATTTTAAGTACCTATCTATGGGTATGAGCCAGGATTTTGAGGTTGCGATAGAAGAAGGGGCGAATATCGTCAGGATAGGGACGGCGCTCTTCAAGCTTTAATATGAACTTTATTAATAATTAACGGAAAAAAGATGAAAAAATTAGGCATTATAGGATTAGGTAATATGGGCAGCGCAATTCTTGACGGCGTACTTAGAAAAAAAATCTTTAAGCCGGGTTCTATTTATGTAAATGATATTGATAAGAAAAAAATCTTAAAGTATCAGAGGTTAAGCGTTAAAGCGCTTAACTACAATTCTGATATTGCTAATTCAAGCGATATCATAATACTTGCCATGAAACCGCAGGATATAAAAAGCGTCCTTAGCAAGATTAGGCCTTATTTGAACAGGACCAAGGTCCTTATTTCGATCGCTGCCGGCATTACGACATCGTTCATAGAAAAAAACATCGGTACAAATATTAAAGTGGTAAGGGTTATGCCCAATATGCCTTTTTTGGTGGGTGAAGGAATGTCGGTCCTCGCTAAAGGAAAATATGCGGACCAAAAGGCACTCAAGACAGCAGAAAATATATTTATGTCATCCGGCAAAACGCTTATCCTCAGCGAAAATAAAATCGATGCGGTCACTGCGCTTAGCGGCAGCGGGCCGGCATATATATTTTTAATGGTTAATGCATGTATAAAGGCTGCTATTAAGCTGGGCTTAAATAGATCTGATGCGACAAAATTAGCCGTAATGACGGCTGGCGGAAGCGCTAAACTCCTTATTGATTCAGGCCTCGACCCGCAGTTTTTGATAGAGAAAATCGCTTCAAAAGGCGGGACAACAGAGGCGGCCTTAAAAGTGTTTAATTCTTCTTCTTTTGATGATATCGTTTTTAATGCGTTGAAGGCAGCGTCGGTAAGATCCAGAGAGTTAGGGAAAATTTTATCCAATTCTTAGTTTTGTAATTAGATCATTCTTTTAAATGATAATAAAATACTAAAGCTAAAAGAGGTGAAAAATGTTCATACTTGGAAATTTCTTTTTGGCATTGTCTTTTCTTATTGATAAGATAATTTTTGTGGTTAGTTGGCTGGTTATTATTAGGGCACTTATAAGCTGGGTGAACCCGGACCCTTATAATCCGTTGGTGCAATTTTTGTATAAGACTACTGAGCCTATCCTTGATCCATTTAGAAGGCTGGTACCTAGTTATAATTTAGGGCTGGATATTTCTCCTATCCTTGCTTTAATAACGCTGATTTTTCTGCAAAGATTCCTCGTCCCTTCTATTGAACAGATAGGGCTGGTACTTAGATGAAGTATAGCGTTAAGGTTAAACCCAGAAGCTCAAAAAATGATGTAGTGATAAAAGATGATCTCATCACGGTTTTCACCGTCAAAAGCCCTGTTGATAATGAGGCTAATACGGCTCTTGTAGAACTATTAAGCGAAAAATTCAATTTAAGTAAATCCCGCATAAAGATCATAAGCGGATTGAAGTCCCGAAATAAGATAGTTGAGATACTATAAGGGGAAATATAAATGACTAAGATCGGAATTATCGGCGGAAGCGGGCTTTATAGCCTCGAAGGAATTAAGGATGTAAAAAGCATTAAGGTTGATACGCCATTCGGCCTGCCATCTGATGAGTTAGTAACGGGTAATTTATCAGGTAAAGAGGTTGTTTTTTTGGCCAGGCACTCAAAGGGCCACACTAAGCTTCCGAGTGAACTGAATTTCAGGGCTAATATTTATGCGCTTAAGACTCTAGGGGTTGAGAGGATCATCTCGGCAAGTGCAGTTGGGAGCTTAAGAAAAGAGCTGAAGCCCAGGGATTTTGTAATTCCGGATCAGTTTGTCGATAGAGCAACGAGCAGGGTGGCAACATTCTTCGGAGAAGGGGTAGTGGCACACGTCAGTTTTGGCGACCCGGTTTGTCATGGATTATGTGATGAAATTTATAAAGCAGGCGTGACGCTTGGGATCAAGGTCCATAAGGGCGGGACATACATAAATATGGAAGGACCTCAGTTCTCTACAAGGGCGGAATCTAATCTATACAGGTCCTGGGGTATGGATATTATCGGTATGACCAATTTAGCTGAAGCCAAGCTTGCGAGGGAAGCAGAGATCTGCTATTCAACTCTTGCTATGGTAACTGATTATGATTGCTGGTACATGGGGGAAGAAGAGGTAACGCTCGATATGATAATACAGAATCTCATGGCCAATGTCAACGCAGCAAAAAAACTCCTCAAAGAGGTGATAGAGAAGATGCCCGATTCAAGGACCTGCCGCTGCAAAGATGCCCTTAAAGATGCAATTGTAACAAACCCGGATTTTATAAATAGCAAAACAAAAGAAAAATTAAAACTTATAATCGGAAAATATATAAAATAAAGGCAAAGATGTCTGATAATCAAAATAAGACAGAATTCAAAAGTACAGTAAATCTGCCAAAGACAGATTTTTCCATGAAGGCGAATCTTCCGCAGAAAGAGCCTAAGATAATGGAAAAATGGGCGGCTATAGATCTTTACGGCTCCATCCGTAAAATTAGAAATGGTAAAGAGAAATACATACTTCACGACGGGCCTCCATATTCTAACGGTGATATTCATATGGGACACGCTCTTAATAAGATACTTAAGGATATTATAGTTAAATACTATTCCATGAAGGGGTTTGATTCTCCCTATGTTCCCGGATGGGATAACCATGGATTGCCGGTAGAGCATCAGTTATTTAAAGACCTGAAGATGACCAAATATGATATTTCTCAGGTCGAATTCAGGAAAAAAGCCGCAGATTATGCAAAAAAATATGTCGATATCCAGAGAAAACAGTTTGAGAGGCTGGGGATACTTGGCGACTGGGCAAATCCTTATCTAACGCTTTCAAAAAATTATGAGGCTGAGATCGTACGGTCTTTCGGTAAACTTGCTAAAAAGGGATTTATATTTAAGGACAGGAAACCAGTAAACTGGTGTTATAGATGCGAGACGGCCCTGGCAGAGGCGGAGGTAGAGTATGATAATCATACTTCTAATTCGGTCTATGTAAAATTTAAAGCCGAAGAATTTCCTGGGATACCTAATGCATTAAGTAAATCCGATCTGGGAAAAACTTATTTTATTATATGGACGACAACTCCCTGGACACTCCTGGCTAATGTTGCAATAGCTTTGCATCCTGATCTCGATTATGCAATAGTCGAAACGGGTGATGAAAAATGGATCATCCTGGAGTCAAGAGTTGAAGCGGTATTCAGTAAAATCGGCAAGGAATATAAGATAATTGGAAAAGATAAGGGTAGGTTTTTTGACGGCAGCATAGCAAGCCATCCATTTATAGATAGAAAAAGTAAAGTTGTTTACGCCCCATATGTCACAAGTGAAGACGGTACTGGCTGCGTTCACACAGCGCCGGGGCATGGTATGGACGATTATATTACGGGTAAAAAATTCAATCTGCCGATAATTATGCCGGTAGATGGTAAGGGAAAATTTGATAATACCTCAGGGGAGTTCTCCGGATTAAATGTACACAAGGCAGATGAGCTTATTATTCACAAGATGATCGATAACAAGAGCCTTGTCATATCTGAAAAGATTAACCATTCGTATCCTCATTGCTGGAGATGTAAAAGCCCTATTATCTTCAGGGCCACGGAGCAGTGGTTTATGGGAGTGGACAAGAACGATCTAAGAAGATCCCTTTTAAATGAGATTAAGAATAATGTCCGCTGGGTACCTGAAGCAGGGGCAAGCAGGATATCCTCAATGGTGGAGCTCAGGCCAGACTGGTGCCTCTCAAGGCAGAGATACTGGGGCGTAGCTATACCGATTTTTTATTGTAAAAGTTGTAACGAACCGCTTATGGACGGTGACATTATTGAGCATGTAGCTATCTTAATGGAACAAGAAGGAGCCGATGTCTGGTTCATTAAAGACGCCAAGGATCTCCTGCCGCCCGGTATAAAATGCAGTAAATGCCAAAACAGCGAATTTACAAAAGAGAATGATATTCTTGATGTCTGGTTCGATTCAGGAGTGAGTCATCAGGCCGTTCTTAAGAGAAGGCCTGAACTAAAATATCCGGCAGACCTGTATCTCGAGGGAAGCGATCAGCATAGAGGGTGGTTTCAGTCATCTCTCATAACTGCAATGGGGATAGAAGGCAGATCAAGCTATAAGACAGTTCTGACACATGGCTTTGTAGTAGATGGTACCGGCAAGAAAATGTCAAAGTCGCTTGGGAATGTAATTTCACCGTTAGAAGTCATGAAAAGCTACGGCGCTGATATCCTGAGGCTATGGGTAGCTTCAAGCGACTATTCAGAAGATGTGAGGATCTCACCTGAAATACTTGAAAGGATAGCGGATTCCTATAGAAAGATCAGAAATACCTATAAATATATCCTGGGAAATATCTACGATTTTGACTTCTCTAAAGATGCTGTGCCTTTAGAGAAAATGACTGAGATCGACCTTTGGGCATTACGAGAATTATCTGAGCTGGCCCAAGAAGTTGATAGAGCTTACGACGGTTTCCAGTTCCATAAAGTGTACTCATCGGCTTACAATTTTTGCATTGTAAAATTATCAAATATTTATCTTGATATTTTAAAGGATAGATTATATACTTTCAGGAATACTTCGCTGGAAAGAAGGTCTGCGCAGACGGCTCTTTATTATATTTTGACTTATTTATGCAAATTAACCGCGCCGATTCTATGCTTTACTTCAGACGAGGCTTTTGAGTCCCTTACCAAGGACTCCAAAGGTTCAATTCACTTAGAGTTATGGCCTGATATAGATATCTTAAGTAAAAATGTAAGGTCGGTTTTTTCTGAAGATAAGCTTGAAAATTGGAATAAGTTATTTTATATAAGGGAAAATGTATTAAAGGCGCTTGAGATCAAAAGAGGCGGGGGGCTGATAGGAAGCGGATTAGAGGCCAAGGTAGAAATAATTTCCCTAGATAAGAGCGTCAATAAACTTCTTGAGACTTACAAAGCTGATTTAGCTGCAATTTTTATAACTTCACAGGTTGATATTGTTAAGCCTGATGAAGAAGTGTTAAAAGTAGATGATATAAAATTGTCAGTAGGTGTAAAAAAGGCCGATGGTATCAAGTGTCAGCGCTGCTGGAATTTTGATTTAAAAACCGGCTCCGATGCTTCTTATCCGACGCTTTGCCCAAAGTGCATAGATGCAGTTAAATAGCTAACCTGCGTCTAATTAGATGATCTAGGCAGCAGTTTGTACATTCATGTTAATCCGACAGCTTGCTTTAGAAAACCGAATTAGTAGGAGGAATTAATGAAGAATAATGCGAATAAGATGACAAAAAAAGAAATGGAAAAATACAAAAAGATCCTTCTTAAGTTAAGAGAAAAGATAATGAGCGAAGTCGAACATATCTCTAAAGATACACTGCAGAAGTCGTCCAGAGAAGCCTCTGGCGACCTATCCGGTTATTCGCTTCATATGGCAGATATGGCTTCAGATCAGTATGACAGAGAATTTTCCCTTGAAATAGCCAGCGGAAGCCGTAAAGTTCTTTTGGCAATAGAGGACGCATTAAAGAAAATTAAAGAAGGTGTATATGGAAGTTGTGACAGCTGTAACAAAAAAATTTCCAATCAGCGTTTAACGGCAGTCCCTTATGCCCAGCTTTGTATTTCATGCGCTTCTAAAAACGAAAAAAGGTAATTTTATGTTTTTTTTGGCGGCACTTATCGTGTTGGTGCTTGACCAATGGACTAAATTTTTGGCTGTTGCCAAATTGCCTCACGGTGCATCCCGAGAAGTAATCCATGACTTCCTAAACTTCACCCTAATCTACAATCCAGGGGCTGCCTTCGGAATATTTAAAGGTGCGACGGTATTGCTGATATGCATAGCCCTGGTAGCGATACTTGCCATTCTATTTTTTTATCGTAACAATAGTTCTTCAAATAAGCTTTATATAGTTTCATTAGGATTGATTTTTGGAGGCGCAATAAGCAATCTGGTGGATAGGCTTAGATTTGCCAAGGTCATTGATTTTATTGATTTCAGGGTTTTTCCTGTATTTAATTTAGCCGATACTTCCATAACTTTAGGGGTAATTGTTATGGGATATTTGATGCTGGTGAAGAAGAAATAATAATAATATGTATCCAATACTGTTTAAAATGGGACCGCTGACAATATACTCTTACGGGGCCATGGTCGCCTTGGCTTTTTTTGTCTTTATGTCGCTTACTCTCAAAAGGGCCGAAATAGAAGGGATAAATAAGGATAAATTACTGGATCTGGGTTTAATTCTATTGGTATCCGGAATTATAGGGGCGCGGCTTTTTTTTGTATTTTCTAATCTGGATTTTTTTATCTCAAACCCGATCGAGGTTATTATGCTGCAGCACGGAGGCCTTGTTTTCTATGGCGGTTTTCTGGCGGCTTTATCGGCGGCCGTTATTTTTATCAGATTGAAGAGATTAGATTTTTGGCAGATAGCGGATCTTTTTGCACCTTATATCGCGCTTGGCCATGCGATAGGGCGTATAGGGTGTTTTTTGAATGGCTGTTGTTATGGAAAGAAAGCTGAATTTCTAGGAGTCCATTTTCCCGAAATAGAGGGCAATGTATGGCCAACGCAGTTGATTTCAAGCCTGAGTCTTTTTGTTCTGTTTTTTGTCCTGATTAATTTAAGGAAGAAAAGCCATTATAAAGGTTATTTAACGCTTAATTTTTTTATGTTCTATTCTTTAGGTAGATTTTGTATTGAGTTCTTAAGGGGTGATAACCCGTCAGTGTTTTTTGGCCTTACCGTAGCGCAGGTGATCAGTATCCCCATATTCGTTATTTCTCTCGTCATGCTTATAACAAAAGAGTCTAAATGGAAAAGCTAAGCTTTAAAACCGAAACCGTTGATGTTAAGAAACGCCTTGATCTGTATCTTGTTGAAAAGATCGGCAAGGATGTTTCACGTACCTATATACAGGATCTTATCGGTAAAGGTAATTGTCTGGTTAATGGCAACGTTGCCAGGTCCAATTATAGAATCCGGGGAAATGAAGTTGTTGAATTTCAACTTGAGGAACAAAAACCCATAGACGTTTCTTCTGAAGATATTCCTTTAAAGATTATTTATGAAGACGATGATCTGCTGATTGTCGATAAGCCGGCAGGTATGGTATCTCATCCCGGAGCTGGTAATTATGCCGGGACACTCGTGAATGCGCTTTTATATCACACTCAAGATCTATCCAATAAGACTACAGTACGGCCAGGGATCATTCATAGGCTGGACAAAGACACATCCGGTGTAATGGTTGTTGCAAAAAATGATTATATACACCGTAAAATCGCAAAACAGTTCAAGAATCGTACGGTTATAAGGAAATACGTAGCAATAGTTAAAGGGGATATCGGCCCTGATAACGGTATTGTGGACGCCCCAATAGGAAGGCATCCCAGGATCCGGGAGAAAATGGCGGTCAGATATGCTGATTCCAAAGAAGCAGTGACAAAATACACTGTTATTAAAAGACTTGGCAAATTTACTGTAGTTGAATTGACACCTGAGACCGGAAGGACACATCAACTAAGGATCCATATGGCACATATAGGGCATCCTATTGTAGGGGACCTCTCATACGGCATTAAATTTGATTTTCCGAGGCAGGCTCTTCATGCCTTTAGCCTGGGCTTTGTTCATCCAAGAACCGGCAAGTTTGTAGAATTCAAAAGCAAGATGCCTAAAGATATGGAAAAGTTCATTCATAAGGCATCCTAAGGTGCTGTTAGAAATAATTATGTCATTATATATAATATGCTTATAATTCAGTGCTGACTGAATAGTAATTGACAATAATCTGACTTTTTGATAAAATTCAATAACACGAAATAATTAACTGTCCTAAAATGTTAAGGAGAAATATTTTATGAACTCTTATCTAAAAATGATATGGGAGTTTATCAACAAAGGCCTTAATTACTTATTCGGCCTTTTTTCATCCAATGACATAGGCATTGACCTTGGTACCGCAACTAGTTTAGCGTATGTAAAAGGAAAGGGGATCGTTCTCTGCGAGCCGTCTGTAGTGGCAGTTGAGAAAGGGACAAACAAGGTCCTGGCAGTCGGACAGGAAGCGAAAAGAATGCTCGGAAGGACTCCCGGTAATATTGTGGCAATAAGGCCTATGAAAGACGGGGTAATAGCTGACTTTGAGATCACCGAATCGATGCTACGGTATTTTATCAGGAAAGCCCACTCTCCGAAGAAATTTTTTATCAGGCCAAGAGTTCTGATAGCTATACCTTCAGGGATAACAGAGGTGGAAAAAAGAGCAGTTAAGGATTCTGCATTGCACGCCGGCGCAAGAGAAGTTTATATGATAGAAGAACCTGTCGCTGCTGCTATCGGAGTAGGCCTTCCAATTGAAGAACCTTTTGGTAATATGATCATCGATATAGGCGGCGGTACTACTGAGATCGCTGTTATCTCGTTGGCAGGTATTGTATTTGCCCGTTCAATAAGAATAGGGGGAGACGAATTAGACGAAGCGATCATGGAATATCTTAAGAAGACCTACAACCTTATGGTCGGTGAAAGGACAGCTGAAGAGATAAAGATTAAGATTGGGTCAGCATATCCATTGGAAGAAGAGCTGAATATGGAAGTAAGAGGCAGAGATATCGTAGCGGGACTTCCGAAGATGATCACAGTCTCCAGTGAAGAGATAAGAGAATGTCTTGCAGAACCTATTTCTCAGATCGTTGAATCTGTGAGGATAACCTTAGAGAGAACTCCGCCTGAATTATCAGCTGATTTGATAGAAAGAGGCATAGTAATGGCTGGCGGAGGATCGCTGATTAGGGGCATAGACAAATTAATAGCTGAGGAGACTGGCATACCTGTGCATTTGTCAGAGGATCCTTTGACTGCGGTCGCAATGGGCACCGGCAAGGTTTTGAATGAAATGAAATACCTCAAAAAAGTTACCGTCAGGCCAAAGCTGGAACTTTAATAGGGCCGAATTAACTTTTGTTTTATCCGTTGAATTTAAGATCTATCAAAAATTAATTTATTGTGTCCAAATTTTCTAAGACACTAATATTTAAAAAATAAATCATTTAATGTGACTAGAGCAAAAATCTTTCTAGTAGTCCTCGGGTTATTTCTTTTTATCTATTTTATTTTAGCCAAACCACAAGCAACTTCTTTAAAATCAAAAACCATCGATATTCTGTATTCGCCGTTAAAGATCGCCTATAATATTCCTAAGGGTCTTAAATATTTGAATCCTTTTTATTATATTTATAAAAAGGAGATTGAATTAAAGACCCGTATTGCTTATTTAAATAAACGCATCTTGGAGCTAAATGAACTGGCCTGCCAGAATAATAACCTGAGAAAACTTTTGAATTTTAAATCCCGCTACCCAACCGGTTCCATTGCTTCAGAGATCATCGCAAAGGACCCGACAAATTGGTCATCATTGATTATCATAGATAAAGGGTCCAGGGACGGGATCGCCCGCGATATGTGTGTGATATCTATTTACGGTTTAGTGGGAAGAGTTTATGATGTCTCCAGTAACACTGCAAAAGTTATCCTGATAACTGATACCGATTCAAGGCTCGGAGCCTATATTGAACGCAGCAGGGAGGAAGGTCTATTGGTAGGTCTTAATGAAAACCTCTGCAGGTTGGTCTATCTGGCTGATGATGCTGATGTCAAAAAAGGCGATATAGTTGTTACGTCCGGCCTGACAGGTATATTCCCGAAGGGATTATTGATCGGCGAGATCATCCATGTCGGGAAAGACTTAAATAATTTATATAAATATGCTGATGTAAGGCCGGCCTCCAAGCCGACGAGGCTCGAAGAGGTCTTATGTATAAAATAATCAGATGGAAATTGTACCTGTTGCTTTTTTTGTTGGTCATATTGGAGGCAACCGTTTTTGATTATATAAGGTTTTTTGCGGTTAAGCCTGATGCGGTACTTTTGGTGGTTATTTTTACCGGCTTATTCGGCGGTTTCAGAAAAGGCGCGGAAGCCGGGATTGCGGGAGGTTTTTTACTCGATATTTTCGGAATTTGCCCATTTGGGACAGGAATGATCCTTTATGGGATTTGCGGCGCCGTATCGGGGTTATTGAGTAATAGGTTCTATAAAGAGAGTATGTATACGCAGATAATTTTTGCATCGTTATTTGCTGTTGTTATTTCAATATTTTTCGCTGTTTCAAAATCAAGCTTGCCCAGGTTGGATGTGTATTCATACAATGCTCCCCTCATTCAATTTAAAATATTCATTGTTATTATTTATAATGCACTTATCTGTCCGTTAATGTTCGCTATTTATTTCAGGATATTCGGATTAAGAAGGACCTATTGATGAGATTTAAGTTTTTTACGTTTATTTTAAATTTACTTATTGGCGCATTGGCGTTCGGATATTTTTACATACAGGTCATCAAAGGTTCTAATTTTTTCTACCTTTCCGAAAAGAACCGCGTTAGGATCATTTCTCAGGATGCTTCACGCGGTAAGATTTTGGATAGAAACGGTCTTACTGTAGTCGATAGCAGGATATCATTCAATCTTCTGGTTTCTCCAAGGGATCTGGTAAATAAAGAGCAAACAATAGAACTTTTATCCAAGATCCTCGGATTCAGCCGGGAAAAAATTAGGTTTGCTATTGATAAAGCCCGTGAGGTTTCTATGTACCAGCCGGCAGTTATTTTTGAGGACATACCAAAAAATAAGGCGTTCTCGATTGAGGAAAAAATATTTGATCTTCCTGGGATATCTATCGAGGCAAAACCTATAAGGAATTATGTCTATGACAGCGTTGGCTCTCATATATTCGGTTACATCGGTGAGGTGAGCAAAAATGAACTTGATAGTTTAAGCAGCTATGGTTACAGGATGAAGGACATGATCGGCAGGGCGGGTCTGGAAAAATATTATGATGCATATTTAAAGGGCGATGATGGCGGCATGCAGGTAGAGGTTGATAGTTTAGGGAGAAGAATTAAAACGCTCGGATATAAGGTTCCAAGAAGCGGGAATTCCGTTGAGATTACAATTGATTTCAGGCTTCAGTACATGGTGCATAAAGCCATGGGTGACCGGCGCGGCGCGGCAATTGCCATGAACCCTAAAACAGGCGAAATACTTTTATTTGTAAGCACTCCCGAGTATGATCCTAATATTTTTGTCTCATCAGGCAACAATAATGAGATAAAATCCACTCTTACCGATTCGTCCAAACCATTACTGAATAGATGTATCTCTGCCCAGTATCCTCCTGGTTCAATATTTAAAATGGTCACAGCAACAGCCGCATTAGAGCTGGGTAAAATAAAACCTACGGATACATTTACATGCAGCGGAAGGTATCAGCTTGGTAATGCTGTTTTAAAATGCTGGTTAGAATCCGGGCACGGGCCTATGGATCTTTATGATGGCATAAAGAATTCATGTAATGTTTATTTCTGTAATATCGGACGAAAGGTTGGGGTGGATCAGTTGTCCGATTTTGCATATAAATACGGATTTGGGAAGCCTACCGGTATTGACCTTCCGGATGAGGTTCCAGGAGTTGTTCCGAGCAGAATGTGGAAAGTAATGACAAAGAAGGATTCCTGGTATGAAGGGGAAACGCTTAACTATTCTATAGGACAGGGCGCATTGACGGTCACTCCTATGCAGGCAGTAAGAATGGTATCTTGTATAGCTAATGACGGAGAACTGGTTCAGCCCTACATTGTTAAAAAAATAGGCAATATAAATATTTTTCCCAGTAAGATGAAAAACCTGAACCTCTCAGAAAAAACTTTAAATGAAATTAAAGAAGGGATGCGCAGAGTCGTCCAGGAAGGAGGCACCGGGAAAAGAGCCAATGTAGAGGGGCTTAATATCGCCGGTAAGACCGGAACGGCTCAATGCGGAACTGGAAAGACTCCGCATGCATGGTTTGTGGGCTTTGCGCCGATGGATGACCCAAAGATTAGCGTTGTCGTTCTTATTGAGAACGGAGGCCATGGCGGAGTAGTTGCTGCGGAGATCGCAGAGGTAATTTTCAGGGAAGCAAAGGCTGAAGGGAATCTATGAAGACACTTAGAAATCTTATTAATTTTGATAAGCAGCTTTTTTCAATTGTGCTCGGACTGTCATTTATAGGAATACTTTTTGTATATAGCTCTTCAACCGATAACTATGGCACAGATATGGATTATGTTATAAAGCAGTTTCTCTGGATGATGGTGGGCCTGGTAGCTATCGGGCTTATTCTTATGGTGGATTACAAAATATTGTTTGATTGGGCATATGTTATTTACGGAATAAGCATAGTATTATTATTTTTGCTTTTAATAATCGGTAAGGCGAGGGCAGGGGCGCAAAGGTGGTTTGAGATAGGAGGTATAACTATTCAGCCTTCTGAATTTGTTAAGCTGACCTTTATAATAGCGCTGGCTAAATTTCTGACAAAAAATAAATATGAAATAAATCTTAAGACTATTTTTTACGCTTTTTTGATCGCATCTCCAGCGCTACTATTGATTTTTAAACAGCCTGACTTAGGTACGGCCCTTATATTGGTGCCCATACTATTGATCATGCTTTTTATTGCAGGTATGAATATTAAGGTTTTGTTTAAAATAGTTTTTGGCGGCATTCTTATAACTCCTATCATGTGGCATTTCCTTAAGGACTATCAAAGAAAGAGGCTACTGGTATTTCTTGACCCTAATGTTGATCCTTTGGGATCCGGGTACACTATGATACAGTCAAAGATAGCCATAGGCTCCGGAAAATTATTTGGAAAAGGGTGGCTCTCCGGGACGCAGTCAAGGCTTAATTTTATCCCGGAAAGGCATACTGATTTTATTTTTTCCGTCGTTGGAGAAGAATGGGGGTACGTAGGTGTATTACTGGTATTGATATTATTTTTGGTTTTAATAAGAAAAGCAATCAGTGTCTCCGAGACTACCGAGGAGGATTTTGGCAGATTTATTGCAGCCGGCATCGGTTCTTTATTTATGATACAGGTAGTTATGAATATCGGGATGAACGCCGGGCTAATGCCTGTAGTGGGAGTGCCGCTTCCATTTATAAGTTATGGCGGATCGAGCCTGTTAACCAGTTTTGTGGCGGTCGGGCTTTTATTAAATATTAAAATGAGGCGATCAATTTTTTAAAAGGAATTATGAATATCGAAGATAATATCCTTGAGATCCTTCCGAATGTTTCAAAGCCGGCCAGATATATAGGTTCGGAATGGAATATGGAAAAGAAGGACCCTGTTGGAAAAATAAGGGTTGTCTTGTGTTTTCCCGATACATACGAAATAGGCATGAGTTATTTGGGTTTTAAGATCATGTATCACTTGTTAAATTCCTACGATGATGTTTACTGTGAAAGAGTGTTCGCTCCCTGGATCGATTGTGAGAAAGCATTAGTCGAAAAAAAAATACCTTTGTTTTCTTTGGAGACGAGGACTCCTTTGGACCAGTTTGATATAATAGCTTTTTCTATTAACTATGAATTGACTTATACAAATGTCTTGAATATCCTCAGTTTGGGAAGGTTGCCGGTTAAAAGGCTTGATAGGGATGGAACCCATCCCGTTATTATCGCCGGAGGGCCATCAACACTGAATCCTGCGCCATTAACCAAATTTATTGATGCTTTTTTTGTAGGCGAAGGAGAAAATGGTGTTGAAAAAATAATCAATGCCGCAAGAGCCCACCTTAAGGGCGATAAGAATAAAAATAAATTTCTTGAGGCCATAAATAAGATCGGATCCGTCTATGTTCCGGGGGCTGAAAAGGAAGTTCAAAAAAGTATACTCAAAGATCTAAATAGTTCTTTTTATCCTGTTAAGCAGATTGTCCCCTTTATCGAAGTCGTACACGATAGGGTGAGCTTGGAGATAATGAGAGGTTGCCCCAATAGGTGCAGATTCTGCCAGGCAAGCGTTGTTTACCATCCTCTACGAATCAGAAAGATTGACAGGATATTAGAGATCGCAAAATCGGCATATTCTAATTGCGGTTATGATGAAATATCCCTTTTATCGCTTTCAAGCGGTGAGCACCCGCAAATTATTGAAATATTAAAAACTCTTTTAAATGAATTCAGAGAAAAAAGGGTAAGTATATCCCTGCCTTCGCTAAAAGCTGAGAACCTGGTAAAAGATTTTCCGCCATTATTAAAGCAGATAAAAAAAACCGGGCTTACTCTGGCATTAGAGTCTGGCAGTGAACGCCTAAGGTCCGTATTAAATAAACAAATAGATCTTGATAATCTCCTGGATATCATTACTTTTGCTTTTAATTCCGGGTGGAAGCATCTGAAACTTTATTTAATGATAGGGCTTCCTACAGAGACTGAGAGCGATATTGTAAAGACCGTTGATTTCATCGGCAAGATCGCTATCATAGCCAAGGGAAAAGGTTATGTCAGTTTGAGCATATCCAGTTTTGTTCCGAAACCTTTTACGCCATTTCAGTGGGAAGGGATGCTTGATAACGAAGAGCTTTTAAAAAGAAAGGAATTGCTATTTTCCGGATTAAAGAAATTTAAGAATGTTGAATTTAAGTTCCACGACACGAAAATCGCTTTTTTGGAGGCAGTATTTTCCAGGGCTGATTCAAAATTGGCAGACGCTATTGAGCTGGCCTGGAAGGACGGCGCGAAGTTCGATGCATGGAGCGAATGTTTTAAGTATGATATTTGGGCAAATGCCTTTAAAAAACTTGATTTAAGTATGGAGTATTTTGCCAACAGGAAAATTCAACATCATGAAGTGCTTCCATGGGACTTTATTAACATCGGTATCGATAAAAAACATTTGGTTGAAGAGGCCAAGGCCTGCGGACTTTAGGATTATCATAAAAATCCAGTTCCTAAAATTGACAAAGGTAGATCCTTATAGTATAATAATAAGTTAAGAAAGTATGAGTTTTTAATACTTTTTTTATAATTACATAGTAATTAGTACTCAACCTATATTTGCTAAATATAATTAAGTAACTAGTATCCCTGAAGCATAAATTTTTAAAGGAGATTATGATGATTCAAGAGCTTAAGGATTTGCTTAAACTGATGGTTGAGAAGAATGCGTCGGATCTTCATATAACTTCTAATTGGCCCCCTAGCCTTAGAATAGATGAAAAGCTTATACAGGTCAATAATGACCCTATGACCGGGGATGCTGTGAAGTCGATGGCTTATAGTATGCTAAACAAAAAACAGATAGAGATTCTTGAGAGAGACTATGAACTCGATTTCTCTTTTACTGTGGAAGATTTGAGTAATTTCAGGGTTAACATGTTTTTTCAAAGGGGTTCTCTTGGGATAGCTATCAGAAGGATACCATTTGAGATATTTAGTTTTGAAGAGTGTGGGTTGCCGTCCGAAGTAGTGATAAACCTTTGTAAAAAACAGAAGGGGTTGGTGTTGGTAACAGGCGCTACCGGTAGCGGTAAATCCACAACGCTTGCATCAATGATTAATTACATTAATAATGAAAAACCGGTTCACATTGTTACAATTGAGGACCCGATAGAGTTTGTACATAAAAATATAAAAGCAGTTATAGACCAAAGAGAAGTTTATTCCGATACACATTCATTCAGCCAATCTTTAAAACACGTTCTTAGGCAAGATCCCAATGTCATACTGATAGGCGAGATGAGGGACCTTGAGACCATTGAAGCAGCCTTAGTTATAGCTGAAACCGGCCACTTGGTTTTTGCGACATTGCATACTTCCGATGCTACGCAGACAATAAATAGAATCATAGATGTTTTTCCGGCCCATCAACAACAGCAGATAAGGACGCAGTTGTCATTTGTCCTCCTGGGAGTTATTTCTCAGCAATTGATACCAAAGGCTAGCGGTCAGGGTAGAGTGCTTGCAACCGAGATCCTGCTCTCTAATCCCGCTTTAAGGAGCCTTATTCGTGAGTCTAAGGCTCATCAGATATATTCAGTTATTCAGACCGGCCAAAAAGAGGGAATGAAAACAATGAATCAATCTCTCTATGAGCTTTACTCGAAAAAACTTATCTCTTATGAAGAGGCATTTTTAAGGACATCCGATTCGGAAGATCTTTCGAGGCTTTTTAAAAAATAATAGCAGGGTTTTTAATAATCAAAGGTAATTAATAAATATGCCGCCATTTCGTAAAATAGTAAGCAAACAACTGGGTGAGCTCTTAGTTGAAAGAGGTATTATTACCAAAGAGCAGCTTTCCAGGGCTCTCGCTATGCAGAAAGATAGCGGAGGAATGATAGGCCAGATACTTGTCTCCATGGGATTTGTTACTGACGAACAGATTGCGCAGTCCTTAACTGTCCAATACGGATTCCCATATCTGCCTTTAGGAAGTTATGATATTGACCAGGAAGCTCTCAGGCTTATCCCTGAGGATGTTTCTAGGAAAAATTGCTTGATCGCCATTGATAAAATAGCCTCAACTCTTACTGTTGCCATGGCCAATCCTTTAAATATTGCGGCTGTTGAAGAGATCGAGTCGCTTACCGGGTTGAGGGTCCAGGTTTTTGTCAGTACCATCGCTGATGTTGAAGGCGCTATAAATAAGTATTACAAAAAATAAGGTAATTTAGTTTGGCCCTGTATCATAAATTGAAAGCTATAAATGGCTACATCCTTAAAGGACAGGTTATCCAAAGCTCTTATAGAAAATAAGCTTATTACCCCGGAGAAATTAGAAGAGGCCCTTAATATACAAAAAGAGAACGGGGGAAAGCTGAGTGAAATACTTGTTGAAAAAGGTTTTATTGATAAACGCGACCTTATGGTTGCGCTTTCAGACGAATTAGGTATTCCCCCCATCAATCTCGGTAAATACAAAATCGATCCCGAAGTAATTAAGTTAATCCCAAAAAAAACCGCGCAACATTATAAAATTATCCCTGTCTCCAAGATAGGCAACGTGCTTACTATTGCCATGGCAGACCCCCTTAATATATTTGCAATCGATGACATAAAGTCCCTCACAGGTTTCAGTATAGGCCCCGTCATAACTACCGACAAAGATATTGAAGATGCTTACGATACCTATTACGGAGAAACTACCCATAAAGAGATCGAGGACATTGTTTCCGATATGGCTGATGATGCTTCCTTAGAAACGGTCGAGGAAAAATATGATTCCGGTACCACTGAAGAATTGATGAAATTGGTTCAGGATACACCGGTAGTAAAAATGACCAATCTGATTCTTTCGGAAGCTGTAAAGGCTAAGGCCAGTGATATCCTTATTGAACCGCTCGAGACAAAACTGAGGATAAGATATAGGGTTGACGGGATTCTGCAGGAAGGAAATAATCCTCCTAAATCCATGCACAACGGTATTATCTCCAGAATAAAAGTCATGTCCGAATTAGATATAGCTGAAAGAAGGCTGCCACAAGACGGTAGGTTCAAAATAAGGATATTAAATAAAGAGGTGGATTTCAGGGTATCTGTGCTGCCTTCAAGCTTTGGCGAGAAGATAGCGTTAAGAATTCTTGATAAGACTCAGGCTACACTGGATCTAGATAAACTCGGTTTTGAACCGAAGCCATTGGAAGATCTGAAAAAAGTCGCTACAAGGCCGCACGGTATGATACTTATATGCGGGCCTACTGGTTGCGGGAAGACAACAACGCTTTATTCTATTCTTAAAAATATTGATACGCCCGAAAAAAATATTATTACAATTGAAGACCCGGTAGAATATCTTCTTTATGGTATAAATCAGGTTTCTATTAAGCCTGAGATCGGCCTAACGTTTGCAAGTTCCCTAAGAAGTATCCTGAGGCAGGATCCTGATGTTATTATGGTCGGCGAAATAAGGGATTTTGATACGGTTGATATTGCAATAAAAGCTGCGCTTACGGGGCATCTTGTGCTAAGTACTTTGCATACTACTACCGCCATAGGGTCTATAGTAAGGTTGGTGAATATGGGGGTTGAACCGTTCCTATTGACTTCATCGGTCCTTTTGGTTGCTGCCCAAAGGCTTGTCAGAAAATTGTGTCCGGCCTGCAAAGAACCCTATAAAGTTGATAGCGTTACCTGTAATAAATATAAGATCAAATGTCCTCCTGGAGGGGTTACGTTATTTAGGCCTAAAGGATGCCCCAATTGCTTTAATACCGGCTACAGAGGAAGGGCCGGTTTGATAGAGGTTTTAGTTCTTACTCCTCAGATTAGAGAGTTGATCGCTAATAAAGCTCAGGAATACGAACTTCGTGAAGCAGCCAGGGTCGAAGGAATGGCTACTTTAAGGGAGAATGGAATTACTAAGGTTTTGGAAGGGGTAACCAGCCTTGAGGAAATACTCAGACTGACTGTCGGCGAACAAGAAGCAGTTATCGTATAACAAATTAAATTTAATATGGCAAAAACACTTAAAGATAAAATAATTGATTTATTAATTTCCAATAAGATCATAAAAAAAGATGATCTTGATAAGGCCGTAAAATTACAAAAAGACACCGGTCAAAAGCTGATTGATATTATTGTTGAGCAAGGTCTAGCTTCAAAGAACGATGTGATGTCGCTATTGAGCCAGGAGTTGGGTATCCCTCCGATAAATCTTTCTAAGTATAAAATAGATCCCATTGTTATTGAGAAGATCCCGGAGAGATTTGCCAAACAGTATAACCTGATCCCGATATCAAAAATCGGGAATATCCTTACAGTTGCCATGTCGGACCCTTTAAATGTATTTGCAATAGATGATCTTAAGGCAATAACAAAACTAAAGATAGAGGTAGTCCTTTCCAATGAAAATGATATAAAAGATGCCGTTGCCAGTTATTATGCTGAAAAAGAGTCACAGATAACAAAGATACTTGAAGAAGCAAAAAAGGATCAAGAGAATGTTGAGGTTGTTCAGGAATCAGGAGAGGATTTCGAACAGTATGCCAAGGAAGGGAAAGCTGCTCCGGTAGTAAAGATCGTCGATCTGATAATTGCTGAGGCTTTGAAAAAAAGAGCCAGCGATATTCATATCGAACCAACCGAAAAAAATGTCCGAGTTAGATATAGAGTTGACGGTAATTTGCAGGAGTCCCTTACCATACCGAAGAAAAATCAAAATGCCGTCCTTGCCCGTCTAAAGATTATGTCAAAACTTGATATAACAGAGAACCGTTTGCCCCAGGACGGAAGGTTTAAGATCAAACTGGAAGATAAGGAGGTTGATTTTAGAGTTTCGATCCTTCCTTTGGCTTTTGGAGGAAAAGTTGTTCTTAGGATCCTGGATAAATCCAATCTAAGCATCGGCCTGGAGAGGCTTGGTTTTTTGCCGGGCCCGCTCAATGTTTTTAAAGAAGCTCTCAAAAGGCCATATGGCATGATCCTTGTTACCGGGCCAACCGGAAGCGGGAAGTCTACAACTCTATATTCTATTATTACACAGCTGAACAAAACAGACCGGAATATCATTACCATTGAAGACCCGGTGGAATATCAGATAGAGGGTATTACCCAGATCGCCGCAAACCCGGATATCGGTTTAACATTTGCAAGCGGCCTGAGGTCTCTTCTCAGGCAGAGCCCTGATGTAATAATGGTAGGCGAGATAAGAGATGCTGAGACAGCCGATATTGCTATAAAGGCATCATTGACCGGCGAACTTGTTCTTAGTACGCTGCATACAAATGATGCGCCAGGGGCTATAACTAGATTAATTGACATGGGTGTGGAGCCGTTTCTGATCGCTTCAAGTCTCGTTATGACCTGCGCTCAGAGGCTTATCAGAAAAATTTGTCCCAGCTGTAAAGAGCCGTACAATGTGCCAAAAAGTGTTTTTGAAAGAATGGGTTTCAGTAAAGAAGAGATGCTTAGGGTTAAAGATAAACAATTTTATCATGGCAAAGGTTGTGCAAAATGCCGTAATAGCGGTTATTATGGAAGGATCGGGCTACTTGAGGCCTTATTAATCAATGATGAGATCCGAAATATGATCATTAAGCGAGTGCCATCAGATCAGATAAAGAGTTATGCCGTAACTCATGGGATGGAGACTTTGAGGGATTGCGGGATTAATAATTTTATACTTGGCAATACGACTTTAGAAGAAGTTTTAAGGGTGACCTCTGAAGAGTAGCGTATACAAGTTTTTTAAATGTTAATGGGAGCAGATAAATGACAAATTTTAAATATGTGGCAAAAACACCGGAAGGTAAAACAGTTACAGAAGCGATAAATCTTCCTGATAGAACTGCAGTTGTTAATGCTTTAAGGGTAAAAGGTTTTTTTATTATTTCCATCGAAGAGATCAGGGATAAAAGTAAAGAATCATTAGGTATTTTCAAGAAAAAGATCAAACTCGATGATCTGGTGATATTTTCCAGGCAGTTGGCTACCATGGTCGATGCCGGCATACCTTTAGTTGGTGCTCTGGATATTTTGGCTGATCAGCTTGAGAATCCCAGCTTTAGGACGGTTATTTATAATGTAAAGGAGAGGATAGAGACCGGCTCAAGCTTATCCGAAGCTTTAAATAAACATCCAAAAGTCTTTTCGCCGCTTTTTATAAATATGGTTAAAGCTGGTGAGTCAAGCGGTATGTTGGACGATATTTTAGAAAGATTGGCTACATATCTGGAGAAGGCTAATTCGCTCCAGAGAAAAGTTAAGTCAGCCCTTATTTATCCGGCTGTTATAACAGTTATGGCCATAGGTATTACAGCGCTTCTATTACTAAAGGTCATACCTGTATTTAAAAATATATTCTCAGGTTTTGGAGCAGCGCTACCCAAGCCGACTCAGATACTTATTAATGTAAGCGATGGACTGATTAAATATTTCCCATTTGTAGTTTTGGCGATCGGCGGCCTGATATTTCTATTTATCAGCTATATTAAGACCGAAAAAGGAAGAACGGTTTTTGACGGGGCCTTGCTGAAAATGCCGATCTTCGGGGTCTTGATGCAGAAGGTTGCTGTCAGTAAATTTTCAAGGACTTTATCTACATTAGTAAAAAGCGGAGTTCCGATATTAAGTTCTTTAGAGATAGTTGGGAAGACCGCAGGAAATAAAATTATTGAGAATGCCATAAAAAAGGTTCATTCGAGCATAAAGGAGGGTGAAAATATTGCCGAACCTCTTTCGAAGAGTAAGGTATTTCCATCTATGGTGGTAAGGATGGTTGCTGTCGGAGAACAGACCGGAGAATTGGAGAAAATGCTTTCTAAGATCGCTGATTTTTATGATGAGCAGGTAGATGCAGCTGTGAGCGGCCTTACCAGCCTTATGGAACCATTGATCATAGCTTTTTTGGGGATCGTTATCGGAACGGTAGTAATTTGTATGTTCCTTCCTATTTTTAAGATATCCAGCATTATTAACATGTAGAATAGCAAAGGATAGATACAATGCATTTACTTAGAGATCAAGATGCTAATGTAGGAGAATTTAGTAATAGCCGTCTTATTATGGCGTTTACTTTGACTGAAATAATGATAGTTGTCGCTATAATAGGCCTTTTAGCCGCTATAGCTATACCAAACTTTGCTAAAGCAAGAACTACAGCTCAAATGAACACTTGTTATAATAATCTAAGGCAGATCGAATCTGCTAAAGACCAATTAGCTATAGAGATTAAAAAGACAACGGGGGATACGGTTGATACCGATGATATAGGTGAATATATTAAAGGCGGCTTTCCTAGTTGTCCGGCAGGGGGTACTTATGATGTTGGTGTCATAGGGACAAACGCATCCTGCTCGATTCATGGGGAAATTCCTACTCAATAAAAGCTTACAATTCATTTATTAACATTACTTAACTTATTTAAAATAAAAAGTTTACGTATAAAATTAAATTAAATAGTCAGCTACTCTTGATTTTTACTGAATATATGGTATACTTACAAGTAGATCTATAAAGTCAGTATTTGCCTAGGATGCAGGGGATTTATAATAACTACTCTGCACTTATAGGTATGACACTAGATCAAAGAACTTCCCAAATAAGGACGAAAGGAGGATGATTAAGATGATCAGAAATAAAAAAGCGTTTACGCTCGTAGAAATCATGATAGTTGTCGCAATTATAGGTTTATTAGCGGCCATAGCGATACCGAATTTCGTAAAGGCCAGAACAACTGCGCAGACAAATGCTTGCTATAATAATATGAGGCAGATCGAATCTGCAAAGGACCAGTGGGCCATAGAACAGAAAAAGACCACAGGTGATACCGTAGCGGATACAGATGTAGCGCCTTATATTAAAGGCGGATATCCTACATGTCCGGCAAGCGGATCATATACAATAGGTACAATAGGTACCAATGTATCTTGTTCTGTACATGGAGCACTGCCGACATCATAAACTATTATGATCAACTGATAGCGGCCTTTTGAAGAAGGCCGCTATTTTTTTTGCCTGAAATCTAAAAAATTTATGTGATAGCCTTTATTAGATTAATTTCTCTTGACTCATATATAATATTAATTATAATATAATATATAATACGTGTTGCCAAAAAACTGAATGAGATAATAATTATCTTGAATAATAGATCAATAAATAATTTTGTTTCAAGATGTTCCAATCATATAGTTTCTCCTGCCTTTACAATCGTTGAAATATTAATTGTTGTAGCGATTATAGGAATACTGTCAACTATGGCTATCCCTCAATTTTTTAAAGCACGCATGGCTACTAAAACAAATATATGTGTTAACAATCTTCGCCAGATTGATGCCGCAATAGACCGCTGGGTCTTTGAGCACGATTATCCTGAAGGGACGACCTTGGGCTCAATCCAAGAAGAGGAAATGTATTCATATATTACCGGGGGGAAACCTCTTTGTCCGGCCGGCGGGACGTATACCATAGGAGTTATCGGTACGCACCCTCAGGTGACTTGTACGGTTGAAGGGCATGTTATACAAAATGAATAGGTTTTTATGATTAATAAAACAAAAGGCTTTATTTCTTATGGATTAGATATTGGCTCTACATCCGTAAAGGGGGTCAAGTTGCTTTCTGGCCCGGATGGTTATGAGTTGCTCGGGGCATCTGTATCCCCGATAAAAAACCCTAATTCAAGGGAAGAGGTATTAAATTCTATTAAGTCGGTTTCAAAAGATATTAATATTGAAGATAAGATGGTCAATATATCGGTTTTAGGTAATAATGTTGTGGTCAGATATATTACTTTGCCTAAGATGTCCAAAGATGAATTAAAGAACGCCATTAAATTCGAAGCCGAGAAATATGTGCCGTTCAATATGGATGATGTAGTGTTGGATTATCAGATATTCGATGAAAATTTTGAACCCAATAAAATGTTTGTGTTATTGGTGGTTGCTAAAAAAGATATTATTGATTATCGTATCAAATTATTGGACGATGTAGACCTTAATCCCAGGATCATAGATGTAGATTCTTTTGCCCTAGCGAATGCTTTTATTAAAAATTCATATGTCTCTGATAAGAATAAGAGCGTTGCTTTAGTTCATATAGGCGCAAAATTCACTGAGATTAACGTGATCTATAATGATCTGACTTATTTTACCAGGACCGTTGAATTGGGCGGGGAGGATATTACAAAACAGATAGCCAATTTTAGCGGGATAAACCACAATGAGGCTAATTCAGTAAAGATACATTTGACGCAGGCCAAAGAGCTGGAAGTATACGATATCTTAAAGAACTTATTGAATACCCTTATTGACGAAATTAAGCTTTCTTTGGGCTATTATGAGAATCAATTCGGCAGGGATATTGACTATGTCTATATTTCCGGAGGGGCTACTAATTTTAAAGGTTTGATCGATTTTTTGAAGAAAAATCTAAACTTAGAATTGCTTCAATGGGATCCGCTGAAATTCCTAAAAATTTCCGATCTCTTAAATAAAAGTCATCTGGATCTGATAAAAAATGATTTAGGGGTAAGTATAGGGCTGGGGATTAGAGAATAAAATGATAACCATTAACTTGCTACCAGAAGAGTTTAAAAGAAAGGTTAAAAAAAGGAGTACCACTGTCCCCAAGATGCCTGTTGGGCCCATATTTGTGATCTTTATGGGGTCTATTGTAGGTATTTATTTATTTTTTGTCTTATTCATTTTGGCTGAGAATTTAGCTCTTAAATCCTTACAATCTCAGTGGAATAAAATCCTGCCGGTTAAAAAAGATGTAGATCTTATCAAGAACAAGATCACGGAGATCAATAATAAAATAGTCCTTTTTAACAAGCTTAGCAAAGATAGAGCTCTATGGTCTAAAAGATTGAATGCGCTCTCCGACTCCATGATACCGGGTGTTTGGTTAAGAAGGATATATCAGAGCGAAAGGACAGTCCAGTCATCAAAAGAAAAAGGTCAGGGTAAGAATAAAAAAGTCGTTGAGGAAAAAAAGCTGATCAAATATATGGTTATTGAGGGGTCATGTATCGCCAAAAACCATGATGAGACGGCTATTGTGGGCAAATTTATCAAAAGCCTTAAATCCAATGCTGATTTTTTCGGCGATTTTAGTGATATAGAGCTTGGGACTATGCAGAGTTCCAGGCAGGACAATGCTGAGGTTTTTGATTTTGAATTGACCTGTTATTATAAATAGAATATGTTTGAAGGCAAATTGAAGCTTAGGTGAAAAATGGATCTATCAAAGTTTAAGAACATCGATATCAATGCTTTAAGACAGCTTGATCTGAGCGTAATATTTTCTAAAGACAATAAAAATCTTCCGTTTGTTGTTATAGGGATAGTTATTTTCTTATTTATATATAAATTTGTTTTTATTGGGCCTGCTATCGGTACGTTATCCAAGCTTATTCCGCAGGCTTCAAATATCGGTTCTCAGATATCCGCTGCAAAAAAAGATATAAATAATAAAAATAATTTTATGAAAGAATTAGACGGCCTCCAAGAAAAGATCAATACTTATAAAGTCAAGCTTCCAGAAGAAAAGGAAATCCCTTCCATTCTTGAAAGCCTTTCCGATATTGCTAAAGACTCTGATCTGAAAATTGATATGATAGATCTCAAGAAAGATACTTTTGATGCCAAACAGCAAAAAAAAGATTCTTTGTATACAGTTATACCGATAGTAATAACTGCTAAATGCAGTTATCATCAGCTGGGCTCCTTTATAAATAAACTTGAAAACTCCGAAAGGCTTATAAAGGTTGATGATATCAGCATTGATGGTGATAAATTGAACCCGCGCTCCGAGAATGTTAAGATCTCGATAAGCACTTATGTACTTACTAAAGAAGGCTTGGCTAATAATGGGAAAAAATAAACTTATATTTGTTTTAATTATTTTGCTTTTTTGTATTTTTGGCAAAAATATATGCGCTGAGGAACCTTTTAAGTATGACTCTAAGGGGAAGCGCGATCCTTTCGTGCCGCTTTTTTCCGGCAAATCAAAGGTATCTGCAGGGCTTGATGGGGTAGAGGTGCCGGAGGATATTAATCTCGAAGGTATTGTAATTGATAATGCTAATGAATCTTTTGCGATAATGAACGGTATCGTTGTTAAGGATAATTCAGAAGCCGGGAATGTTTTTATCAAACAAATTAAAACAAAAAGCGTTATTGTGATTATAAATGATATTGAATATGAGGTCTATTTAAAAGAAGGAGAAAACAAAATTGACGACAAAACTAATTAATAAAGCGGCATCAATTTTTATGAGCACCCTCCTGTTGTTGGTTTTTGGTTGCGCTATTTCTCTTTTCGAGAAGGAGATCGAAGCCCAGGCGCAGTCAGTCGATACTTCTAATAATAAAGGCGTTAACAGTGCTGAAGTTGCCGATAAGAAAATTAGTCAGCCGGTCAAAGAGGCTCCTAAAGAAGATCCTGCCAATAAGGGCTCCGAGGAAGTCAGCGCGCCCGGCAATGTTACTATGGATTTTAAGGATGCGGATATTAATAATGTTTTGAGAATCCTATCTTTTAAAAGCGGTATGAATATTGTTGCGGGCAAAGATGTCGAAGGTTTAGTTACTATCAGACTTACCGATGTTCCCTGGGAAAAGGCCCTGGAGGTTGTTTTAAAAACTTATGGTTATTCATATGAGAAGGACGGTAATATAATCAGGGTCACTTCTATTAAGAGCATGGCTCAGGAGGAGCTTTCGACCGAAGCTTTTACCTTAAATTATTCTAAGGCAAAAGAGGTGTCCGATTCGATTAAAGACATGATAAGCGAAAGAGGTAAGGTGCGTTTTGATGAAAGAACTAACGTATTGATCGTTACTGATGTCCCCTCCAATTTGTATAAAATAAGCCAGATAGTTAAACGTTTGGACAAAAAAATCCCTCAGGTCATGATAGAAGCCAGAATTATTGAAACAGAATTGGGAAGCGATGAGAATCTAGGTATCAATTGGTCAGTCAAGGTTTCTGCCTCGGGTTCTTCAAGGCCGACAACATTTCCATTTGATACTATGAAGGCTCCTTTCGGTGATGCCCAGACCTTGAGAGCATTTTTCCCAAGATCTCAAAGTACTACCACAACTTCCCAGGCTCCGTCCGGAGGCGCTGCGGCAAATACCACCTTATTTACGTCAACAGACTTTCCTGTAGCGCAGGAACCTGTATTTCCTTTTGCTCAAGCCTCTAACTTTACTTTCGGGACTCTGGACTTTACTCAGTTCTCGGCGGTCCTGGAGCTTTTAAAACAGAGAAGAAACACAAATATTCTTTCTAATCCTAAAATCGCGACTTTAAATAATAAGCCTGCAAGTATACTGGTTGGGTCGATATTATCCGTACCGACTTTTGAGAGAAACGCCGATACGGGGACAATAGAGCTGACCGGTTACAAAGATAGGAATATAGGGATTCAGCTCGAAGTAGTCCCTAATATTAATGAAGAGAAGGATATTATAGTTGAGCTTAAGCCGCAGATAAGCGATCTTTTGGGTTTCGACGTTTTAGATCAGGCAAGGGGTATCACCGCTCCTAGATTTGCTACAAGAGAGGCACATACTCAGGTCATGGTTCAGACCGGACAAACTATTATGATCGGCGGCTTAATCAAAGAGAATAATATCGACTACAAAAAGAAGGTTCCGTTTTTGGGTGATGTGCCTGGTATAAATTGGCTTTTTACCAAAATCGAAAAGAATAAAGTCAAAACAGAGTTGATTTTCTTCGTTACTGTAAACATAATTGATAATTCAAGCGCTACTGTCCCTAGTTCTGCGTATGTTCCGATGAAGGTGAGCGACAAACTGCCCATAACTTCAACTCTTGAGTCCAAACCGGAGGAAAAACCGGTTAAAGCCAAGAAGGTTACACCTAAGAAAAATGCGCAGGTCAGCAAGGCTAAATAATTTTATGAATTATGAGGTTACGGTACGCTTTGCAAAATTGAATTTAATGAGATTTATTTCTCATCTCGATCTAATGCGGCTTTTTCAGAGGGCCGTTCGTAGGTCCGGGTTGCCGGTTAGTTTTTCGCAAGGGTTTAATCCCCATCTAAAGCTAAAAATTATTCCCGCTATTAAACTAGGATTAGAGAGCAATGATTTAAAAGCTATTATTCAATTCGAGAAAAAGATTGAAAATACTGAGCTAATGGCCTTATTAAAGGCCAATTTGCCAACAGGGATTGAAATTTTGGAGGTTAGTTAAGTTATATGGAAAAGATCATACTTATAAATTCTCAACCCAGAGAAAAGAGAGTCGCTATTTTAGAGGACGGTTCACTGGAAGATTTTTTTGTTGAGAGGCAGGAATTTAAAGGTTATGTAGGTAATATCTACAAGGGTAAAGTCGATTCGGTATTGCAGGGGATAGCGGCTGCGTTTGTAGATATAGGTTTAGGGAAAAATGGTTTCTTGTATGTAACCGATGCCATAGATTCAGCTTATGAATCGGAGTCTTTCGAGGAGCTTGAAGAAGTTGAAAGGAAACCCCGCCCTCAAAAACATATCAACATACACGATGTGTTAAAGAAAGGACAGGATGTCATAGTCCAGGTTGTTAAAGAGCCTTTTGGGACAAAAGGGCCAAGGCTTACAAGTCATGCTACTATCCCCGGCAGGAATTTTGTTCTGATGCCCGGCGAAGAGCATATTGGGATCTCTAAAAAAATTGTTGATCCTAAGGAAAGAGACAGGATAAGGAATCTTTTAAAAAGATTTAAGCTTCCAAAAGATACCGGGCTTATCGTAAGGACTGCCGCCTCAGGGAGAAAAGAGAAAGAGCTCATCAGAGAGATCAAATATCTAATAAATTTGTCGGAGAGGATCCAGCAATACGCTTCAAAAAGCCAATCTCCATCGCTAATTTATGAAGAGGTGGATCTTGTTCTTAGGGTTGTGAGGGACGTTCTCACAGAAGAGTATGGACATGTATACATTGATTCAAAAGAGGAATATAAGAGGATAATGAGGTTTTTGAATTCTTTTTCACCTCAGCTTAAGAATAAAATAAAGCTTTTTAACCAAAATGTCCCTTTATTCGAAAGCTTTAAGGTTGAAGAAGAGATAAGAAAGATATATGAACGAAAGATTAATCTAAAATCCAAAGGTTACATAGTAATAGAACAGACCGAAGGGTTAGTGGCTATAGATGTTAACACCGGAAAGTTTGTCTCCAGAAACCTGGAAGATACCGCCTTTATAACCAACCTTGAAGCCGCTAAAGAAGTTGGGAGGCAGATCAGGTTAAGGGATATGGGCGGAATAATTGTTATTGATTTTATTGATATGGAATCAAGGGATCATCAGAGGAAGGTTTATGCCGCTTTAGAGGAGGCCGTAAGAAAAGATAAGGCAAAAACGAATATTCTGGGATTTTCTTCTATTGGCTTGGTGGAGATGACAAGGCAAAGGATGCGTAAGTCATTGGAGTCAATGATATTTGAAGATTGCCCGTGTTGTAATGGCAGGGGGCTATTAAAAACAAATGCCACCGTTGCTATAGAAGCCATAAGGTCGCTAGAAACAGAACTTCGTAACAACAAGAGAAAGATCATTGTCCTTATTGTACACCCTGTGATAGCAAAAAGAGTGCATGATGATTTCAGGCAGCATATTTTCCACCTTGAACGTGAGCACAAAAGTAAAGTTATGATAAAGGAAGATTCTGAGATGCATCTGGAAGGTTTTAAATTTGAGATCAGGAATTTTTCTAAGATATAGATCAGCCTAAAATAGTACTAATTTTATTTGATTTTGAGCTTGAAATTGAGAATATTTAGCTTGACACTACTTAATGTTTATGTTACTATTTAACCTCAATTTGCATTGAAATAAGCCAATTTCATTATAATGAATATAATCAGGAGGAAGTAACTTGAAGACCTATGCGGTGGTAGAAGTGGGCGGGAATCAGTTTAGCGTCCAAAAAAATGATGTTATTGAAGCGAATAAGATCGATCATAAGATAGGGCATGAGCTTAAAATACATAATGTTCTTATGCTTATGGATGGTAAGTCAGTAGAGGTAGGGTCTCCATACCTTAAAAATGTGACAGTTGTTGCGGAGATAGTAAAGCAGAAGAGGGCTCCTAAGGTAATAGCTTTTAAATACAAATCCAAGAAGAGTTCCAGAAAAATTAAGGGCCACAGGCAGTATTTGACAGTATTAAAAATAAAAGACATTGAAATAAAGTAGAAAAATTAAAAATTAGAGCCTAAGGCTAAAAATCAGATTCCAGCTTTAATTTTTAATTTTTTGTTTTAATCGGAGGCAATATGGCAGACAGAGCACAAATAAACGGTCGCGATAGTAACGGCCAACGGCTGGGCGTAAAAGCTTACGGCGGAGAAGTCGTAAAAGCTGGTTCTATTATTCTTAGACAGCGGGGTACAGTATTTACACCTGGCTTAAACGTAAGAATGGGTAAAGATAACACCCTTTTTTCAACAATCGCAGGAACTGTTAGTTTTAAAAAGAATAAAGTTGTTAATGTAATACCGCAGGCTAGCTAAATTGAAAGCATACTAGCTTATGTTTATTGACGAAGCTAAAATTTATGTTAAGGCCGGATCCGGAGGAAAGGGCTGTGAAAGCTTTTTCAAGACCAGAGGGAAACCTTATGGTAAGCCCAGCGGCGGTGATGCCGGGCCTGGCGGTAACGTAGTAGTAGTTGCGGATAACAATGTTCATACGCTCATTGATTTCAAATTTAATAAACATTTTGTTGCGGAATCAGGCGGGCATGGCGGTTCTAATAATAAAACCGGCTTAAGCGGCGAAGATAAGATAATCAGGGTTCCTGCTGGTACTATAATTAAGGACTCAATCCATAATTTTATTATAAGGGACCTTGAGAAAGTAGGAGACAGGATTGTTATAGCTAAAGGCGGTGCCGGCGGGAGAGGAAATTCCAGGTTTAAGCATGCAACATTGGGTGAACCTGGCGAAGAAAAAGAGATCCGATTTGAGTTAAAGCTTGTAAGCGATGTAGGAATAGTCGGGTATCCTAATGCCGGTAAATCTACTTTAATAACAAAGATCTCCCGGGCTAAATCTAAAGTTGCCGATTACCCGTTCACTACTCTCAGCCCTATTTTGGGTGTTGTTAAATATGATGACGATAGTTTTGTTATAGAGGATATCCCGGGTATTATCGAAGGTGCTCATGAAGGAAGAGGCCTTGGTTACCAGTTCTTAAAACATGTTGAGCGTACAAAGCTTCTTGTGCATATGATTGACATGTCATGTTTGGATGGCAGGGATCCTGTCGAGGATTATAGGTCATTAAATAAAGAGCTAAAGCTATATAAGGATACGCTAGGGAAACGCGAACAGATACTCATAGCGAATAAGATGGATGCCCCCGGGGCAAAAAAGAATCTCATTAGGTTTAAAGCAAAAGTTAAAAAGAAAATATATGAAATTTCAGCTCTTGAAGGCCTTGGCTTAAAGGAGCTTCTAAGTGCTATTTACCATAAACTTAAAAAATAGATAAGGATCCGAACTTTTAAAACAAAAGTTGCGGATTTTGGAGATATATTTTTAAGTGAACAAATTAAGGTATAAATTAGTAGTAATTAAGGTCGGCTCAAGTCTTTTATCCATCCCTTCTTCTAAATCGCTGGATCAAGCCCGCATAAAAAATCTAGTAGATGAAATAATTTCATTAATAAATAAAAATGTTAAAGTAGTTCTGGTCTCATCCGGAGCTATAGCAGCCGGTATGGGAATCCTTAAGATCGAAAAAAGGCCCACTGAGCTGAAAAAGCTTCAAGCATGCGCTTCGGTAGGTCAGATCCATCTTATGGATATTTATAATAAATTTTTTCTCTCCCATGGCAAGCTTACAGCCCAAGTCCTTTTAACTAAAGATGATTTTACAAATAGATCCAGATATCTGAATGCTAAAAATACCATAGAAGAACTTCTCGGGTATGGGGTGCTTCCTATAATAAATGAGAATGACGCTGTTTCTAACGAAGAGATCAAGTTTGGCGACAATGACATGCTTTCGTCGCTTGTGGCCAGTCTTATCGAATCCGACGCACTTATAATTCTTACCGATGTCGATGGGCTTCATAGGTGCGATGAGAAAGGTGGTCTTAAAAAAGAGATAATCTCAGTTGTTACCCAGATAACCAAAGAAACCGAATG
>CAYWPX010000001.1:258676-331600 GCA_964460615.1 uncultured Planctomycetia bacterium
ATGAGATCCAAGATCGAGGCGGCAAAAGTAGTTACAAAATCAGGAATTTGTTGTATAATAGCTAACGGAATAAAAAAAGGAATTCTCGAAAAAATTATTGAGGGTGAAAGCACAGGAACCACATTTTTACCTTCCGATGATCGCCTTAATTCTAGGAAAAGATGGATAGCATATTCTTCTAAGCCGAACGGTTCTATCAGGGTCGATAAAGGCGCAAAAGAATATCTAGTGAAGAAGAATAAGAGCTTATTAAGCGCCGGAGTGCTTAATGTGAGCGGCAAATTTGATAGCGGGGAAGTGGTGAATATCCTTGATGAGGATTCCAGGGTTTTTGCAAAAGGGATAACTAGCTTCTCAGCATCAGAGATCGATAAGATCAAGGGCAAAAATAGCAGTGAAATTTTTGGGATTTTGGGTCAGAAGAAGCTTTTGGAAGTTGTGCATAAGGATAATTTAGTAATTTTATGAAGGATAGGGCTAAATGGTCGAGTCTTCAAATTCGGGTTTAATGGATCTAGTAAAAAAGGCTAAAGCATCAAGCTATGAGTTAGCTTCAATCGGTTCAAAGTTAAAAAATTCCGTTCTTAATGAAGTTGCAGTTAATTTGGAAAAAAATGCCGAATACATCCTTTCCAGAAATAAGTTGGATGTAAATAGAGCCAGCGAAAAAGCCCTGACAAGCGCGTTTGTCGAGAGGCTCACGCTTACCAAAGACAGGATCTTTTCTATGGCTAACGGCATAAGGAAAGTTGCAGCGTTAGAAGACCCCGTTGGCAAATTGATCGATGTCAGAAAACGGCCTAACGGCCTTGAGATAAAAAAGGTAAGGGTCCCTATCGGGCTTATTGCAATTATTTATGAATCAAGGCCCAATGTCACTAGCGATTGTTTTGCTCTTACTTTTAAATCTGGGAATGCCGTTATATTAAGAGGCGGCCAGGATGCCATCGAATCTAATATTGCTATATATGAATCGATAAGAGAGGCTTTAGGTAATTTTAAAGAGGTCCCTGAGGGCGTTATTTCTTTGATTAAAAATACAAGCCATGATGCTGTAAGAGAGCTTTTGGGGTATAACGAGTATATAGATCTTGTAATACCCAGGGGAGGAGAAAATCTTATCAGGGAGGTCAGTGATCATTCAAGGATTCCTGTTATAAAGCACTATAAGGGCGTTTGCCACGTTTATGTTGATGACGAAGCTGATCTAAATATGGCACAGAAGATTTCATTTAATGCTAAGGTAGCGAGGCCTTCAGTTTGTAATGCTATGGAAACGCTTCTGGTCCATAAGGATATTGCTGCCCGCTTTTTACCCGGGATGGCTGAGGATCTAAGAAGGGCAAATGTTGAACTTCGCGGCGATGATAAGGCAAGATCCATCGTTAAAGATATGACGGCTGCTACTGAAGAAGATTGGTCCAAGGAATATCTGGACCTGATCCTTTCAATAAAGGTAGTAGGCTCGCTTGATGACGCTATAGACCACATAAATAAATATGGGACCAAGCATTCCGATGCAATAGTTACTGACAACAAAGAGAACGCAGATAAATTTTTATCCATGGTTGATTCAGCCTGTGTATTTGTAAACGCATCTACCCGTTTTACTGATGGCGAAGAGTTTGGTATGGGGTGCGAAATAGGTATTTCCACGGACAAGATTCACGCCAGAGGGCCTATGGGGCTGGAAGAATTAACAACCTATAAATATGTTATAGTTGGGAACGGACAGATAAGGGGATAATATGCAGAGAGTTGGAATTTTGGGAGGCACATTCAATCCTATTCACATAGGCCATTTGATTTTAGGCGAAGAAGCGGTCTGGAAATTAAAACTTGACAGAGTTTTTTATATACCGTCATATATACCGCCGCATAAAGATGCCGATATTGCCAGCCCTGAAGATAGGTTTTCAATGGTCAATTTAGCCCTTGAGGATAATCCTCATTTTGAGGTTTCGAGGGTTGAGATTGATAACAAGGGTACATCATATTCTGTCAATACACTAAGGGAATTAAAGAGTTATTTCGGATCCGAAGTCAGCTTATTTTTTATAGCGGGTTCAGATTCATTGAGAGAGTTATTTTCATGGAAAGATATTGATGAGATTTTCAGGCTTTCAAATTTTGTAGTCGCCGAAAGGCCCGGTTATCCCGTTGAAGAGATCCCAAAGAACATTGAAACCGTAGTCATAACACCTATAGAGATCTCGTCAAGCGAGGTAAGAAGAAGGATCAAGGAAGGCAGATCTATCAGGTATCTGGTACCTGACAAGGTAAGAGAATATATTCATAGGAAAAAATTATATATTTAATTAGCTTTAGGCTCTAAGCCATAAGTTGTAGGCAAGTTGAAAAATTTTGCTTAGGGCTTAAAGCTTAGAACTTATAGCTCAAAAAGGAGGTGAAAGAAATGGAAGGATATTGCGTAAAATGTAAGTCAAAGAAAGAGATACAGGATGCAAAAGAAGTAACTATGAAAAATAAACGCAAAGCCGTAAAAGGAAAATGCAGCTCTTGCGGTACCGGAATGTACAGGATCTTATCCAAATAGTATTGTGAAAACAATTACTTCTAAAGAAAAAGCAAAGATAGCCTTGGAAGCGTGTGTAAGCAAAAAGGCTGAAAACCCTGTGGTGCTGGACATAAGCAAAGTATCCAACATTGCTGATTATTTTGTTATAGTTAGCGCTAGTTCATCAACAAGGATCAATACCATTGCCGATCATGTTGAAGAGATGCTTAAAAAAGCTGGATGCAGGTATTGCCACAGGGAAGGCAAGGGTGAATCACTCTGGGTGGTTCTTGATTTCAATGATTGCGTAGTTCATATTTTTCATAATGAAATGCGTGATTTTTATAATCTTGAGAGACTCTGGGGTGATGCCAAAGTCGTTGATTTTAATAAAAAAAATGTTATAAAAACCCAAACCAAAAGGCCTAAAAAAAGATAATTTATGAATAGGAAGGATGCAGCTAGATCGCTAAAAAATAAGTCAGTAGAGCTGGAAGCATTGTATGAGGTTGGTAAGTCCATAGTTGATAGCAAATTAAAGTTAAGCGAAGTGCTTGATCTTATTGCTAGAAAAACTACCCTTGTACTTCGGGCTAAGGTTAGCCTTGTTTATCTAGTTGAATCGGATAAAAAAGACCTGTCGAAGGTTGCATTTTTTGGGTTGGGACTTAAGAAGAAGCTTGTAGCTGATCAGGTTAAAGCTTTTAAGAGTATTGCCGAGATCGTACTGAAAAGTAAAAAGATATTAAATGTTGAAGACATCACTAAATTCAACAAGGCATACAGTCTAAAAATTTTTTATAAATCAGGCTGGCGTTCTTTTTTTGCTGTTCCGTTAATCAATAAAGGAATTATTGTAGGGGTTCTATTTGTATTTTATTCTGCATCAAAAAAAATCGATCTTTCAGAGCAAAAAATAATATCAAATTTTGGTAATCAATGCTCTATAGCAATTGAGAACGCCAGGCTTTTTGAAAAAAGTAGGCAAAGTTATCTTAATACAATAAAAGTCTTAGCTTCAATTATTGATGCTAAGGATAGCTACACCGGAAGGCATTCCGAAAGCGTTATGAGGTCTGCTTTGGCAATCGCAAGGGAAATGAAGCTTTCGGATAAACAGATAGAAATAATCAAGTATGCCAGTTTTCTTCATGATATCGGCAAAATTGCCGTTGATGTTGCAGTTTTAAGGAAGCCAACGCATCTTTCTCCTGAAGAATGGGATGAGGTTACTCAGCACCCAAAATTTGGGGCCGAATTGATCAGGCGTATCGGATTTCTTGATGACCTTGTGCCGACCATTCTTTATCATCATGCCCGGTTTTCGGGGGGTGGTTACCCTGATCCGGAAAAAAAGATGGAAGCAATACCTATTGAGGCGAGGATATTGGCAGTAGCTGATTCATTTGAGGCTATGGTGTCTGATAGGCCTTATAGAAGGGCGATGAGTACAGAAAGGGCAGTTGATGAATTGAAAAAATGCTCCGGTTCGCAATTTGACCCGAAAGTAGTCGAAATATTTGTTAAATATATAAAGAAAAAGCACAGTATAAATGAATCTAGCTAAATTTGAAAATGATATAAATGATTATATTCTGAATTGTTTGAAAGACCTTTCATTAGAAAATAAAGAATATAGTCTTGAAATAGATAAAATTCCTACCTTAGAGTTTGAAATTCCTAAAGATAAGAAATTTGGTAATCTTTCCACGAATATCGCTCTTAAGCTCTCCAGGGTTTTAAAGAAAAATCCTCTAATGATAGCCAAATCCTTGGAAACAATTCTTAATTTAAATCTCAGAAATTCGGCCGTATCTGATTGCATTGGACGTTTTGAAGCAGTTGTTCCGGGTTTTATTAATATCTATTATTCCACTGATTATTTATATGAAACGCTAAGGTTGATCTTAAAGGAATCAGGGAGCTATGGAAGGGTAGATTCAGGTTTTCAGCGCAAGGTTATGGTGGAATTCGTTAGCGCTAATCCTACCGGACCTTTAACGGTCGCTCACGGCAGGCAGGCAGCTGTCGGCGACACATTAGCAAATATTTTAGAATTTGCCGGATACCTTGTTACAAGGGAATATTATAACAATGATGAAGGTAACCAGATAAATACCCTTGGTAAGTCGATCATGGCCAGATGCAGGGAGTTGATCAATGAACCTAATGACTTCCCTGAAGACGGTTACAAGGGCGGCTATATATATGACATTGCTAAGATTATAAATCAGAAATATCCTGACAGAATAAAATCTGAAAATTTTGAATTTTTCGGCGACGTCGGATACAAGATCATCATGGAAGGCATAATAAAGGATCTAGAGGATTTTGGGGTTAAATTTGATATATGGTATAGCCAAAGGGAGCTAAGGCAAAGCGGAAAGATCGAAGAGACCCTTAAAATACTAAGGGATAAAGGTTATATTTATGATCAAGAAGGGGCGGTTTTTTTTAAATCAACTTTATTCGGAGATGACAAAGATAGGGTTGTAATAAAAAGTGATAAAAGTTTTACTTATCTAGCTCCGGATATTGCCTATCATCTTGACAAGTATAGAAGGAAGTTTGAGATCCTTGTTAATTTATGGGGCCCTGATCATCATGGTTATATACCTAGGATGAAGGCTGCTATTGAAGCTTTAGGATTTAAGAGAGATACGCTGAATGTTGTTATTGTTCAGCTGGCCACATTATACAGAGAGGGCAAGGCCCTTTCCATGTCAACCAGGGCAGGAGAGTTTATAACTTTAAGAGAGGTTATGGACGAGGTGGGCAGGGATGCGGCCAGGTTTTTCTTTCTTATGAGAAAGACAGATTCCCATCTCGATTTCGATATAGAATTGGCTAAAAAACATTCTTTAGAAAATCCTGTATACTACATCCAGTATGCCCATGCAAGGATCTGTAATATACTGTTATTTAAAAAGGAAAGAAATATTGATTTAAATATTGTTAAGCTTGATTTAGCGCTTTTGAAATCAGATGAAGAGCTGGAGCTTGTAGCGATATTGAACCGTTTCCCGCTTGCTGTCAAATTTGCCGCTAAAGAGCTGGAACCTTATAGAATAGTAAATTATCTCGTGGAGCTGGCTACGGGTTTTCATGGTTTCTATGCCAAGCACAGAGTTGTAGGTGATGACCTGGGGTTGACCAACTCAAGGCTTGCACTAGTTGAGTGTATAAAGATAACACTTAGTAACGGCCTTCAATTACTTGGCGTTACTGCGCCTGAAAGAATGTAATACCATCTCTTGTTTTAAATTAATTAATTTAAGGCGAATCCTCCCAAAACTATGTTTGAATCTATTAAAATTCATACCAATTCAGAAATTAATTACGATGACCTATTAACAAGGCTTGTTGATTACGGATATCACAGGGTCAATAGGGTCCACGAGGCCGGTGATTATTCGGTCAGAGGCGGCTTACTGGATATTTTCCCCATAACGTTTGAATTCCCCGTAAGAATAGATTTGTCGAACCATAAAGTTGAATCAATAAAAAGCTTTGACCTATACAGCCAGGAAACCTTCGAAAGTCATAATATTGTTATAATACTTCCTTTTACAGCTCTAAGGAAAAGGAAGCTTAAAAAGGAAATATTTTTTTCTGATTCAGCCCCAATAAATAATTTTATTGATATTGAGGTCGGGGATTACGTCGTTCATACTGACCATGGAGTAGGTATTTATCGCGGGATCCAACGGCTTAAATCCGATAAGAAGTTTAAAGAACATATTGTCATAGAATACTTAGGTAATGACAAGCTTTTTGTGCCCTTTGAGGATATGGACCTGGTGCAAAAGTATATCGGGTTTGAGTCAGCAAAACCAAAGATATATAAACTTGGCTCCGGTTTATGGGAGAAAGTAAAAAAGAAAGCAAAGCAGGCAACATATTCATTGGCATTTGAGCTGGTTGAAATGCAGGCAAACAGGTCCATTATAACTGGACATAGCTTCGCCAAGGATACAGATTGGCAGAAGAAACTTGAAGAGGAATTCCCTTATAAAGAGACCCCCGATCAGCTTAGAAGCTCAATTGAAGTAAAGGCTGATATGGAGTCAAAAAAACCTATGGATAGGCTTCTCTGCGGAGATGTTGGTTACGGAAAGACAGAGGTGGCCCTAAGATCGGCTTTTAAAGCAGTTATGGATAATAAGCAGGTTGCAATACTTGTTCCTACAACTATTCTGGCGGAACAGCATTTTAATACATTTAGCCAGAGAATGAGAAATTTTCCTGTTGTTATAGATATGCTTTCGCGTTTTAAGTCGCCCGGGGAACAGAAAGATATTTTGAAAAAGCTTGAAAAAGGCGAAGTGGATATAATAATAGGTACGCATAGGCTTTTATCGAAAGATGTTGCTTTTAAGGATCTCGGTCTTTTGATAATAGATGAAGAGCAGAGATTCGGCGTCGAGCACAAGGAAAAATTAAAAAAGATGAGGCTTTTGGTAGACGTCCTGACTCTTACGGCAACACCGATCCCAAGGACTTTGTATATGTCTATGATGGGGGTAAGGGATATATCCGTAATAAATACACCGCCAATAGATAGGCTACCGATCGAAACTAATGTCGCGACTTTTAGCGATCAGTTAGTAACGCATGCCATAAAGAACGAAATTACCAGGTCTGGACAGGTTTTTTTTGTCAATAACAGGATCAACGGGATTGAAAAGATCGCAAGTAATATCATCAGGCTTGTTCCTGAAGCAAGGGTTGCTCTTGCGCATGGGAGGATGAATGAAAAAACCCTGGAATCCACTATGCAGAAATTTTTTAACAGGGAGATAGATGTATTGGTATCAACGACTATCGTTGAATCAGGTATTGATAACCCTAATGCTAATACGCTGATTATAAATAACGCCGATATGTTTGGTTTAGCGGATCTCTACCAGTTAAGAGGAAGGGTGGGCCGTTTTAACAAACAGGCATATGCATACTTATTGGTAAGGCGCCATGATATTCTTACTAGCGAGGCCCAAAAAAGATTGGACACGCTTTCGAAATTTACTGAACTGGGGGCCGGTTTTAAGATCGCTATGAAGGATCTTGAGATGCGAGGAGCCGGGAATATGCTGGGGAAGGAGCAGCACGGCCATATCGAAGCGGTTGGGTTTGATCTATATTGCAGGCTTCTTAAAAGTTCGGTTGAATCGATAAAGAAAGCGCTTCCTCGTAATAGCTAACGCTATTCTATTTATATTGAAATTAGGCGATTTAAATAGTATAATTTCATTCATGGGATATATAAAATATTTAATATGCTGGTTATTACCGACATTAGTTTTATTTGGTTGCGCCAGGCAGGACAATGCTGTGGCGGTTGTGAATAAACATCTGATCACTGTTTTCGATGTTGAAGACAGGATATCCAAACTCCCCCTTAAATTCCGGTCAGTAGCCAAAGAGAATAAACCCGCATTCATAGATGAAATGGTGACAGACCTATTGTTATATGATGAAGCGGTAAGAAATGGCCTGCTCTCGGACAATGAGATCAAAAGGGTTATTGAGGAGGCCCAAAAGAAGATCGTAGTAGCGCGCTTTATTAAGGATAAGGTTGAAGATAAGATAAAAATATCTGAAACTGAAATAGAGGATTATTATAAAACGCATCAGAATGATTTCATATCTCAGACAAAATACAGGGCCTCGCATATTCTCGTCCCGGATGAAGATGAAGCCAAAAAGATTCTAGATAAATTAAAGACGCAGAATTTCGAGGAATTGGCAAAAGCTTATTCCATAGATTCTACTGCAAAACGGGGAGGAGATGTCGGGTATTTTTCTAAAGGTGAGCTGATCCCGGAATTTGAAAATGTATGTTTTAATTTGAATATCGGCGAAACAAGTCCTGTAATAAAAACTCAGTTTGGCTATCATATAATCAAGCTTACTGATAGGATTGCCCCCGAGCCTAAGAAGATAGATGAAGTTAAAGATGATATTGTCAATATCCTAAAGGCCAAGAAAAGACAGGAGCTTTTTAACAGCCTAATAGCGTCTTTAAGGGCCAAATCAAAGGTAAAGATAAACGAAGATCTTATTAAATCGATAGATGTCCATGATGTAACTAGCAATTAGTCTGTTTAAAAAAATTCGGGAAATTTAAATGAAAAAACTGTTACTTGCAATTTTTATGAGTTCTGTCTTATTGAACAACATTGAGGCTGCGGTCATAGATAAGGTCGTTGCAGTGGTAAACGGAGAGGTTATTACGGAAGGCGAGGTTTCCAGGCTTCTGGATCCTTTATATTTACAGTATAAGCAGATCTTACCGCCTGAAGAGCTTGAGAAAAGGACGAATGAGCTTAGGGAAAAGATCATAAATGATCTTATAGATGACAAATTATTATTGAGCGAGGCAAAGAAACTCGGTATTACCGCCCCCGAAACGGAGGTAGAAAAGAAAGTAGAAGGCTTAAAAAAGACTTTTTCTAAAAGGGAAGATTTTGACAATGCGCTTTTGTATCAAAATCTTACTGTGACGGACCTGAAAGATAGGTTTAAGACAGAAATAATCAAAGGCAAATTGATAGACTACAAAATAAAAAGTTATATCGATGTCACTCCTATTAAGGTTAATGAATATTATAATAAGCACCAGGATGAGTTCAATGAGCCGGAGTCTGTGAAGTTAAGGATTATTTATGTTAAAAAGGATGGTAACAGGGATGCAAAAAAGACCATTGAGAATGCGCTTAAACTTATAAGAGTGGGAGCGGATTTTTCTGAAATGGCAAAAAAATACTCCGAGTCCAGCAATTCTGCTAGCGGAGGGGATATGGGTAAAGTCACTAAGGGCAGATATAAAGAGAATATAGATAAGATCATTTTTGCGCTTAAAGATAATGAGGTGTCTGAGGTTGTGGAGACAGAATCCGGCTACTATATTTTTAAAGTTTATGAGAGAACTCAGCCCCGCGTAAGGCTTTTTAGCGATGTAAAGGACGAGATAAGAAACAAGCTTTATATGGAAGAGGCACAAAAAAAATTAAAAGATTATCTGGGGTCACTAAGAGAAAATGCATATATCTCGATCAAATAATCTGCCCATTGCCATTTCTATGGGTGATCCGTCCGGAATAGGTCCGGAGGTTATTCTAAAGGCGCTTAAGGGTCTAAAAAAATCTGAAAGCGCTACTTTTTTGATAATCGGTGATCACAGGTTATTAGAAAATTTAAATACAAAGCTCTCAACAAGGTTAAACCTGGTTAAAATTGATGAAAGGTGTATCGGTAGGGGTAGTAAAAGTTTTTCTGGAGTCAGGGTTTTGGATTTAAATAATGCTTATGGAGCTTATAATTCAAAAACAATTGCCGGAAAAGCGAGCCTCGAATATATAGATAAATTTATAGCATTGTATAAACGCGGCATGGTTAGTTCTTTGGTCACAGCTCCCGTAAGTAAGGAAAATATTAAATTGGTGAGTAAGGGTTTTAGTGGGCACACAGAGTATTTGGCAAAGAAGTTTAATATAACCAGCTTTGCTATGATGTTTGCAGGTGGGCCTTTTAATGTAATTTTAGCGACGACGCATATCCGGCTTAGGTCTGTTCCTAGTAAAATCAATAAAAAATTAATAATCGATAAAGTTATATTAATAGACAGCTTTTTTAAAAAATATTATAATATTAAAAAAGCTTCTATAGGCGTCACAGGTTTAAATCCTCATTCCGGTGAGAACGGGACAATAGGGGATGAAGAGGTTAGAGTGATCAAACCGGCATGCGATTTTTTAAGGGACAAAGGATTTAATGTCTTTGGGCCTTATTCTAGCGAGGCTGTTTTCTATGATGCATTAAGAGGTAAATACGACGTTGTTTTAGGCATGTACCATGACCAGTCGCTTGCTCCATTAAAAATGGTGGCAAGGGATAAATTGGTAAATGTCACTCTCGGCCTTCCATTTATCAGGACTTCTCCGGCGCACGGGACGGCGTTCGATATAAGAGATAGATTGATTGCGAACCCCGGATCCATGAAAAACGCCTTAAGGTTCGCTATTGACCTAGGAAAGAAAACTTAAGTACATGTTTAAACTTAATTTTAGTCAAAAATTAAAAGATCTTATAATTGATAGTAGATCGTCTACTATTGCGGAAGTTATTATTTCAGTTTTGATTGTTAGTGTTACTATTTCTGGGACCCTAAATCTTATAGTGCAAAATATCGCTTCCGGCGATGCGATGAGTTATATTTATTCTGCCACTAATCTGGCAAAAAATAGAATAGAAAGGCTTAAGGCTATTGATTTTTCTCTGTTATCTGATGCTGTTGAAGTAGATACGTTCTTGGATGGTGACGGGATCCCTCATCCTGAAGGTGAATTCAGAAGAACCACAGATATAATAGTCCCTTATGGCGGAAATAGTAATCTTGCTTTTATTGACGTAAAGGTTTATTATGCGATCCGAGGGGTAGAAAATGCGGTTCCTGCAAGAATGACGACTATCTTAAATAAATATTAAGAAGAATAATTATGATTAATAAAAATAAAGTAAGATCATTACGGGCATTTACATTATCAGAGTTTATGATAGCTCTTCTTATTACCTCCTTTGTAATAGGCGGTTTAATGAGTCTTTGGTATTTTACTCTTAAGAGTTGGGGGACAGAGAGGGTAAGATCTAAGCTGCGCTCATCAGTTGAAATAAATATGGAAAGGATTAAAGATGATATTAGACTTTCCAGCTCTAATCAGATATATTACTATCCGGCGGACACAAGCGAGTGCACAGCCATAAGCCTTGCAGTCGGCAATATAGATGTTAATGGATTTTTGACTGTAGGCGGCGGCGGGATCACCTGGAATAGAACAGTTGTATATCACTTGTATCATAATGACTCAACAGGAAAAGATGAATTAAGAAGGACTCTTTTCTGGCCAAGGGATAATAGTTGGTCGACCGCCCAATTTCAAAATCAGATCAATAGCGTTGCAACCTCAGGAAACGGTGAAGCATCTAAAGGGGCAATGAATACTGCTACAGAATTAGTATTTTCAAATGACATTACTTTTAGAATAGTTCCTCAAATACAAAAGTTCGATCTTTTTAGTGCTAATGTTGAAAGAAGCAATGCCATAGATTTTGGCAGTGTTTTACTGAGTCCCGGAGCGCATACTTTAAGATTTGAGGTTCTTGGTAAGAACGCATTAGCTACGGGCTATAATATCGGGATTGATTGTATAATTTTATCTCCAAGCGGAGGCGTGAGAGAGGTTGAGGCTTTTGTTCCTTCAAGCATAACGACTGGGCGGACTTATACTGTAGAGGATATGTCGGCTTATGCCAATTTTTCTGGGAATAATCTGCTTAAATTTAATTCCACCGGTGTCGGAGATTATGTTTCATTTTCAATGAATTATGATTCATGGGTTGAGTCTAATTTTAAAGATTTTATTCTTGGTAACGTAGTGAGAGAAGGAGTTAATCCATATCTTAGATTGTCTAATAAGGAAGAGAGCGGTCCTGACTGGACAAGTGACTTTCAGACAGGAGTTGCGCCGGAAGATTGTGCTACGCAGCTACGGGATACTTCTATAAGGACTATTATTAATAATGATAAGCTTTTGTCAGACAAGGTTGCTATGGTCAGGGTTAAATTCAGAGCCAGCTCAACATCTAATCTGAAGATCGAACGTGCCTATATTTCTGAAAAAATTACTGGCAGTCAAAACGCTAAACCAGGTACGACAACTCAGCTTTATTTTTCAGATCTCCCTATTAACGAAGGCACTTTGCCTGCTAACCCAGGGACTGTAGGAGTTGGGCCTGAAGATATATTGATCAATTCAGGGCAATACATTTTGTCAAACTGGGCATATTTTGTTATAGACAAGAATTCAAATAGTGACTATTTAGTGACATTTTATGTTACAGATGATGCTGGTAATTGTTATGCGACTTACTGGCCTGCCGGAGGGACAAACTCTTATACTAGAACTGGCGACCATGCTTCAGAAGATGACTGGGCTAGTTCTGATACATCTTCTTATATTTATGCTGTTAGCGAGATCCAAGGATGGTCCAATGAAGGCACTGCTACTTCCACTATTTATGATACAAAGCTTGCCGCCCCTGACTTTAGTCAATTAAGCTGGACTCAGACTAATGATGATATCTCCTTATTAGTGCGCACGAGCAATGATTATCTTATGACAGACGCTCCTGATTGGTCAACATTGACGCCGTATACAACAAATCCGCTAAATCTTTCAAGTTTGGACAATAACAGATATATTCAGTTTCAGGTATTATTCAACAGCGCTTATCCATATGATCTGCTTCCGAAAATTGATAATTGCATTATTGATTGGCCCGGAGATACTGCTCTAGTGGATATAAGCGGTTATTTTTCTAAGGGGCCGCAATATGGAATTTTTAAGTTAGTGGTAGATGGTGTTCAATTAGTAAAGGGTGTGGAGATTTATTTAGCAGCTTCTCAAAATTATTTAGGAACAACTTATAATAGCGCCTTAGAGGCTGAGGTTTCCCCAAGAAACAGCGGCAAATAGACGAGGGTTAAGCATATATGAACATGCTTTCAAAAATCATAAATATTTTTAAGCGCCAGGAATTATCAAATTACATTTTTGGCAAAGATATTTTGTTCAGATTTAATAACAAGGGGATAGTATTTGCAGCAACTATGATCATAATCCTGTTGATGGTTATGATCAATTCTTATATGTTCTATATGATTTCTCAGGACATATTCATGGCACAGCATATTCGCGATGCGAATGAGGCGCAATTTATCGCTGAGGCTGGAATAAGCAAAGCATTAGAAACATTAACAAGTAGCTTCGCCAATAAAGACAACGCCGGGCTTTTCCCTCAGACCAATTTTGGAGATGGGGTTTATGATGTGACGGTTGTTCAGAATGGCGGGAGGGTCTTATTAAGTTCTGTTGGTTCCGTAAGAGGAATATCAAGGATCGTTAGCGTTGAGGTAAAAAATACAGCTAGCCCCAGCCTTAATTACGCCATAGCTTCCGGACAAAATATTAATATTACCGGCAAAACAAACGTTACCGGGAATATCCATAGTAACCAAAATGCCAATTTGACCGGAGGTCCGATAAATATTACTAACCAGGGCAATATTTCGGCTGTCATGCATGTTAACACAACCGGGACAGTTAATTATACGGCTGAACAGGAAAGCGCTCCATCTGTTGCTATTATTACACCAAACTTTAATTTCTATAAAACTTTAGCTAATAATGGCGGAAGGTATTATTCTAGTTTGAATTTAACCGGAAGCGGTACTATCGATACCGGCACGAATGGAGTCGCTTACGTGGGCGGAAATGCTAATATAACAGGTACCTATACTATAAATGGTTGTCTGATAGCTGATAAAAATATTAACATTACAGGCACGCTTACCCAGACAAAGGTAGGTCAATATCCGGCATTTATGGCAAAACAGAATATTAGCGTAACGGGTACTCTTACGGCTCACGGTCTTTTATATTCCGGCCAAAATATTAATATTACTTCAAGTACTGGCACTACTATTACAGGCGCTTTGGTAGCTAACGGCAATAATGTGAATATTACAAGTAGCGGAACGCCGGTTTTGACAATTATTTATGAAGGCCAGAACCCGCCAGATATTTCTTCCGGAGGATTGGAAGTAGTAAGTTGGAATAGATAAAATTCATGTCCCTCAAAAGCGAAATAAGCACTCTAAAAAGTATATCCAAATTTCAGCCAATAAAAAGATGGGGGCAGAATTTCCTTGTCGATGAGAATGTGGTTAATAAGATCATAGATAGTATTGCAATAAATAAAGACGACTATGTGCTCGAGATCGGCCCGGGTATGGGAGTAATGACTGAAAAGCTCCTGGAGAAATCCAAATTTGTTTTTGCCGTAGAGATAGATAAATTGCTATCAAAATATCTTCGCGAGAAATTTAAGGACAAGGAAAATTTCTTGCTTATTAATAATGATATACTTAAATTTGATTTTAAGGATCTTACGCTTAATAAAAAGAAGCTAGTTGTCGTTGGAAACCTTCCGTACTATATTTCGAGCCCTATCGTTGAAAAAATAATTGATAATAGGTCTGTTATCAGAGACTCTTATGTAACTATCCAAAAGGAGTTTGGCCAAAGGATGGCTGCTTTGCCCGGCACCAAGGATTATGGGTCGTTGAGTTTATTTGTACAGTATTTTCTGAATCCTGAATATCTGTTTACCATAAAAAGAAATTCTTTTTATCCGGTTCCAGATGTTGACTCGGTTTTTTTGAGGCTTTTGGTACCTGATAAACCTAATATTTATGTTAAGAACGAAGAGGTATTTTTTAAAATAGTCAGAGGTTCTTTTAGTAAACGGAGAAAGAAGCTTATTAATTCAATACCTTTTGAAAAGTTTGGCATTACAAAAGATATGTTTAGAGGTATACTTAAAGATGTAAATATCTCTCCTGAACTGCGTCCTGAAGACCTTAACCTTTCAGATTTTGCCAGAATATCCGATAAAATCGCCTTCTTTATACTTTAATAATAATATAATTATATCATATAAGGCTTTTAATGATTGACTTTAGAGCTAAAATGTGGTATTTTAGTTACAATTTAAGACAAATTCCATCCAAATATATATGAAAATCATAAAAAAAGAGGAAGTAGTTTATATAGGCAAACTTGCCAGGATCAGGCTCGCGGATTCTGAGCTCGAGAGCCTTTCCAAACAGCTTAATGATATCCTTAGCTATATCAATACTTTAAATAAGGTTGACACAAAAGATGTCCCGCCAACCAGCCATGTATTGAATCTTTCAAATGTTTATCGTGAAGATATTCTTAAAGCGTCTTTAGACGTTAAAGATGCTTTAGCTAATGCTCCTGACAAGCATGAAGGATATTTTAAGGTACCAAAAGTAATCGAGGATAATTAATCGTGGAATTATTCAGCCTTACTTCACATGAGCTTATTAAGTTATTGAAAGCCAAGACAATTTCTCCGAAGGAAATTTTTGATAGCATCTTAAATAGGATCGAATCTGTAGGCAGTAAGATCAATGCTTTTAGTTTTTTTGATAAAGAGGTAGTTTTAAAGCGGTTGGAGGTAATAGAAGGCGAAAAGGCTCTGGGCCCTCTATATGGCATCCCGGTTCTAATTAAAGATAATATTTCGGTAAAAGATGAATTGACGACCTGTTCATCCAAAATATTAAAGGGCTTTCGTCCTCCATATGACGCCACCGTCATAAAAAACCTTAAAAACTCATCAGCTCTTTTAATGGGGAAAGCCAATATGGATGAGTTTGCATTCGGTTCTTCCTGCGAAACGTCTTGCTATGGGCCCACTCGTAATCCCTGGGATCTTGAGAGAATACCGGGTGGATCCAGCGGAGGTTCAGCTGCAGCGGTAGCAAGCGATCTGACTATTATGGCGCTTGGCTCTGATACCGGAGGGTCTATAAGGCAGCCAGCTAGTTTGTGCGGTGTTGTCGGCCTTAAGCCGACATATGGACGGGTTTCTAGATATGGCCTTATAGCTTTTGCTTCTAGCCTTGACCAGATAGGTCCTATAACCAAAGATGTTGAAGACTCGGCGCTATTATTGAATGCGATCGCCGGATACGACCCTAATGATTCTACGTCTCTGGATACCAATGTGCCTGATTATACAAAGGCCTTAGTAAATGATGCTAAGGGCCTAAAAATAGGAATACCGAAAGAATATTATATCGAGGGCATAGAACCCGAAGTAAAAAAGTCGATTTTTGACGGTATAGATCTACTTAAAAAACTTGGCGCTGAAATTGTTGATATATCCTTAAAACATACCGAATATGCCGTAAGTTGCTATTATATAATCGCTCCCAGCGAGGCCAGTTCCAATCTGGCGCGATTTGACGGAGTCCAGTACGGGTTGAGAGAGCCATCTTCAAATCTTATAGAGATGTATGAAAAGACAAGAGAGGTTGGATTCGGCAGCGAAGCTAAAAGAAGAATTATTTTAGGTACCTATGCTTTGTCAAGCGGATATTATGATGCCTATTATCTTAAGGCCATGAAGGTCAGGACCCTTATTAAAAATGATTTTGACGAGGCATTTAAGAAAGTTGATTGTATAATTACTCCCACTAGCCCCACCGCTGCTTTTAAGATAGGTGAAAAATCCGACGATCCTTTAAGTATGTACTTGTCTGATATATTCACAATACCTGCTAATATGGCAGGGATCCCCGGTATATCTATACCATGCGGGTTTACATCTAAAGGCTTGCCGATTGGGATGCAGATTCTCGGAAAACATTTTAATGAGGAGATGCTTTTTAGGGTAGCGTATACTTTTGAGAAAAATACAGATTTTAATAAAAGAAAGCCTAATTTATAAAATGAGTTATGAATCAGTAATAGGATTAGAGGTTCATGTGCAGCTGAATACGAAGACAAAGACTTTCTGTTCATGCGGTACTCTTTTTGGAGCCAGGGCAAATTCTCAGGTCTGCCCGGTATGCCTGGGCTTTCCGGGAACTCTGCCTGTATTAAATAAATCAGCACTGATGTTGGCCATAAAGACCGGCATAGCGCTTAACTGTGTCATAAATAATTCTATGAAGTTCGATAGGAAAAATTATTTTTATCCTGACCTGCCAAAGAATTATCAGATATCGCAGTTTGATAAACCTTTGGCATCAGGGGGGTATCTTGATATAGTTTCAGAAGGGAAGAATAAGAGAATTCACCTGACGCGCATCCACATGGAAGAGGATGCCGGAAAATTGATCCATGACGAGATAAAGGGTTCAAGTCTTGTTGACTTCAACAGGTGCGGAATGCCTTTAATAGAAATTGTTACTGAACCGGATATAAATACTTCTGACGAAGCTTATAATTATCTTGTGGATCTAAAAGCTGTACTTAGATATCTCGAGGTTTCTGATTGTGATATGGAAAAAGGCAGCCTTAGATGCGATGCCAATGTTTCAATCAGAAGATCCGGCGATAAAAAGCTTGGTACCAAGGTTGAAATTAAAAATATGAATTCTTTTAAAAATGTTAAGCAGGCTCTGGATTATGAGATCAAACGACAGGCCGAGCTTATGGATAAAAATGAAAGGATCGTTCAGGAAACCAGGCTTTTTGATAAAGATAGGATAGTGACTGTTTCGATGCGTTCAAAAGAGGAGTCGCATGATTACAGGTATTTCCCGGAGCCGGACCTGGTGCCTTTTACTATTGAAAAATCCTTAGTTGAAGAGATGCGCCTGACCGTCCCGGAGCTTCCAAAGGAAAAGTTTAACCGTTTTATCAATGAGTATAACCTTAATAGCTATGATGCCGGCATATTAGTACAGGATAAAAAGATCGCGGATTTTTTTGTTGAAACAGTAAAGCTTTATAAAAATCCGAAGAATGCGGCAAATTGGATAACACAGGATATATCGGCCTATTTAAATGACTCTAATAAGGGAATCTGCGAACTAAAAATTACGCCAGTATTATTATCTAAGATGCTTAATATGATCGATTCAAATATCATTAGCGGCAAGATCGCTAAAGAGATCCTTTCGGACATGTTGACTAGCGGTAAAGACCCGGAAGCCATTGCCAATGAAAAGAATTTGATCCAAATATCCGATAAGGATGCATTGGTGGAAATAGTAAAGAAAGTTATTCAAGAGAACAAAAAAAGTGTTGATGACTTTAAAAGCGGGAAAGAGAACGCTCTTATGTTCCTTGTGGGGCAGATAATGAAGCTTACAAAAGGCAAAGCAAATCCCGGGATGGTAAACGATCTCTTAAGGGATCTGTTGAAGAATAGCTGATAATTTAAATCGATCAATGAACTAAGAATAAAAAATCTGGAGAAAATAATGCAAAATATAAGGTTAAGAAATTTGCTTTTAGCGGTCGTTATGTTTTTTGGTTTGGGAGTATGTAATGCATTTTCTCAAACAGCAGCTACTATAATGCAGGATGAAAAAATAATAGAAAAAACAACTCCTTCAAAAGATGATCTCTATGAGCAGCTCGACCTGCTCTCAGATGCTATCAGCGTTATCAAATCAAATTATGTTGAGAATGTCGATTCTAAAAAACTTATTTATGGGGCGCTTTCCGGGATGCTTAGCTCACTGGATGATTATAGCCAGTTTATGGATCCCGATTCATATACGGAGATCAAGGTTGAGACAGAAGGGAAATTCGGCGGCCTCGGCATAGAGATCGCAATAAGAGACAGCATACTGACGGTTATATCTCCTATTGACGGTACTCCTGCCTATAAAGCAGGGATCAAAGCCGGAGACAGGATCGTTAAAATTGACGGTGAATCTACCAGAAACATCACTATATTGGGAGCGGTAAAAAAATTAAGAGGTAAACCCGGGACAAAGGTAAGCTTAACTGTTTTAAGAGAAAGCGAAATGAAGCTTTTGGATTTTAATATAACAAGGGATATTATAAAGATCGAAAGCATAAAAGAAGCCAAATTTGTTGACGGGAAAATCGGATATATTAAGCTGGTTGAATTTCAGGAGTCCACGGCAAACGATCTTGAGAAAGCGCTTTCAAAATTAGAAAAAGATGGTATGGACAGCCTTATCCTTGACCTAAGGAATAATCCCGGGGGCTTGCTTACATCAGCGGCCGGGGTATCTGAAAAATTCGTTCGGCAGGGCGATCTCATTGTTTCGACTAAGGGAAGGGTTAAAAACCAAAATTTTGAATTCAGGTCCAACAGATCCGATAATCATAAGGATTTTCCTTTAGTAGTTCTTGTAAATGGCGGTAGCGCCAGCGCATCTGAGATCGTTGCGGGCGCAATACAGGATAATAAACGAGGCATAGTTGTTGGGACCAAAACCTTTGGTAAAGGTTCCGTGCAAACAGTTATTCCTATGAGAGACGGAGCTGCCCTCAGGCTGACCACAGCGCTTTATTATACCCCCAGCGGGAAATCTATAGTAAAAGAGGGGATTAAGCCTGACGTTGTCGTCGAAGAAAAATTTGAAAATTCGGCAAAAAAAGACAAAGATAGCAGTGAGATTTTTGAGAAATTGGAAAAATCCGAACCCCTAGATAAGACGGCACCTTCAAAGGAAGAAGCCGATAAAAAACTTTCTGATGTCCAGCTTGAAAGAGCCATTGATCTTATAAAAGGGATTAAGGTCTACGATACCTTCAAAAACGGAAAGAAGTAGTAGATGGATAAAAGAGCGTTTGTAATAATTGTCCTAATTGTAGCTTTGGTAGGTTTTTGGATGATCTTTAAGCATTCGGACTATACCAAGCAGTCAGTAGATATTGATTCGATAATGACCAAGCTACTCTTAAAAACAGGTATTACAAATGACCATATTTCTAAAGAATTGACCCAGCAGTCTTTTAAGAATAATAAGGAGTTTCTCAGGATCGAAAAAGAATATTTTCTGCCTTCTAAAGTGGATCTGAAGAATCTTAAGGACGCTATTTCTAAAACCTTTAAAACCACTAATTATAAAATCCTTAAAAGCGATCTTTCTAAGACTTCTGAACGACAGGAACTAAATATAACAATTGCGTTTAAAGGACTCAGTATTTATTCGGTCAGATTTGTTAAGAGGGTAATGCATAAGCCCTTATCTATTGCTGAGGAGTCTAAAAAGATTAAAGAGATCAAGTCTTCCCCTAAAGCCAAGGCTCCAAAAATAGCAATAATACTTGATGATTTTGGGTACAGTACAAGAAACCTGACAAATTTGTCAGCCATAAAATACCCTTTGACGCTTGCTATATTGCCGAATCTTAATTATTCTAAAAAAGTTGCAGAGTGGGGTGTTAATCATAATTTTGAAATTATTCTGCATTTGCCGCTTGAGCCTAATGAGAAAACAACCGGTTTAGAGGTTAATACTATTCTTACTTCGTGGGACAGCGCTCGTATTAAAAAGATCCTGAGGGCTGATTTGGATTCTATGCCAGGCCTTAAAGGAGTATCCAACCATATGGGTTCAAAGGCTACTGAGACTGAAGCCACCATGAAGGCGATTTTTGAAGAACTGAAAGCTAGAAGACTTTTCTATCTTGATAGTCTTGCAACAAATAAAACGATATGTCAGGCTTTGGCAAAAAAATTGAATCTTGGGTATGCCAAAAGAGATATTTTTATAGACAATGATTCAGATCCCGACTATATTAAGGGCCAATTGAATAAACTATTTGATGAAGCTAATAGTTTAGGTGTCTCGGTGGGTATAGGCCATGACAGGCCCAATACAATAGCAGTTTTAAAAGAAGTGATGCCGGCTATGGCAAAAAATGGCATAGAATTTATCTATGTCTCGGACATTGTTAAATAAATTATAATGCTGCAAGCTAATGGCCTCAGGCTAAAATAAAGTTTGTGGCATGCAGCTTGAAGCTCGGAGCTTTTTATGTTAACTCTAGGAATAGAAACTTCCTGCGATGAGACAGCGATCGCAGTTGTTGAGAATAGAGAGGTTCTTTCTAATGTAGTCACCTCCAGCCTGAAGCTACATGAAAAATTCGGCGGGGTTGTGCCTGAGGTCGCCTGCAGGCACCATGTAGAATATATTTTATATGTTCTGGAAAGCGCCCTTACGGAATCAGGCAAAAAGCTCAAGGATATAGATCTGGTAAGTGTTACTTATGGGCCTGGGTTGGTAGGCGCGCTTTTGATGGGTATCACGCTTGCGAAATCATTAAGTTTTTCTTTGGGTGTTCCGTTAGTGGGGGTTAATCATCTCGTGGCGCATATTTATGCCAATATGGCCAATGAGGATCCTCCCGAATATCCGTTTATCGGTTTGATCATATCGGGAGGGCATACAAGCCTTTATCTTGTAAGCGGGGCGGATGATTTTAAATTATTAGGGCAGACCACTGATGATGCAATCGGTGAATCGTATGATAAAGTCGCTAAGATGCTTGGTTTGGGATATCCGGGAGGGCCTCTTATAGAAAAGGTTTCTAGTAAGGGAGATCCTTTTTCGGTCAGTTTTAAAGTTGCTGAATTAAGAGAATCGCTTGATTTTAGTTTTAGCGGTATTAAAACGGCGGTTCTGTATCATATAAGAAAAATTACCAATAACGGCAAAAGGCGTTTAACAAAAACTGAAATTCAAAATATCGCTTCTAGCTTTCAGGAGTCAGTTAATGGTATAATTATTAAGAAATCCCTTAATGCGGCGAGGCTTAAGAAATTAAAGGCCTTAGTTGTGGGGGGCGGAGTCAGTGCAAACAAAAATCTTCGGTCACGGTTATTAGCCCAAGCCAATTTAGAGGGTGTTAAGGTTTATTTTCCGGAGTTTAAATTTTGTCTTGATAATGGCAGTATGGTAGCTCTACTGGGCGAAGAGCTTTATAAAAAGGGAGTCAGATCTGATTATAAACTTACAGCAGTTCCAAACCTCGTAATTTAGGAGAGAAAATGAACGAACTGGATATCTTACTTAGGATTTTTATTGCCGCAATATTGGGTGGATTAGTTGGTTTTGAAAGAGAATTGCACGGGAGAGTGGCAGGACTAAGGACCCACATTCTTGTTTCGGTTGGTTCAGCCTTGATCATGCTGACTTCAATCGAGATATTCAATATTTATAATGGCATAGCACAGGTGGACCCGTCAAGAATAGCTGCCCAGGTTGTAAGTGGTATAGGTTTTTTGGGAGCCGGAACCATACTGAGATTTAGGGCGTCTGTCAGAGGGTTGACAACAGCTGCCAGTTTATGGACAGTAGCCGGCATAGGCCTGGCCTGCGGAATAAAGTTTTATAATGCTGCTTTTATAACTACAGCGGTTGTGCTGATCTCGCTTTTATTTTTTGCTAAGCTAGAACATCTGTTTATAAGAAAAGACTGGTACAAAGTTTTGCTTGTTGAATCAAAGGGGAACATCTCTGAGCTAAGAAGCCTAAGAGAGATCCTCTCGGAATTTAAGGTTGAGATCAAAGATCTGGCGATAGAAAAAATGGAAGGCAAGGATACTATACTTACCAGGATGAGCCTGAAACTTTTAAATGAAGGAGATGAGGATGCTATTCTTTCCGCCGCTGTACTGATATCGGGGGTTGAGAAAGCTAAATGGGAATAGAAAACAGTTTTAAGTCTACCTGCCGGAAGGCAGGCTGTAGGCCTTATGTTTAATGAGTTTGCTTGCAGATAACGCTTAAAACTTATAGCTATATGGAGGTGTGAAATGGGAAGATTTGATAAAAAAACTCCGCAGGTAGAAGTAAAAGAGAAAGTCCTTGATGTTGATGCAAGTATGCATGGAAGCCTTACTTTTAAGGATGCGGTTAATTTAAGAATAAATGGTACGTTTGAGGGGACCCTTGATGTGAAGGGCAGCCTCTTTATCGGAGAAAATGCAAAGGTTCGCGCTAATATAAAAGGCGAAATAATAACTATTGCCGGTAAAGTTGAGGGTGATATTTTTGCAGAGAGGGAATTAAAGCTTATTGCTCCGTCAAAGGTACTCGGTAATATTAAGACCCCTCGTCTTAGCGTACAGGAAGGTTCGATATTAGAAGGCAACTGTAAGATGCTTATTTCGGAAAAGTCCGAGGCTTCCAGGAAAAATTCTATGAATCAGAATGAACTGGCCCGGTATCTGGAGGTTGATGAAGCATTGATATTGGAATGGGCAAACTCCGGCAGGATCCCTGCTCAAAAAGAATCCGGTAGTTTTATTTTTGATAAGTCGAGAATTGATGAGTGGATCGCAAGCGGGAAAGTAAAATAGATAATTCTTAGAAAGCGAACGTAAGCGGTAAACGTGTTTTTGAATTAAACTGAATGCTGATAACTGAAACCTGCCTGCCGGCAGGCAGGGCTGAAAGCTAATTATATGCAACCTAAAATGTTAACACTTAAAGAGGTTTCAGTGATCCTCAAGATCTCTGAAGCTGATGTACAGAAGCTGGTAGAAGAAGGCAAGATCCCTGCATATAAAATTGCCGGAAGCTTCCTGAGATTCAGGGAGGACCAGATAGATCTTCTTAAGGCTAATCTCGAAAAATTTAGCGAGAATAAAGCTCTTAGAGGGAAACTGGCGGATCTATATGAGACCTCAAATCTTGGAACGCTTAAAAGGCCGGAATATAAGGCTAGCTCCGGGTATACCTTTTATGAAAGACTGAAAGATTTTGTCCGTTTCTATGATTTTTATATAATAATCGCGGTACTTGTTATATCGCTGGCTGTATTTATATTCTATAATTTCTGATTAATGTTTATTTAGGTTTTTGGACCGAAATAAACACTAATTGTCCTGATGAACATCTGAAAAATATTACCAATAGGAAATCTTTTGGATTTACTTGGATAATTATTTAGATATGATGTTGAGTCGGGATTGTAAAACTTAAATATTAAGCTTTAAATAATAAAGCTTATAAATTTAGGGATCAAATACCTAATTAGAAAATAATGGCCTATCATATAAAAGTAAAAAAAATCCTCAAAGATGTCAGGTCTAAAAAGATCAGCATAAATAATGCATTGCATAGCCTCAAATTCGCTCCTTTTAATGATCTGGGATTTGCTAAGGTTGACTGCACCAGATCTCTTAGGAAGGGTTTTCCTGAAGTAGTTTTTTGTGAAAATAAGACTGTTGAACAGATCAAGCTTATTTCTTTTAAAATATTGAGTCATGAAGGAGTTCTCTTATTAACAAGGCTAAAAGAGGATATTTATAACATTCTTAAGGCTGATCTCCCGGGGCTTAATTATAATAAGCAGGCCAAAGTCGCTTATAAATTTTCTAAAAAAAACAGAACACAAAAAAAAGGAAACGTTCTTGTAATTAGCGCTGGTACAGCAGATATTCCGGTCGCCGAAGAAGCGAGGGTTACGCTTGAGGTAATGGGTAATAAAGTCAAGACCCTTTATGATGTCGGCGTTGCCGGCATGCATAGAATTCTGAACAATAGGATAATACTCAATAAGGCGAGCGTTGTAATCGTAGTTGCCGGGATGGAAGGGGCTCTCAGTTCTGTCGTAAGCAGCCTTGTTTCTAGGCCTGTTATTGCTGTTCCGACCAGCGTTGGTTATGGCGCCAGTTTCGGCGGCATTGCTCCGTTATTAACAATGTTGAATAGTTGTTCGCCAGGAGTGGCGGTAGTAAATATTGATAATGGTTTTGGTGCCGGGTATTTCGCCAGTATGATAAATAAGTAGAGACATATAATAGTAATGAGTATTGCTGACAATATATATAAGCGCGATTAACTAAGTGATTTATTAATAAAGATATTTTTAAAGGATTAAATGAAAATACTTTATTTTGATTGCCCAAGCGGTGCCAGCGGGGATATGATAATTGGCGCGTTACTTGATGCCGGAGCGCTCGAATTACCTATCCTTAAAAAAGAGATTTCAAAGTTAGGGCTTAAAAATATTGAACTTAAAAAAACAAGAGTTTTAAAACACTCCATTTCTGCCACAAAATTTGACGTTATTTATAATCAGAAAAACCAACCTTCAAGAAAACTTAAAGATATCCTGTCCCTTATCAACCGCTCTAAATTATCAAATGAAATAAAAGAAAGCTCAGGGAAAGTTTTTAGTAATTTGGCCCAGGCAGAAGCAAAAGTCCACGGGAAAAAGCCCCATGAGATCCACTTCCATGAGGTAGGGGGAATTGATTCAATAGTTGATATAGTAGGTATTTCAATAGCTTTCAGTCTTTTAAAAGCTGATGTGATATTAACTTCTCCAATAAAGATCGGCAGAGGCACTATCGCAACGGATCATGGTTTGATACCTTCTCCGGGGCCGGCAACAATGGAATTATTAAAAAATAAAATTGTTGCCCTTTCTGATATTGATCATGAGCTTACTACGCCAACTGCTGCGGCTATATTCAGTACATTTGCTTCTAATAAGAGTAGTGAACCTCAGATCAAAATTAGCCGGATCGGTTATGGTGCAGGTTCAGCCCAGATATCGGGAACGCCTAACTTGTTAAGAGTAGTTATCGGCGATACGGATGACTTGGATCAAGCCGACGAAATTATCTCTATCGAAGCGAATATTGATGATATGCTCCCAACGATATATGAAAGCGTTTTTGATAATCTTTTTTCTGCGGGTGCCCTGGATGTTTATTTGGAAAATGTGCTAATGAAGAAAATGAGGCCTGCAATAAAAATAAATGTATTGAGTCTAAAGCAAAATTCGGATAATATAATCAATATATTGTTAACTCAAACTTCGACTCTGGGGGTTAGATTTAATACTTATCGTAGAGTGATCTTAAAAAGAGCCGAAAAGAAATTCAAATCAAGCTTTGGATCGGTCAAGGTTAAAGTCGGATACACAAGGGAAGGCGATATTAAATTTCTGCCTGAGTATGATGATTGTTTAAGGTTGTCAAAGAAACTGGGCATCCCCATGATAAATATTTATAAAAAACTCTTACCAGAAATCGAAAGAGAAAAATGGCGATTAAACCAAAAATAATAGCCGAGACTTTAAAAACTATAGGGCTCCTTACTGAAGAGGACATTGATGACGCTCTCAGGGTCCAGCGTGAAACCAAAGAACGCCTTAGCTCGATAATGGTGCAGAAGGGTTATATCGCCAGTGAATCTCTTGGTTCTGTAGTTGCCCCTCAGCTAGGTCTTGTCCCTGAGGATATAGCCAGTAGGCAGATTAGCCAGGAAGTCCTGAATATGGTAAATATCCCTGTTGTTGCCACTCACAGAATAATTCCCGTAAAATTTGAAAAAGACGTTCTTACTCTTGCAACAGATAACCCATTTAATTTTCTTGCCATAGACAATCTGAGGGTGATACTTAAGAATAGAATAGAGCTTATCTATGTTACCGAATCGGAAATGAACACCCACTTGGAGAAATTTTATGCTATTAAAGACGGTACTGCTATGGTCAGCCTTATGGAGACCATGGAAAAGCCGACCAGTGCCGAGCCGGTAAAAAAGGTTCTGGGTATGCCGGCAATCCCCAAGGAGGAAGAAGCCCCTGTAGTAAAGCTGGTTAGCCTTATTATTTCCGAAGCCTTTAAGAAAAGAGCCAGCGATATACATATTGAACCCCTGGAAAGTAAATTCAGGATCAGATACAGGATAGACGGCGTTCTTCACGAGGTGCCCGGCCCGCCGAAAAGATTGCAAGGGTCAATAATAAGCAGAATAAAAATCATGGCGGGTATGGATATTGCAGAAAAAAGGCTCCCGCAGGACGGAAGAATAAAGATTTCTTTGGTTGATAGGGAGTTGGACCTGAGGGTGTCCACTCTCCCGGCAATTTATGGTGAAAGCGTGGTAATGAGGATACTTGATAAGTCCTCTATGCTTATCGGACTTAAGGAGTTGGGATTTTTGTCTGATGACCAGAAAAAGTTTGAACGCTTGATCAAAGTTCCGAATGGGATTTTTTTGATAACCGGTCCTACCGGAAGCGGTAAAACTACAACCTTGTATGCCGCATTGAATAATATAAATAAACCGGACAGAAAATTAATTACTATCGAAGACCCTGTAGAGTATCAGCTTACCGGCATAAATCAGGTTCAGATAAAACCTCAGATCAACCTGACATTTGCCTCCGGGTTAAGGAGTATACTTAGACAGGCGCCTGATATAATAATGGTCGGAGAGATCAGAGATCTTGAGACTGCTCAGATAGCTATACAGGCGGCTCTTACAGGGCATTTGGTTTTTTCAACCCTTCATACAAATGACTCAGCAAGTGCTATAACAAGATTAATAGATATGGGAATAAAACCTTACCTTGTCGCTTCTGCCGTACAGGCTGTTTTGGCCCAGAGGCTTGTGAGGTCTATTTGCAAAAAATGCAAGATCCCGTACACTGCCACCAAAGAAGAATTGATGGCATTGGAAATGACTGAAAATGATATTAAGGGTAAAAAATTATTCATCGGCAAGGGATGCGATGAATGCAGTGATACCGGATATAAAGGCAGGATCGGTATATTTGAACTATTAATTTTAAATGATGTTATAAGGCCCCTGATATTTGAAAAGGTTCCATCAAGTGTCATTAAGGATAAAGCAAGAAAAGAGGGTATGTACACCTTAAGGGAAGATGGTATCAGAAAAGTATTCGAGGGGATGACGACCTTTTCGGAAGTTATCAGAGTGACCAAGGCTGATCTAGGTTAAAAGCGGTACATCGTAGTTAGTACATAGTACATCGTAAAAAAACAATTAGTAAAACACGATGTACGGAGTATGAAAGACGAAGTACGAATAATAAAGGGAGAAAATTATGAATATAGAGATAGACCAATTATTTCAGATATGCGTTGAGCGAAATGCCAGTGATATACATATTACGGTTGGCAAACCTCCTGCGATTCGTGTTGATGGTACCTTGGATTCCTTGGATTATGCGCCCTTGAAGCCTGAAGATACTGAGAAACTTATCAAATCTATCACCAGCGAAGAATCGCTCCAGAGAGTCCAGAGATATGGAGGAGTTGATTTCGGTTTGAGTTACAGCGATGTGGCTCGTTTCAGGGTGTCAGTCTACAAGCAAAAAGGGTTTTGGGGGATGGCTTTAAGGTTGATACCTTCCAAGCTTTTATCCTTTGAAGAGATAGGGCTTCCTCCTATCGTGAGAGATCTTCTTGATAGGCCGAGAGGTCTTATACTTGTAACTGGCCCGACAGGTAGCGGCAAAACCACAACTCTCGCCACTATGACGGATTACATAAATACAAAAAAAGCAGGGCATATTATTACAATCGAAGATCCTATCGAGTATTATCATGAACATAAAAGAGGCATTGTTACTCAAAGGGAGCTTGGTGTAGATGTTTTTAGTTTCAGTGAAGCCATAGTGAAAGGCCTTAGAATGAATCCTGATGTGATCATGGTTGGTGAGATGAGAGATCTGGCTACTGTTGAGGCTGCAATTCTCGCAGCGGAGACCGGTCACCTGGTCTTAGCCACACTCCATACAACCTCAGCTTCTCAGACAGTAGATAGGATAATAAATGTTTTTCCTCCCCAGCAGCAGGAGCAGATAAGGATCCAGTTATCTACTTCAATCCTAGCGATCTTCTGTCAACAGCTATTGATTAAGACTTCTCAAAAAGGGCGAATTGCCGCTTTTGAGACTATGATATCGACTCCTTCGATCCAGAATCTGATCAGAGAGAAGAAAACCTTCAGGATAACAAGTGACATCCAAACGGGCGCTAAATATGGTATGACGACATTTGATAATTACCTTACAGATCTGTATGATAAGGGCCTGATCTCTTATGATACTATGATATCCAAAGCTTTTGAACCTGATCAAATTGCACTCAAATACCAGGTAAGAAAATTAAGGAGATAAGTTTTTAATGGCGGCAACAGAGCGTAAATATAAATCTCTTGGAAAGCTTCTGATCGACAGAGGCCTTATTACAGATCATCAGCTAGCCCAGGCGCTTGAGGAGCAGAAGTTTACCGGAAAGCTTCTTGGGAGAACTCTAATTGAGCTGGGGTTTGTCAGAGAAGAGGACGTCCTTAAGGTCCTTGGTATTCAGGCCGGAATGGAAGTCGTTAATCTCAAAAATATCGCCGTGAATAAAGAGGCTCTCCAGAGGGTATCGCCGTCAATTGCAAAAATCTATAAGATCTTTCCTATAGATTACAAAGATAATGTATTGACAGTTGCATTAAATGATCCTTTGAATATCAATCTTTTTGACGACCTGAGATTTATGATCGGATGCCCGGTCCGGGGTGTTGTGGCTACGATGGACGAAATCGATGCCGCTATACAGAAACACTATGGGTCAACCAATGAGTCCATTGATGAGCTAATTAATGATATAGAAAAAAAGATGCCTCTGCAGAAGGTGGAAGTAGCGGAGGAGGAGGGCGTCACAGACGTCATAGTTTTGCAGGAGTTGGCTGCCCAGGCACCGGTAGTAAAACTCCTAAATCTGATTTTACTTGAAGCAATAAAAGACAGGGCAAGCGATATTCATTTTGAGCCTTTTGAAAATGATTTTAAGATTAGATACAGAGTAGACGGAGTATTGTACGATGTATTGTCTCCGCCTAAGAATTTAAGTCTTGCGATATCCTCAAGAATAAAGGTCATGTCAAATCTTGATATCGCTGAAAGGCGCCTGCCTCAGGACGGGCGTATTATGATCTCCATTGAAGGTAAAAGCGTCGATCTGCGCGTGTCGACTTTGCCTACGATTTTTGGCGAAAGTATAGTTATGAGGGTTCTGGATAGAAGCGTAGTGAGTCTTTCGCTGGATCAGCTAGGTATGTATGATGATATGAAATCAGTTCTAAAAAGATTGATAGAGAGGCCTAACGGTATCATTCTTACAACCGGGCCCACTGGTTGCGGCAAAACTACAACTTTATATTCATGCCTTAGGGAAGTTAATAAGATAGATGTAAAAATAATTACCACCGAAGACCCTGTAGAGTATGATATTCCCGGTATTGTCCAGGTTCCTATAAGGCCAAAAATTAATCTTAATTTCGCTACTTGCCTTAGGCATATTCTCAGGCAGGACCCGGATATAATAATGGTAGGAGAGATCCGTGATGCTGAAACAGCGCAGATTGCTATTCAATCTTCTCTTACAGGGCATCTTGTTTTAAGCACTCTGCATACAAATGATGCTCCTAGTACTGTTACAAGACTAATTAATATGGGCATTGAGCCTTTTCTTATTACCTCTACATTAGAGGCTATCATAGCGCAGAGGCTCGTAAGGACAATTTGCAAAAATTGTCGTGAACGATATACTCCGGACAAAAAACTTATTGAAGAGCTTGGCCTGACTGAAAAAGATGCAAAGGAAAAAACTTTTTATAGAGGAAGAGGCTGTGCCCAGTGCAATAAGACCGGTTATAAGGGCAGGACCGGTATATACGAGCTTATGATTATTAGTGATGCTATGAAACCTCTGATCATGGATAAGGTCCAGACTTCTATTTTAAGAGACCAGGCAAGAAAAGAAGGTATGGTCATGCTCAGGGAAGATGGCTTAAGAAAAATTTATGATGGCAGAACCACTATCGAAGAAGTTGTTAGAGAGACGATGCAGTATGCGTAAAAGCAGTACACAGTACACAGTACACAGTACACAGTACACAGTACACAGTACACAGTACACAGTACTAAAATAAAACATTATTGAGAAGAGATAATTAAAGGAAAAAAATGGCGAGATTTGCTTACAAAGCGCTAGATAAATACGGTAAAGAAATTAGAAGCGAGATGGAATCTGATTCATATTTGGATGCCATTCGTAAGCTTAGAAGCATGGGCTATATCCCTACCCAGATCATGGAGAGAAAAGGTAAGGCCGTTGCCAAATCTACCGATACAGGAGCAAAAGGAAAGGGGTTATCCCTTAATATTTCAATTCCAGGTTTTGGAGGCATAAAGACTAAGCAGGTGACGCTATTTACCAGGCAACTTGCTACTTTGATAGGTGCGGGGCTGCCGCTTGTAAGATCTTTAAATATATTAAGAGACCAGCTTAAGCCCGGCCCGCTAAAAGGCGTCATTAACAGCCTTGCAAGCCAGGTTGAATCGGGAGGTACATTTAGCGACGCATTGCAAAAATTTCCCAAGGTTTTTTCCAAACTTTATGTCAATACGATCAAAGCCGGCGAAATGGGCGGCGTACTGGAAGTAGTCCTTGAAAGGCTAGCCGACTTTAGCGAAAAGACACAAAAACTGATCAGTAAAATCCGAGCGGCACTTGTGTATCCCAGCTTAGTCATTATGGTTGCTCTCGGGGTTTTGGCGTTTTTGATCATGTTTGTTGTCCCAAAATTTATGGAGTTATTTAAAGAAGTTGGGTCTGATCTGCCGCTTCCTACGAAGATCCTTCTAAATGTAAGTAATTTTATGCAGCATCAATGGTATGTAGGAGTAATTTTCCTGGGACTTATGGTAGCTTTCATGAAACTATTGGTCACTTTTCCTATCACTAAATTTTATGTTGATCTGGTTAAATTGAATCTTCCGGTTTTTGGGTTATTGATAAGAAAAGTAGGCATAGCCAGATTTACAAGGACTTTAGGAACTCTAATTTCAAGCGGCGTACCAATATTACAGGCACTTGAAATTACCAAGGACACTGCCGGTAACGAAGTTATAGGGAAATCTATCGGGATAGTGAGAGATTCCATCAGAGAGGGTGAATCTATTGCCGGGCCTTTGGGGAAGACTAAAATATTTCCTTTAATGGTTGTCAATATGATCGGCGTTGGCGAAGAGACAGGGTCACTGGATACTATGTTAAACAAGATCGCCGACACATATGAAGATGAAGTTGATACAACTGTCGGAGCCTTAACTAGTTTACTTGAACCTATTATGATTATATCGTTGGGTTTGATTGTTGGGGCAATAGTAATTTCCATGTTCCTGCCGTTAATAAAGCTCTTAACGGCCCTAAGCGGTTAGTTGAAGAATGATAAATATTATGGTAAACTTGTTTAAACGCTATATTCCGTACTTGGTACGCCGTACTCTTAAGAGGAGGGTTTCATGCAAGTAAACTCAAGAAAAAGTTTTACGTTAATTGAAATAATCACGGTATTAGCGATTATAATGATTTTAGCTAGTATGGTTTTAGTGGTTTCAAAAGGGGCCTTGACTAGAGCTAAAAAATCCAAAGCTGAGGCCATGATAGCTTCGCTATCAGTAGCTGTAAGTATGTTTTATAATGACTGCGGAAATTATCCGGATACTCAGGTATTCTCTGCATATCCAGAGCCGGTTTATGCAAATATTATTCAGGCTAACGAGACTCTTAGATATTGCCTTTATGAAAGCGCTGTTGCTGCTTTTTATTCAGGATGGAAAGGGCCGTATATAGAAGTCAAAAGTTCTGATCTATTAAATATTGGCGCTGGTGCCTACGAAGAAATTATTGACCCGTGGAAAAAGCCCTATGCGTTCTGTTCTAAAAGGAATACTCCAATAGCCGTTTTACATAACAAAGGGACCTTTGATATTTATTCGGCAGGCCCGGACGGGATTTATGGAAACGCTGACGATATAAATAACTGGTAAAATATGACTTTAAAAAAAATAAATAAGTTCCTATCAGATATCAGCGGTTTATCTCTTCTTGAGATCAGCCTGGCTATTATGGTTATGCTGATTTTATTTTCTATGACAGCGCCGCAGTATTTTAAATATTTAAGAAAAATGAAATATCTGACAAGTTCCAGGGAGATGCAGTCCGGGATCAAAAGTTCCAAAGAGATTGCTCGTAGCAATAATACCTATTCAGGGGTTATCATAGATCCCGCAACCGAAACTTTTTATTATTCGAACGATCTTTATCAGGCAGGTGATTTTCCGACAGGTACTGTAACGGGTAGAACCAATGATTCTATTACGGATTCTACCAAGGCCTGGCCTGTAGGTAAATGGGATGGTATGGGGATTATTATTCTCGGCACTACGGGAAGCCCTGCCAATAAATTGTATCCCATTGACACTAGCACCGCCAATACCATTAATTCGACCGGCAACTTTCTGGGAACAAGCATAGGCGACAACTATATTATAATACCTCTTATTAAAAAGCAGTTTTTATCAGGAATCAATATTATGAATATACAGACTACAGCGGCTACGCACACCACAAGGCAAAGCATTGTTTTTAAAGGGTCCGGGCTTGCTTACGATTCATCAAACAATAACAGGGACTTTTGCATTCATATAGAAAGCAGGGGATTAAATCCCGAAGTTCAGGAAACAATAAAGGTTGTAGGCGCAACCGGTTCTGTTATAAAACTAAGCGGGTTAGTTGCTCCCTAATATAGGTCTGTGGGTAATAAAAAAGGCGTTAGTTACATAGAAATATCTGTAACTATAAGCATTATTTTATTGCTTGTAGGAATGACTGTTCCTGCACTTTTTAAATTTGTTCTAAAACATAAGCTTGAAGCATCTACAAGGGAAATTGCCACTATACTTAAAACTGCTAGAAGCTATGCAATAATGAATAATAAGGATTGCGAAGTTATTTTACCTGTTTCAGCTACAGGTGCGCCTAGTTATGAGTACAGGTCGATCAAGCTATATCAGAATGGGCAGACGATAGAAGAGTGGAAGAAGCTTAAGGATGGTATTATTTTCGATTCAAGAACAGCCGGTTATTCAACTTTTTTGGCAGATATTAAACAACGTCCGTTTCCAAATGATACTGATGCGCCCATAGATGTTGCGGTTATTCGGTTTAAGCCAAATGGCGCTTCAGCTAATAACGGGACATTATGTATAAAGTTCGAAAACAATAACCAGGCTGGCAGAAAGATCACAGCCATTAATACTACCGGAAGACTGGAAATAAGTGAATATAATCCATAAAATGACTGAAAGGCCAGGATCAGGGTTCACGCTTATTGAGATAACCATTTCTATGGTCATCCTTGCAGTAGGGCTATTGGGGCTTTTGACGCTTTTCCCCGTCGGTTTTGATGCCTCCAAAAGAGCAAATGACCTCACCTTGGCTACGATATATGCCGAGAGCCTTGTCAATGAACTAAAAGCAGTAGGGTTTGATAATATAGATACTTATGTTGTTGACAATGCTACTTATGACGAAAACTCTCCTGATATTAACACTAGGCCTGATAGGGGATGGTGTATCACGGGGGATATAACAAATGCCAATAATCCTGAAAAACTGCAAAGTAATTTTGAGTACTATATAGATAAATCCGGCGTTGTTGTCAATGGTATTTATAGGCCAGTAGTTGTTACAGTTTTCTGGCCGGCTGAAAATAATAATAACTTTGCCGGCCATGATTTTACTAAGATGCAAAGGTTTGATATTACAATAAATTTGGTGAAATAATTTATGACTAAAATTAAGAATAAAATAGAAAGAATAACAGGCCTAACACTTATTGAAGCACTTTTTGTAATACTTATATTATCGGTATTAGTAGGAAGTTTGTATGTTGTGTTTAAGAGTGGTATGGAATCCTGGAAGAAATCCGAATCAAAACTTGAGATATACCAAAACGGCAGAATTATTGTTGAGCAGATTCAAAGAGAGTTATCCCAGGCGTTTTTAATACCCGGGAATGTGAGTATCTATTTTTTAGGTAACGTTTCCGGATCTGTAATTAAGCCAAATTCAACAGGAGATGAAGTGTTTTTTCTAGCTCCTACTAATTCAGATGCTACAGCGCCAAATCCGAACTGTGAAATGGGATTTTGGATGGATAATCAGAGGACTTTGAGAAGGTTTTATGTTACCTCGAGTTCAGCCAATTATGACTTTAATTATAGTACACCCAATACACTTCTAAACAGCAATGAGCTTGCTTTTAATGTTACGGGCTTGGAATTTTATTACTGGGATGGAGACCCGACAAACGGCACGCAGAATTGGAATGTTTATAATGCCGGTTCAAACCCCCGTGGTGCCAGGCGCACATGGGATTCAAGGTCTACTTCTTCGGTTGCTACTCAAATAGGTAAATTACCAAGGGCAGTCAAAGTAAGAATTACTCTTAGTGAAAATGTTTCTTTGGAGCCCGAAACAAGAGTTTTTGAAAGTGTAGTTTATTTGCCGAATAGTGAAGGGCAGTAGTGACGGCTCATGGCTCTTGGCTCATAGCTCATAGTAAACAGATGACAGATAACAGAAGACAGAATAAAAACTAAAGAAAAGATACTCATTTTTAGTAGGTTGAGATAAATGAGGGGTAGAAATGAATAAAAAGGGTGTAGCGCTAATATTGGCATTAGGGGTTTTGGCAGTCGTGGCGATCATTGCGACTAGCTTTGCCGTTAATATGCGCCTTGAATATAGAATGGCACAGAATTTTCAGGATAATGTTTTGGTCAGGGAAGCCGCTTTGGGAGGAGTATATGATGCCATCTCAAGAATTAAAAACGACACTGTTCAAAACCATTTTGATACTGATAATATCGCTACCGACCCTACTAATACGTGGGTAGCAAGTTTTGGGGGAACGTTCAGCGGGGCAAATTACACCGTAACTGTCAAAGATTGTGGCGGTTTAGTTAATATAAATGATGTATACAATGAGAAGCTTGGCCAAATTATTCAGAATCTTAGTTATGCCATTAATGCTGGCGCGCCTCCAATACAGGCAGGTGAGGCAGGAACATTAGTTGCAGGCAGAAATACTATGTTTGAAGGAGAGCCTTTCACAGATAATAATAAGAATGGTTATTATGACGCTGGTGATGCGTGGAACTCCGCTACGCAGGATACGGGTTTTACTATTAATGGCGTCACTTACGGTGCTGGAAATGGCGTAAGGGATGGTTATTTTGCTTCGAAAGAAAAACTAAAATTAGTTAAAGATGGCGGTGGAACCCCCGTTTTAACCGATGCTGAGTATAATCAGGTCGCCCCATACATAACTTGTTATTCCTATATAGATACAAAGGTCATTAAGCCAAATGCGGCTGATCTAAGTGCTGCGCAGGTATGGACTCCTACTGCCCAGCCGGTTCAACCTCGTTCACCTATAAATCTGAATACCGCCGATCCATTGGTTCTTAGGGCAATATTTAGAGATATTAATGATGGTACTAATTCTATTACAGCTCCCGAAGCTTTGAGTTTAGCAACTAGGTTTAAAGACAAGCGTGATGGAACCGGCTCTTATGCTGGTGCGGCAGTTCCGTTTAAATGCTGGGATGATGTATTGTCGGTTCTTTTGGATGCTGAAACAGCAGGGGAAATAGCTGATGGTGATGCAGCAATTGTAATGGCGAATCTAAACCCTAATACAGATATTATGACCTGTAATCCCAATGCTTCCTGGCGCGATAAGCATATAACTAAAACTTATGGTTCTATGAATTATGTTAAAGGGGTAGGTAAAAACAATCTGACCAATTGGTCTACAGAAGGGTCTTTTAGCTCAAGCGGCTATTATGATATAAATTCGATAAGTACTTTTACTCGCGGTTCAAATACTGTTACAAAAACTATCACAACCGTAGTTAAAGCATTTGATATTATCCGAGATACAACCCAGGCTGACTTTCAGTCTGCCGGAAGTTCACCAAATAATGTGCGCAGCTATCCGGAACCTCTTGGTACCGGCTCAGTTAATAATGCAGTTTATGATGGCCAAATAATGCTTAAGGATAATGAGGTATCTACAACTGATAGAAAACTTGTTAGCCATTATAATTCAACCCGGGATGCCGATTTGGCAGATGGTGGCGTTACTGTCAGGCAAAGCTATGCGGCTCCTGAAAGAAGTGTAATGAAAAATGCCGCTAATGGAAGCCTTATGCCAGATGGTATGTTTGTCAGTTATAATGGAAATGTTCCATACAGATCTAACAACAGAGTTGGTTATGCCCCAATAAACAATGTTGCCATGACAAATAATGAATGTGGTGTTGAAATGTGGATAAAATCTTTATGGGCTATGCCAACAGCTGCTGCTAAAAAACTTTTCACAGTTGCATTGACAACTGCCGCTCCTGCGGCTCCGGTTAATGACCAGTATGCTTTTATGTGGGCAGCAGTATGGGGAGGAAATATTTTTGGTTCAATAATCTTACAAAGGAATATTGATTATGGTGCTCCTTGGGGTAGCCAGAATGAAGGAGATGGGACTCTTTGGGGAACGCCACCCGGTGGGTTGCATTTGCCAGAAGCTAAAGTTGAATTTCCGTATTCCTGGAATCCAGGGATATGGCATCATTATGTCTGGAAATGGCAAGTTGGACAAAGTGCAAAAGTTTATATTGATGGTATATTAAAAGGTGATTCTGCTACTATGTGGTTACCGGCTCCATCTGACCAGGAAGTAAAAAGATGGGTCAGAGCGGAAATTACCGGCATAAAAGATCCGGCTGCTTCGGGTGGGAAAGATTTGATGTTTGGAAACGATGGCGGTGATAATAATGAAGTATTAGATAGTACTATAGATGAAATAAGGACTTGGGAAGGACCGGTTAGTGCCGAAAATGATTATGGGCTTGGAAGGTATTACAATTATGTTGATAACGGAGGAGTAAAGGCAAATTATATCTCATCATCTTTAGCTCCTTCTTCAGGTATCAGATTGGGAGCTGTGACCTGGACTGCCCATCTACCGGTAAATCTTACAGATGAATATGGCAATTCAATAGTTGGTAACAATTCTCTGCAAATGGATTATGATGCCGGTGCTGGATATGTTGGTGGTTTTACTGACCCAAAATCAGATAATTCCATTAATCAAACCGCAAGTTCTTTAAACTATAAAACAACTTTCACGACAGATGAAGGGGTGGCAGGAGTTAACCCATCGTTAAGGGATACTCCGGTTCTTGATGATGTAACAATAACATATATAAAAGACACTAAATTTTTAAGCTATAAGGAGCAATAATGTCAAAAATATATTTAAAAATGTTTTTTGGTATAATGGTATTCGTAATTCTCTTTTCAGTTAAGGTTTTTGCTGCCGAAAATTATTTTTTAAAAGTAGATGCCAAATTTAATAGAAATGCTACTAGCGACGACATAATGATAAGCGGGACCACAAACCTTCCTGATAATTCAAAAATTTTAATAAATTTAAATTCTCCAAAGTCCAATGTAGCCAAAAGGCGTGCCTATGTAAGTAAAGGAACTTTTAGTACTCAAATTTCGCTTTTACAAGATAATAGACTTGTTTCTTGGGATTATACGGTGGAAGCCCAGTTTTCTCATGCAGAACAAACTGACCCTAATGTTCTGAAGACAGTTGTAGCAGTAGGTAAAAACATTATTTTAGCTAAAGCAGATGTAAGAGTAGGCGAAGCAGGGGAAGCCGATAAAGCCATGTCTGAAAGTAAAGACACTTTAATTAAAGATTTAAAGGAAATAAACCAGATTTATTTAGTCGTAAAAAAATATAATGATATTTTTATAGCTGATAAAGATAAAAAACTTTTTAAATTTGATGCCTGGAGGGCAGATCTATTTAAACTTAGCCAAGAGTCAAGTGTTTTGAGCGAGAAATACACTAAAGAAGATTTTATAAAGCGATATCCTCAGGAGGAGAGCGCAATAAGAACTTTGGCAACTAATTTGCCAAGGTTTTTAACAGCAATGGATAGAAAATTTAATAGGCTTGATGCTGAAAAGATACAAATTACCAAACAATATTCCATAGTTGAGAGCCCTGAAAGTTATTTAACAGCTACAGGGCTTGGACTTCAGAAAGCAGCTAATATTTTTGGGATAACTTTAGAAGATAAAATTGAAGAAAAAAATAAGGAATAATAAATTGGTTTAATTGAGTTAAATCAAAAAAAAGCTTGAAATCCTTTATTTATGTGATATCATATTAAGCAAGGAGAAATCTAAAATAACTGCAAATGAAACATTTTAAAAAGCTCTTTAGACCTTGTTCTTTAAGGAATTTATATAACCGATTATTAATAACATTAATAATCGGTTTTTTTATGCCTATAACTTTTTCTTTTGCTGATATATTACCCTTTGAAGCCGAAGATATTGCCGGTGTTATACATACAACTTTCTATGGTGACCCAACTTCCTGGGGAAACGCCTATATCGATCTGGGTACTTCTAGTCTAAACTCTATTCATACTTTCACTGCGTCTTCGTCTAATAATTACAATTTTTGGATTAGGTTAAAAGGGGCAAATTTAGGCACTACTTACTCTGCCATATTAAATGTCAATGGTCAGGAAATAGTTATCAAGGGTAATAGCACAGGTTGGCAGTGGATAAATAAAGATAGCTACCAGAATGCATTATTAGTCCATTTTAACCAGGGACAGAATACTTTCAGTCTTAGGAAGGACCCTAATCCTGTTTATTCATCACCCTTAATTGATTCAATTATTATTACCGATTATTTGAATTTTATTCCGCCTGATACTCCGCCCCAAATTATAAATAACAATTGGATTCAGGTTGTTTCCGATGGTTTCGATGATACTAAGAACCATGAAGCTAAGTTGATGGATACTAATGGCAGTCTTTATGCATCAACTTCAAATACCAATCTTCATCCCGCTATCTATAAATCAGATGACGGAACTACCTTTAATAAGGTGTATGAGTTGAAGACTCCATATGGTAATGGTTGCTATATGTATAGAACTTTAGACCTAAAATACCTTGACCTAAGCTTAAGCTCCTGCTCGCCTGCCGGCGAGGCAGGGCTTTATGCCGTATCTGATGATTGGTACGGGACATGCTATTTAACTAAGCTTAATTCAGATAATACTTTCACAACAATAAGGCTTGGTAATCGTGATTGGTGGACCAAAGATATTATAGCTTTTAATGGCTATGCCTATGCAGGTTTTTATAATGATTGGAATCTCTGGTTTACCATGCGTAGATCAAACGGCCCAATGAATTCTAATATAGCTACAAGCTGGCTAAATATCTCCCAACCAGCCTTTGGCAAAGACGCTTCCAATAAGCAATACGCCAATATGGATTCTGACGCCTCATGTGTTTTTAGAGGGTATCTTTATATAGGAACCTATAATTATGGATATTTCGGAAGAGCTACAACTGGAGCCCAGATCTGGAGGACTAATGACGGAACAACATGGGAAAAGGTTGTGGGGGATGGTTTTGGCAGTACAAGTAGATCTAGCATTTCTCATATGACTATATTTGGCGGATATCTCTACGCTACTACAGCTGAGGCATTCGGTCCAAACTACATCTACAGAACTAGAGATGGTATAAATTGGGAACTGGCTTACCAAGGTATGAATAATGAACCATACATAGGCGATATCACTAGTTACATGGGAAGATTATACCTGACTACCTATAACTGGGGAGGAAAGGTATATTCATCCCCAGATGGCACAACCTGGACTCCAGTAAGTAACTCATACATAAATAACAATTCCGCCAATTCACTTGTAGGAGATTTGCATCCATTTAGGGGTTCTATGTATGTAAATACCAGAAACATGACTGCCGGGACTAATATATTCAGAGGAAAATTATTTTTGGATTTAGTTCTTAATCCTATTAGCAATAAATCGGTCTATGAAGATCAGTTACTTGATTTTACGATAAATGCTTCAGGCGAACCGCTTATTAGGTATTCAGCTTCAAATTTACCGGAGGGTTCTCAATTTGATACTGAAGCACATAAATTTTCCTGGAAGCCCTCTTATGGCCAGGCTGGTATATATTCAAATACTCATTTTGAAGTTAGTGATGGCTTGGATAATCTAGCCTACGAGAATATATCCATAGAAGTCCTAAAAACGGTTATTCACGGGGATCTTACCGAAGAAGGCCCTGATGGAATGGAAGGTGTTAAAGATGCCTCTGTTCAGGTTCTTGATGAAACCCAGACAAATGTTTTAGGCGAGACTTTGACCGATGAAAACGGGCATTTTAATATTTTCAATGACTTTTGGGCGAATGGAGTGTACTTCATAAGGATTATAAAGCCTTCTTATGAAAACACTACTCTAGAGATAAATATAAATGATAACTCTACGGATCCACTTAATCCGTCTTTAACGCCTTATGTAAGGATAATGTCACCCTGCGATGGAGCAACCATTTATACAGAACCGTAAATATATTTATTGCATAAATTTTAAGGAGTATTGATAAATGAAAACAATAATGACAATTTTTTTCTTAGTTTTACTTATATTATTTAATGTATCTTCCTTGGTATTTTCTGCCGAAAAGAATGCAGATACTGAGCTTTCCAGTATTACCAAAGATATCCCCGGAATGTGGTGGGATGGGGGATGGGACAAATTGTCTGAATTGCAGAATTTTATTTTAGATCATCCAAAAAATCAGGCGCAATGTGCCAGAGCACAGTATTATATAGGTTGCTATTATTATTCAAAACAGGAGTTTCAGAAAGCTATAGATGCTTACAAGGTTGTTATTAGTTCATATCCATCAGTCAAATCCGATTGTTCCAATGCCCAGTTTGAAATTGCACAGATCACCCTTAATTCGTTTAATAAACCAAAGGACGCCATACAGGAATATAAAAAGGTTATATCAAGCTATCCAGATACCTGGCCTGCAGGAGTATCTCAGCTGGAAATAGGAAGATCTTATAGAAAATTACAAAATAATAATCAAGCTAAAATAGAATTACAAAAAGTAGTAGACAAATATCCCTTTGCCCAAAAACAGCAAACCGAAGCATTGATAGAGTTGGGCGACATAGCTGTTTCTTCTGGGGCGGGCAAGGAAGCTGTATCGTATTATAAGAAAGCTTATTCATTATGCCCTTTAGATGACCTAAATACCCTGACCCAGATCATCGACAAGATCTGTCAGGGTTTTAAGGCCCTAGATAATTCTGTGGCAAGGGCAAATCAATTTATCAAATACCAGAAATATGGGCCTGCTGGTGAAGATAAAGTAATGAGTACTAAGGATGATTTAGTGAATCCTTTGGCAGATTTTTAGGAAGATGAATACATGAGAATAGTCAGGTTATTTATTAATATTGGCGCGATTAATTTAATATTTCTTTTGAATATCAATTTCATTCGCATTGCTGCTTGCAATCCTTATGATGTACCTGATGAAAGAGCAACAAGAATTATTTCGTATTTAGATGATAAAGAAGCCGCTTTTATTAATTTTTTTTCAAAATTTCCCTCAGAAAATTTTTCTGAGACTGATAAACTATATGCTCAAGTTGAAGTATTCAAAAATAATTTTCTTTCAAATGCCAATGTAACAAATAAGGGAAATATAAAGACATTAAAACAGCTTACTCAATCTTTGATAAACCTGGGTAAAAACAAAGAAGCGCTAGATTTGTGTAAGGATTTTTTAAATAAACACCCTGAATGCAAAAATGAAATGGTAGGGCTTTATTATCAAATAGGCAATTCCTTTAAGGACTCAAACAAATATGACGATGCTATTGAACCTTATAAAGAAGGCCTTCTCATTTCTTCGGATAAAAACACGCTGATAAACAGCATCCATATTAATCTTGGATGGTGTTATTATAAAAAGTCAAATTATAAAGAGGCTATAGAACAATATAATAGTATTCTCTCATGTTCTCTCAGCCCCAATACCACTCAGTGGGTGTATTTTGAGATTGCCCGTTGTAATTACTTTTTGAAAAATTATAATGACGCTATCTTAGCATTTAAAGAAGTTATAAAGGTTGATCCGAAAACTCAGCTGTCTCGTAAGGCCAGGACAAATATTGAAGATATAGAAAAATTATTTAAGAGAGAGAAAAAGTCATGATTTGGTTGTTTTTCGATAAGAGGAGTTTTAGGAAATCAGAAATATTAGTTATCTTGTTGTTGTTTTTTTCTATAGCTTGTATTTTGTTCACTCAAAATTCAGCTTTTGCCTGTAACCCTGAAGATAACCCAAAAGAAGATGAGCAGGTAGTCGGAGACCCGGTTTCTCTTACTAGCGGAAAAGTCTATGCCACTTTTCAGGATATGACTATACCGACTAGAGGTGCTTTGCCTCTTGAAGTAACTAGAATTTACTATGGCAAAAGAGACTATTATGGGCCATTTGGTAGGGGATGGACTTTTTCGTATGGAATGAAAGTGACGAGATTAGCATCTGACATTATGGAGTTGTTAAGCGAGCAAGGAAAGATTGAAATTTATAAGTGGAATGGCAGCCTTTGGGCGCCACCGGTAGGCAATTATTCTACCTTAATAAGAAACCCTGATGATAGTTGGACTCTGAGTCGCAAAAACGGCATTATTTACAATTTTGGCTCCTTTGGCCGTTTGACAGGTATCGTAGACCGCAATGGAAACCACATAAATCTTACTTATAATGACGATGGATTTCTTACTGCTGTGAGTGATGATTGCGGGAGAAGCCTTATTTTCTCGTACAATTCTAATAACAAGATATCCAGTATTACCTGGCCAAATAATGAAATTACTTCATATGACTATGATGCAAATAATAATCTGGCCAAAATTACCGATCCGGAATTAAACGAAATTAATTATACATATAATAATTATGGCACCAAAACAGAACTCGCGTCTATTATTGATGCCCGTAATAACACTACCTCTTATTCATATTATGAAGATTCATGGGACCCTAATTACTTAAAATGCAAAAGAATAACCTATGCCGATGGCACGCATATGGATCTTGTTTATAATGAGTCTTTACGATTTACTTTGGTAACGAATGAGAGAGGCTATTCTACTAGATATGATTATGATCCTGATGAAAATATAACCGTTGTTACTGACCCGTTTAATAATGAAACTCGCTCTGTGTATGATCCTTCGTTTAATAAAGTTTATTCTATAGATGCGCTTGGGCATTCTATAGAATATGTATATGATAACAAAGGTAACTGTCTTGAAGAGCACGATCCCATGGGTAGAAAAAAAATATATACTTACGAGCCAAACTATTCTTTTATAAAGACATTAGCTGATCCTAAGGGAGTATATGAAAATTATTGCACTACTTATTACTATGACTATGAAGAAGCAGCTTTAGGAGACCTTAATGGTGATGGTATAACTACTCAAACTAACGGTAATGTAGTAAAAATAGTGTATCCAACGGTGTCGGCAGGTATCCCTATAGAACTATTTATATACAATCAGTATGGCCAAGTTATTCAAAAGACCAATGCTAATGGCATAATTACAAAATATGAATATTACCCTGATACGGGGTATTTATATCGAGAGATAGATGATTATGGAAATTCTTCGCATATTAATGCGACAACTACATTTACTTATAATGCACTTGGCAATGTATTGACGACTACTGATTCCCTAAACAGGACTACTACATTTCAATATAATAAGATCGGTAAACTGCTTAAGTCAATTTCGCCGCAGCCTTTTAACTATAAGGTAAAATATACCTACGACGGTAATGGCAATACTACTAAGTTTGAAAAGCAGATTGATGAAGACGGCCTGGAATGGCAAACTGTTGAAAATGTTTATGATGGGCGTGATCAGCTGGTTACTATCAAAAAGTATCTCCCCGATAATAGTTTTTTAACTACCACTTTCCATTATGACGGCGCTGGCAACAAAGATAGCGAAACCGATGCCAATAATAATACTACATACTATACCTATGATGAAACTAATCGCCTTATTAAGACTAAAGATGCGGAAAACAATGAAACAGAATATACCTATTATAATGATGGCAAGCTTAAAACAATTAAAGACCCAAAAAGTAATGTTACTACCTATCAGTATGATAATTCGGATTGGTTAGTTAAAACAGCTTACCCTGACGAATCGTTTGAGTGTTATAGCCCGGACCTTAATTCTAATATCTCAAATAAGTACACAAGGAACAAAAATATGATTTATTACGGTTATGATAATTTGAATCGCTTATTTTATAAACAGACTGACGAACTTTATCTTTATTATTACGACAAGGTTGGCAATCTAATCTGTGTTTATAAATATGTTCTGGGTAATTATGTTCTTCAAACTACCAATACCTATGACAACCTAAACCGCCTCAAAACTACTACAGATAATATTACTAATAGAACCGTTAGCTATGAATATAATTCTTTGGGGTTACGTACTAAACTTACTTATCCTGATAGTACTTTTATTACCTATGAATATAATGAGTTAAACCGCCTTACTCATATTAAGGATCAGTCTGGAGTTTCGATTGCATCCTATACTTATTATCCTGATGGAAAGCGTAAATCTCTTACCTATGCCAATGGTATTACCACAAACTATAGTTATGATGATAAAGAAAATCTTGAGCATATAACTCCTGATTCCGAAGTTTTAACGAACTTTAGTTATTCATATGATAATGTTGGGAATCGACTAACAAAAGGGTTAAGTAGTCAGGGTCAAGGGTTAAGTACAGAAACTTATAGCTATGATAAAATTTATCAATTAAAAAGTGTTATTGCGAACGGGAATGAAGCAAATTCTTCAACATATAGCTACGACTCTGTTGGCAATAGAATTACTCAAAGTGGTCATAATAATCTCTTAACATATACGACTAATAACCTTAATCAATATACGCATCTACAAAAGACCAACGAAACTGTACCTATAAGAGGTAAGGTTTCAAGTTCAATTACAAGAGTTGATGTAAATGGCGAAGAGACTTCTATTGATCCTGATAGGTCGTTTCATAAAGACGTGGTTTTAAATCCAGGCCAAAATACCATAACTGCTTCCGCCTATAATACTGAGGGTAAAAGAGGGGAAGATGTCATAAATATTACCCTGGACCCTACGCCAATAAACTTTATCTATGATTTAAATGGCAATCTGACCAAAAAAGAAGTTCCTGCTTCCGGAGGTCTAACTACCACAAACTATATCTATGACTATGAAAATAGACTCACCAAGGTCACTAATGCATCTTCTGAAATCGCGAGCTTTAAATATGATTACCTCGGCCGCCGAATATCCAAATCTGTTGCTATGAGCCATGAGCCAAGAGCCATGAGCTATGTCTACGATGGCGATAACCTAATTGCTGAATATGACTCTAATGGTACTTTACTTAATAAGTATATTTACGGTTCAGGCATTGATGAATTGCTATCAGCTATGAGCTATGAGCCATCAGCTAAGTATTATTTCCACTCTGATGCCTTAGGTAGTATAATAGACATTACTGACAATACCGGCTCTTTGGTAGAGCATTATGAATATGATGTCTTCGGTTCTTTTAAAATCTTTTCTATGAGCCATGAGCCAAGAGCCATGAGCTTAATAGGAAATTCTTTCTACTTCACCGGCCGTGAATGGGACTCTGAAATAAACCTTTATTACTACCGCGCCAGATTCTACGATCCAAAGCTTGGGAAATTCTTGCAGACTGACCCTATGGGATATGCAGCGGGAATAAATTTGTATTTGTACTGCCAAAATAATGTAATAAATTTAATTGATCCTCTTGGGTTATGGGAGGTTAATACAAGGAGTTTAGGCAATGATACAATTGCCTGGGTAAGTGAGAATGTTGTTTATAATGGTACTCGAGAGTCCGGTAGGCATTGGCAGATGTTTTATGATGATGGTACCAATATAGGCTATATGGGGGATGATAAAGAAAAAAGTAGGCCTGTTTTTAAGTCTGACGACGAGAGTTTATACGAAAAAGATTCAATTATTTCTGGTAAAAATGATGATTTGATGAAAGAAGCTGAGCAAATTGCGCGAAAGTATTGGGAAAATGAATATAAGAAAGGGCAGAAATATCATCATCCGATATTAGATAATAAAAGAAAATTTGATTGTCAGGAATTTATTTGGAAAATGATAGAAGAGTATAATGCGTTACTTAAAAAAGAGGTTAAAAAAACATGCCCAAAACGTTGAGCTTATATCTAAGCGGGTTATTAATAGGAACTTTTTTGGCTACATTTTTATCGTTTAAAATGGGATTTTGTGAGCATATAGATTTTAAGTTTTATTTTTTTATTTATTTATGTTTGAATGTTATTACTTTTACTTTTTTATTTTTAATCAATAATTTTTTATTTAAATATCATTTTAATTTAACTTTATTTATTATAGGATTTCTTTATTCAGTTCTAATTGTATTTGGAGATGTTTTTATTTCTTGGATAAAGAAAGAAGTGTTACACTTGGGTAAACCAATTTTTTTATTAAATTTTATAATTTTTCCACTTCTAGTCTATTTTTTGCTAGTTGCAATAGATAATTTTAAATGTTTTAAAAAACATTAGTAATGAATATATTACCCTTTCACCAGAAGCTATTCATTTTAGCTATGATTCGAATGTTTATAAATAGGGACAGCGACCGTTTATTCTTGACATGTACTCACCTTTTTGATATTATTTATTCATGCCACGCATAGCCAGAATAGTATTAGAAGAATACCCTCATCATATTACCCAAAGAGGTAATTACCGTCAGAAGGTTTTTTTAAAAGACGAAGATTATATTGCCTATCTTAATTGGATAAAAGAATACAGCAAAAAGTTCAATCTCGATATATTAGCATATTCGCTTATGCCAAATCATATCCATTTTATCGCAATACCTCATAAGGCAGATTCCCTTGCCAAAACATTTAACTTTTCACATATGAGATATTCTCAGTATTTTAACAAGAAAAACAATGCCACAGGCCATTTATGGCAGGGGAGATTTTATTCTTGTATATTGGATGAAACGCATCTATTACAGGCTATAAGATATATTGAAAATAACCCCGTACGTGCTAAACTTGTAAAAAGAGCTGAAGACTGGCCCTGGTCAAGCGCAAATTACCATATAACTAATAAAGAAGGTATCCTTACGATAAAAGACGTAAAAGATCTTCTTGATATAACCAACTGGCAAGCATATCTTAATAAGAAAGAAGAAGCCTTAACAATTGATAAATTGCGTCTTCATACTCTGACAGGAAGGCCCTTAGGCGCAGACCAATTTATATTAAAACTTGAAAAGATCTTTGGGAAACGGTTAAAGGCCTTACCGAGAGGAAGACCAAGGAAAAAGGGATAAAAAATGGTCGCTGTCCCTATTTATGTCCCAAAAAATGGTCGCTGTCCCTATTTATAATTTATTTATAGAGCGAAAATAATGCATTAACCTATGGAGGCACCATGAAAAAACTGTTAATAATCTTATTATTTGTAATGATTTTCTCGGGATTTTTAGGAAATGCTTTTATTAAGAATAGTAATGCAGCCAGCAATAGCGATATTCAGTTGGTTATTAATGCAGATCAAAAAGAGTATGACACCAACGAAAGAATCAGCATCTCCGTAAGATTGAAAAATTTGACAGATAAGCCGATTGATTTGGTAAATTACAATATCCAAAGCTTTGACCTTTATTTTGTTGATAAATTAGGCGTTGAGAGTGAAGTGGATGTTGAAAAGACAGGAGACGCCTATCTTCCTGATAGCCTTTTAGAAGGTGAGAATATATTCTTGGGCAATATGACCATAGATGTATCTCGTTTGGAGATCTCCGGCCCTCATTCAGTTTACATCAAAAATGATCATATTAAATCAAATGTTATTGATATTGTAATTGGCAACTAGATTCAGATAATTACTTAGTTTTGAGTTGGATTATTTTGAAATTTTTATATAAAATTGACCACCTATGCTTAAACAAAAAAATTAAAAAAATATATTGAATATATTTCGGTAATGTCATATAATAGTTAAGAAAATTATTGGCCCTATACTTACAGTATAGGGCTTGATTTATGGTTAGTTTAAAAAAAATTTAAATAATGATTTATACTCGCTAGGTAGCGGGAAAATACATTTATAATAGAGGGATAAAATGAGCACAGGTACTTTAGAAAATAAAGTTACAACCAAACAGAAACTTGAAAAGGAAAATAAACACATGGAACATTTTTCCAAGTATGGAGATTTTTCCCAGGATTACACAGAATTTATTATTAAAAGGCCGGATACCCCGAGACCTTGGATCAATTACCTGACCAATGGACGCTACTGCCGTCTCATTTCTCAGACAGCCGGTGGTTATGCGTATTATCTCGATTCAGGGAGGAACAGGCTCACCAGATGGGCTCCTGCAAATTATCTTACTGACCAGCCGGGAAATTATTTGTATATTAAGGATATCGATTCCAATGAATTCTGGTCACTGGCTCATCAGCCTGTAAAGAAGTCCAAAAATTACGAATGCAGGCATGGGCTTGGATATACAATAATAAAGAACGAATATAGCGACATATCCTTAGAGGCAAAATATTTTGTACCTCAGAATGATGACCTTGAAATATGCATTGTCAATGTAGAAAACAAATCCGGGAAAACAAGAAACCTTAAATTATTCCCGTTTGCAGAGTGGTACTTAGGCGACTGGGCGGCAGAACTGGGTATCAGGAATATCACAATTCTTTTAAATGATGGTAAATTCGATAAAGACCTCAATGCTGTCTATGCTACCAAATTTCCCTGGTGCGCAAAAGAGTGGCCATATTTTTGTTTCATAGCAAGTTCCTTAAAAGTTGATGGTTATGATATAGATTATGAGAACTTTATCGGTAGATATAGAGATTATTCCAATCCGGCAGTCGTCGAAAACGGCAAAACTACCAATTCTGATAACGTCAGAGGTATGAACATGGTCGGAGTATTGGAGCACACCCTTACTCTTCAACCTAATGAGTCTAAAAAATTTGTAATAATTGTCGGTCTAGCTGAAAAGAAAAGCCCTGCCAAAGCAAAGGCACTCTTAAATAAATACAGAGATGTCAATACCGCAGAAGCTGAATTTGCAGCCAATAAAGAACATTGGAGAAAAGCAATACTCGATAATATAGAGGTAGAGACCCCGGATAAAGAGTTTGATAGGGTTGTCAATGTATGGCTTAAGTATCAGGTATATATGAATAACCTCTGGGGAAGATCCGCAACTTTTTACCACGAAGGCGGCGGAGAATTTGGTTATAGAAATACTTCCCAGGATGCTTGGGGCATTACGCCAATAAATCAGAAATTTGCCAAAAAGAAAATAGAAGAGCTTTGCTATCATCAGAGAAAGACCGGCCAGCCTCTTCCAGGGTGGTCCCTTGTTGACGGCCCCAGCACTCACAGGCCTCCGTCTGATTTTCCGATATGGCTGCCATTTTTGATAAATGCATATGTAAAAGAAACAGGCGATTTTAAATTTTTGGATAAGAAAATCGATTTCTTCGATGGCGGTTCAGCATCGGTATATGAACATGCCAAGAAAGCTACAACGTTTTTGATGGACGTAGCAAAATCCAAAAGGGGAATACCTCTAATGGGTTCGCAGGACTGGAACGATGCCTTTGACAGAACCGGCATCGCAGGAAAAGGCGAGTCCGTATGGCTTGGAATCGGGCTTTGCGTTGCGCTATTAAATATGAAAGAGATGGCAGAACTTAGAAAAGATACGAAGATGGTGAAGGATTGCCAGGTTCGTTATGAAAAGATGAAAGCCATCATTAATAAATACGCTTGGGATGGCGACAGATATATCTATGCCTTTAATGATTTCGGAGAACCGATCGGCTCCAAGAAGAATAAAGAGGGCGGTTATCAGCTTAATTCCCAGACTTGGGCAATTCTTGCTGGAATAGCCGAAGGCGATAAGCTGGATAAGATACTTAAGATCATTAATGAAGAACTTGAAACTCCCTACGGCCCGCTACTTTTCAAGCCTGCTTATACAAAACACAATGGAAGGATCGGCCGCATCACGGATTTCGCTCCAGGCACGAAAGAGAACGCTGCTATATTTTGCCACGGTGGAGCATTTACCACAGTAGCAGATCTTAAATTAAAACTTGGCAATAGAGCATATACAGAATTTAAGAGGATCATTCCTTCAGCCAGCGGCAAAGATGTCGAAATAGTAAAATCAGAGCCGTATGTTCTTCCTGAATATTATATAGGCCTGGGAAATAATAGATATGGTGAAGGCGCATTTTCTTGGTTAACCGGTTCAGCTGACTGGTTATTTGTTGCGGCCACTCAGTGGTTATTGGGCGCAAAGCCAGAGTATAATGGCCTTAGGATTGATCCATGTATTCCTTCTAATTGGAAGAAAGCCAGGATTAAAAGATTGTTCAGGGGCGATACCTATGATATAATCATCACTAATCCAAAAGGCAAGGAATATGGAGAAGTAAGGCTTGAAGTTGATGGAAAGAAACTGGATTCAAATTTGATAGTTCCTTTTAAAGATGGCAAGGTCCACACAGTAAAGGCAGAGATAGTATAAATTTAGCTGTTGAGGATTGACAGCTGATAAAAATAAAACAGGAGAATTAAAATGAAAAAAGCAATGTTATTAGTAGTTGCAGCTTTACTACTCGTACCTGCAATTGCAAGTGCAAATGTTATCAGTAATTCCGGCTTTGAAGAGAAGGGCCAGGGTTCATGGATAAATTATGATTTTGGACCGGAATTTGGAAGAGATTGGAATAACGTCGAAGAGAAGCACGACGGCGTTCAAAGCCTTAAATTATGGACTACCAGCAAAACCAACGATCCTAATAAATGGGAAATGACCGGGGCAAAACAGATCTTTGCTGTACAGCCAGGCGATGTTATAAATGGCGGAGCATGGCTTAAGACCGACAATCTTAATGGAGTTGAAGCTTTTGTAGAATGCAAATGGCTTGATTCTGACAAGAAGGAGCTTGGTTCAGGCATCGGAACTGTCCACAAAACAAGCGGTTCAAGCGATTGGGAATACCAGGACCTTAGTACATGGACACCTGAAGAAAGAACTGCGCCTGCCGGAGCGGCATATGTAGACTTTAGGATAAATCTACTTTCGCCCGGGAATTCAGATGTTGCAACAGGAACAGTATGGTGGGATGAAGCTCAGTTTTCTATTGAAAAAGGATCGAACTAATGAAGAAAGTTCTGGGGATTCTTGTTATACTCGGATTCTTAGTGACTGCATTAGGTATAGGTAATGCTGCTAGTGTAGCCATTACCGATTATCCTAAATCCTTTAATCTTGGTTCAGAGGTTGAAGTCGGTGTTACCTGGAAGGATATACCGTTAGATAAAGACTATAAATTTGTTATTCAGCTTGAGAACTGGGATAATATGGCTGATTCTATTGTTAGTTTACAGGAAATACCGTTTACTAAAGCTACTGATTCGCTTACAGCAAAAATTAATATACCATCCAAGCCTAATCTTGGAGGAGTGTATAATGGATACAGGTTTATAGCAGCATTTATCTCAAAGCAAAAAGGTTGGGATGATACGCTGTGTCTCTCTATTTCAAAAAAAGATGTGGAACTGCTGCCATTAATATCGATTGTAGATTACAGTAAATTAGCCAATGTTGGCGGCAAGGCAACAGCTAAGATCAAATGGACCAATGGTCCCAGCAAGGCTGATTATAAGTTGATAGTGCAGCTTGAAAACTGGGATATTAACCCCGGTTTATGCCTTTTTGAGGCTATTGAGGATTTTGAAACAAGCGGAGAAAGAGAGATAACGATAGCTATACCGCAGGACGGAAGGAAGGTCTCCGGATGCAGGTTCCTAGCGGCGTTTATTTCCAAAACTAAAGAGTGGGACGATACCTATACATCAGTAAGTACACCAAAAGATGTCAATATTGAATAGACTATTTAAGTTTAGAGTTTTTCAAGTATCGGTTAATATACTTCTGTCTGGTTTTTTGGCTCTAGTAGTTTTGGCCGGCTTTTATATAAAGCCGGCATTTGCTGAAAAACCAAGGGCAAGTTTGGTTGTTTGGGCGATGGGCGCAGAAGGTATTAAGATCGGCGAGATGGCCAGGATTTTTGAAAAAGAAAATCCTGACGTAAAAGTTGTTACCCAGGCTATCCCCTGGGCAGCTGCTCATGAGAAGCTTATTACTGCAATTGCCGGAAATAATACTCCCGATATAAGCCAGCTTGGAACAACGTGGATACCTGAATTTGTATCTATTGAAGCTCTAGCTGAGGTAAATACCTTTGTTGAGGGCCCGAGTTCAATAAAGCCGGAAATATATTTTTCAAGTTCCTGGAAGACCAATATAATTGATGGTAAGATTTACGGGATACCCTGGTATGTAGATACCAGGGTATTGTTTTATAGGACAGACCTTCTCAAGGAAGCAGGTTATGATCATGCCCCGAGGACGTGGGAAGAGTTAGAGGATGTTTCTAAAAAGCTGACCAAAGATATTGATAATGATGGTAGGATAGACCGCTATGCAATGAATCTCCCTGCGCGTGATTGGGGGCTTCTTTCTATGTTCATATGGCAGAATGGCGGTGATATCCTTGACTCAACATATAAAACTTGCGTTTTAGATTCTCCTCAGGCAAAAGTAGCTGTAGATTTTTATCTAAGTTTTTTTAAGAACGGGTACGCCCCCCTTGAGACAGCAGGAGGTATTGACGTTTTTAATGCATTCAGGACCGGGTATTTTTCTATGTTTGTCAGCGGCCCCTGGATGGTTGAAGATGTCCATAACCAGATCCCTGAAATTGAGGGAAAATGGTCTGTAGCCCCACTGCCCAGAAAGATTACTGGCTCTTCTTTCGTTGGCGGTTCAAGCCTTGTAATATTCAAACAGTCGAAGAATAAAGCTTTAGCTTGGAAGTTTTTGGAATTTATGTCGAGGCCGGATATACAGGCAATCTGGTACGAAAAGACTAAGGATCTGCCTAGTGTTAAGGCCACTTGGGAACTTGATGTTCTTAGATCTAATGCAAAGATGGCGGTTTTTGGTGAACAGCTGAAAGATACCGTGACCCCTCCTCCTATACCGGAGTGGGAACATATAGGCGATATTATCTCCAAAAATATGGAGAGTTTTGTATACAAAAAAATCGATTCGGACAAATTTATCAAGGAAACCTCCGAAGAGATCACAACTCTTATTCAATATAAAAGGCCGGAACAAAGCAAATGGTTTAAGTTAGGAGTGCTTGGGTTTTTGGTAGTTTTGGTGGTCACTGCATTTATCCTGTATGTTAAATTAGGCCCTAAGGATGTGGGATTACCGAGAGAGATTAATAATGTTAAGGATTTTTTAAAAGAAGTATTTTTATTTCCGGCTCCGTATTTTTTTATTCTTCCAAGTGTAGTTCTATTTATGATCTTTCTTTTTTCGCCGATATTCCTTTCTTTTATAATGTCAATGACTAATTGGGATATTACTTGTTTAAATAATACCTCAAATATTTCTTTTATCGGTATTTCTAATTATATAAAGTTATTCCATGACCCGCTATTCTGGAAAGCACTTGGGAATACTTTTATCTTTGTCCTGGTAGGCGCGCCTATTTCAATTATGCTATCTCTTTTGGCTGCCATAGCATTGAACAGCCAATTGGTCAAATTTAGGACTATTTTCAGAGTAGGGTATTTTGCTCCTGTTGTCACTACAATGGTTGCGGTTGCTATAGTCTGGAGATGGTTGTATAATCCGCAGTTTGGTTTAATAAATAATTTTTTATCTATGTTCGGGATAGGGCAGATAAACTGGCTTAGCGATTCGAGATTTGCCATGCCAGCACTTATAATTATGGCGGCATGGAAAAATTTCGGGTATAATATGGTTATATTTTTAGCAGGATTGCAGGGGATACCTCAGCAGTTATATGAGGCAGCGGAGATCGACGGGGCATCCGGAACAGGCAAATTTTTTAACATAACAGTTCCGCTTCTTAAACCTGTTATATTTTTCATAACCATTATGTCGACTATAGGTTATTTCCAGTTCTTCGATGAACCGTATATAATGACAGATGGCGGGCCTTTGAATAGTACTTTATCAATAGTTCTTTTTATGTATAGGGAAGGGTTTAAGTATTTTCAGCTTGGCTACGCCTCCAGTATAGCATATGTCCTTTTCGGTATTATAGCTGCATTCTCGGTAATACAGCTTAAATTCAGCAAGACAAATTTTGAGTATTAAAATATGAATTCACCTCAAGCGAAAAAAATAAAAAGCATTTTAGCCACAACCGCAATTTTATTTACGGTTCTTCTGACTCTTGCTCCTTTTGGATGGATGTTGTCGACATCCCTGAAGACCTCTCAGTCAATTTTTGCAATGCCTCCCAAGTGGATCCCTGACCAGGTTACGTTTGAGCATTATAAGTACTTATTTGAAAATATAAAGTTTTTTAATTATTTCAAGAATTCTATTTTTGTAGCCGTATCAATTATGGCGCTTAGCATGTTTTTTAATTCATTGGCCGGTTTTGCCTTCGCTAAATATAAATTTCCCGGGCGTGAAAAGATATTTACTCTTCTCTTGGCGACAATGATGGTGCCGGGCCAGGTTTCAATGATGCCGGTTTTTCTTATACTAAAAAAGCTGGGTCTTTTGAATACCTTTACCGGACTTATACTGCCGGCAGCAAGCGGAGTATTCGGAATTTTTCTTATGAGGCAATTTATGCTTAGCATACCATCGGACCTTATAGATAGCGCGCGAATAGATGGTTGTTCAGAATTCAGGATGTTCTGGAATATTATGCTTCCTTTATGCAGGCCGGTGCTGGCAACGCTTGCAATTTTTACATTTATGGGCGTATGGAATGAACTATTATGGCCATTGATTATCATGACGGATGATAAAAAATATACCCTTACCGTAGCATTGGCTAATCTAAACGGACAACATAATACGGAATGGGGCCTTTTAATGGCTGGGTCTGTTGTCGTAGTAGTACCTATTCTCTTAGTGTTTATTCTTCTACAAAAGCAATTTATTAAAGGAATTTCGTTGACTGGCGTTAAAGGTTAACAATTCGGGCGTGTTGGTATGCCAAAAAAAATAATCCTCATATCAGTATTATCTTTTTTTCTCCCCGTTATTTCTATTCATTCCGCAGAAATCAATCTTAAATCAGGAGGCATTGTCTCCGGCGATATCTTAAGCCAGGATAGTAAGGGCTATAAGGTAAAGGTTAAATGGGGGGAGGTTTATGTTGAAAAAGAGCTTGTAAACTCAATCTCCGGGATAGAAGATATAACTTTTAAGGAAGCCGAAGATCTATTCAAGAAAAAAGATTATCCTTCCTATATTAATAAGGTCGAAGAGATCCTCACGAACGGCCTTGACCGTAATTCTTCCTTTTATTCTTCTTTAATATCATGTCTTGGTGAAATCTATTGCGACACTCTTGACTATAAGATGTTATCAGGTTTAGTGGAAAAATTTCCGGATATTAAAAACGACCTTGAAAATAAAATATTCGTCATTGCTGATGGCATTTCTATCACTAGCCAAGAGGCCTCTGCCGTGCCGATTTTTCAGGCGTTTACAAGAGATTTCCCGTCTAATGCGAATCGGCCGGGTTTATTGTTTAAAGTAGCTGAGTACTGTTTTAAAGTGGGGGATTATGATACCGCTATTGAAGATTATCTAATTATATTGGAATTGTATCCTACCTCGGCTGACAAAGAGGCTGCTTCGTTTAAATTGGGCCAGGCGTATTTAAAAAGGGAAAATTTTGATGAAGGGATAAAACAATTAAACAAAGCAAAGCAGATGTTCCCTCAAAGTAAATTTATTAACGAATCTGATTTTTTAGTATTTGCCTACTCAAAATATAATGATCCCAATGAAAAGATCGACAAGCTTTTCGAATTTATCAAGAGTAATCCGGATAGTCCGACTATTCCAAGCGCAATTGAGTTATTGGATAAGTATCTGGAAGAGTCAAAAGACGCAAAAAAATACGACGATAAGATTAAGAATCTCTTATCCATCAACGTTTACGGCCTTAGTACTGAGCCTTCCAATAGGCTGAAATATCTGATAGCTAAAAGCAAGGTCGATTATCTTAAAGAGCTGGTAGATCAAAAGAGATGGAATGAATATTCTGCCGCAAAAAATTCCTACGAAACAGATATAAATGAAACTCTCGGCAATATAATAAAGAGCAGTAAAGACCCGCTTTTAGTTGTTGATGCAAGCTATCTTATGCTTTATTTTGATAATGTTTTTCATAACCCAAGGGAGAAAGCCGATTTTGATAATTTGAAAAAGGCGCTTAGTGAATATACAAGGTCGACAAGCGATTTTAATAAGATCAAGAAAATTGCAAAGAAATTTTATGATTATAAATTTTATGCATATGCTAAGGAACTGTATATACTTTACGCTATCGAAATTATGAACAAGGCTACTAATGTTGAGAGCTTGGCGGGCATCATCGGTTTGATAAATGAGTCTTCGGTTGATATGGATTCCAAGACAAATTTTCTATCAGATCTATTGGATATTTATTTTTCAGGGCTTTTAAAATTTAAGACTCAGGAGGATGCCGTTAGGGAGCTGGCAAATATCGGCGAATTTAATATTGAGAATGGTAATTGTTATGCTGCAAAAGCGATATATGAGATGTTATTAAAGGATAACAGAGCTGCATTACTGGATAAGGATTTTTATAATTTGGCTGTCTGCTATGATAATCAGAATAAGACCGACAAAGCTGTCTATTATTATAACGAAACCCTGACCAATTTTCCTTCCAACCCTTATTCCAAAAAAATTAATACAAGACTTGCAAAGTTCCTGAGGACTAATGATGAATACGAAAAAGCTATTCCTTATTACGAAGCGTTGTTTGACGGCGTTGAGGGGCCGGATTCACTTGAGTCCCAGTTTAACGAACTTATAAGCATGTATTTTCATCTAGGGAAGTACGATAAACTTGTATCATTTCTGGGGTTTATTATTGATAAGTACAAAGGCACGAGATTAGCTCTAATTGCAAAATATCAGCTTGGTTATTATTATTACCATTTAGGTAATAATAATAAGGCTGTTGAACTTTTTAAGGATATTTCGCTTTTGCCTGATGATGGGGTCTATGTTCCTTCAGCTGTCGAGATGTTAAGCATACTTGGGGTATAATAGTTTAATTTCTTGACTTTTATTAGTTCTAACAGTATAATTATGTGAATTTTATGAGAATTATTGTAGTAATAATACTACTGCTATTAGCCGCAGTAACGTCTTATGCAGAAGCATGGAGAGTATGGGATCAAGGCACGCCTATAGTAGGTAGCATTAAGCCCGCCTATATTGAATTGAAGCCCGGAGAATTAACTGAGTTTAGTGTTTTTGTGAAAGATTTTGATCATTGGGCAAAATATAAACTTTCCGGTCCTAAGGCATTGAAAGATCTGGTGGAAGAAGGAACTGTTGAGGATTCCATTAAACTGCCTGTTTGGCTATGTGATGGAGGGGTTTTTGTTGCGCAGGAAAAGCTCTTGATACAGTATAAAGCCCCTTTGGAAATAGGTGAGTATAACGTAACGGTTGTTATGGAAGATATCGCTCTAATGCAACCTAACGATGAGGGCTCAAGGAAAGACGGCAAACTAAAATTGACAGCGAAGGTTTTAGTTAAATAGGAATTTTAAGGAGATAAGATGAAGAAAAATTTATTATTGATCGTGGTTTCAATAGGTTTGATAATAGGAGTTGCTTGGTTTATTAATAGCCCAAGGATTTCAACGCCAAAAGTTGACCATAGGCCTTCTTCTGACAAAAGCAATATTGTATCTAATGAAAAGCCTGCAGCTATCAACCGTTTAGGTGAAACCTTAAATTATACTACAGGCGAATTGCCGGCACCTTTATTTAAATGGTCGCAGGGTACTAACTTTAAGCTTTCCAAGAATTCTTCCGGAAGGCCAATTTTTATAGACCCCGAGGGAAAGGAATTTTATTCGATAGCAATGGTGTATGCTTATGGCCCTGAAAAAGGCGAATTCAGCAAGAAAAAATCTTTTGAAGATGTTGCCGAAGACCTTAAGCTCATTAAACTTCATAATTATAATACGCTGGATCTGTATGGAGATGCCTACCTTGAAGAGATGCTTACATGGTGCGATGAAAACAATCTCGCTGTATACCTGAGGACTAGCTATACTGATTTTGAAGGTATATCGAGGGAAAGGTCAGAGTTCCCCGATTTTATGGATAAGGATTTTAGAAACAATGTCAAACAGCATTTCGACCCCCTCTTAAATATAGTTAAGAATCATCCTTCTTTTCTTGCGTTTGATATGGACCAAAGGTGGTTGTTTGAGCTGGATTGGAATGGTTTTAAAAGATTCGCTGTGCCGCGCGTAGGCCCTAGCGGGATACAGTATTTCCCGAAATACATTGAGGACAAATATTCCGACATCGCAAAGCTTAATTCTCTTTGGGGTAAAAGCTATATAACTTTTTCTGACATCTTAAGTGATGCGGAGATCATTAATTCAGGTGTATTTGTCGATTTAGATGCTAAGCCCTGGAGGGTAGATGTAGTAGAGTATACTCTTTGGACTATTAACGATTTTCTTAGCGATTTAAGCGTTTATATCAGGACCATAGCACCGCATCTCCTTATTACATACACAACAGAACTACCAGAGGTAGCGCCATTTCCTATATCCACGAAAGAGAACTCAGGAATGGATTTTATTTCACCAGTTCATTATAATAACTATGCTGATTTCGGCAGGGACTGGATCAGTAACGCAAAATTGTTGTTCAATCTGAAATTTCATTATGATCTATCCGGGCTTCCTTCATATATAAATGAAACCGGGTTCAGGACCTCACCATTGGATCAAAATCCCCCGATAACAAATTATGCTTTTGTCAAGAAAGGCGATGAGAGGCACCTAGCCGAGCTTTATTTAAGGCAGGTTACGGCTATGCAGTCATATCCCTGGCTTTGCGGTTGGGCTTATTTTATGCTTTATGATAAATGGCCAGAAGGCGACTTTGGGTATTTAAGAGATGATAGGTCATTAAAGCCTATTTCAAAACTTGGCCTCAGCATTAATAATAAACTTCCGATTAATTTTGAAATGGAAAAAGCTCCTGTTCTTTGGGTTTATTATCCTTCCTATGCGCTTGCAGCTGAAAAACCAGGATTTACTCAGTTTAAATCCTTAATCATGTTTTTAGAGAACGAATTTCTGAATAGCTATGAACAATCTATGATAAGGGCAGAGAAATTGATCGATGACCCATCAAAAATTGTAACAGAAAAAATCCTCAATAGGATACCGGAAGATTTTAATAAAAACTGGGTGCCTTTTAAATTTACATCTACTATCCCGAATGATGACCTTCCGATCATACTTGCCAGTGATGCGCTTATGATGCTGTCTACTGAAGACAGAGAGATCCTGGCAAATAAAAAGACTATTACTTTTGGCAAGATCGGTGTCTATGATGATAGATTTCAGAAAACAACGCCATGGTTTTTGGATGTTTTGAATATCAAGCCTCAGGACGAAAGTATCATAAATGTTACTCTGGATAAAAACATTAATGATTCTTTGAATATTGCTGAGGCTACCGGATCAAATCCTGATTTAGCCAGCCCCTCAATTCCTAAAAGCAAAAGTATCTTCACATGCAAAAATTGTAACGTAAATTTTGAGTTTCCGGGAGTTGATAGTGGTGCACTTAAGAATGTCAAGGCTGACGGGCAGAAGATCGATGTTGAGGCGGGTATTTACACATCAGCCCATTTTCTTATAGCCAGTATTAATGGAGACATATTTACTACTATAGATCTGGGTTTTAATGATGGTTCTAAAGAAACGGTTAATCTAGGTAAAACCGTAGGCGACTTTAGGGCGGAACCCGCAAATGGCCATTCTGCATTGGAATTTGATTTGACTCAATATGTTGATGGTTTGCCTGTTGCAGGAAAAGCATATTTATCGGATATCGAAGTGAATATTGGGTCAGACAAGATATTGAATTCCATTATATTGCCTAAAGAGAATGATGTCCATGTTTTTGCTATAACACTCGTAAGGAATAACGAAAATAAAGATTCCTCTGTAACGGTGAAGGGGCAGAATGGCTTGATTATTAGCGGCTTATCATATTGGAGAGCATCGCTTGATATAAATGAAGCAGACTATAATATTCTCGGCTCATTTAGCAGCGGCGAGCCGGCAATAGTACAGTCTAAGGACGGACGGCATACTGCATTTTTATATGATGCGCTTTCTTGGTTGGGAGCGAAAAATGAAATTAGTAGAGAGGCTGAGAAACACTCCGCAATTATTAAGAAACTTATTTCAACAAAATAATGGGTTCGACATTAATTAAACAGGATTATTAGAAGGAGAGCTTACGTAATGAAAAAAAATATATTTAAGATCGAACTGGTTCTGATCTTAGTAATATTTAATCTGCTTACTTTGAACGCTTTTGCTCAAAAAGAGGAGAGTGGTTTTATTCAAAATTTTTACATCCTGGGACCGTTCGAAGGTGATGACTTAGAGAGTAAGGCTATAGATAATGAGAAAGAACTCGGTCCTTCTGACAATGATTTTTCAGGTAAGAAGTGGAGGGAATATAGTTTTACTGACAAAAGGTTAAATTTGCATGAGGCTTTTGGTTATATAGACAACATTTATGGATATGTGTATTTTGAGGTTAATGCTCCGGAAAATATTTTTGTTAAGCTTTTAGTAGGCAGTGATGATGGCATAAAGATATGGGTAAATGGAAGAAATGTTTTCACAAATCCTGCTGCAAGAGCTCTCCATATTGACGAAGACAAGATTAATGTCCAACTTGTAAAGGGTGTTAATAAGATACTGATCAAAATAAATAATTATTATGGCGGTTATGAATTTAGTACAAGAATAACAACTCAAGACGGTAAAGAAATTCAAACATTATCGTATAACCCTAAAAATATTTATTTGAAAAGATTGACCCCGGTAAAGATCGTAGGCTCAAGCATTCAGGGAGGGAAATGGGATCTTTATAATCCGATATTTGCCATTGATGGGGATCTGAATACCAGATGGGCAAGTGCTTTTTATGATCCACAATTCTTGGAAGTTGATTTCGGTAAAAGCGTTTCAGTAAAGAGGATAAATGTTATTTGGGAAAATGCGTATGCTAAAAAATATTCTATTGATATATCCGACGATGGTAATGAATGGAAATCTATATACTCTGAGGAAGCAGGAAGGGGCAAACCAACGCTTTTTTTGCCATCAGGAGATGTTAATGCCCGATTTATTAGGCTTTTTTGCGCTGAAAAATCTACGGATTGGGGTGATTCAATCTGGGAATTTGGAATTTATGGGATTTCCGTAGATGATGACAGTGCCCCGTATCAGGAGAGGCTTAAAACAGTTAAAAGCGAAATACCGCAACCTATGAAAGTCGAATACATAGAGGCCTCATCCAACGAACCTGGCAACCCTGAGAAAAATGAATATTTCAATCCGGAGTTCTCGATCGATAATGATTATGGAACCAGATGGTCTAGCGAGCACTCAGATCCTCAATGGATACTTTTGGATTTAGGTAAAACAAGATCATTAAAGGAACTCGTGTTGGTTTGGGATGCTGCCTATGCAAAAGGCTATAAAGTGGAAATTTCTATTGATAAGAAAAATTGGACTATGATCGACTATACTAATGAGGGTAAAGGTCAAAGAGAAGTTATCAAACCAGAAAAGCCTTTGGAAGTTCGCTATATAAGACTTTATTGTGATGTTAGGGCTACAGCGTGGGGCTACTCCTTATGGGAAATTCAACCTTTCGGAGAGTAAGTTAGAGCCTAAAAAAGTTAGTTAATTTACTTGACATTCTAGTATTTGAAATATATACTTAAGATGCTAATGCTACTACATATACTAACAAGTTTAAAAGAAATAGAAGTTAATAATGCAATATCAGTTGTTAAGATTTATATTTAATGAATTTCCAAAAAGCATCATTTTAAATAGCATAAATAATAATCAGTTAATTTAGCTAGTTTAAAATGATGCTTTTTTAATTTTCTGCTATGAGTAAAATAGCAGGTAACTTCATATAAAAGGAGAAGTTAATATGAAGAAAGTAACGATAGCAATAATGATTGCAGTTGCAATGATGACCCTTGTAACTGTGCAGGCTAGCGCAGCGCCTGTAAAAGATGCAGATGCACTTTTGAGTGCTTTTGCCGAAGTTAGCACCATTCATACACTTCAGGTAGCAAAGAAGAATATTGCAGATGATTCAACTGCAGATGCAATAAACTTCGGGACAATTAATGGTAATGCAAATAAACTTGCCCCTCAGTACCTTGAAGTAACATTTGCTTCTAACGAAGCAACATGGGGTATTAATATTTGGTCAGATTCTTCATTAGAACCAAACGCAGCAAATAAAGAATACAGCACCGGCGGTCTATATAGCGATACCGCAAAGAAGAGAGTTAATATCGTATGGCAGGCAGCTAGCGCAAAACTTAGCTTGACTGATCCAACAAATCCCGGAAGCAATTGGCCTTGGACATTTGTACTTGGTAAGAAAAATATCGATGACCCGGATACAGCAGATGTCGATGAAAGCTTTAATGGCCAGTATACAAAATATGCCAGAATCGTCAGCGGCTTGGGTACCGATGCATTATATGGTAATGGTCAGCCTGCTACTACACCAATGTACGTTTATCTTGGCGCTATGTTCTCACTCGATAAAGCAACACCAGGTACATATGGTTGCACACTCGGTTTAGATCTCTATCACGAATAATCTTTAATTTATTGTGGCGCTCCTGTAATGGGGGCGCCACAAAAAATATAAGCATGAAAACCAACAAAAAATTCAAAATAATGTTTTTAATATATAGGCCTTTAATTGTGTTAGTAGGTCTATTTTTTGTTTTGGCTGGCAATGCCATTGCTTCGATCGGAGTTGAGCCTGCGGTGACTGAGCTTGAGATACCGGCTGGCGGGACTTCCAAAGGTGCTTTGGTGGTAGGTAACGACAGTAATGACAAGATTAAGGTTAGGATAGAACCAGAGGAATGGAAGAGGGTTAAGGGGGCTGCACATAACTTTCCAATTGATACCTGGTTATTTTTTGATACTTATGAGATTGAAATTTTGCCTAAGAGCGTTAAGAAGGTTGAATATACTATAAAAATGCCTAAAGACCTCAAAGGTGAATTAATGTCAGAGGTCTTTTTTTCGGAAATTAATAATAACAAGCAAGCAATAGGTTTTTCATCCAGGTTTGGCGTAGCTATATATGCGATATCTAAAGGCAGTGAAATTTATAATTTGGAAATAACAGCTATTAATGTCAGAAAAGGAATTTTGAGAGACGCTAAAGATAAGTCGATTTCAGTTTATGCTAAGATCAAGAATAATGGCAATATACATGTAAGGCCGACATCTACGGGCATAGTTTATGATGTAAAAGGGAAGGTTGTAAAAGAGTTAAAATTTCAGTATGGACCGCCGGTTTTTCCTTTCCAAGATAGAGAATATGCGGTGTTTTGGAAGGACCCCGGGCTTAAAGAAGGAATTTACAGAGTTGTCCTCAAGACAACCTTTGATGATAGAGAGATCGCTAGGGAAAAAATCTTTAGCATAGGCCCTGACGGTATGTTAAAAGATTCAATATAAAAATTTATGATCTATACTTCAATAAGTAAATATTTGATTTTGATACTATGCGCAATAACGGCTTTTGTTATATATTGCGATAAAGTACTTGCCTATACTACAGATATATCTGTAAGTATTGTTTGCGGAGTTTTGATCAAGGATAGTGGTCCAGAAGCACCGGTTCTTCATGATCCGGGTGAAGTTAATGATACAGGTATCTTTACACTTAGTTGGGCTTCTTCGGCTATGGATTCATTTGAATTACAGGAAGATATTAGTGATCTATTTTCTTCCCCAACGGTATACTACATTTCCGGGACATCCCTAGACAAGCAATTCACAGATCATGAGCTTGGCCAATTCTATTATAGAATTAGAGGTATTGATCCCAAGCAAAATATTACTGAATGGAGTAACGTTGTAGATATTATTGTTGAGAAGAAGCTTTATAATTATATAACATTTGAGGCTGAGGATTTATATAACCCTTATTTTAAGAAGGGTAGTGAGATCCCTATCTGTCTTAACAGCTCCGATCAGCACTCCCCATCTATTTATGAGAATCTGGTTGTTTGGTCAGATTATAGAAATGACGGTAATAACGAAACGGATATTTATCTATTTGACCTTGATACAAATGAAGAGAAGCCGATCTGCCTTGCAGAAAGCTGGCAGGAAAACCCCGAGATCTATGGTGATATAGTTGTATGGGAAGACTACCGGAACGGCGGCTCAGATATCTACAGTTATAACTTAAAAACCGGTGAAGAAAAACCTATATGTATTGCGGAAGGCGACCAGGGCAATCCTAGAATATTTAAGGATAAGATAGTCTGGGAAGATTATAGAAATGGTAATGGCGATATATATCTTTATGATTTATATTCGAATCTTGAAAAAGCTATTTGTGTCGATCCTTATGACCAGACTCATCCGGTAATATATAGTGACAAGATCGTTTGGGAGGATTTGAGGCTTGGGGACATGGATATATTTATGTATGACGTCAGGACCGGTGTTGAGATGCCTATATGTGTTGAATTTTTTGACCAGGAAAGTCCACAGATTTATGATAGCCGGATTGTTTGGGTAGATACCAGGAATTATGATATCAGCGGACTTGATATATTTAGTTTTGACTTAAAGACAAATACAGAATCTGCTCTGGATGTTAATAGCCTTGACCAGCATAGCCCATCAATTTATGACGGAAAAATTGCTTGGATAGAGGATGGAGAATATACTAGCGATTTATATGTGTATGATCTGGTACTTGGAAATAAGGTTTTGATCGAAGAAGATGTTACCTGGGAAGCTATGCCCCAGTTTAATAAAAATTCAATCGTATATAAAAGCGGGCCGTACTCAAGCGGGGATATCTCGCTATGCAATATAACTTCATATCCAAATATAGCTTTTGACAAACCGCTTGAGGCTTGGGCCGGTGCTTATCTTGTAAGCCAGAATAATACGAATAATGGCTATACATATTCGGCTAATATTCCTAAAGACGGAGATTATTATGTCTGGGTGAGAATGGCATCTGATACTGACCATAGCGATTCATTCAGGATGAGTATACAGGGGAATGATGACGTTATGATCGGAGATCTGGCCGAAGACAACTCAACTGATCTTAGATGGATTAATTATAAGAATGGCTTAGTAGATAATAGGATTATTGTGCATCTGGCCGCTGGAACCAATTTGATCGGCTTCAATGATGTAGAACCGCTATCAAAGATCGACTCATTTATTATAACCGATGATCCTGATTATATACCGCCTGATATGCCTCCTTCTGTAAAAAACTGGGAAGCGATCGAAGAAAACGGTTTTGGCACCAAGAATAATTTTACTTCAAGAATTAAGGTTTTAAGAGACAATCTTTATGCCTCGACCTCAAGTGTAAGTTATCAGCCATCCATATACAAAACAACTAACGGAAGAATATTCAGCAAAGATTTTGAGCTTAGGACGAATATTAATGACGGTATTAATATGTATAGGTCCCTGGAAATGGAAGCGGTCAATGGCCAGGATCTCTATATTGTGAGTGATAACTATTGGGGCGGATTATATATAACACAAAAATCAGATAGCGCTTCTTATTCTACAAATCTTGTTGGTAACAGGGGATGGTGGACCAAAGATCTTATAAGTTATAAAGAAAACATCTACGCTGGTTTCTATAATGATTGGAACCTTAATTTTGTGATGAAAAGAACTCCCGATCCGATGGATAATTCATCATGGGTGGATGTTTCAAGGCCTGCTTTTAGTGAAGGCTATTATATTATGAGAAAGCTGATCAAAGATAAGTGGATCGAAAGGATAGTTAGTACTCAATATGCTAATTTAACTGCCGAGTCTTCAATTATTTTTAAGGGGAAGCTATATATCGGAACCTATAATTATGGGTATTTAGGCAGAACTACAGATGGAGCGCAGATCTGGAGAACATCTGATGGTATCACCTGGGAGCCGGTGCTTTTGGACGGGTTTAACGATAAAGACAATAGAAGTATAACTGCTATGGCTGTATTTGGAGGGTATCTCTACGCAGCTACAAACAAGGCTTTTGAGCCATGTAAAATCTATAAGACCGATGGAGAATATCATAACGGCAAAATTAGCTGGGAGCCTGTAGTTTTAGACGGTTTTGGTAGATTGTATAATACCTATGTCAGTTCTTTTGTAAGTTATATGGGTAGGTTATATGCCGCGACTTCATCATGGTCTTACTCCTCCAGTATCCCTAAAGAGAGTTATAGCGGTGGCGTTGTCTATTCTTCAAAAAATGGCCAAATTTGGCAGGCTGATTCCCTGAATGGCATAACAAGCCTGGATAATATTACATTAGAAAATATTGAAATTTTTAGAGGCCATTTATATGTTAATACAAGAAATTCTGTTACGGGGACGCAGATAATAAGGGCAGAAGTAAAGTAATTGTTACCGGCTAAAATGCCGGTTTAAATATATGTTGTTAAATAATACAAAACCTTGATTTTTAGGTACTTTGATGATATAATTATTTAATAAGGAGATTTGCCTTTTGGCTAATTACTTAGTCAGAGGATTTTTTTTGTCAGGATTTTTTAAACTTTATTAATAAGTACCTACGAGGAAACCATGAAAAAAATATTCTATACAATTTTTTCGCTGTTTTTATTAACAATCCTTTTGACGTTACCGGCATATTCTTATAACCTATCTTCATATGTTGACAGGGAAACGATGTGTTATAGCGAATTTATAACACCGGTTTATCCGGACGGCTTATCTTCAGGTTTCGGTGGGATCTTTGCCGAATATCAGCCAGTACATCAGGACCCAAATTCACTAAATCATCAGTTACTTTCCGAATCCCAGAGTTTAATTGCCTTGTATGCTGCAAATAGAGGAGACAAGGCAATGCTGGACAGAATTTTCAATATTATTGCACCAGCCAGCCTTGGCGGATCAGGCAGTTTGTATTTTCTTGACGAAACCGTTCAGCTTCTTCAATGGGTTCTTAATCCCGATGGATCCAAAAGGATATATGATAATAATTTAGCCAATGCCGAAGGTGAGGAAAACAGGTTTATGGAGGCATATGCTATTGCTTATCAGAAATTCGGGGATCTAAAGTATAAGGAATTTGTAAAATATCTAGCCAAAGGTATGATAGGTATTGATGAAGTTAATAACGTTGTCCCTCCCAAAAATCTTGGTAACTTTAACGGATATGATGCCAATTACGACAATATGGACGACTATCTTATGCAGTCATGCTTTTGGAAGGCCGACCACAGCACGGTAACTATTAACGATAAAGAGACTAATTTAAGCTATAATAATCTCATGGGTTTTTATTATGTTACCCAGTTGGGCGATCTGAGTCTGACTAATTTTTATAATAAAGTATTAGTTAACAATGTTTTGGCAATTAAACAATCGCAGCACAATGGAACTGTAGTTAATGGGCTCTACAAGATGATGTATGACATGACTATGATGCCAAATCATAGCGCAATGTATTTTGCTGAAATTGAAAACCAAAAAATTGACATTGTTTTTGCTTCAGCCTCATCTACAGAAAATAATTCAGCCGAATTCAATCCTTCTAAAGCGATTGATGGGAATTGGTCAACGAGATGGAGCTCTAATCACGGGCATGACCCCGAATGGATATATGTTGATCTTGGCCAAAATAAGCGGTTCAACAGGATTAAATTATTTTGGGAGATCGCAGGTGCAAAAAGATATAAGATCCAGACTGCTTTGGATGGGTCAAACCCAGCTCTTGAATCTTCCTATTCTACTATTTTTGAAGAGAATAATAGCGACGGAGGATGTGATGATGTTAAATTAGCATCTAGCAATACCTCAAGATATATAAGGATACTGGGCTTAGAACGCTCGACTATTTATGGTTACTCTTTATGGGAGATCGAGGTTTTTGACCATAATTCATGCTCGTCGCTTAATGCTCTTGATGTCGCTTACCGCGCTGGTGCGTATGCCAGACTGATTGACGATACTGAATTATTGGATATGTCACTTAGAACGTATAATTTCTACCGAACCAAATATTATGCAGGTGATTTTAGGGATGCATATGATATGGATACCGGTACTGCTACTTGGGGATGGTTTGCCGGTATGGCAACAAGGGCGGATTTAGTGAAACTTGCTTCATTTTTTGGGGATTATTATACTGCTAAAGACATACTTGATAAGTATATATTACCTTGCCAGGAGACAAATACTAGCGACCCTTATTATGGCGCTTTTAAAGCAAGAGTCTATGATGAAGGAACGAGGACTCTTACTGATTGGTTGGACCCCAATATCGCCGGTTGGTCAGATGCCGGGGCATTTGGTAATATTGAAGCGCTTCTGGCCCTGCAGGCTTTTAACTCTACTTTTAATAATCCATTGATCGACGGAACTATCTTAGATGCGGGCTCACAGCCTATTCTTGGGGCAGAGGCGACTCTTATCGCTATTCTCCCTGATGGATCAAGGGTCAAAAAAAGTGTTGGATTGACAGACATTAACGGTAAATTCTTGCTTTCAGGGAGTGGTATATGTGATGGCAGGTATTTAATTGAAATAACCAAATCAGGTTTCCCGCCCTATGTTACAACGGTGGATATAGTTAATGGCGTGATAAAACCATTTACAGCGAATCTTAGTACTAATAAGGGGCTTTCAACAGGTAATGTCCGGATTTCCGGTAAGTCCTTATTAGTAGACGGTAGGCCTTTTATTATCAAGGGAGTCGGGTACCATCCCGTGCCTGTCGGGGAAGTGATCACTTATGATTTTATTAATAATCCTTCTATATATACGCGTGATTTTGCGTTACTAAGGAATATGAATTGCAATACGATCAGACTCTGGGGAGAAAGCGCATCCGATATGACCCCGTTTTTGAATTTCGCATATAATAATGGTGATAAACCGATATATGTGATAATGGGATTTTGGATAGATACTGCATGGCATGATATATCGGACCCTGTAGTAAGACAGGCCTATATAAATTCATTTAAGAACTTTGTCCAGCAATATAAAAACAATCCTGCAGTTTTAATGTGGTCAATAGGTAATGAGGTTAATTATCCATATGGCGGTGATAAAGCATTTTGGTATACGCTTCTAAATGAAATGGCTTTGGCAGCTTTCGAAGAAGAAGGCCCAAGTTATCATCCGGTAACGACTGCTAATGGTGAAATATATTATATAGGTGAAAGTAGTTATTTTAGCGACGACGCCCATCAGGCTTATCTTGATGTGTGGGGAGCCAATGTGTACAGAGGCGCAACATTTGGAAATTTTTTTACTGAGTATGTCAGTAAAAGTTCAAAACCTTTATGGTTTTCTGAGTATGGAATAGACGCCTTGAACAATACTATTAAGAAGGAGCAACAGGATGCACAGGCTCTTTATGCGGGAAGCTCGTGGGATGAAATGATCCTAAATAGGAATGTTTGTCTTGGCGGTACGATAATGGCTTATTCCGATGAATGGTGCAAGGCTGATGGCCTTTTGGACGAACAGGATTACGGAGGGTACCCATTACCTAGTCATCCCGACGGTTACGCCAATGAAGAGTGGTGGGGCGTAATGAGAGTCGTTGATAATGGAGCTGACCCTGATCTAGTATATCCAAGAAGTGTTTATTTTACATTACAGGAAAAGTGGGCAGCTGCCGACGAAGACCCCAGAGTCTATGATTGGCTTTGTGCGCAAATAGATCCCGTTACAGGACTTTTACCATGCCAGGAAGATACCTTTGTCAGTACTTATAATAATGCACTGGCTGTTATGGTATTTGCTTTAAAAGGCGATTATCCTAAAGCAAAAAAGATCTTAGATTATTTTAATTCAAGATGCAATAATACGGAATTTTATGTATCCGGCAGTCCAAGAGGATTTTTTCAGTTTAGAAATTCCGAGACGGGTATGCCTGACCTAAATTCAAACAGATGGATGGGTGATAACGCCTGGTTACTTATGGCGATCCATCACTATAAAGATAAATCCGGTGATACGACTTATGACACAATGGCGCAGGCGATAGTAGGATTATTAAAATCATTACAGCAACCAGACGGCCGTATAGCTTCGGGATGGGAAAGCGGAGATACGCATTTTAACGACAGCGGACACCCTGAAGGGAATCTGGATGCGTATAGTGCGCTGTCACTTTTTAATGAGGAAGTTTCAAGTAATAGCGTCAAGTATTGGCTTGATTTTAGCGATCATAACTGGTATAAGGGGCCTCTTGATCAGCATAGTTGGAGGGTTGCATCCTTGGGGGATTCTTATGGTTTTTGTTTGCCTGATGTTGAAAGGGTAGACAAACAAGATCTGAGATACAAGTGGACAGTAAATAAGAATGGTAAGAATATAACGGGGTTCATGCCATTCACTTATCAGACTGATAATATCTGGACCGAGGGAACAGGTGAAATGGTAATAGCTTTCTATAAAGCGGGCTATGAAGAATTGGGCGATTTCTATTCGAATGAACTTGATAAACTATTGATTGAGCCGGTTCTATTTCCCGGAACAAGGACAATATCATTTTTAGCGAATGAGACGAGTCATCCTGATTACACATGGGTTGATGGAACTAAAGGGCATGTTGCAGCGGCTACATGGTACATATTAGCTAAAAATCGTTTTAATCCATTTGATGGAAATATAATAGAAAAATCTGATCCGAAAGATCCAATAATAAGAATTCAGGCAGAAAATTATGATGCTTCTACGGGGAATATAAGATTGGACGGAACCATAAACCTGTATGAAGGAAAGGCGATACATATAGCAGGAGATGACGGTCCAGGTGGAACCATAAATAATGATAGTGTCGAATTTAATTTTAATAATGTCGCTACTCTAGAGAATGCAAAAGTTAAAATTCGTTATTCTGATGATGTTGGCGGGGACGGCTGTAGAGTTTATATTGATGGCCAGCTTGCCGGAATATTTACAACTACTGATACTGGAACCTGGGATAATTATAGCTGGTCAGAAAATCTCGAAGGTGTTTTCAGTATTTTGCCGGGAATACATAATTTAAAAATTGAAGCTATTGATAGCGGTTCGTGGGGAGTAACTATTGATTGTATTGATATAGATGGCGTAGCCATATTTAAAGATAGGATCACCAATCTTACTAATTTTCCTTTAGCAGGTTTCAAGCCGGCCGGTACGGCAATATACATAAATGGGGTACTTGCTGTAAATTTAAATTCTCTAACAAGCTGGGCTACTAATGTCAATTTATCAAGCGGGCTTAATGTTTTAGATGTTGAGGCGAGGGACGGGTCCGGGAAAGTCATTGAACTTGGAAATATAAATCTGATCTTAGATGATAACCCACCGTTTGCAGATTGCGGTAATGATAAGTTTTTGAAGACCAATGAAAATGTTTTTTTTGATGGTTCTGATTCATGGGATGATTTTGGAATATCTGAATATATCTGGGACTTTGGCGATGGGTCATCGGGCCAATCCGGCGTATCAGTTAATCATAGCTTTAGTAACGCGGGGTCGTATGAAGTTATTCTTACGGTCATTGACCAAGCCGGAAATATTGCTATTGATACGTTAATATCCTATGTATCCGATCCATTCTATATTTCTTTTGAGGCAGAAGATATCCAGTCATTGAACAACCTTGTTGAATATGACCTTTTAGGTGCGTGGGGAAAGGCCAATATCATCTGCACAGATCTATTATCCGGCAGTACGCAGCATATTAATATCCCTGCAGATGATAATTATTTTATCTGGGTAAGGCTAACTCAAGTTTCAGACTATAGTGATTCGGTATTCATTAATCTGGACACAGGTGATGATATCCTTATTGGAGATCTTATCGGTTCTGATTTTAATGGTTTTAAATGGATCGATTACAAAAATGGTGATACTGAAGATAAAAATATTTTTTATTTAACAAAAGGCAAGCATGAATTTCTTTTAAAAAGTAGCGAAGTGGATACAAAGATCGACTCCATCATCATCACCAACGACCTAAGCTACATACCTCCTGAAGTTC
>CAYWPX010000002.1:0-217005 GCA_964460615.1 uncultured Planctomycetia bacterium
GTTTTCTGATTATCTCAGGCTTAATTTCATCCGATGCATTGGAAGGAAATTTCCATACGTCGCACATGTTGCATCTGGCGTTACATCTATATGTTACTATTATTGAACCATGTAGTTTGTTTTTCATATTTATGATTTGGTTTAGGGTTAAGGGTATAGGGTTTAGGGAAATTCTTGTTTTTTCCTTATCCCCTTATCCCTTGCCTGCCCACCTGTGGTGGTGCGGCACCCCTGAACTGTTTCTTGGGGTTTCCCCCCAACTCCCAACTCCGAGCTCCTAACTGTTTCTCTTATCCCCCTATCCCCTAATCCCTATCCCGTTTTTCAAATAAAGTAGCCTGTCCCCTTTTTCCTTTATCCCTTATGGCGGTGCGTTATCCCATACATAAGTTTTTCACAAATATTTTCTTACCGCTTGACTCTGGAACAATTTTGTCAACAAAATTAATCTGTATCATTGTCCCGTAAAAAGCTTTGTTCAAATAATCATGGATCTTTTTTTCATGTTCTTCTTCCCATGAAGAGTTCTTGACTATATTCAGCTTTATCAGATCCAACGATTCCTGGACTATCTGGCATTCGCTCATTCCTACACCTAAGGAGACTACATCGAGCAGAGTACAACAACCAGAAATACGTTTTTGCTCTTTGTTGGTTAGATTGACCGGCTGCCTCGAAATTTTTATGCGCATACCTCTAAATGAACATCCGCATTCACATTGTAAGTCATCTATAATCTCAATCCTATCTCCGACATCATACCTGATAAGCGGAACGCCGTATGATTCCAATGGAGTCAACAGTACCCGCCCGTCGCTTTCAACTTCCACAAAAACAAAATCTTCTGCTATATGCATAGTACCGTATTTGCATTCTTCCGCTATGGGAATAACTTCCCTGCATCCATACTGGTCAAACACCTTTGCGCCAAATACATATTCTATAAATTCCCTGTTCTCCAAGGCCTCGGCAGTAGTAATAATTTTCTTTATATATCCTTTTAAATCAATCCCCTGGTTAAACAGATATTTGGCAAAATCCATAACCGCAGAAGCATAACCATAAAGAACTGAAGGTTTTTCTTTTTTAATTACTTGTACCCAGTCATTAAAGGACTCTTCCGAATAAGCATAGGCATTTAATACGATGTTATTATTCAGCTTCCACTTCAGTTTTTCAATCAGCTTGGCATTCATAGGATCAAGCTCATGAATAGCGCCCCAGATCCAGGCGGCCTTTTCAGCCGGAAACCATCCAGCGAACATTGCATGATTTCTCATCTGTATCCCCCTTGATAAAGCATTAAAACGCCTGTCCTTATAGAATGTCAATGGATTGCCTGTAGAGCCGCCCGTATTGCATTTTACAAGTTTTAGTTTAGGGTTTGTCAGTCGGCTGATATCCCTATTTATATTTCCTTTTGTCAGAACCGGCAATTTCTTCAGGCACTCTATGCCATTCAGGTTATTTGGGTTTATATCAAGTTTATGAAAAATATTCCGATAATATGGGATATTTTCATAACAATACTTGAGAAGTTTTTTGATCATTCTATTCTGATATCTTAGGACATCCAAGCGCTCCATGCGGCAATTTTTCTTGTACTTCAAATAATAAAAAAATCGGAAATCGCCTTTAAAGGAATACAAAATAGTCAGGATAATGAACTTGAATATTCTAAGCATTTATTTATCGCCCTTTCCGGTTAATTCTATTGCCGTTAACGAATGCGGTTCAAATGTATATGAAAACTTGTTGCCGGTGATTTCAAATTGTTTGTGGGTAACCTTGACATTATAATGGTCAGATTCATTTGTAGAATCTACGCTCATCCCGCTCAAGGTCCATATATCAGCTTTTTTAGGCAGGAAACCTGTCAATTCGATTGCGGAATTTTCAACTTTATTAATATTCTTATTTATTACCATTAAAAATATTGTATTGCCGTCGCTGGTTTTACTCGTATTAACAGAAAGATACGGTATCTTACTGCCTCTAACATAATAAAAATCGCATTGAACGTCTGATTTTATCAATATATCCCCGAAGTGCTTTGCATACATTTCAAAAACATAATAGTTCGGCCTTTTGAAATATGGCTTATAAAGATCTTTTGCTTCGCCCTTGAACCCGTTACTAACCATGCCCCAATATTCATTACAAAAATTCCAATAGTTAGCCATTAATATATTATTCTTGGGATCCATAAAAGATTTTATAAGCTCAGCATTTATAAGGGCATTCCCAAGCGAGTGCCTATATGGGACCGGGTCATTTTGAACAAAATAACCGTTAAATTCTGTTACCGCTATATTATTTTTATCTTTGGGAGAAACTTTATTAATTAACTCTTTTATTTCGTCAAATTCTTCCTGGTCTTCTATTACAGGGTATGCCAATGATAGTTCGAATAGACTTTTCATATCAACCTTTTCATGTAATTTTTTATTGGAAAAATGCGGCGGATACGAATGAGTAATAAAAAAGTCTCCCTTGTCCTTCACTATATTCACCACAGTTCTATCCCATCCTTTTTTTTTATACCCTATATTTAAGAGCACTACCCCCAGCTTGATACTCGGGTCAACGGCTTTCATTTTTTCTCTGTATAAAAGATACTTCTTGGCATATTCTTCGGGATCGAGAGTTTTATAAGTTAGGTGGTTTCCGTGCCATGCTTCGTTATCAAACTCAAAATATTTTACGCCATAAGGGGTCTTATGGCCGTTTTTGGCTCTCTCTTTTGCCCATTTATATCTTCCATCATCGGGCGCATTCAAGTATTCCACCAAGTCGGCGGCATCTTCTTCATTGCCGACAAAATAGCTGATTGTGATCACAGGTTCCGCGCCGATCGCTTTTGAAGTTTCAATGAACTCGTCTATCCCGAAAAGATTGTGTTCTCTGCCGCTCCCAATGGCTTTTTTCCAATTATAATTATGCGCTCCGCATCCTCCCGGGAACCTTAAAACCGTTATTCCGGCTTCCCTTGCCAGCTGAATGACCTCAATATCGGGGGCATGCTTTTCGGGGTCCCAGATGCCTGCGCCATAATCGGAGTAGGCATAATGATGCCTGCTATTTTGCTTATAAATAGCCGGATCAAAACCGAGCAGGTTATTGCCGAAAACTTTTCTATTAACAGCCCCTTCATCACTAGAGGCATTGACAACTATGCTTGCCGCCTCTCCATAAATACACAAATTGATAATGGAGTTCAAAATTATAATGGAAAACAATATGAAAATTTTTTTTATCATCTGTGCTTTTTAATAGCTTCTTTATAGATCTCGATCAATTTATGATAGTGAGTCTCTTGATTAAGATTTTCTTCGGCAAATTTTCTTGCGTTTTTGCCATATTGCTCCGCCTTCGCCGGATCGTCCGTTAAGACCCGGATCTTATCTTTCAGATCTTCGGAATTGCCCGATTCGAAGGAAAGCCCGGTTTTGTTGTCTATGACAAGCTCCGGTATGCCGCCGATTCTCGCCCCGATTGCAGGTTTTCCCAAAGCAAATCCTTCTATCACCGATCTTGGGTTATTCTCATACCATTCCGAAGGCACAACTACGGCCTCTGATCTTGAGATCTCCTGTTTTAAACTATTACCCGTAAGATATCCTAAGGACTTTACATTACTTAAGTTGTTCTTCTGAATCGCCGTTTCCAAATCCTCTCTAATGGGGCCGTCTCCGACTATTTTCAATAAAATTTTCGGCAAACGCTTTATAGCGTCAATTAAAGTAAAAAGCCCTTTTTCACTTGAGAGCCTTCCGAAATAAATAATAGATTTGTCTTTACAACCATAGTCCGGATGAAAACTATTCAGATCCACAAAATTCGGCAGATATTCCACATGGCCCTTAAAACCCATTTCGGCTACTTTTTCCTTAAGGAATTTACTTGGAGAAATAAAGGTATCTACCTTATCGTAAATTTTAAGAAGGCTATGATGCAGATACATTTCAATAGTATTCAATAAACTTTTTTCCCAGGAATTTTTAACGCATTTTTTTAGAAGACATTCAAAATACCTGCTGTTTTTGCATGCCTCACAATAAGAATTATTGTTAACCATCGTGTATGAGGCACAGATTATCTTGTAATCCCTCAAGCTCATGACAATGGGTATATTAAATTTTTTCAGTGTATGGATTATGGAAGGAGAGATCTGATGGTAAATTACATTAAGATGCGCAATGTCGGGTTTTTCAGCTTCAAGCAATTTTTCAAGTTTTTTAGAGGCCTCGAAAGAATATAGTAATTTCATAGAAACATCCATTTTGTTCAAAAATCCTTTTTTTTCATAGTCAACGTAATCAACAAAATGCTTTTCGTATTCGGAAGGCATGTTATCCGGATGCTTCATAGAAAAAAATACAACTTCATGCCCTTTTTCCTTAAGAAGCCTCGCGGTCTCAAAAAATGAATTCTCAGCCCCGCCTCTTTTATAAAAATATTTATTTGCTAACAGTATTTTCATCTAAATCAAAAAGCCTCTTTGCGATACGGTATTTTCCCGAAGGTTCTTTTTCTATGCTTTTGACATATTGGAAATTTATATTCATTTCATCTCCAAAGATCTTCTTGAGCCTTTGTGACATCACATCACTTAGACTAGAGACATCATTAAAACCGTCCCCTTTAACCAACCTGACCTGAAGTTCATCACTTTTAGGCTGAACAAATTGTATCCTATCTATGCCTTTTAAGTCTTTATAGACTAAAGTCAATGCCGGGGACGAAACCAAACCTCCGTCATTTGAAACCAGCAAGTCGCCTTCTCTTGTTCCTGCCAAAAATAACCTTGGGCCGTTAAGGCCGCATTTGCACGGAGAACTGTCCAACTTACCGATATCCCCTAAATAGTATCTGATGAATGGCATACCGATATTTTTAAGGCTGGTGATCACAATATCCCCATAGTCATTCCCAAGCCATGGGTAAGACCCTTTATTTATGACTTCAACAAAAACGCTTTGCCAATTTATATGCATGCCATTTTTAAAAGCGCACTCATGGGCGATATTCCCCACTTCCCTGCATCCATACCTGTCAAATACATTACAATCAAACGTGGTCTCAATAAAATTCCTGTCGCTCTCCGGTAAATATTCCGAAGTAGATTCAATAAATTCAAACTTAATTTTGTATGTATTCGCTTTAGCGTACTTTGCTAATCTTAAAAGAGCCGACGCGTATCCAATTAGAAATTTTGGTTTTTTATTAATAATTCTTTTCATAAAATAATAAAGGCTTTTATCATTCAGAAAAAAAGCATTGACACTAAAAGAATTCATTATAAAAAATTGCATTCTCTGCCTCAAAGAATATTGCTTCTTTGAGTCATAATTACTCCCATAAATAAACCCATGGCAATCCCCGAAACGGTACCCGATCAAAAAAAGGTTAAAATAAATCATTGCCCATCTGAAGTCCTTGTATCCGTTATCATAAGCAAATTTCAACGGCTGTCCTGAGGACCCGCCGGTATGATCAAAGCAAATGTCTTTTGTGTTTATGTACTCGGATGAGATCAATTCGTCGAGATGGTTCTTTATCGAGTTTTTATAAAGGACAGGAATAAGGTTAAAGTTCGGGATTGTGCCTTTTCTTACTGCTAAGTCAATATTACCCAGGACGTTTTTATAAAAAGGCGAATATCTCAGGGCGTAATCGAGCATGAATTTTAAACCATCGGTCTGATATCTTTGGATCGTACCGTTATCAACGTTGCGGCTTTTTTTTAATTCACAAAAATTATCTAAAATTTCCCGTGAACTGAATTTATCGTATAGAATAAGCAGCTTTTCTGTTGGAAACATCTTTTAGCCTTTCTTCGCGCAATAGTCCATGACTTCGCCTGTAAAATCCCCAAACAACGGCTTCCCCGGAAGTTGATGCCAATTTATGCCCAAATAACTGTTATTTACCTCAATAACTATCAGGTTACTGTCTTTATCTACGCAGATATCGAATCCAAGCATCCTAAAGTGATAGTTCTCGCCTGCCATTTTTAAAGCTAATTCCTTTATCTCGGCTATTTTAGGGACTTCGCCAACTTCAGAAAATTTTCTGCCATTTGCAAATGTATAGTATTTATTCGCCTGAAGATCAGTAGCAAAGTTATGCAGACGCCCATATTCATCGATCCTGATCGATATCCCGCCTGCACTGAGATTATCAACTAATGTCCCTTCTCTCCCAAATTTTAAAAGTGATCCCAATATGGTTATTTTGTTAGTTGTTACCGAGCGATAAGTAAGGATGCGCAGGCCATTTAGAGAAGTTTTATTGAATTGGGCAAAAAACGGATGTTGCTCGATATAGTTTTGTATAAGGTAATCATATTTATACCGGTTTTTGATATACTCTATCGACAAGCAGTCGCCGGCCCGATTATAAAAAAACCCTGTTTTATCTTTTGTAAAGATCTCTATATTCCTGCCCTGGCTTGATTCAATAGATGGCTTTATGAGGATCTTGGAGGAATTATCCAGATAACTGAGTACATTTTTTTCGGAAACCAATTTGTACTCTGAGTTAAGGAACAAGCCGTGGATATTCCTTATCAACGTCTTCGGAAAAGTCTTAAGGCTATAGTATTTTTCATATAAATTCTTATCGGCATGCGCTGATACCAGCCCTTTGTTATTCATTTTTGGCTCGATGATTCCATAAAATATATCCTCAGGGACATACCTGATATCGCCCACTCCGGATATAGCGGTATAAACCTGGAACCATTTTGGGTTGACTACCGGGCAAATCCTACTCCAGAATCTTTTGTGCTCGTCCACTTTATCTCTTGTCAGCTTTAGCTTCTTAGCCGTATCCCCTATCTCCAGCCACAGGGATATTCTGAGCTTTATAAGCTGGATTTTTTTGATCGCTCGTTTAATATTCTTAATTAAATGATCAAGCATTGATACCGGCCTCCTTCTTTTCTTGATAAATAATATTGGTTGCGCATGCAAGAAGCCCTATAAGAAACCAAAAAATGTTGTCCCCATACATAGGGCCGAAATTATGGAAGAATATATTAAAAATATATGCAAAGAAAAAATAAAAAATTCCTAAAAGGATATTTTTCATATAAATATCCTTTGTTATCCTGATCAATGAGATTGTTTTTCTGAAAAGGGTTAACAAAAAAACTATCAATAAAATACCTCCCAAAAAACCATGCTCAAGCGTGGTTCTCAGGAAATTATTATGAACTGAAAACTCCTCCAGGCTTATCCCTCTCATTGCAGGCTGTTTTGTCCAATATTCATACAAGTATTTGTCATAATTAACAGTGCCTATACCGAAAGGATGATCCATAGATACATCGTAAGCCAAATGAAAACGTGACAATCTTCCTAAAGCAGAGGTATCCTGGAGCAAAAACCATTTTTTGGAAAAGAAATTAGTGTTGCCGCTTGTTTGAAATGTAAAATAGGCTACGAAAAACAGTAACCCCATAGCGCAAAGGACCAAGACTATCTTCAGCCTTGATAAAATTTTTTCGTGGAATATTTTTCGATGCAATATTAGATAACCGATTAAGGCGAAAAAAACACCACCCATTGCCGAACGGGTGGCATTTATAAAGAGCGTTATAGTAACGACTATTAAGCCCAGTTCCATAAATAGTTTGAATTTTTTCGGCTTCCCGAACAAATTGCCTGCAAACATAAAAAATCCCAGCAATAAGATATAAGAAAACTCTATTATATTGCGCGATAGGCCTAATATTCTTCCTGCGGGGCTATAGATCTGCGATTTTGCAAGAAATTCCCTTATGCCGTACGCTTCCTGCACACCAAGATACTGAAGGATCCCGATACCGGAATCGACCGTTACAATGATAAGAAAAATGAAAATTACATTTTTGAATTGCCGGATATTTCTTATGCCGAACCCCATCAATAACACTATCATCAGATTTGAACTAATAGTTACCAGCCAACGGGTATATTCATAAAATTTTGCCCCGGAGTAAATATTGGTAATGACACCGAGCGCAACTAATAATAACGGGATCTTTAAAAAATCAAGGGTCCTTCTTAGATTTGTACCCTTATAAGAAATGATTTCCCGTAATAGAAATATTGAGCCGATCACTAACGCTATGATAGTGCGCGGGTTGGCGCCCAATATTTGATAATTTCCAAAACATATTTCAGACACCAGCCAAAAAGTTACAGCCGCAACGGCATTCAGCGAAAGCAGGAATAATGCCGGCAATGCGATCACAAAATAAGGCATGGCAAAAATTGAAACTCCGAACAAGTAACCGAATGCTGAGATCCATAATAACTGTAAGGATTTATACACCGGCATATTGGATAAACGCATGGATTTAAACATAGGTAATCTTTTTTCTGTAATATGGTACACGCCTTCTTAGAAAACACATAAACGGGTCCTTTATACCCCAGACACAAAATGTCACTATCGGCCTCGGGAGAAAAGTTAAGAGATAATAAACAATATTACGGGTGGAATATAATTTTTTTTCTAACAGCGTTCTGCATTTCTTAAGCTCTCCCTGCTGCAATAATAAAGAAGATATGATGCGGGCTCGCCTTTGTTCCAGAAAATCGCTCATATTGTTCACTTTTAATTTGCTCGAATGGCGTATATGGGTAATATTATCGTTGCACCACCTGTATTTCAATAAAGACTCGGGCAATACTTTGATAGAATCCATTTTCAGCCACAAAAACCAGTCCTGTCCATATCTGTATCTTTCATCATAGCCGCCTGCCCTCAAAAAAGATGACTTGCGGAATAAAACCGAAGAATGAGCGAGCAAATTCTGCCGTTTGATAATTTTATTCATTTGGCGGGAGTCCGGAAGTTTCCTTTCCAGAAGCATTTCCCCTGATTCATCTATAATATAGTACCAGGTGCATACCAGATCGGTTTCATCGCTCGATGACAAAGCCTCAAACTCTTTGGCGAGGCGTTCGGGAAGAGAAATATCATCAACATCCTGCCGGGCGATATACTCGCCTTTGCTTAGATGAATACCTTTATTCAAAGACTTTGTGAGCCCCATATTTTCCTGATCAATTACTTTTATGCGCTGATCTTTTTGGCTATAGTTATGTAAAATATCCTTTGAACTATCCGTTGACCCGTCATTTATAATGATAAATTCAAAATCCCTGAAAGTCTGGCTTAATATGCTCTCGACGGACTCTTTTATATACTTTTCACCGTTATAAACAGACATCACTACGCTGATCTTTGGCATAATTAGGCTCACACTATTGTTAAGATCTCTTGGGTATCTACCCTGTTGGACACAGGAACTGTGAACTTATCGGCTAGATGCCCCACCGCAACCAATGCTACGATATTCTCATCGCGTTCAATGCCCGCTATTTTCCTTAAGATCATGTCTCTATTCATTTCAACTGACCAATTAAGGGTACAGGCAGCCAAACCTTTGAACTGGAGTGCAAATAATAATGACATTAAAAATATGCCTCCATCAATATAACATTGGTTCCTTTCGCCCAGATTTACAAAACGGGACAGGTCTGATGTAACTATCACTAACTTGCCTATTGAATTTTCAAATCCTCTGACACCGCTAAGGTTATTGATAATGTTCTCTATATCGTCTTTATCCTTAACTATATATATCCGTACCGGCTGGCGGTTACAGACCGAGGGGGCCTTTTGTGCGATCTTAACCGCTTCGATAATAAGATTTATATCTACCTCATCACCGCTGAAATCCCTGACACTGAACCTGCTTGAAGCAAGCGTATGGAAATCTGACTTACTGTTTTTTAGAAGATTTTGTTTAGTAAACTCTATGGTACCGCCTCTTTTTTTGATATTCTGGGGAAGAAGATTCCTTAAATAGAGTATGTCTTCGGCGTTTATATCGATCTTGAAATTATTTTTATCATGAAATGACAGATAGCTGTCGAGCACTGTCACGCCAAGGATAAAAACATTATTAAAAATATCGAAACCGGCTTTTTCATATCTTTTTAGAAGGTCGATCAAAAGAACGATACGCGCTTTACCAAAACCTAGACGGACATTCTTCAAAGCAAGCGCCCTTTCGATAGAATGGGTTAAGAGCATGATATGCGTTGTAAGGTATTTGCGGTTATTCTTTCTTTTAAACATAGATGAATATTTGATGAACCTTACAAGATCATACAGATAATTTGAAAAAATACCCGGCAAGCTTAGTAAGATCTTGATAAAAATTTTCAGTTTTTCAGGCAAAATGTTCTTAATAAGGCTCTTCATCTATGCCCCCTATCTGATCCTGTTGAACTTATCTATAAACGATAAGCCTTCGTTCTTTTTTTCAATTAGTTTTTTACTGATCATATCCGGATCAAAAGATTCCTTGGAAGACTTGAACATTTTTATAAAACTCAGGATATTAAAACCGTCATCCATAATGTCGTAGTAGAAGTTCGAAAGCCTGAATTCTTCCATTAGGCAGGCAATTTTACTGTCATAGTTTGCGTAATCATAAATATCATCTATCGCAACAAAAGGGATACTGTTTTTAAGGCAGAAGATCGCGCCATGGAATCTGTCTGTAACGCAAAAATCAAAGTATTTGAACGATCGGGCCCATTCTAAAGGGTTAAGCCTGTTAAATAAATTAACATCGGCATTTTCATTAAAATAACTCAGCGCGATCACCTGATAGCCGTTATTTTTTAAATAGTCACCTATCTCTTTACGGGCTTTTTTCTCTGTAAGCAAAACGCCTGCTCTTGGTTTATTAAAATCAACTCCGAACCTTTCAAGATTTTGCTTGAACGAATCCTCATGGTCCAATTCTAATAAAAATGTCGGATCAGGGATCTTCGTAATATTGGACAGGTTGGAAAAGTTGAGCGTTCTTATTAAGTCCAAAGTATGAGTATCGCGCACACCGATCAATGAGAAATTTATTAAACACGTCTTGATCCAATCCTTATGATTTTCACTAAGATCCTCTAAAAATAATTTATTTGCGGATGCTGCAAAAGCGATTTTCTTAGCCCCCAGATTCCCCGGCAGCCAGTATATATTCGGGAAGGGGCGCGCAAAACGGCCCTTTTCAAGTTTCCAGATCTCATCGCTTCCCACTACTATAATGTCATAACGCCCTTTTAAATATTGCCTGACTTTCCTGTAGTCGTTGGAAACGATCCTTTCTTTGCTCAAGGGAAGATTGCTTTTAACAAATTCATTGAATTTAAGGTACCTTGAAATTTTCGGTATAAGCGTCTTTGGCTTCTTTGTGATCAAAGTTTCTTTGATGTTTTTCATTTCAACGCTCAACGGACGGTAATCGATTATTTCTACTTCATAATCTGGCAAATAACTGCTTAAGGCTTTTGAAAGCGCATAAGCTTGAAGCACTGCTCCATCATTTATAGCGTAGTGATACGTCAGAATACCGATTTTTTTTGACATTTTATGCCCTCATATAACTTCTGGAAATTAACTCCCCGACTTCTTTCCTCGCGAAAAAAAACAACAAGGCTAAATAGATAGATACACCAAGAAAAACACATATGGTTAAACTAAATAGCCCTATATTGTTCATGAAAATTCTTGCTATAATAACAATGACGAACATTACAAATGTAACAACAGAGCTTAATTTGATACCTTGGAAATATGAAAATAGATTAAGACTGATCAATGAATTTGTTATATGCTGGATAAATATAGTCCAGGCAATCTGTTCAATTGTATAGCTTATTGCCACTCCGACTAACCCCCAATTCAAACCTATGAAGATAGCCAAGCTGGTGCAGATCACATTTAAGATGCTGAGCTTAAAAAGCCAATCCGCCTTACCTTGGGATAAAATAATGCTTGTAGTGGTAGTGTAAAGAGAATGGAATATACTGCAAATGCATAATATCCTTATCAGAATTATTGCCCCTGCCCACTTCGGCCCAAAGACAACATTGACGAATTCCGGGGCTACTATAAACAAACCTGCCATAAGCGGGAAAGAAATATATGAAATGGACCTGATTATTACCAGATAGACTCTCTTGAGGCGCTCCAGATCGTTATGGATTTTTGAAAAAGCAGGGAATAACACCTTTGTGATAACCCAGGATATATTCTGAAGCGGGAACATCATTAGTTTGTGCGCAATAGTATAAAGTCCGAGTGCCTGCGGGCCTAAGAATTTTCCTATCAAAAGATAATCCATATTCCTTGCAAGATAATTGACAATATTAAAACCTGTGAAATTAATACTGAAATGCAGCATGTCCTTTATCGCAGAATAAGAAAAAAATATTTTTGGCCGCCACTCGGAAAGCTTCCACAGTAAAAAGCTGTTTAAAATAGTATAGGATAGCATCTGGAAAACTAGGCTCCAAACTCCGAAACCTTTATATGCAAGGATTATCCCGACCGCTCCTGAGCCCGCTATTGCGACAATATCCCGTATAGTTAAGCTTCTGAAGTCCATTTCCTTCGTTAAAATAGTCTGATGAATTATGGTAAGAGAAGAGATAATGAAATTGAACGACAGAACGATCAAGATCGGCTTGAGCTCCGGCTTATTATAAAATAATGCAATAAGGGGTGATATCAATATAATGACCGAGGTAAGCAATAACCCGAATCCTATATTGATCCAGAAAGCCGAATATAAATGGCTATTATCTATGTCCTGTTTTTGTATAAGAGCTTTGCTTAGCCCCAGGTCCTTAAAAACATCCCCGAAACCCGTGAACACTACCGCCATCCCGACAATACCAAAATCACTTGGCGAAAGTAAACGCGCCAATACCGCTGTAATGATCAAACTGCTGACCTGCTTGCCGCCCTGAGAAACAAAAGACCAGAACAGCCCTTTTATAGTTTTCTGCTTAAGACTCATATCGCCTGCATTCCCTTTTCATACATTTATCCCTTAAACCTTGGCTAAGCCGGTTATTTTTTCACTTAGCGCCTATACCAAATACCACTACCGGTATCGTCCTTAACAGTATATTCACATCCAGCCATAACGACCAATTATCAATATATTCGAGATCCAATTTCATCCATTCCTCAAAATCGCGTATTTTATTGCGGCCCTTGATCTGCCATATGCAACTCAAGCCGGGCTTCATGCTAAGACGCCGCCTTTGCCAATAATCATATTCTTTGACCTCTTTCGGAAGCGGCGGCCTGGGCCCTATAAGGCTCATGTCGTTCTTTATAACATTCCACAGTTGGGGCAACTCATCCAGGCTGAATTTTCTTAGGAATCTGCCTATCGGCGTGATCCTGGGGTCATTTTCCATCTTAAACACAGGGCCATCCATTTCATTAAATTTCTTTAAGCTATCAAGCATAGCTTCTGCGCCTTCAAACATGGTCCTGAATTTATAAAATACGAACTTCCTGCCATTGAGCCCGCACCTTTCCTGCTTAAAGAATACAGGGCCGCTTGATGTAAGTTTGATAATAACCGCGATGATCGTCAAAAGCGGCGACAATATGACGAGAGCAATAGATGAAAAAATGATATCAATAAGACGCTTTATTAAAAGAGACCACACTTTATTCGGCGTGCACTCAAAGGTTAGTAAGGGAAAACCATGAAAATCGGCCTGTCTGGGCCGTGAAAGTTTGAGGTTAAAATAGTCAAGTGCTACATGCACTTTAAGCCCCTCGGTCTCACAAAAACGCATGATATCCTCTATATCGTAAATCCAGGAACGCGGCACAACGAATATGACCTCATCCACAACATTATTATTTACGATATCTGGGATATCATCAAAAGACCCGAGTACTTTATAATTATTTATGGATTGATTTTTTCTTGAAGGGTCCTTGTCAACCATGCCGATTATCCTGAACCCGCATTCATTGTGATTTTCGATCAATGAAACCAGGTTTTCTGCCCTTTTACCCGTACCAACAATAAGAAGGTTCCGGTAATTATGCCCTTTTTCACGCATGATCCTTACTATGGTTATCAGTATGATCTTCTCAGCCAATATCAAGAGCGCTGACAGCGAAATAGAAAAAACTATTATGTCTCTTCCTATATATGTCATATTGAACATGAAAATAAAACTGATAAAAAATAAGAGAGTGAATATACCTGCTTTCGGTATAATATATATTATTTCATTGATAGACTTTATCCTGAAAGACTCATACATTTCGAAGAAATAGAGCATTGCAACCCAGATAACAGCGAACACAACCGGGAGGCCCTTAAAACTCGTATACATATATATATCACCCTTGGTCTCCAGGTAATATATGAGGTAAAAAGCAAGAAGAGTTATGCCGAAGTCGGCCAGTATCGTAAGCCTTCTGAATACGGTAGAATACTGCTTAAGCATCTTTTTTGCTCCCTCCTATACGCGGCTTAATCATATATTTTAAATAGTCATTGCAGTTATAAATTAAAACTTTGTAACAATTACCAGAAAAGACATAGATATCAAAAAAATTAAATGCCACACGACTTTTGCCGCATGGCAATATAATTTTCTATCTCTTGATCTGAGATCCTGTAGCCGCCGCGCCGCCCCTCTTTGTATGCGGCGATTTTTTTCTGCCTTACCAAAAGGCGTAAATGCCCCTCGCTAATACGTAAGATCTCGGCCGCCTCTTTTGTAACAAGCAATTTTTCTGGTTTCATATGCATTTCAATCCAATATAATATTTTTTAATATCATTTATAATTATAAAACAATCCGTGATTTAGAAAAGTGTCGGTTTCTACTTTTTCTTGACTTTTTTCTACCCATTTTCATTACTTATACCCTCAACAAAAAAATCGGCAATACCGATCGAGCCCCCGATATCTCCCGCCAATAATTAAAATGCTATTCAGTAGTTTCTTTGTTTTCATATGTATTCCAATTCAGCATAAGATTTTCTAATAGAATTTAATATGGTATGACAATTATAAAAAAATCCGCAATTAAGAAAAGCGGCGCATTATACTTATTTTTGACTTTTTTCTACCTATTCTTACTACTTATTCTTTTTAGAAGTAAGATAGTGTCATATAAGTATCGCGGTAAGCGAGATAAAATACCTACATCTCTGATTGAAAAGTAAAGTAAAATGTGGAAGGTCCTGCCCCTGGGGTAGGTTTATCACCAACACTACCTGCCCAATAGAGGCGCATTGACAAATGTTTAAAATGCAGTAAAAGTCCTCCTCCTACTCCGGCAAGAAATTTACTTTTTTTCTCCCCTGAAAAGGCCTTGCTTAACCCTCCTCCTCCTATATCAACGAAAAATACCGGTTGTATCTGATTGCGCAACGGAGTATCCTGGCCAGGAAGCTTCAAGTCATTGGGTATGAAGTATGTAGGGAATACCCAATCAAAATTCACTACTGCCCCTGTATCCGCAAGGTAATCACCTTCAGGGTAACCTCGTACGGAATCCGCTCCGCCCAATTGGAACTGTTCGGTGGGCGCAAGAGTATGTGTAGCAGTTTGGAAGCGGCTTCGGATCGTCATGTAACTTTCTAGGAACATCTTCTGCAGCCGATTCAATGAATGCTCATATTTGAAGAAAAAACCTCCCGAGTTCGGCCTGCTCAGTTTGGAATAATCCCGCGAATACGCTCCAAGAAACCTTGCCGTACCAAAACTAAACCTGGGAGAAAATGACGATTGGCCGGTCATATCTATTTTTGATACATCAAAACCAATATAAGGTATACGAAGCTGGTCATTCGAGGAAGTGGTGCTGCCTACATTATTTATCACGGACTTAATGTCAATACCAAGATTCGCATAAGTCTCGGAACTTTCTGATAATTCGAGCTCCCAGGCCAGATAAGGTGAGTAGATCTGCGTATTACCCGTGATCTTAAAAGGCTTTAATTCCTTACCCAACTTTGACCAAAAATATGTCGCATTTACGCCCAGCTTTGTCCCATAGGTCCCTACCGGAATACTATAACTTACTGATTCGCCAAATGATTTGCCGCTATAGATCGTGCTTAAGAAAATATTATCTCCGAGACCGGAAACGTTTGAACTGCGGATAGTCCACATAGAGCGGTACTTCCCTGAGAGGCGTGACCCGCGGTTATCCTCCAGGAACCCTATATGCCAGGGGAATTTGTCGTCCACTTTCAGGTATATATCGGATGTTTGCGGCTCTTTGCCGGTTGAAATCACTGCTTTTATATCAAGGTCAGAGTTTTTGTTGAGGCGCAGGATATCCCTTGCCAAAGTCCTTATGTTCAAAATCTCATTTTTTTTTAAGTGAATGAATTTTTTTATAAAATCGGTTGAAAACCACTTATTATTTTCAATATTCAGATACCCCATTCTGCCTTCGGCAATACGTAACTCCACAGCACCATCCCTGATCTCCTGTTCGGGGATATACACTATGGAAGTTAGATACCCTTTTTTCTTATATTCCAACTCTATCATATTGGCAATTGTCTCAATATCGGTAAAGGTAACGGATTTACCGATGTAAGGCTTGTAAATAAATTCAAAATCCTGCCTTTTAAATTCAGTGGATCCCGTGACATTAACTTCTTTTAATATAAAGGATGGGCCTTCAATTTCCGGCCGAACTTTCTCTTTTTCAATTTCTATCTTGGGGGCTTTTGGCGTTTTATATTCAAGGTACTTTTTTGCTCTCTCGCTATCATACTTATAACGCTCTGCCTGCGCGCCCGGTTCCTGCCCAGAAGGTAATCGTGGAGTTTCTTGAGCCAGCGCCCAAATTTCGCAAAAAAAGATAAATAAAATCAAAAAAGCCGCTTTACATGCGACCTTCTCGATGATATTGCTACATACCAGATTATCTTTTTTCATGTGAGCTATCTTATTTTATATAGAAAATTTGTGAATGACCCAATTATTCTTTTTATTGACTTTTTTCTACCAAAAATAAAAAACCCCTATTCCATTTTGAATTTGCTGAACAAGTTGTACTAAAAGGCTTCGGGATTTATACTTTGCCGAAAAATAGACTTTTTTAGTTTTTTTTTGCGTAAAATTGGGACAACTTTGTCCTCCTTAGGATCTTATAATTATCCTTATTACCTCCGCGATAGATCTTTGATTCTCCTGGCTTTAACAATAATAATTTGAGATAATATCTCGCTTTGCCTACCAGAGACACCCTTCTCGCCATGCCCTCTTCCATCGCATAAGTACAGGTATTACATGTTCCGCACGATAAGCCCATTATTAGGGGCCTATGGCAAAACCAGGTTTTGTCTAATATATAAAGAAAGCCTAATTTTCTGGCAATAGTCTCCATTTCGATCTTGCTGACATCAAAAAGCGGAAATTTAAAATATTTGAATAACAAAAGATCTTTATCCTGAACCAAAGGACTTAACTTATAATAGTGCTCATCACCATTAACTATCTTATCTATAGATCCTTTGAGTAATTTGTGTATCGACGTCTCTTTTTCTACGGTAAGCTCGATATCCTTGACACCGCTCTGTTCAGCAAACCTGGACAACAATCCATATTGCGTCCCGTACCAGGCTCGTGCACGGAGATTTTTATAGTACGTATTAAGCGCTTCATTAGATTCTATATCCTCGACATTTATATATTCGGTCGGCAATAAATTGGTACCGGCCCATGGATATTTTCTATATACGATCTTTCTGATTCTATCCATGCACTTTATTTCTACCCGGGTAGAGGCCCTATCCTTATAATTGATTATATAATAAGGCTGAATTTCGCCTTTATTGGCAAGTATTAAGCTTATAAGTCTGAACGTGGAATCCCACCCGCCTGTCCAGAATATATTTGTCTTTTGATCATTAGCCATATCTCGATTAAGCCCCGGATGATTTTGGTTCCTATCCATAACTTAGGCCGGTTTCTTCATTATCAACATCTTTAAAAATCAGTGCTATTAAGATCCATTCTTATAGCGCTTCATCATTCCTAAAACACCTGCGCCGATCGCAAACAATGCCGCACTTACAGGCTCCGGGGTCACGCAGGCATGAAGAGTCCCGTAACCGTTAATGTGTACATTATATGAATTTTCCTTCTGCAAAATAGGCCAATTCCAATTCTTAAGATCACGGCTGACAGTAGACTTCCTCGGAAAACCTTCTTCAAATATTGTATTTTTGTTACCCCCGTATCCCCACCATCCGAGTATTGATGTATCATTATTCTTTAATTCAACATGTATCCACGGGATTTCGTTTTTCTTAAATATGTATTTCTCATTCCCCGAACTATCACTTAACCAAAAATCCTTCGCAAAAGCGCGATCTGAGACAGCTAAAAATAATACTACCGACATGAACACAACAATTATGTTTTTCATACAACACTCCTTTTTGTAGACTATTTTACAAAAAGGTATATGAAAAACCATATGCCAAATCCACTTTTACCATACTTTTTTCTACCAATTATATCTTATAACATTTTTAAGATATGCTTTTACAAGAACTTTAACAACAAATCAATGACCATTTGGTTATATAATTTAGTAAATAAGTGAAGTAGTTTATTTTTACTTTTTAAGAATGCGAATACCTGCACAAGTTATGCTGCCGAGGAAAGGTTAGCCATCAGTTGCTAATAACGGATAAATACCTGCAACATAGCCGTAATAATGCTTTTGTAACAAGTTTTGTTTTATTAATTTAATAAATCCGGATAACAAAACCGATTATTGCTGCTCTGACGGCTTTTTATTAAAATCATAATAATCAAAACCCGGACGGACTGCCTGCATCTTCTGCCATATAAATGCGTCGGTATTGCCCTCCAGATAATATTTGAGGTAAACGGTTACCATCATTTCGGAGGTTTCAGTCAAAGCATAGAACACTTTACCCCTGTTGAACGCATCAATAAAGCAGATCCCGGTTAAACATCCCAGGTTAAACAGTCTTGAATATTTAAATTTGTCCGGTGAAATAGCCAGGTCCCTGCGGGAAATAGCTACAAGCCCTTTATAGTGTGTTTTTGGATAACAGATATTATCAACAATTTTTGATACTGTAAGATCTGCTGACCTTATCCTGATTGCGTCAGCGATCACGTTGCCGCTGGGTGTATTATTATCCAACGATACCCAATAACGCCCGCTCTGAAAATAATATTGCCCCAGGGTATTCCATTGTTTGCCCTTAATTGTCTGGTCGGCGTAAACTACTACATTAACCGAATTATTATTGATCGTATAGCGGGCAGATCTGGTATTTTTTTCCAAAACCGGCCACCATGAATAGACGTTATAATTTCCGGGCGTAGAGATCGTAAAATAAAATCTAAATTTATTTTCACCTGAACCGGGCCCTGACCAGTGATAGGTCTTGCCATAACTCGAATCTAGATCCAGGTCTTCAGCCCAGTTACCTGCGATCTCAACATCCGGTACGTATGATGCGGTATTAGTGATAAAATATTTTCGGTGGTCCAAATTCGACGGATCGGGCGCTTCGCCCGTAGCGGAATACCACGCCGGCTTCCCGCTTTCCGGGAACCTCTGGAGAGCGCTAGCGCGGGCGGTTTCAACCTTATAATAGGTCGAGTCTCCGGGTACCTGATAAGTCAAATAATAGTTATACGGAGGAGCCCCTTTTGGGTCATTGAAGTTATACGGCATAATGGCGCTTGTCCCGTCTTTAAATGTTGGCCACCACAGCGGAAAAGAATGGTTTTTTTTCACTACCTGCAGATTAACACGGAAAATTTTTGAACCGTAATTTTCCATTCTTTCATCATCCATATAACGCAGATCATTCACTGATTTTTTCGCTATCTCATCTTCGGAAGAGAAAACAAGCCCCATGCCAAAATTGGAGTGGCCGACAAAAATCACATGCGCATTTGAAGTAGTAAGAGAACGTTTGAACCCTATTGGGTCATCAATAAGGTGAATAAAATGGGTCCTGCCTTTAGCATTTCTGTATACCCATACCTGCCCGCTCTTGGTTGCGCCAATGGTCTTAAAAAAATATTCCAGATCAGGCTTCATAATAGAAGGAGAATATCCTAGACTGATATATATATGTTCCGTGCTTGTCATAGAGGGATCTATATTAACCTCCGTAGACGCTTCTTCCGACCAATTACCGCTATTGTCCTGTACCTTAAAATAGATAGTGTGCTTGCCTGTTGAAAGATTTGTTTTCGTCAGCCCGGCAGCCGAACCGTCAAAGGTCCCGTCTAAGCTTGAACGCCAGCTATAACCTGTTATCTTTCCGTTCAGATCGGTACCGTGCCCGGAAAACCTGACCTTGCTTGAAGGCGCTGCGGGATTAGGAGTTATAGAATCTATATAAGCCACAGGGGGGGTGCCGGCAGGGACATAAACAAATTTTATGGCATCTGCGCATGTTGTATAAATATTATAGCTGAGCGATTTGACGCTGACTGTCCCGCCTCTAATTTTATCAAAGTCATAGATACCGAGAAGGTTCCACCTGCCTCCATTCATTGTCTGATCCACATATACTATATTGTCTATGCCGGAATGTGTTATGGTAACCGGTGCATAGGTCATGTTATTTGGCGATCGGCTCCACCACATATATACCTTATAACGGCCCGATTGCGGCAGATTTGCATGCCACGCATACCTTGAATCGTAATAGCCCAAAAGCGAACCAGAGCCATAAGAATCAGAGGCAGACGTAGGTATCCATGTTCCGTGATTGGTTGTTCCGCTAAAACCGTTATCAACGATTATTTCCGTTGGTACTTCTTGCGCTTTTGCCGCAATACCGGCACAAAATTCAAAAAATAATGATATTACTATCCAAAAAATAATTTTCCTTTTGGTATTTTTCATAAAAATAACTCCTCACGGCATTTTTACATGATTTAATAAGCACTATATTCTAAACCCTTTGAAAAAATATAGCATTGATTCGAATACACCTTTTATTGACCTTTTTCCACTAAGGAATTTTAAACAGGCTTTTCTTTTCTGAAAAAGAAAAACCCTGATCGCATTAAGCAAACAGGGCTAAAGATTTTACCTTCAAAACAATTATTAAATAATCCGCCTTTTTATACCTTATTTTTTCTGAATAATTCCCTTGATACCATAAAGCTTAGGATGACTATTTAGGCCTATCCCTTCGGGTACAAAGAAAGGCGTACCAAATATAATCTTATATACATCTGTCCTCTCTTGTCCCCACTTAATGATAATAATAACACGTCTTTACTTATATCATCATATATCAATATCCTATTATTGAGCGATCATTTCCATATCTTAATAAAAACTATTACCGCGCCGCCAAGTCCGAAAAGAAATATTGATACTGGTTCAGGAATAATAACCTTAGGGGTCAGTAAAAATCCGTATAATATAGGCATCTCTTCTCCGTCTTCATAAATACGCGTATGTCCATCCCTTGTAAAACCACCTACTATCTGGCCGGAATCGTTAATGCCATCGGCCCACATAAGATTTAACCCTTCCTCATATGGGATCAAATCCTGGAGTTTCCTCATCCCTTCCTTACTATCCCAGATAAAAGCAAAATTATTATAGTCTGAACTAGAATATTCTCCCACCACAACGCTAGAGCTATTTATGGATTTGGCTATGCTATTGACTCCCAATAGATGTATATCTTTTATGCCCTCATTTACATTCCAAATAAAAGCGTGCCTGGGACTTCTCCCATCGACAGGAGTTGAGCCTACAACTTCATTCAGTTCATTGATATCATAAACAATTGTAAATTGAATTTCACTTTGGCTAAGAGAACCTATTTCTCTCATCCCGTCAGGTTCGTCCCATATGGCAGCTCTATTGGCAACACGACCATATTTATCAAGGCTATACATTCCTGCAATCGACCCGCGGTTATTAATACACCTCGCGTCACTCGTGCCTCCCATGGACCTAAACTCTGTTACACCCTTATCCTGGCTCCACGTGGCAGCGCAAACCGGCTTAAAGTCTTCGCCTCCTAAAGGGCTATATTCCCTCGCTACCACACAAGAATCATTTATACTCGAGGGATAAAAACCATAACCGGGAACGTAATCGAGGATCTTTTTCATGCCTGAAGCTTTATTCCAGATAAAAATATATTTGTTGTTGTAGCCAAGGACATCTCCTTTATTATTAAGGCCCCTGATAAGAAAACTTTGATTTATTTTTGTTATGCCTGAACCTTCGTCCCAAAAAAAAGCGGTTTTATCTGTAAGCTGCCCCGCCACATTCCCATTGTTGTTCAGATAGAAAGCGTGTTCACTATCGCGAAACCACATTTCAATCCCAATGTCTTTGAAATCATACATTGGAAATTCTTTAGCATGAACTAACGGGGCTGACAAAATAAGCGTGATAATAAAAAATAGAATCTTATTCATATTTCCCCTTTTTTACTGATATCAGTTTAAATGAATACATAAAAAAGGCAATGGGGGGTTTCTCTTTTTTTTTGACTAATTTCTATTGTATCAATTACCCTAAAATTGGTTTTTATGCAAATATGCCGATAAAATCAAATCTTCAAAAAGAGACAGGCATGATCTGACGGTTTTTTTAAGTTTATTTACTTGTTAAGTTAATTTTTGATATAATATCTTTTGAAAAAGAACTCGAACCAAATGAAGCTCTAGAACTGCGGACTATTTGTTATATAATAGATAGGATAAAAAAAATTATTACCCAAAACTATAAGTCTATTAATATAAATAATATAAACATCGCATACCGCGAAAAAGGCCGCGGACAACCCGTAATATTGGTTCACGGGTTTGCCTCATCTTCGCATACATGGCTTGCCCTGATAAAACTACTTCCCGGCAGATTCAGATATATAACCATAGACCTCAAAGGCTTTGGCCGCTCCGATAAGCCCCGCGACAGGAATTATTCGGCTTATGACCAGGCAAAAATATTGTCGGAATTCATCAATCGGCTAAATCTGGATAATGTAATAATAGTAGGGCATTCTTTCGGAGGGATAGTCAGCCTTGTCTTACTCATATCGAAAAACATAAAGAAGCGGATAGCCGGCCTTATCTTAATAGATACGGTAGCATATTTTAAACATATACCTGATTTTATAGCAAAATTAAGGATACCTATCGGCAATATATTAGGGCTCAGCATCTTTCCATCGCGCGAACTGGTAATAAATGTCCTTCGGGAAGTCTTTTATGATCGTTCAAAGATAACTGAAGACCTCATAAGCGCATACACCAAAAACCTGGATTCCCCTGAAGCAAAAAGAAGCCTAGTAAGAAGCGCTGAGCAATTTGTATCTAAAGATATGCTCCATATACACGAAAAATTCAGTCAGATACACGTCCCGGCACTCATCGTAAGCGGCGAAAAAGACCGCCTTATCCCTGTTGAAGAATCATATGCCTTAAAACAAGAGCTTCCTAACGTAAATTTAAAAATTATCCCTATGTGCGGACATTCCCCCCCAGGAAGAATGTCCGGAGGAACTGGCTAAGATCATCTCGGAATTTTTGGCCAAAATAAAACAGCCGTCTCTATTCTTATTGATAAGGCAGTTAAAGATACGAAAACTTTTTGACCGATTAATGTCTTCTATCTTTGAGCTATGCTCTTTTGCAAGGATTTCTGAATGCATTAAACACCTTAAACTCAAGCCAAAAGAAGACGGTTGGCGCACTGCGGCACAGGTGTATCTAAGAACCGAGCATACTAAATTTATTCTGGCTGCTTTCAGATTGGACCTCTGGTCCGATTTTCCCGCTAAAGAAAATGTATCCGTTGGCATCGCAAAAAAACATCTTATTAAAAGACTTGCTTTGTTTTTGTTAGATTATCCGATAACACATCGCCAGCTCAGTTGGGGAAAATTTTCAACTAAGCATGAGAAAAAAGACCCTATAGATATTGTCTGTGCCGTTTTTAAGGCCGACGGGACACTCGACAGCATTGAACCATATCTTGATCAGTCCCATGGCTCATTCAGATCTATTAGTGAAGATTACATGAACTTATTAGATAGAACAATGGTTAATAAATATAATGAGTTAAATAATTTTAAAGATGAATACCGCCCACGGAGGTTAAAGAAAGATCTGCTAAAGTGGTTAAAGTCACATCCGCCCGTTCCAAAAAATAGATCTAAGGATGCTTCGCGGTATTTAAAAAGAATCTTGAACAGCACATTTATACATTTTGAAATACTAACGGCTAATGACACACATAATGATGTATCGCGTTTTAAATACCCTGATTTTATAAAACGCAAACATCCGGGTTTTGGAATATTAAATATTTGCTGCAGATTGACAGGCGATTTAAAAGAGGCTGACCTTTGGTTCCAGATTGCTCATGTTTCAATTGACGGAGTTCCTATGCAGGAAATCCTGAACTCTCTTAAAGCGCGTTGGAAGACATGCGGTGAACTGATCCTACCTTCAATGTCTTATAAAAAAAATCCGATCATTCCTGAACTGTGCTCAACGACAAGCGGACCTAGCGGGAAGTACCATGCAGAAAAACTTGTAGATTTCCGTCCATTACTAAAAATAAGAGAAGAGCTTAATCAAAAATATGCGGATAAATTATCATCTCCCATTACAGTTATCAGTATGCTAGGCTGGGGCCTTGGGCAACATTATATATTTTCAAAACGTCGATTTCTTTTCCCGGTCGACCTGGCAAAATCCGATAATAGGGAACGGACTCTCGGATTTGTAAGCATAAGGCCCTCTAAATACATCGACAATCCCGGGCTTGTTGACAGCTTTTTGGAATATCAGCTGGCATTTAACCGCAAACTTTCAAGGGCGCACGCGAGGATCAATGGAATATATAAACTATTTGAGATATTTGCTTTATTGCCGGCGCCGGTATATTGGTTTATGCAGAGGTTTATGATAAAACTTTTTTCAAACGTACTGGGATCAATAGTTATAACAACCATTAAAGATGCTGACTTCTTTGTTGCGCCTTCAAGTGATGTTATCCTGGAGGGATTCATCGCTTTCGGAAATTTTTCGATACCGACAAAGGATGGGAAAATCGCCGGAATAGTAAGCGTAAAAACAACCAAAGACAATGTTGGGCTTTATTTAAACGCGATTGAGGAAATAGCCGGGGATTTCGGAAAATATCTGTGAAATGACGAAATACTGCCTAAGCAATAGCTGCCTTTTGACGACCTCGTGACATCTCTTTTCGAAGCATCTCTTTCTGGATAGATTTCTTTTGGACGAACCCGACCATCTGTGTCACTAACTCTTCGGACAAAGCTCTCGGTTTAGGCAAGTTTGCTCCAAGTACAGCTTTTAGCTGATCCTGATTGAAAGTCGGTTCCTGCCAAAAATATCTTTCGTATATCTGTATCGAACGGAAAAATCTACGTTCAAGCACTGACAGCTCTTCAGTATCTTCCTTTTTACACCATGACAATTCCGGCCATGACAAAAACCCTTGAACATATTTCATAAGATTTTTTAGAGATATCGGCTCAGGATGAGTCAAGTGAAACGTCCCTCCCCATGCCGCTTCACTAGATACCAGCATTGCTATTAATTTTGCTACATAATCGACAGGGATAAAATTTTTCGTGGTTTTAGGGTCTCCGAGGATCCTAAAGCGGCGATCGCCGGAAAGCTCACCGGAGCCTGCCCTGTTAAGTATCAGCCTATGTATCCATGATAAACGACGTATGAAATCAAAAAAATGGTGCTCTTCACACATCCATCCGTTCTTGGAATCTCCTACTATTATACTTGGACGAAGGATCATCGCTTTGATCCTCCCCGAAGCCTGCGCTTTACGGACCTCATTTTCAGCTGTAGCTTTGCTTCGTTCATAGCTATTCCTGAAACTTCCATTCACATCAAGTTCGTTCTCATATACTAAGCCGGTCCTTGCTCCGGCAACATAAGCAGAGCTAACATAAGCCATAGCCTTATTCTTGGTAAGGGACGCAAATTCAATAGCCTTGAGAGTACCTCCTATATTGACCTCTTCATATATGTTCCAGTCGGTCTCTAAAGCAGTGCAGGCTAAGTTATGAAGTAAGATATCTGCATTTTTAGTATACAAGGAATAAGACTTTTCATCCAGGCCGAAATTTGGCTGAGTAGCATTCCCTTCTACTACAAACAGAGTATTACCGAGAGTTTTATCGTATGGAAACAACGGATCGTAATCAAATAAGGATTCTTTAAGGCGGGTATTGGCATCACTTCCGCGCTTTTGGCGCACAAGCGCTGTTACAGTATGCCCCTTCATAAGTAATTCCCGTAAAAGAACGGTTCCCAAAAAACCATTCGCCCCGGTCAAAAATATTTTCATGTATAATGTCTCATTTCAGGAATTTTAGCATTTGTCATTATGTTTGGCATTTTACAGCATCGGCGCCTTAATAGCAACTTTTTATTTTTAATATATTTTATACTGTCAAGGCACAGCATTTTTCTCTGTGATTCCCGCCAATATCATAGTAAGCCATTAAGGCGCCCTGAACCAATATCTCTATGCCGGGAAACAAAAACTATAACTGCACCTAAACTTTATAAGTCCGATTATGTATTCTTCCCTAAGATCGGACATCTCCAGACAAACAACCGATTGATCAAATCAGGTTTTTTGACCCCCAGAAATGTCCTCTTAATAATGCTATACCCTATTGGTAAGCTTGTATAAATAACCGCTGAAGAGACACCATTTGCATACAGCTTCTTATCTCCGAATACGCCAAAATTAGTATTTCCAAGGGTCCGGCAAACAACGATATTAGCTTTGCCTACAATCTCTTTTACTCCTTTGACAGTCTGAGCCTCTTGGCCCATAGCAGGAATCAAAAGCACGAGTTTCGGCGCACGCGTATTATTGCCAGCGCTTTTGACCGCTTTTTGGATAGCCTCTTTTCCAGCATGGCACGCTGAAGACGAGCTTGATACCTCTGCCGAGCCTACGCCGAATTTTATATCACTTGATGTAATAGTTATCACAACAACAGAGTTAGTAAGCTCCTCATTCCCTGACATTTCACCGTATATCTTAGTCCTATCCCCCATAATTTCGCGCGCTTTTTTTAGTACGCCTTCTCCGTTCTTTTTGGCCGCGCCAAGGATAATGGCAAAAGTAGGGTTCCTGTATTTCTTACCATCGAGCGCCATACTGATAGCATCTTTTATGGCTAGATCCATGTCGGTTTCGGTTGACCATCCTATCCCAAGCTCGGTGGAAGTTACTGGTTCCTCATTTGGTTTGATATTGCATACTTTATTATCAGGTCTGGGCAATGATTTCATACCCTCTAAAACTGCAAAGGTCCCTATAATAAGGACCATGATAATCATTAAAGCAGATCTGCGTCTTTTTCTAACCATAGTCACCCTCCTATCATATGTCGGGGATCGACTTTATGCTCCAAAGCTCCTCTACCAATTTCACAGCACTTTGATTTACCTTATAGCGGAAAGTCCTCCCGACCCTTTCTGAACTGATAAGACCTGCATTACGCAATTCCTTAAAGTGATGAGAAATAGTAGAACGTGAGATCTTCACCTGATCGCATGTCTTTGTAAAAGCCATTTCCATACATTCATTGCCAGAGCAGCATTCTACATATAAAGCCAGAAAGATCCTTAACCTTTCTTCGCTCGACAGTGCCTTGAATATCCTGCAATAGTTCGATAGTTTCATAACAATAGAAGTATATCATATTTTAGCCATTTGTCAAGAGTCAATGTATAAATATCTAAAGTGGATGCTCTTGGACAAAAAAACTCAAGCCGTTTTTAAGGCTTGAGTCTGATCTTCCATAACCGGCATACTTTTAAATTTATGCTCCGGCGAGAGTGTCCTATCTATTGCCGATTAAAAGAGGCTGGCGAATTTATCCTTAAACTCATAAATACGCCGGTCAAATATTATGTCTTTTGCGGTTACCGGCCGCCGGAGCCTTATGCCGCCAAGCTCCGTGCACCTAGATAATGCCACATAAAGTTGTCCGTGGGTAAACGCACCGTATCCCAGGTCTATTATAACCTTGTCAAAGGTTTGACCCTGGCTCTTATGAATCGTTATGGCCCATGCCAGCTTAAGAGGGTACTGCGCAAAATCCCCCACAACCTCGTCCTCTATCTTATCCTCATCTTCGTTGTAGCTATATTCGATCTTCTGCCATCTGGCTATAGGGACATCGCATCTATTTCCATTGATATTTACGACTATCGAATCTTCAGAGAGGGCGACGACTTTGGCTAAAGTACCGTTTACCCATTGCTTTGCAGGATCGTTTTTTATCAGTATGACCTGCGCGCCTTTTTTTAACCTCAATGCGGTATCTGTCGGGTAAGCCGACTCTTCAAATTTTCCGGAAGCCAAAGCCTTATATGTTATTTCTTTTCCGGGAAGACGCGATAAGCGATCCTGATTTATTGTATTTGCCAGGCTATTCGTCGTTGTCAGGATTACTGTCTCGTCTTTTTTCTTAAAAACTGCGGCGTCTTCGTGGACCCTTTTGTTTAATATATCCAGATCCTCTTCGGTATATTCTTTATTCCTCACCCTATTCAAGAGTTCCATAAACGAACTATCTTTTTGTCTATATATGGTCGATAACTCAACGGATCTAAGATTGCAATCGTTAAACACTTTGGCGCTGAAAAAATAAGGGCTTGGATATCGCTCTGCCAAGAGCTCTTTTGCTTCATTTTCGACCACAGGAGATAACTGGAAAAGATCGCCAAAAAATACCATTTGAACTCCCCCAAACGGCGTCTTCATTTTACCGCGGTTAAGGCGTAGCGCATAATCAATCCCGTCCATAATATCCGCGCGGACCATCGATACCTCGTCTATTATTACCATGTCGAGATTCTCGACTAACTTCTTGTCCCGAAGCGGCTTTATCGAATCTTTGTGAATAATCTTTGGAGGCAATCTAAAAAAAGAATGTATTGTCTGTCCGCCGACATTGACCGCCGCGACACCTGTCGGAGCTAAAACAATTATTTTTTTACCCGTATTGGCCTTAAAATATTTTAGAAGGGTCGACTTGCCGGTGCCCGCCTTACCTGTGATAAAAAGGCATTCCTTGGTATATTCCATAAGATCAAATGCTGATTTAAATTCATCATTTATGTCGAGATGCTCCGGGAGAAAATCCTGTGGTATAGTTTTATCGGTAAAAATTTTCATATTATAACTTTCACTTGTGTCCTTTTTTTACGATAGGTTAGCATAAGGCTGCAATCAGTGATATTTTCCCTACGCATATCGGTTGATATCCGGCTGATAAGCGTCTTAGCCTTATTATGCCTTTCGCTGATATGAGCAAGAAAAACATGTTTTAAAGCCGCTCTATCGGTAGATCCATTTTTGATCTTTACAAGCGCCCAAGCCGCAGCTTCATTATTAAGGTGCTCTTTCCAGGTCGACTGATTTGGCGATTTTTTCCAAGCTAACTGGGCGTCATGATTACATTCAAGTATCAGACACTTACAATCATAAAGCATCCTAACCATACTATCGGTTACTTTGTTTGTATCTGTTAAAAAGCCAACCTTGCAGCGCGAGTTACTATTTTTATACTCTATACAAAAACCAAAGGGCCTCCCTACATAACCGCCGTTATGGAAAGTTTTAAAAGGCGCAATCTTCAGATCATTTATTATAAATGGCTTTTCAGTATGATACACTATTTTCAATCGATGATCTTTGGCGCAATATCGCTCCTTAATGACTTGATATGTTTCATTATGTATATAAATCGGTATTTCGTAGTGATCTGCAATTTTGAAAGTATTTTTAGAAATATGATCGACATGCCCATGAGTTATAACAATGCCACTAATAAGCGAAGGGTCTAATTCAATATCTTCCAGGTCTTTTCCGATGTCCTTTAGGCTGATACCGGAGCAATCAATCAAAATACCGGATTTCTCCGTCCAAATAGCGGTGCAATTACCTTTAGAACTACTTCTAAGCACGCATACTTTTAAATACGACACTTTATTCTTATCCTTTTTTATATATTATAACACGATGTCTTGCTTATAGATATACCCCGCGGAGAAAATTAAAAATAACGACCTATTATTTTTAACTATTTTTATTCAAACAAAAAATCCTAAGCTTTAATGGCTTAGGATTTGAAATTTGGTTTTGAATCTTTAATAGGGACGGACATCTATTTATTTTTTTACAAACATCATTTTCCATATACCTTTTTTATAAGCCAAGACATATTTTTACCCAATACGCTCATCGTCAACAATCCCTCTTCATCTTTTTCGACTTCTCCTATTTCGCGCCCTATCCCTATATTCCAATACGAAGATCCGACAATTATCATCTGCCCTATCGTAAAAAAATGGTTCAGAGTATCAAATGCATGAATGGCTCCGGAGCGCCTGACCGAAACAACTGCAGCGCCGATCTTACGTTTAAACATTTCTCCGTTTGCCTTAGAAACAAATCCCGCGCGGTCAATTAAAGCTTTTATCTGCGCCGTGCAATCGGCAAAATAAGTAGGCGAGCCTAAGATGATCCCTTCTGCGCGTTCCATTTTTTCAATACATTCATTTACTATGTCATCGGTTATTACACAACGCTTGTTTTTAGCGGAGAAACATTTATAACAGGCAGTACACCCCTGAATTTTTTCTCCGGCAAGCTGAACAAGTTCAGTCTTAATACCTTCTTTTTCAAGCTCCTTAAATACATGCCGTATCATTATAGCTGTATTTCCGTCTTTGCGCGCGCTTCCGTTAAAGGCAATAACTTTCATTGCATAACCTACTTTAAAATATTAGAGAAGTAATTTTCCCGCGGGTTAAAAACTATACCTTACCGCTACCGAACCATAAATACCGAAGAATTGATCTTTTATTTCCGTATCGCATGTTCCGACTAAAGATACGTTATTGTCCATATCGAAAGAGAGCTTGCCTCCTGCGTTAAAACTGCTTTGGGCGGGTTTGCAGCCATTGGAATTAAACGATGCGCCGCCTCCGTTAAATGTCGATGTCATAGCCATATCATCTCCCATAAAATCATACAGCCATTTTCCGTGGGCTTCGGGAGTAAATACGCCGTATTTTGATTTCATAGAATAGCTTACTCCTGCTCCTACGCCTGACTGCAACAGGTTGTAATTTTGGCTCTTAGTAGTTAGGTTCATAGACCCGGCACCTCTTTCAGTATAACCTTCAAGACGAAGATGGCTGTATTGAAGTGAAGCAAGTGGTGTAAGTTTTACGTTATTGCCTAAATCGAAGTTGTAGCCGCCTCCTATGTAGGCGCCGTATTGCTGGCCGTCATATGCGGCGTTTGCTTGCCTATTTATAGCAGTCCCGACATTTACATCGCGTTTTCCGTCATACCAGTTCCATGCAAAAGAACCGGCTGCATCTATGAAGTAAGGATATTTTTTATCCTGGTATCCGCCGTATACTGTTCCTTGGCCGCTGTTGATAACAGTCCTTCCGCTATTAGCATCTGAAAAGACTTTTCCGTAAGCATAACCTCCGCTTAGGCCAAGTGTGATATTGTCATTAAATAGGTGGTCTATGCCTATTGCTGTTCCGGCATTCCACGCATCGTATCCGAGAACACCTTTACGCGTGCCTTGTGTAAGATAACTGCCGTAGCCTTTGCCCCATATGCCGTTTAGATTGATCTCGTCACCCGAAGAGATGCCTGTTTTAGCTAAGTCGCTTGAAGCAACATTTAAGACTTCATTAGCTCTATCAATAGAGGCTCCGACGAAGTTATATAACGAAGACGTAGTGTTATTAAAAACACCCGCATCGACTTCTGGGACCATGCTGTTGAGGGATTGAGCGATCTCATCTCCCGAAGTTAGCGAATCAAGATTGCCTAAAACTGTTTGCATATCTCCTGTTGCAGTATTATTGATAGCAAGATTATTCAAGACTGCACCTGCTGCGCTAGCATCGGGATTAGATGCGTAGCTATTGTAGCTATTAGCGCGGGTTGCAGTTAAAATTAGATCGCCGGTTGTTTTATCTCCGGAAAAATTAAATATCGGGCTACTCGAACTAATTACGCTTGGCACAGCAGTTATACCCGTGGCCCCTGTATCTACAACTTTAAAAGTTGCATTATTTGGAATGTATCCGCCTATTGTAACGCCGACGCTGGTTGCCGCGTTTACTAAAGTGCCTGTTGTTGTAATCTTCCCAAAATTAGTTGCTGAATTAGCCGAAAGATTTAATGTGGAAACATAGCCGTTATTAATTGTCAGCGCACTATTTCCTACATCGAGGGTCGCCGTAGTAGCAGCATTTAAATCAATATCTCCGGAAATCGTTCCGCGGTTTGTTATGCTGATTGTTCCGCCGGCCGTGGAACTATCTATAGCCGTGAGACCTGAAATTGTCCCACCGTGATAATTTGCAATGACTGAATTACCGCTTTCTATTTTTATCGCTGTGCCGGTTGCAGAAGTTGATATCTCGCCGTAATTATTTACTGTATTATTTCCGCTGGTCGGCACCGGGACCAAGGCGGAATATACCGTTGTATCGCCTTTAAAAAGAATTGCGATATCATCTGTGCCGACTTCACCCCATTTTACGGTAGTCGCCCCGGATATAGTGCCTCTATTCTCAATTTCATAATTTAACGACCAAACCAAAATTCCCTGCCCGCCGGATAAAGAACTTCCGTTAGCGATTTTTATTTTGTTATTATTAGTTAAATCCGTTTTAATTTTGGTCTGGAAACGATGCCCCGCCCAGATAGTATCGCAGGTACCATTGACATCGAAACTTGCAAAACCATTTCCGTATTCCGAGCCCGTAGTGGTGCTTAAATTGGTCCCATCATTCCTAGTATAGATATAAGACTGCGTCGGATATATGCCATAAACCGTAACGGTCCCGTAATTATTTCCTAAAACAGTTCCCGAAAAATTCTGATTTGGAAGAATAACAAATTCGCTCATCCCTTGTATCTCGGAAAGCGTCGAACCGCCGTTATCCCAAAAATAGGTATAACCGAATTGCGTAAAAGGGAACTTAGAAGCTCCGCCGCTATAAGCATTATTCCTGAAATTTGTAAAAAAAGTTTTAAAGTCATCATATGTAGCCTGGAGCATATTGGCTGGCTTAGCAAGGAATGCGCCGCCATCCGTAAAATCGGAAGGATTATTTGAAATGTAAGTCGACATATCAACACGTTTTGTCGGCCGTATAAGATTATCGTTTATATAACCTGTCGTAGCAGGTCCTACCGCATACTCAATAGTAGCGTTATGGCTTCCGTCGTTATTCATACCCAATCCTCTCTCAAGAAGCTTGGTAACATCGGAGCCTGTTAAAGAGCCCTTATTTGTATCAAGAAACTTTGTCATATCATTTCCGACAGTTACAAAAGCACCCGAAGCTGACGCAATAGTTCCGACAATATTGTAATCCTCGCCCGGCGCTTTTGTCGTGGAACTGGTAGTTATCCAGAACTGTTGTTTGGATAAAGTTCTTGCAATAACTTTTGTATCCGTAGCGTCATATTTAATTCCATAACTTGAATTTTCGGAAGACTGCCCCCCTCCGACAATAGTAATAATAGAACTGCCGGGCGAACTCGGCGGAAGCCAAACGGAGCTAGGCGTAGTAGCATGCGCTATAGCACTAGTTATTGACTCATCATATGTTTCAGCTAGGGCGTTAAATGAAAAACTTAAATAAAATATTGAGAGGAAAATACTGAGGGGAAAAAATATACAGAGCTTAAAATGTTTCATCAAAAAATATATTTATCCATAAAAATTGGGGTCCCCCTATTATTCGCCCTAGGAAGAACTTCTTGGTATATCCTTTTATATATTATAGCCGAGTAACTGATAGAAACAAGCTAATTTTACTATATAGAGATTTATCCTAACCAAAATGTCTGTTTTAATACTTAAAGTTATTTATTCCTTAGAAGATACTTTGGAAACAAGCGCTTCAGCAAGCTTTCTCCGGCGTAACTTTCTAACAGTAATGGAGATATTATCAAAAGACAATATTTCCCCTGCCTCAATATCTCTGCCGAGTTTTTGTTTAATCCACTCTGCAAGAGTTAATTGTTGTTCGGGCATATTTTCAATTGGAACTTCGATGTTAAGCGTTGATAAGATAATTTTCATTGAAACTGCACCACCTGCGATCCAGCCCATGCCAAAGGATTGGATATTAGCGGGAAGCCGATCAAATTCATCTTCAATTTCACCAACCAGTTCTTCAATAATATCCTCCAAAGTAATCATCCCAACAACTTTCTGCTTTTGAGAAATTACAAGAGCGATGTGCACCTTTTCGTGCATCATTTCCGATAGAGCCTTCGAAAGCGGCGTTTCTTTAATAATTTTTTTAATTGGTCGTGTTATCCCTTTAACAGAAGGATTATTAGGGCTAATTTTTAAAGCATTCACAATATCCTTAAAATTAAGGTACCCAATAATTATTTTAGGGTCTCCAGCTTTTTCACACACAGGAAACCGCGTATGCATATCAAGATGCGCTTTTATCAAAGCATCGGAAAGGGTATCGGTCACCGGGATCATTGAAACATAATCAATATCAAGCATAATATCAGCTACTTTTCTTTGGGACAACTGAGCTGCTGAAAGAACAATCTTTTCTTCATGGGCTCCAATAAGTCGGGATGCCCTGGCAAGAGCAGCTGCAGCCTTTAGCTCATACAAGCTCTCTATGTCAACAGCAGATTTTCCTTTTGTTTCCTTTGGCCCTAAAATCATGATTTTCTTCACTATCGCCTCAAAAAAAGAGACAGCTGGATTCGCAATACGGGCAATTGCCTTCATTATCGGTGACAAAGCGAGGCAAACAGATTCTCTGTTATTTAAAGCAAACATTTTCGGAACTAATTCAGCAAAAATAATAGTAAATGCGCTTAATGGTATAACAAGAGATATAAGCGCCAATATTTCCGCATACAAATATGGAATCCCTATCGTGGCAAGAAATGGCGTAAAAAATTCCTGCACGCCAACTCCTCCTATAGCCGCGGCTATAGCGCCTGCCAAGGTTATACCAAGCTGTACCACTGCAAGACTAGCTTCCATTCTGTCTTTCATATAGGCTGCTTCTTGGGCGCCCTTTTTTTTCTGTTGACAAAGAGTTGAAAGCCTTGCCCGAGAAATTGATGCAAGAGCCATCTCATAAGCGGCAAAAACAGCGTTAACAAATAGCATTAAAAAAATAATGAGCATTTTGTAGCCAAAGTTCATATTTTTAACCTCTTTAAAATAAATAAAATCCTGCTTATATTTGCTGATTTTTTCGAAAATTACCAATCTATCTTCTACTAATTAATTTTAATCCGTGCCAGTAACTGCTGAAGAGTTGAAAAATCCGTAATATTAGCTAGTATCAGCAAAACATCGCCGCCTTCTATGACTGTAGATCCAGAAGGAATAATAAATTTGTCATTCCGAGAAATAAGCAAGATAAGGCACTTCTCAGGGATGTTCAAATCGCTGATTCTTTTACCTACCGCCGCTGAAATGTACGGCACAATAGCTTCCGTTAATTCCGCGTCAATACCTTCTGTTTTTTCAAATTCTATAGGATATTTCTTCCTATAGGTCAGTGGGACATCCAGTTTCAATAATTTAGAAATAAACGGAATGGATGTCCCTTGAATAAAGACCGACGCGATAACAACAAAGAATACGATATTAAAATAAACGTCCGCCTGTGGAATGCCCGCCATAAAAGGGAACGTCGCGAGAATAATCGGAACCGATCCTCTTAGACCAACCCATCCGATCATAATTTTTTTCCGTATACTCATCTTAAATGGCAATAGACACAGTATTACGCTGACCGGACGGGCCACTACCATCAAGAGAAATGTAAGCAATAGTCCCGCCCCTATCAACGGAACTATATGTGAGGGAAAAACGAGCAGCCCCAGCGTAACAAACATAACGATTTGCATGAGCCAGGCCAAGCCATCATGAAATTTCATAATCATCTTTTTATTGGGAAACTCCGCATGACCCAACATTAGACCCGCTATATATACCGCCAGAAAACCGTTGCCCTTCAAAAATACGGCAATCACATACGTTAAAAGAACAAGAGAGATCATCAGCGCTAAATATAGCCCTTCGTATTCCAATTTCAAACGATTGATAAAAAATATGATAAATCTTGCCGATAGATACCCTGTGAGGGCGCCCACGCCCATATCGATGACAAATTTTGGGATGAGGAGAGCGATATTTGACCCATTTGCTGCAATGATGCCTATAAATCCTATGGTCAAGAAAACAGCCATAGGGTCATTGCTGCCGGATTCAAATTCGAGTAGAGGCTTAAGGGGGCTTCTTAGACTTATACGTTTGGATCTCAGTATACTGAACACAGCGGCGGCATCTGTTGAGGAAACTATAGAACCCAGGAGCATTCCTTCAAGAAAAGAAAACCTCAGGATATATACGGCGAAAATCCCGGTTATAATAGCGGTCAGTAGCACTCCGGCTGTCGATAGAATAATTCCCGGCAAGACAACAGATTTAGTTTCCTTCCAATTTGTATCCAATCCGCCTGAAAAAATAATGAACATTAAAGCTATTACGCCTATCGATTTCGCTAATTGCGCGTTGTCAAAATAAATACCGCCGATGCCTTCCGAGCCGGCAAACATACCAATCGCTAAAAATAGCAATAAAGCAGGAATGGCGAATTTATCGGAGAGTTTACTTGAAACAACGCTCGCGAATATCAACACCGCTACCCATAACAAAATATATTCAATTTGCATAGCACTTAGCTCTTTTCCTAATCGCTATATATTATACATCCGCAGAATTTAATGGCAACAGAGGAAGCTCCTGTTCCTTATATGCTCTTATCGTCATTTTTCGGCGGATCATTCTTCTTTTTTCTACCTGCAAAAAGCATAAAACCAACCCATATTATTGCTCCAGCAAATAACACGTACACAATCCAATCCTGAGATAAATTACCAGTCATGTTTTCAGTCCCTTCTTTTTACTTAAGGCTAATATGACAAAGAATCCGTATGCAACTAACTGTTTTGAGGATATTATGAAGTTACGCTATGGGAGGAGCCAGCGAATGGCAGGGTATTATTTTCGATAGATTTAAAGTTACGCGCCCACCAGTGGTTATGCGATAAATAAACAAATCCGACAATGCATATACTATAGCCGCTTCTCTAAAAAGTATTAATTTCGCAAACTTACATAGAGAGTAACCGCTAATGCCAATGCGTGGCGGCGCAGAGAATAAGTCTTCCGAAGCATTAAATATCTTCGAAACTACCGAGTTACTTCTATCACAATTAGCCAGGTTGGGATAAAAAATTGGATTTGGAAGAAAGAATAGGCAGCAATAGATAAACGATATGAATATTGCGAGCTCTTTTAGAGCACTTTTCCTTAGATAATTATTGACCATATCGATTTATCGCTTTTATTTAATTATTCCGCCTTTCCCCAAAGGCATCATAATTATACTTCATTATATGAATGCGGGCAATGGGCTTGCCCATTTCGCCATTCTTATTCAATCCTTAATCGCAAAACAAGAAATTCTTAAATGACCATACCGATTATCTCCTCATTGGGAACCCACGACCGCACCCATGTATTCATTCCCATCTGGGACAGAAATATTTGATTTTTACTATTTGCGGGCGGGAATGTTGAGAATAAAGGTATGTCCGTCTCGTGGGTACCCCACCCCATTTCCGCGGGAGCGATACCTTCCTCCCTCAATCCTTCGATACTCCATGTCCCCACAAATTCATTATATCTCTTGGGTCTATTTGTAATCTGAGTATCGTGCTCACTTATATGGATAACCTTGACACCCAGTTCCCTCGCTAAGCAGGAGAATATCTTTGCCTTAAGGCATTCTTTGATTTTGTGTTTTATCTTGGGCGAAAGATTGTCCTCACTTATTAATTTCTGAGCGATATCGGCTATGCCTTTCTTTGTGAAATGAGATATAAGCCCAGGATTGGCGCCATGGTCTAAGATCGCCGTTGTTTTTGGGTCTTTCCACCGGGATGCAATCTTCTGTATTTCTTTCTGACGATAGTAGAGAGACTTTTGGAATGGGGTTTTATTGTGTATGTCCGCGTAAGGATCCCACTGCTCTACAGACATATTAATGTATAAAACTTTATTCTCGCGGCATATACGTTATAGCTTTATGTTATCTATTTCTTTTCAAATTTTTGCTGTTGCCTCAGCCGCTCCTGCTCCTGTTTTAATAACTTCTGCTTATCATGTTTATTTTTATCTTTTTTGCCTTTATCTCCCATGACGTTGCCCCCTTTATGTTCAAATCAACTTCGGATTTTTAATTAAAATAGGAACACAGCAGCGGCTACTACGGTAGAATAGTTTCCTTCCGTATCCACTATTGCGGATTGCGTAATGTTAGACGTGCTTATTATTTTGTCTTTTAGCTGATATATCTCTTTATTCTCATCCCATGATTTATCTTCATCGTATTCCACACCAATCGTGGATGCCAGCATTTCGACAGCCAAATCTTCCGCAAAATCACCGGCAACGCGTTCGTTTTCGCCGAAGGCATGGTGTTCGCTTAAATACCCATATGCGTTCGGATCTGCCGGTACCGCACACCCCACACTGGCCGCTATCAAACGATGTGGCTCGTTTGAGCAACACCTCGACATAACGGTAAAGGTTATCATTCCCGAGACAAGTTCTTTCAATCCTTCGGCCCTGGGTACTATTTTACATTCTGGCGGCAAAATGCTTGAAACATGCACAAGATTGCACCTTTCTATCCCCGCATCTCTAAGAGCTAATTCGAAGCTCCTGAGTTCGGCCTTGTGGGTACCAACACCCTTTGTAAAAAACATCTTTTTAGGAACCAGTAGGTTTTTTCTGGGAACGAGTATCATTTGTTATCCTCCTATAAATTATTTTTTATTAGAAAGCGTAAAAATATAACCCAGCAATCTATATATAAGTTTCGCCGCTAGAAAGTCTGGCATAATCTGGCCCTGTATTGGACAAAGTTCTACCACATCAAATCCCACCACTTTCTTATCTTTGGCTATCTCTTTTAACAAATCTATCGTCTCATACCACCCTATTCCACCCGGTTCTGGCGTTCCTACGGACGGCATGAGCGATGGATCAAAAACATCAAGATCAATTGTTATATACACATTATTGGATAGACTACTTGAAATATGATCTTTCCATAAAGGTTTTTCTAAAATATCATATACGCTTATAGTCTTAATGTTACCGTTAGGTTGAGTATTTAAAAAATCTTTTTCTTCTTTTGATAGGCTGCGCACACCTGCTTGTATAATCGGGCACAATTCAGAGATGCGTCTTGCGGCACAGGCATGATTAAATTTTGACCCTAAATACTCGTCTCTTAAATCATAATGCGCATCCAGTTGCAATACTGATAGATCCGAATAATATTCTTTAAGCGCTTTAACAACCCCTACGGATACAGAATGTTCCCCTCCGAGAATTACTGGAAACTTGTTGTTTTTCATGATCTCGTTAACAGCGGCGTAAACTTTTTCTGTCATATCCTCCGGCGCACTATCCGATATATCCGGGATTTCCGCGGTATATATTCCCGCCTTAAATGTTTCGTAATTCAATTCGTCGTCAAAAAGCTCCATATTGTGAGACGCGCTTATTATGGCGGCGGGACCATTTTTCGTTCCTTTAATATACGTTGTTGTTTTTTCATAAGGAATCTGCAATACGGCAATCTTGGACTTTTTGAAATTTGAATAGTCCTCATCTATATCGCCGAACCTCTTATCCGAACAACGATAAAAAACCGGCTCTGTTGTTTGTATACCGTTCATATGTTTTAATCTTATATTATTTGAAATTTTCTAATACTGTCCTTTCGGCTTCTAACCAATTGTCCAGATCTCGGCCTGATACCTTACCTTTCTTTTCATAAATCTCATATGCTTTCTTTCTGATCATTTCTGTTGCGTTCTCCGATCCTTGGGGTTTCCTTGAAGCAACAGAAATCTTCCTTATATCTTTTCTCGCCATTTTAATCACCCCTTTAATTCCGCATTTAATGAATTGTTCACTAACTCGATTAATTGTGAAATTTTTGCGTGCATCTCTACTTTATCCGCTCCCAGCTCCATCGATTCTGTTATCTTGCTTGCTTCTACTTCCCCTACATGCTTCACTTTATCGCCTAAAAGAAGCCTCGCTTCCCTTATTAATTGATTACATCTCTCAGCCGTTACTTTTTTAGCAAAATTCCCTTCGATTTTCTCGAGTCTGATTTTAAAAAATTCCAGTTCGCTCAAAAGATTCATTCTGAACACCAATTCATTCCTCATTTCTCATTTTATTCTCTGCGTTGTGTCGCTCTTGCCGTTTTCCGCTGCTTCCGGCTGATATAGAATCTTCTTAATTTTTAATTTTCTGATACCGCCGGGGACTTTCCATTCAATATCATCTCCGACTCTATAACCAAGCAGTGCCGTTCCCACAGGCGATAGAACCGATATTCTATTTTGCTTGATGTCGGAATATGCCGGGAAAACTATCGTATACACAATCTCTTCTTGTGTATCTAAATCTTTGATGCAAACCTGCGAATCCATGGTAACGATATCTTTGGGAATATCTTTGGATTGAACTATAATCGCTTTCTCAAGCTCGGCCTCAAGATCTCTCAGATGGATTTCGCTTTCAGCGGCATTTTTTCTCGTTGATATTATTAATTCATGGAGACGCTCTTTATCTATAGCGGTTATGTATAGTGTTCGTTCCGGCATGATCGCTTTTTCCTCTTTAAGCAGCAAGCTTAACTGCATTCGCTATCTTTCTATGAACAGACATATTCATGAAATTAGGTACTATTTCGTTTTTATTACAGATATCGGCCAATTTTTCGGCAGCGGCAAATTTCATCGAATACGTAATCTTCGAAGCCTGTGCATCAAGCGCGCCTCGCATAATTCCCGGAAATGCTAGCGCGTTATTTATAGTCCTGCCGTCTAAGGCAATGCTTGCTCCGGCTTCCAAAGCCTCTTTGGGCCATATCTCCGGTATGGGATTGGCCAAAGCAAAGACTATCGGATTTTTATTCATAGTTCGTATCATATCTTTAGTGACTATACCGCCGCTAGATAACCCTATAAATATATCCTTCGCGCTTATAACATCTGATAGCGCACCTTTTTCTCTTTTCTTATTTGTCATATTGGCAAGGCTACGCTTGTACGAGTTCATGTTTTTTCTTCTTCCTTTATATATGGCACCGGTGGTATCGCAGATGACTATATTCTTGACCCCGTATTTAAGCATCATTTTACAGGTTGCCATACCCGCGGCGCCGGCGCCGTTTATAACAACTTTGACTTTTTGCTTTTTTCTGCCCGTGATTTTAAGCGCACTTATAAGAGCCGCCAAAATAACGACCGCTGTGCCATGTTGGTCATCGTGAAAAACAGGAATGTTTAAATTCCTCTGTAATTTTTCTTCTATTTCAAAACACAGCGGAGCCTTGATATCTTCTATCATTATCGCGCTGAATGTTTTCGCTATGCCTGTTAATATAGCAACTATCTCGTCGGCGTTACTGCTTTCTATCAAAAGAGGAACACAGCTGATACCCGCCATCTTATTAAGAATGGCCGATTTGCCCTCCATGACGGGCATCGATGCCAATACTCCGATATCGCCCAATCCCAGCACCGCTGAACCGTTTGTGGCGATACAAACGGTATTCCCTATGGATGTATATTCTCTCGCGAGCGATGGTTTATTAAGGATGTGGTTGCAGACTTGTGCAACGCCGGGAGTATATATCATCCTTAAATCATTTAAATTATCTATTTCAACGAGTGATTTTACCGCTATCTTGCCGCCTTTATGTATTCTCAAAACTTCGTCTTCTATTGATAATATCTTGTATCCTTTAAGCTTTTTTACCGCCAAGATCGTCTTAAAAAATTGATGTTTGTCGTCAAAAAATATTATAAACTCTCTTATAACATAATTTGAAGTCAGGTGAATCTTTGTGATATCACCCAGCACGGCTCCATTGGCGCCTAACTCAGATGTCAGCTTACCCAGCGCCCCGGCCATATCAGGAATCCTGAACCTGATCTTTTTGACTATTTTATTGCTATGTTTTTCTATAAGTTTCATGGTTAATATTTCACTATTTATGCCTCATAATTAAACTGGTACTTTGCGGTTGAAAGTTTTCGGAAAAGCGTCTCTTCCTGCGAAAATGCCGGAGATGCGTTGACTATCTTGGAAAATCCTTCCCAGATGCCAAACCAGCCAAGAGGCACTAGCAATATTTCGAGTATTTTAATGTAAAGTGTCGAATAAATATTAAAATAAGCCATAAGTGTGATGGAACTTAAAAAGCAGATGCCTATTAAAATAAAGACAACGCCCTTTTTTCTCATGGTATATATTTCCCGCCTATCCTGCAGCGCCCTGTACTTGAAATACTTCTTAAGTCTATTGACAACCACCTGTTCCGACTTTTCATCTTTTAATCCTTTTGGCGCGAAAAAAGATATTAGAAGATTTCCCTTCGCCGTTTCCCTGTATCTTTTTTTAAGTTCGGATATAAAATCTTCCGACAGGGCCCTCTCATCAAGCGGTCTGGGATCAAAGTCGGAAAAAATATCATCCCATACATCGAGGATTATAGAAATTTCTTTAAGTTTTTCACTCATATGCCCCCGGACGTTTTATTTATTTAATATATAATAAAACATAAGCGGCGCCACGATTGTCGCGTCTGATTCGATTACAAATCTTGGAGTATCAATTCCAAGTTTGCCCCATGTAATCTTCTCATTCGGGACAGCGCCGCTATATGATCCAAATGACGTTATACTGTCGGATATTTGACAAAAATAACCCCACAACCTGCACTTTTTCTTCAAATCAAAGTTAATCAAAGGAACGGTGCATATCGAAAAATCACCCGCGATGCCACCTCCTATTTGGAAAAATCCTATTGGTTTATCCTTAGAAATTTTCAAATACCAATCGATAAGCGAGGTCATTTGCTCTATACCGGTTTTAACCGTTGTAACATTGCGTATCGTTTTTTTGATGATTTGCGCGGCAAAAACATTTCCCAGTGTCGAATCTTCCCAGCCGGGCGTAAAGATCGGCAAGCCTTTCTTATGTGCGGCCAGAACCCATGAATTCTTGGGATCGATCTGATACCGGTGCCTTAACTGCCCTTCCTGTATTAATTGATAAATATACTCGTAGGGAAAATACCTTTTTCCTTCTCTTTCCGCGCGCTGCCATAAAATAATGATCTTGCGCTCGATAAACCTCATGGCTTTCTCTTCGGGTATGCATGTGTCCGTAACACGGTTGTAGCCGCTCTTTATGATAGATAACTCGTCCTTATCGGATAAATTCCTGTAATGCGGGACTCTTTTATAATATTTATGCGCGACAAGATTAAAGATGTCTTCTTCGAGGTTGGCTCCGGTGCAACAAATAGCGTGAACCTTATTCTTCCTTATCATTTCGGCCAGCGTAATACCGAGTTCTGCCGTGCTCATAGCGCCCGCCATCGCGACAAGCATTTTTCCACCCTTGTTGATAAATTTCGCATATGCTTCGGACGCATCTTTTAATGAAGCGGCATTAAAATGGCGGTAATTATCCTGTATGAACTTTTTTATATTGCCCATGGAGTACCTCCTGTTATTTTTAATCCTTAAAAAGAAAATTTTTGAAGCACCAGGGGTTCTCTTTATCAAGATGCGCCGCCGGATTTTCTTTGAAAAATATCTGGTAATTTTTGAATGGAGTCCAATCGGACGGTTCCGATATGAATTTTCCGAGATACGGCTCGGCTATTTTAAGCACATAATCATACGGGAGGTCCTCCGGAACGCAGACGCCCTTATTCGGGTTTTCTATCATCCACATAACGGCTGAAACTACCCCTATCGCTACCTGTATAGTAGTGGCATTTTGATGGGGTACGAGTTTTCTCGCCTGGTCTATGCTTAAAATGCTTCCTATCCACCATGAGTTATATCTATGCCCCATCAGGAGCGCGCCGAGTATGTCTTCGCCCTCGACAATATCGTCGCTCATGATCCTCTGCTTCGGTTGGAGTTCATAATTACGGCAGCGGAGCTCATATAATGAAGATAATGTCTCGCAAGACGGCATATAGGCGTAGTGAACTGTGGGCCTATAAATAGGTTTGTCGTTTTCCATAACAGTAAGCCTGTCGGATATGGTAAACGCTTCGCCATGCCTGATGGCCATGCCTATGATCTCGTGATGCGGCACCCATGACCTTACCCACGTATTCATTCCCATCTGCGAAAGGAATATCTGGTTTTTCGGGCCGTGATCCGGCACATTGGCCAAATTGGGCAGTTCTTTTTCATGAGTACCCCAACCCATTTCGGCAGGCGATATTCCCTCTTCTCTTAACCCCTCAATGCTCCATGTTCCCACAAACTCATTTAACGCTTTCGGCACATTGGTAACCTGCGTATCCCGTTCGCTTATATGTATCACTTTTATACCGAGATCCATCGCCAAGTGGGCAAAATCTTTTTTATTTAGATGCCTCTCCAAAATACTTACATCGTTCTTAGGCGTAGCTTTATCCTTTATCGACGCCTCCGCAATATCTAAAATCCCTTTTTTCGCAAAATGTGATATGAGGCCAGGATTGGCGCCGTGATCTACCACGGCAGTCGTTGAATTATTCCATTTAGCGATTACGCTGCGTAACTGCATATGTCTGTAATATAACGATTTTTGAAGGGGCGTCTTATTATGTATTCCGGCGTATGGATCCCATTCCTCTACGGAAGCATTGACATACAAAACTTTATTTTCATAGCACCAGGTAAGCATGTCTTCACAGCCGATATTCCAAGCGAGATCTATGATAAGCCCCCCGGAGGAAACGTATTTGCCTAATTCCTGCGCCATATTTATCGGGGTAATTCTTTCCTGATAGAATGTTATCCCTTTTTCCAGCCATTTTTTCAAATGTTCACGCTGATCTACAAAATCCATGATCGTGATATTATGATACGGGATTTTGATGTGCTTCAATAATATAGGTAAGGTGCATTTCGCTACCGCGCCGTAACCTATGATCAAAACCTTATTCTTAAATTCCAAAATAGCCCTCCTTTTGCACTGACTTTTTTATTATTCCACATCGAGATATCTGATATCCTGCTCCGCCGTATCTCGAACATCTTCTATAGTATAAAAAATACCCGGGTCGAATTTTTTGATTATCCGCATAACATTGTCAAGTGCTTTATTATTTATAATTGCGTAAACGACCTTTACCTTGCCTTTCGTTCCCTCCGCATTAATAATGGTAGTGCGGTACCCTGCAGCATATAATACACTTGCCAGTCTTTTATGGTCTTTGCGTGTTATTACTCTGACTTTGAGGTAATGACTCGAGATTTTCCTGGCTATTGACATTCCTGTAAAAGTCCCCATACTATAACCGGCCGCAAACGCGATATAATTGGCCGGATTATTTAGATGCTGCATTATTTGCGTTATCGCTAAGAGCCATATTAACTTTTCAAAGAAGCCTATTAGGGCGGCCGTTTTTCTTACGCCCCGCGATACAAACACAATCCTGATCGTTTCCATGCTTACATCTATGACGCGGGCAGAAAATATCAATATCGGGATTATTATCTGCGAGGCTTGTATATTCATGATATATTCTGTGTTCATAATTCATTTTTTAGTTATTTTCCGCGAGCGCTTTTTTCACCTTTTCGAGCAATAGTTGCGTCCCGTGTGATTTATCGTGATAATCTATAGCGCCTTTAACGATGCTCTTTTGCTCATCAAGGGGATAAACGCTCGCTACTATAACTTTCACTTTATTGTGAAATGACTTCATAACTTCATATAAAACACTTCCGAATACCACCGGCATTTTTATGTCGAGCAGCACGAGATCTATCCCGCCTTTATTCAATGCGTCGTATGCCTCGGATGCGTCGGAACTTTCGATCACTTCGAAGCCTTCATCCGTAAGCAACTGAGTGTATATTTTGCGAACACGATCCTCGTCTTCAATGATAAGTATTCTTTTCATTAATCAAAGTCCTTGGATTAATAATTTTAAGCACAACACGAGTATATCAAATTGCTCATTAATAAATCGTTAACGATTTATTAATTTTTTTAATAAGTGGGAATAGGGTCGCGATTGGAAATTTCGGGAAGAAATATTATTTGGATACTTTTAGAAGAGCACTAATGAGGCAAGATTGGCAGAGCCACGATAAATGTGGAGCCCTTGCCAAGCGTACTGTTAACTGTAATATTGGCTTTGTGAAGTTCTGCTATTGACTGGGCAATCGGTAAACCAAGGCCGGAGCCTGAGGTATATCGATTTTTTTCTTTATTTGCCCGGAAAAATTTATCGAATAACTTCGGTATATCTTCTTCCGCTATGCCCATGCCGGTATCAGAAACGGATATAATAGCTTTTCTTTTCTTATATTTGATGTCTATTTTTATCTGGCCGTCTTGAGGGGTAAACTTGATGGCGTTATCAATAATATTAAAAAATAACCTTCTCAAGCTCAGTTCGTCGCCCTTAACCTGTTCCGATATTTCCGGAATATTAATATCTACGCTTATGTTTTTTTCTGTGGTAAGGATTTTGCTCTGTTCATGAATATCTCTAAGAAATTGGTTTAAATCGATTTTTTCAAAATTCAAGAACTCCGGCCTGTATGTCATTTTTGTGAGAAGCAGCAGGTCTTCTATGGTTTTAAGCATTTTTTTTGATTCGTCCAAAGCAATGCCAATTACTTTTTTATACTCTTCATTATCGCGTTCCTTTTTTAAAGCAATTTCCGCCTCTCCCCTTATGATGGCGATAGGTGTTTTTAATTCATGCGCTATATAAGAGTTGGATTCCACAATATATTTAAAAGAGCTTTCCAGACGTGATATCATATCGTTGAAAGAAGAAATTAAATACTTTGTTTCCGCGCCTGAATGTTTAATATCAACTCTTGCGCTCAAATCTTCATGAGTAATCTGTTCCGCAATTTCCGCAATCTTTTTGACTGGTTTCATTATGTGTCTTACGATGGCCCGCCATACCAGATATAGGAGCGTAGCTGCTATTAAAATAGGAATAAAAAGTTTTACAAATATATATCCCTTAACCATATCATCGATTGCTTTTCTGATGTTGTCGCTTGTAAATATATAAATGAAGCAGCTATAAATAAAAAGGAAAGCGCTTAATATGACGATATAAACCAAGTCTGTTTTAAATTTTAACTTCTTCATATTTATTCTTTAAGGATATACCCTGTTCCATGGATGGTATGGATAAGCGGCTTGTCAAAATCTTTATCGATCTTGTTCCTTAGGTGATTTACAAACACATCTATTATATTTGAAAGACTGTCGAATTCCTCATTCCAGACATGCTCGGAAATCATCGTCCTCGTAATGACTTCATTCGCATTCATAATGAAATATTCCAAAAGCGCATATTCCTTGCTTGTCAGATCGATCTCCTTGCCGTCACGTTTGACTTTATGGGTAAGCTGGTTCAATTCTAAATCGGCAACCCTAAGTATCGACATCTTATCGGCTCGTTTTCTTCGAAGAAGCGCTCTTACCCGAGCTAAAAATTCATCGAACGAAAAGGGTTTTGTCAGGTAGTCATCCGCCCCAAAATCCAGCCCCTTCACCTTATCGCGCACACTGTCTTTAGCTGTAATAATCAATATGGGCGTGTCCATTTTTTTATTTCGTATATGTTTGCATATGGCAAGCCCGTTCGTATCCGGCAGCATAAGATCTAAAATTATCAGATCATAAGGATTGATATCGACCAAAAAAAGCGCGTCTTCACCATTATGGGCGATATCTATGACATAGCACTCTTCTTTTAGCCCTTTAGTGACAAAATCCGCCATTCTTTTTTCATCTTCTACCAGCAAGATTCTCATGCCTTAATTTTACCTCTTTTTCACGATAATCTGAAACTTATTCATTCAACTGCGCCAATGTCTGTTGAAGGGCTGAAAAATCCGCCGTACTTGCTAAGACCAGCAAAACATCTCCGCCTTCTATAATTACAGATCCGGATGGTATGATAAATTTATCATTTCGGGAAATAAGCATGATGAGGCATTTCTCCGGAATATTTAAATCGTTTATCGTTTTACCCACTACATTTGAATTATACGGCACTATAATATCTGTCAATTCCGCATCGATACCGTCCGTTTTTTCAAATTCTATTGGATAGCTCTTCCTGTAAGCAAATGGAACATCCAACTTCAATATTTTAGAAACGAATGGAATGGACGTCCCTTGAATAAAAACCGACGCGATAACGACAAAGAATACGATATTAAAATAAATATCCGCTCGCGGAATACCCGCCATAAAAGGAAATGTCGCGAGAATAATCGGAACTGATCCTCGCAATCCAACCCAGGCTATCATGATCTTTTTTCGAATACCCATTCTGAACGGCAAGAGGCATAACATCACGCTGAGCGGGCGTGCTATTACCATAAGAAGAACTGTCAACAGTACCCCTACTCCGATCAAAGGAACAATTCGCGAAGGGAAAACAAGCAAACCCAGCGTCACGAACATAACTATCTGCATGAGCCACGCTAACCCGTCATGAAATTTCAAAGTCATTTTTTTGCCCGGGAATTCCGCCCGGCCTAACATCAGGCCGGCAATGTATACCGCAAGAAAACCATTGCCCTTCAAAAGGATAGTTATTGTGTAAATCAAAAGGACGAGCGAAATCATCAGCCCCAGGTAAAGGCCTTCATATTCCAATTTTAAATGGTTTATAAAAAATATTACAAATTTCGCCATAAGATACCCTATAATGGCCCCCATGCCCATATCGAGCATAAACTTTGGAATGAGATAAGCTATGTTTGTGTTTTTTTCTGCAATAAGACTTATGAATCCTATGGTCAGAAAAACCGCCATTGGGTCGTTGCTGCCGGATTCGAATTCAAGAAGCGGCTTTAACGGACTCCTGAGACTGATTCGTTTTGATCTAAGGATGGCAAAGACAGCTGCAGCATCGGTGGAGGAAACTATAGAGCCGAGAAGCATTCCTTCTAAAAAAGAGAATTTTAGAAGATATACTGCGAAGAATCCCGTAATTATCGCAGTAAGTAGCACTCCTAAAGTCGAAAGTACAACCCCTGGCCAAACAATAGGTTTAGTATCTTTCCAATTGGTATCAAGGCCTCCGGAAAAAATAATAAAAATTAGGGCCACAACGCCTATAGACTTGGCAAGCCATGGGTCGTCGAAATAAATACCGCCGAGACCTTCCGATCCGGCGAGCATTCCTATCGCGAGAAATAGTAATAGGGCGGGAACTCCAAATCTATCGGATATTTTACTGGCGACGATGCTGAAAAGCAATAAAATGCTTCCACCTAACAACAGATATTCGAACGATATGTTGACTGTATGTGCGGAATTCATTTCTCACATTGGTATATTTACCATTTTTTGCGCCACCAGAAAACAGCGATTATCATAACCGACAATGCCGCTAACGCGAAGATAAACCAGAATGACAAGAAACCCTCATGTTGAGGAATCGGCAACTTCACATTCATAGAAAATAGGCTGACAATAAACGTGGGAAGCATTATACAAATCGACAGGATCGTGAGGGTCTTCATGCGGATATTTAAATTATTGCTCACCATAGAAACCCACGCGTCCATCATATTGGATATCACCTGCAGGTATATGTTAGCCTCTTCATTGCATTGCGTCGCCTCTATAGTCATATCTTCCAGAAACTCATTCTGCTCCTGCGATAAAGATATTTTCGCTGAATTCGATTTTATCTTTTCAATCACTCGTGAATTGGAGCTTATTGCCTTTAAATAATATACCAGACTTTTTTCTAAGCTGAACATATAGAGCAAGTCCTTGTTGGTCAAGGCTTGGTTAATCTCTGCCTCAAGCTCGTTAGACACTTTATGTATTACACCAAGGTGTTCCTCGAAATGCTGGACACAACGAAATATCGTTTTTAAAAATATATCGGAAACAGAATTTAATTTTTGGAATATCCTGCTGTCAAATATATCGGTATCCTCATTCGCCACAATAATTACCTTGTCTAAAAATAAAAACAGCCCTAAAGATGATACCTTGAACAGGAAGTTATCCGTGGCGGTATACTTCTTTGGACATTTAATAATGGCCGCTGTATGATTAGGCTCAAATTCCAGCCGGCCGAGCTCATCCGGATCCAATGCTGAATTATACGTGTGCTCATCTAGTTTAAGCTCGTTGATAAGATAGCTCGTTTCGCGTTCATCGGGTTTGGTATAAATATGAACGGCGCCGTGCCCGCCTTCTACTTCTAACAATCTGCTTTCAACTATATTGTAGGTTTTAAGCATATCACTGATATTATACTACATAAAATGCAAAATGAAAACCCAATGAGGGATAAAACAAAAAACCTTTCCGCTTGATCTCGGAAAGGGTATTTTTTTAATAAAAATAAAAGCCGATAAAGATATCAGCGGCTTTTTCTCCTCTTTTGTCTTTCCACCGCTGGTCTTCGGCAACCCAACTACCTTTCCAGCCTTAACACCTGGCTGACGAAGGCTTGTGGCTTTGCGCCCCACGATTTCTCGTGGTTTACCTTTATCGGCTATATATAGCTTACCATACTATCTTGCTTTTGTCAAGATTAACAATGAATTCTTTCCAATAATTACTTAGCTTTGTCATTCTTCTCTGCCGAAGGATTATCCTTTTTCTTCTTACCACCGGAAAATATCATAAAGCCAACCCATATTATCGCTCCAGCAAATAGTGCGTATACAATCCAGTCTTGAGATAAGTTGCCAGTCATATGTAATTTCCTTTCTTTGGCTTGTGCAGCCATTTTAGAAACACGTAATCCCCTTAATATCAGGGGGACGACGCTATTCAGGAAATTACGCTCCGGGAGGCGCTAAGGAGTAGCAGGATGATATCTTGGCAAGATATAAAGTCGGGCGCTCGATCTGCATCACTATTATGCAGAAGAGCGCCATTGATAACGAAGATACAATGGCAGATTCTTTAAAGAGAGTTAATTTTGATAGCTTGTTCAAAGAATGGCTACTAATACTTAGTCTTGCAGGTAATGAAACGAGGCATGTCGTAACACTAAACTCTCCCGATATTACAGAATTGTTCTCGTTGAAATGATGCGGCCATGAATGAGAAAGTGAATTCGGAATAAAAAATACACAATAATATATGGATAAAACACATATCGCCAGTAGTTTTAGAGCTTTCTTGTCTATTTTAAGATAAACCCTCATTATGATAACTTGTCCTTTGTCTATTCAATTATATCATTTTTCTTCCGTTTTTACTAAAAGTGCGTTTGAATTAAATATCGTTTTTTGAACATCGAATGCGGCTATTTCTTGTGCCCTGCTTTTTCTGACCAGCCTCATTTTAGAGATTTTTTAATACCTGATAGTTTTAAGAAATGGCTTCTTTCTTCTTCGACAATCTTTTCGATAACCGTCTTTTGACAATCCGGCACGAAACCTTTAATCTCTTGGTAGTAGTTAATGGAATCGAGTTCGACTTCGATCCCAAACTGGATGGCCTCCTTTATGTCTTTTACCTTCCCTGCCATAAGCTGCCCTGTTTTTTCTTTGCTGAAGACATGTTCGTCGGCGAAAGCATGCAAATAGGCTTCGTATTCACCCGGATAACTATCCACCATTTCATATTGTTCTGTTTTTGAAAGCATCTCTTCAAAAATCTTGCGGTGCCGTTCGTCTTCATCCGCTAAGAAGTTAAAGATATTCTGCAAATCTCTTGCTTTGAATTTTTTCAGCATTTCTCGGTAAAAAATAATACCATTTTCCTCAATGCGTATAGCGGTCTTTAAGATTTCTGCGGCTTTAAATATCTCGGACACAATGAATTTCTTTCTTATTTTGCTCCAATATATTCTTTTAATGCCTGCGCATTATTGTGTTTATCATCTTTTGCCGCGTATAAAAGCGTTATGTTATTTTTAGCTTTTTTGGGAACTTGATTAATAAGGTCTTTCTTTTTATCGAGTTCTTTAAAATATTTGCGTTTGAATTCCATCCATTTTGCGGGGTCATGGGCAAACCATTTTCTTAACCGATCGCTCGGAGCAATATCTTTTAACCAAAGATCGATTTTTGCTTTATCCTTACTCACGCCTCTCGGCCATAGCCTGTCCACAAGAATTCTAAAACCGTCGCCATCCAAAGGAGTCTCATAAATTCTTTTTATCTTTATCATCATTTTTAACCCTTAATCATGACTAAAAGCATCTTAAACTTTTTTATAGCTTTTAAGCTGTGCGGTTTATCGGCCGGCATTATGATCATTCCGCCCTTTTTTACGAGATGCGATTTGCCGGAGATGAAAATTTTTGCTTCTCCATCCAAGATATAAACCAGGGCGTCAAAGGGTGCAATATGCTCGCTCAAACCCTGACCTTTATCGAAAGCAAAAAGAGTGATGGTGCCGGTGTCTTTCTTGATAATTTCTCTGCTTACAACCGCGTCATCCTGGTAATCAAGAAGGGCTGACAGCTTAAACGCTCTTCCTCTTAACTCTTTTATATGCTGTTTTATAGACGGCGCCATAATATTTATTCCTTTGTTTGCTCCGATTCCGAAACGAGCTTTTTATATCTTGCATGGTCAAAACTTTTGTCAAATTCGGCGAATTCTTCCAGCATTTCCTCTTGCTCCCGGCCGCTGAAATATTTCATGACAGGGATAAAGAAATGCTTGTCTTCTTTTTCGATGTGTTTCGGATAAAATACGGCTAACTCATCCATCAACTTTACTATATCGAATAATGCTTGTCTATCTCCCTGGGCATATTTTTCTTTTGCGGAAACGAGACTTCTTGTCGTGCTGCGTGCATAAATATGTTCTTGAACCAACTCATCCATAGTCTTCTTATGATCGGCTTGTAGTTTCTTTTTGGCAAGATCTCTAAATAAAATATCCTCTTCCTTGCCGTGATGGCATTTATCGGCATATATCCTGATGAAATCCACCGCCTTATCTATGAAAGCGATATCCGCTTCCTCCCGAGCTTGGAAGTATTTTATTTTTTCTTTAATCACCCTTATCATGCGTTCGATCAAACGATGTTCAATCATTAAAGGGCCTATAGGCATCATGATTGCTATCCTTCCGATGTATCTATTAAACAAAAGCCTTCGCCGGGCGTATCACACCCAACAAAGGCTATAAAACGTCCGGAATCTACCCCTCACGGCACGAGACGATCTTCCAAATTTATGCCTCTAATTTATCATACCTTTTTACTTTGTCAATGTTATTCGCCCCTCCGCGGGTTCCGGTCGAATTTGGTAACAAAAAGACTCTCTGTGTACAGGCCTATGTTATTTCACCACATCAGAAATGGGTCATATGAATACCCATCTGGTCCGCCTGCTATACACCTTTTCTGTGACAATAGATCATCGATGCTGTAAACTTCCGGAGTGGTGTAAATTCTTACTTTCCTGCTTTCGTCTTGAAGTCTACAAGTTATCCTCTCGATCTCTTGCACAACAGACCAATCAGACGTTTGTAGACCAGGATTAAATGTTTTTTTGTCATCATCGTAATAAAATAGAATCCAATATTTCTTAACTTTTAATCTATTTAGCATATAATTTTACCCCCTTTAATAATCGCTTGGATCCGGTACGAAGCGATCCTTCACTTCCCTGTGAACCTGCGGATGGTCTATATATCTTAAATCGGGTATACCTCTGAGTTCTCTGCTTTCCGTTATTCGCCGTGCAGTCGATACTGGATGCTTCCATACGCGAGGGGTAATCTCGATATTGCTTACAATCATTTCAAGAGCATCCGGCCCGTCATCGTGCAATCCATTCGGGAAAAATCGGAATTGATCTAATAAGGTCTTATGTGACAGAGAAAACTGGATAGTTCCTCTATGTATCAAGGAATCCAGTACGTGAATCCTCTTATTCTTATCCCCTCTATTATCAACACCTATGATAGGCATATAGAGCCCCTCTGTATCAAGCTGTTGCTGTAGGTCATCCCTCATCAATTTCTGAAAATTATTTATTTCAATAATAAAGGATGACGGCCTGTATAGCCTGCATAAATCCATTATCCGGGATACGGTTTCCTTGGGGCCTCTGCGATGGATATCGGCCTCTACAACATACAGTCGGCCATTCTCGCGGTCTCTTGCCACCATAATTATTGCCGCATAATCTCCTCGCGAGGTGTCGTCGCCCACACACGGGTCGCAGCTACCGATGAAGTCAAGCCAGTCTTTGCGCGCATCCAATAAATCATGCACGGAATCGTAGGTTTTCTCGATATAATGGAATTTAGCTACGTTAAAAACCGACGACTTGGGATCATAAGGCTCGTTTTGCAGTTCGCACGAGAATGACAGATGGTTTTCTTCGCGCAGAACCGCAAGATCGTAATAGCTCCATTTTTCAGGCCAAAGAAGCTCGACTCCTTCATCCATAGCCGCTTTATTTGCCTCATAGAGGGCCCTGGCGGCATCCGGGCCGTATTTGCCCTCGAAGTCCATCTTGTTATTATAGATTTCTGACCACTTCGACCAGAGAGACATGTTTTTGGGGTCCGTTCGTATTGCTTTATATATTTTCTTTATCCATTCACGGTTATGATCCGGGCTCAAATATTCATTCAAAAGGCAAAGCGGATGATATAAAGTTCCCATGAAGATGAAATTCGTATTATCATCTCCGGCCATGAGGACCGACTTGGTAAACCATATTCTTAACTTTTCCATCGATGTTTCCGAAGCGGTGTCATCCGGTGTTTCTACGTCGTCAATGACTACAACGGTCGGACGGTCTTTGCCGTATTTCGTTCCGCGTATCTTCTGCCCCCGGCCAAGCGCATGCACCTTTATGCCGTTAAGCGTTTCTATTTGGGCTTTAGTCCAGCGTGGTGGTTTGGGCCTATCTTCTTTTTCAAATATCTCCGGGAAGTCGATCCTGAATTTTTCATTCTCGGTCAACTCTTTCTTGACGTTATCGAGTATCTGTATTGCCTGATCCGCCGTATCGGAAAGAATCACTATGAATTTTTCCTTCTGATAGCAAATGGCATAGATTATATAAAATAATGATATAAGCGTGGATTTAGCAAAGCCTCGCGGCGCGGCTATGGCCACTCTTTTATTTCTGTCTTTCATAATTGTTTCGAGAAGCTCATAAACCTCTTTATGCGCGGAAGACGGCTTGATCTTAAAGTAATGCGGCAAGTACATCTTGGCAAACGTATATAGGGATTTTTCCGAAGGCTTCTTACGCAGTGAACTGATTCCTTTTAATATATTATTTGTCATTTTATTCCTCCTTTTTGGGTTTTATCTGTTTAAGCACTCCTACCTCGAAGGCCATCTCAGCCTTTTCGATCTTGAGCGTCAACGATTTTGCCTCTTCCTGAAGTTCCGGCGTCAAAGTATCTGTTTCCTTCGCGGTATTTATAACATCTTCTATCATCTTTCTAAGCTCGGGAAATGACGCATCTTGGCCTATGCCGTCTATGTGGTGATAAATATCGCCGACGACGCCCACGGGGGCTTGCGGAAGAAATCCGAGCGCCTGGAGTTTCGTTATCGCATCAATAAATACCTTGGCGGCAAATAGCTCTGCCTGCGCCCTTTCGGAAACCGACGCATCCTTGGATCTGGCGAGCTTCATCAGATGATCTCTGTGGATACGACCATACATTATCGTTTCACTGGCGAGATTCTTTCGCGCATCCGCATCTAAAGTATCCGCGTTACGCCTTATCACCCATTCGATATCCCTTTTAATAGTTTTTTCCGAACGTTTAAAGAACTGCGCCATAGCAGGCACGGCCATGCCCTCTCGAAGTAACGTATCAACGCAAGCTTGCCGCTCTTCTTTGGTCAGGTTATCTACAGAAAACTCTCCGTCCTTTATCCGCTGAATAAGTGAAAACGTCGGCTGATCATTCTTATCCCGCAAAGAATCGTTATTTTGCATCGGTAGGCTCCTTCAGATATTTATCCACGACATTCTGCGAAACATTCTGCCTGCCAACATAGGCTATATATCGGCGAATGATCCCGTCTATGTACTTTGGCTCTATCTCCATGCCGTAGCAACGTCTGCCAAGACTTTCTGCAGCTATGAGACTGGACCCACTGCCAAGAAACCCATCGAATATAACGTCGCCCCTTACAGAGCTATTGCGGATTGCTCTGACCGGAAGCAAAGTGCTCTTCTGCGTCGGATGAATCAAGTCTGACGCCTTGTCCCTTGCCACTTCCCAGAGATTACTCTCATTCGTAGGGCCATACCACTTGTGTGGGGCGTTCTTAAGCCATGAAAAAATGCAGAACTCTGTTTGCTGGTTGTAGTCTCCATATGAAATCGCAAACGTAGGCTTAGCCCAAGTAATGATTGTTGAGATATGGAACCCAAGTTCTTTTAGTACTTGGTGAACAAAATAGAACTTGGCATGCCCATTCCAAATATAGGCTGATGCCCCTTCTTTTAAATAGCGTCTTATATTGCTTAAGACGCTTTTAATCCATGCCTCATATTCTTCCTCGCTTAAATTATCTTTATACAGCGCGTCCCATCGCTTGGATTTCTTGGGTCGTGCTGTAAGATCGGGGCGATCTTGGGCAAGATAGAAACAGCCGTACGGAGGGTCTGTATGGAGGAGATCTATTTTCGCATCTTGCATTAACATATCCATATCACTTTCTAATGCAGAGTCCCCACACATAATGCGATGGTTGCCTAACTGAATAATATCTCCTCTCTTGGTGATAGGCTCCTTAATGGCGGCAACTGCGGCTTCAAAATCGAAGTCATCCGGGTCCTTAGGCTCACGTAGCCCTTCTAAAAACTTGTCTACTTCAGAAGAGTCAAAGCCGGATAAACTTAAGTCTATATCCGGAAGCTTGCTTAACTCTTCAATTAGAAGTGGCAGCTTATCAAAATCCCATTCGCCTTGTATGCGATTTAATGCCAAATTTAAAAGCTTTTCCTTCTCTATGGAAAGGTCAACGATGACCACGTCTACCTCTTTATAGCCAAGCTCAATCAAGGCGCGTAGCCGCTGATTCCCTCCCACGACATGCCATGTTCGCGAGTTAACAATAAGCGGCTCGTAGCACTCGTAGGTCTTAATACTCTCCACGAGCTTCCTAAATTCATTTTTTCTCATCTTGCGCGTATTGTACGGCGCAAACTTTACCTGCTCAATAGGCAACTTGTCTCTTTTCATGGGTATTTTCCTTTTATTTTTTGTGTAAAAAATAGTCTGCAATCGCTCTCTCTGGTGTCACTGAATCCGGGAAGTTCACTACCCAGTGAATGCCAGTAAATCCACGTGTCAGTATTAGGTAGTTTTCATACACGACACATTCGTGCTTAGCTCGTGGAGGGCAACATCTTTTTGACTGTCTTTCTTCTGTAGTTTCTTTGTCGAAGAAGATCCTATTGCATCGTATGCAGATGACAAGCTTGCCTTGTTCTAGCGTCGCAAGTTTATCTTCAAGCGATACTCCACCCAACCACAGCTCCAGTTTCTTACATTTAATAATTTTGTTTTCGGGCTCCATTTTTTATCACCTCCTTTCCAATAGCCTTTCTTTTGGGCGGAGACAATAAAAAAAGGGCCCAAAAGAAGATAGAAATTCACATATTCAATTTCCATCCTCAATTGGGCCCCGATGCGTTGTTCTGGAATATGGCCCGGTACTTCTACGACTTATTACTTGTAAAAAAATAGCCCTAGCTCTCATTCATTCTCATCATCAATTTTGAGCTAGGACTACAATATTCGACGTCAGCTTCACCGTCAAATTAAGTGTATCACAAAATGTTGAAATGTCAATGGCATATCAAGGAAGATGCATATTAACTATTTTTGCCAAAGCGCCCATAAATCATATTCTTGAAATGCTTTTTTATTATCCGTTAAAAAATGCAAAGATTGTCGCCGACCCTTAGCAGCAGATCCTGCTTCATGAATTGTTAAAATCTTCCATCCCGTATCCTTCAAAGATTGTCTTAGTATATATACTGGATCGCTTTTCCTTGAATTGAGACTCCCGAAACGAACTATTAGCCGGGCGTTTTTCTCGCACTTGGTTCCCACATTTTCCCATACTTTTTTAAGCTCTGAACAAAAAATATCAACACTCGAATGATCAATTTGTCCACACGACGAATAATCAACTTCCGCCTTTCCACCAATAAACCATAACCTAAGCCATTGATCGGGTACATATGTACGCATGCCATAATAAGGAGGCGATGTTATGACCCAATTAAATTTGTTCTGAATTTGAGAATATACCTTGGATTCACTACTATCTCCTAGAATAGCTTCCCCTTGTGCTTTAATTTCATTACAATAATAACGTTCGGCTCTTCTTTTTATTATTTCAATCACATCTACTTTATTTGGCTGTAAATCCAATCTTTCCCAATATTTTATAGCATAGTCGGGCTTGGGCGCATATGTTCTAGGACATTGATTCGATAAATAGCTGGGGAACGATTTAGTAACGGGCCCGTGAAGGGCGCCCATAATTATAGCGCGTAAAGCTCTTCGTGTTTCAGAAACGCAATTTTTCATTAGCCCTTCTCTTAAGCGGCACATAATTGGCAATACACTCTTATGATATGCTAAGCTCCAAAATTCATTGTCTGGCATCTCAGCTGGTTTTTCAATTTCGTCCAGGATTCTTTTTGCAGAATTTACAATCATTGCCGGAGATGTATTAGCTAACTTTGCTTGAGTTATTGCAACTGCAGTAGGATTACTATCTATTCCTATTGATGATAATTTTAAAGAACGGCTGGCATAATTTGTTGTTCCTCGTCCGCAAAAAGGATCTAAAACCCATTGTCCTTCTTTTGCATATTTCTTTAATATAGAAAAAGGGAAAACTAGCGGAAACATTGTAAAGTAGGGACAAATCGCATTAAGCGTATAATCTTTTTTTTGTTTAATCAGCTTGCTCAAGATGACTTCTTTCCTGTTTTCACATAAGTTTTATTATCACGCTGAGAGTTTCTAAATGAATGCCATGCTTCATTTTGTGTTCCAAAAATGGTATTTAACGCCTTGGGAACAAGGGCATAAGCTATCTCATCTTTATTTTCAAGAGTATCGGGTAATTTTGAAAGGAGAAACGCCTTAATAGCCCCGTATGCTGCTCCATCGCCTTTTATTGCATCTATTAATTTCTTATCGTTCTTTAGCGCTTCGACAGCGCTGTTTTCATACACTTCTTTTGGGTCTGTTACCTTCTCGCTTTCAGCGGATGCAGAAATAGCATCAGTGCCTATTTCTGATGTCGATGCTTTCTTTTCAACCTTTATTGCCTTCTGAAGCATTTCATCGAATTTCTTTTTTAATTCCTTCGCATATGTATCAACTGCTGCTTTATTATAGTGAGGATCTAACGTTTTAAATAAGTACTCAAAAGAAAGTACACGAATTGGCAAAGGATAGGGTGTACCACCTTCTGAACTCCAAAACACACCTTGTCCTTTAATAGGCTCGTTTAAGAGTCCACTTAAAAGATCTTCACTAAAATGTGCATTGGCCTTTTTTGTTGCTGACAGATCCGCCATTGATAACAAGTGAAATATAAACCAATTGTCGCCCTGGCTTAAAATCTCCACGGGGATACTTCCTGGCTGTTGAGTAATCAATAAAGCTCCTAAATCATACTTTCTACCTTCCTTTACCCAAGTTATATACGGCTCCGCAGAGGTAGCGTTTTCATTTAAAACTGACTGAGCTTCTTCAACAACTGCAATAGTAGGTATCGTTTTTGGTTCTGCTTCGGTAAACTCCTGTTGATTTCTATCGAATATTCTTCGTAAAATTAAACCAGATAGAATTAATGCTTGCCCTCCCCTCATCTGGGAGACATCCACAATGCACAATTTACCTTCACCAAGAGCATGTATTAATAGGTCCATCATCTGGCTAGTTCTATCATGGATCATTCTGATTATGGCAGTCATATTAGCGCGGGCAGCCAATGCTTCAGCTTCTTGGCTATCTTTAAGTTCTAGAATACGGCTAACATCTTCTAATGCGGCAGAGTTGCCGTTATTATCAATCAGATTAACTAATTCTTCCCATCGATTCGAAGGTAGCCCTTTTAATTTTCTTACATTCTGCTGCTCCTGCTTATCTGGACTCAACGCGATCGCAACAACATCTGCTGGCTTTAATCTTCTGATGTCCAATTTAATCCCACCCGCTACAAAAGACTGATAGAATTTACTTTTGTTTTGCCTTGAAGTAAATACAACGACTTTATCCTGCAATGCCGGGACATCGCATAATCCAGGCCTACCCTTATCATCTGGCCAAAAATATTCTCCATCGGGATCAAAAATTACTGTGCCTACAGGGACTTTCTTATTTCCTTTTTTTGTAACTGTTGGGGTTGATTCATATAGTTTGCTAAAAAGCAATTTGTTAAGATTTGATTTACCAAAACCAGCCCTTGCAAAAACAAAGCTTCTACGCGAGACTAGTTTATCGATGGGAAATTTTATCAATACTTCGGGGGCTTTGAGTTGCATCCAATCTTTTACTTCTAATACTTTACTTTTCTCAGCGTAAATATATTCTCCTAAAGCAAAATGTCCAATACTCGCTCCGTCAATATTATGGCTGGCTATTTCCTTTAAAACGTCTTCGGATAAGAAAGCTACTTTGCTTCCAACATGCGGGAGACGCCTATGCGAAGGTACAAACGTAAGTTTACCATGAGAATTAGTTCGAACTACTCCTAAAACTCTTATATCAACTCGATACTTAAGATATTGCTCACGTAAATCTTCTGGCACATCACGTTTATCCCGGAGCGCCCTAATATTAAATTCTTCACCGGAGTCAGAAGAAAGCTTTCCTTCTGCGCAAAAAGACGTTATTCTTCCTAAGACAGCTTCCTCAGCAGTTTCAAGCTGAACTAGAAGAAATTGCCCATGCATAGGTAAATTTTGGAATTCATTCTTATAAGGAAGGATTAAATCCGCATGAAATTCCAATCCACCTTGTGTAAACCCCTTAAAGACACCCACAACTTGGTCGGTTGGGAACAATTCTATTTTTGACATAAATAACTCCTTTAGTATCGCTTTTGCGACGGGTCGGTATCTTGAAGATGAAATGTATCTAATTTAGGTGATTCCTTACCTAACACATTACGGATAGCATCAAAAATTTGATCTTGCAATATATCAAAATCGAAATCAACTAATGCAGCGTTTTCATGTGCTTTTTGAAGGCACAGAGGATAGAATGGTATAGGAAAACCATTAATCGCATCTGCGAGTAGATGCCCAAGAATTGTTTGAGCCTGTGGAGTTTGAGGCATAAAAATATCCACTGGCCAAATCGGATCTCTGGGACTATTCCCAAATTTAACAAAATACATTTTACCCGCAACAAATTTATTTACTTCTCCTTCGGTGTCTTCACCACGGGCATATTCGGACCACACATATGCCTTCTCTTCAATCTCCTGTGGTATTTCAACATAGGCAGGATAATCACAGTCAAGTATATTCTCCAGTGCCATTGTTAGACGATAGCGAGATAATACCTTGCTGTGTTTTGCGAGACCAACCAGAAATATCTTCCTGCGTTTTTCTTTTTGTTGTTTTTCAATCATCTTACCTAGATTTTCTCTATATTTCTTAAAAAGGTCTTTTGCAAATACTTTGCTACGCAGCAATCCATCGAAAACAATCAATGTATCTGTGCCAAAGTCTTTTTTCATAACTGAATAAAGAATCGCCCACTCTACAAGCTCTCTATAAACCTGAACCCAACTAATGCTAACCGGCTGATCATTATCGTTACTTCTGATCATATGACTTAATTCGGTTAACTGTTTTACTCCTAAATCATACATCATTTCACCAAGGGCTGTTTTAGGGGTACCATTTGCGTTGAACTGTCGAGCGGTTAACTGTGAAACCTTGGTAGTAGGCGTAATAGCCTCTAAGCAATATTCGTTGTTACTAGAGTCTACAACCCTAATAATCTGAACCAAAAAGGGATCGAACTGGACTTGATTATTTCCACCATCGGTTCCTACGAGTGAAATGGATGTGGTGCTTCTTGATTGGATTTTGCGAACGTTGGCTTTTAAAGGCTGGATTTCTTTTCTTAATTGATCGAGTATTGCTTTATCTGATTTTATGCGCTCTGATATTTCACTTTTAAGTAGCTTTTGACTGTTTGGGTCTATCATTGGCCAACCTGGTTATTTATCATAATTATCTTATATTATACAGCTTATAGCACCATTCGCAATCGAAAAATACCTCTCTATTTACCTTGCTATATCTCTGATTGTATGGCCCTATTGACCTAAGGAAAGGAGGCCAAAATGAGCGAGATAAATGCACTTAAAAACGCGTCGGCCGAAGAGCTACTTAGGCAATATAAAGAGCTCTATGGCGAGGATGCTGCCAGTAGCCATAAGCTTTATTTATGGCGAAAGGTCGCCTATAAGCTGCAAGAGCGCGAACATGGCTGCCTATCAGCCAAGGCTAAGAATCGGCTAAAGAGCCTTATCGAGGAATACGATCCGATAAATAATAAGGCGCTAAGGCCTGACAACCCTGTAGTAAGCCAGACCGCTCCCGGCAAAGATAAACGTATACCGATTCCGGGAACGGTGATAACAAAGGATTATAAAGGCTCAAACTACAAGGTCAAAGTCTTAGAAGCAGGCTTCGAGTATGACGGAAAGATCTATAAGACGCTATCAGCCATTGCTAAGGAAATAACCGGGGCACATTGGAACGGATATCTGTTCTTTAATTTGTAGGAGGTTTTATGGAAAAGGTTGAAAAGAAAAAGGTACGCTGCGCTATTTATACACGTGTATCGACATCAGAAGGATTGGAACAAGAGTTTACTTCCCTAGACAATCAGCGCGAGTCCGCTGAAAGCTACATCGCCAGCCAGAAGTCAGAAGGATGGACGGCTTTGCCAGAACGTTATGACGATCCTGGCTACACTGGCGCTAATACTGACCGCCCAGCCCTGCAAAAGCTCATGGCTGATATCAAAGAAGGTAAGATTGACTCAGTGGTAACTTATAAAGTAGATAGGCTTTCGCGATCACTGCTCGATTTTAGCCAACTCCTAGAGTTCTTTGAGCAACATAGCGTAACATTCGTTTCTGTAACGCAGCATTTTAACACCAATACTTCAATGGGTCGGCTTACCTTGAATATACTCCTCTCCTTCGCACAGTTCGAGCGCGAGATCATCTCAGAGCGCACACGCGACAAGATGGGCGCAGCCAAGAAAAAAGGCAAATGGATCGGCGGCAGACCGCCTTTAGGCTATGATTTAGATAAGGTTAACCATAAGCTGGTTATAAACCCGAAGGAAGCTAATCTTGTTAAAGAGATCTTCGGCCTTTACTTAGAAAAGCGCTCTCTTCTATCGGTAGCAATAGCGCTGAATAGCAAGAATCATACCACAAAAAGCTATACAGCTTCTGATGGCAAGAAGTTTGGCAGTGTAAAGTTTAAAAGCACAAGCGTTCAGCTAATAGTTAAAAATCCGCTATATATCGGCAAAGTAAGCTACCACGGACAGATTTATCCAGGCGAGCAGGAACGTATAATATCCGATGAGATATTCCAAAAAGCCCACCAAATACTGGCTGATAACCGACGAGAACGCAAAGTGGCTGGCATTACGAGCAACGTGGGCCTCCTTAACGGCATCTTGCGCTGTAAGGCCTGCAATAGCACCATGTACTACATCTACAGCATGAAAGGCAAAAACAAGTACTATTATTACCTTTGTATGAACGCGCAGAAACGAGGTTATAAAAGCTGCCCCACGCGCTTAGTCGCAGCCCAAGTAATGGAGAATAGATTTATGGAGTTCTTGAGGTCGATATCCAAAGACCCGAGGATCGAACCTAAAGCCTGGGAAAAGTTAACCCTCGAAGAAAAGATACCTATCCTTAAATCAATCGCCAAGGTTGCGCATTACGACGCTCATAACGAAACCTTAGAGATAGTGCTGCATAAGGGCGATAGAAGCCACGAATTTGCGCTTAAACTGGCCGAGTTAAAGCATATACCGCATCATCGCAGACAGCTCGAGGTTAGCAAGGAACCGCTTGTACGCCAAAACCTGATCCTAGGATACCAGATAGACGCGATTTCCAAAGAACGAGGCCGAAGCTTGCGAGAGATCGCAAATTGGCTCGGCATGAACCACCCAAGGCTCTGCCAGATCGTCAACATGCTGCTCCTCTCGCCTAAAATACAAGAGGAGATCCTCCTCTCCGATAACAAGGCGCTATTCAACATCCCCGAATACAAACTACGCGATGTAATCGCAGAGGTCAGCTGGGATAAGCAGCAGGAAGTCTGGAATAAGCTCGTCAAATCCTGCCAAAACTGAGCCATTAACTAGAGATAAATCTAGCCAATAATTCGCCAATTCCTAGTTAATGGCATTTCTGTCGCTATAATTTCGCGCAAATCTCGCCCATAAAGCATTAACTACGGGAGACTAAAATCAGGCCACTTCAGAGATAAATCGCGCCTTTTGGGCGATCTGTGTGCGCTATCTGGAGAAATTTTACATGCATAAAAAGAAAAGCGCACTTCCGTCGGAAGATGCGTTAAAACTAATGCCCTAACTCTTTAACACGTAAAGACAAAGGAAAAGCCCTGATCGCGTTAAGTAATCAGGGCTATAAACCTCTCTCCTCTCTGAATCAGGAGATAATTATTGGGGTGGGTAACCGGATTTGAACCGGCGACGTCTTGAGCCACAGTCAAGTGCTCTGCCAGGCTGAGCTATACCCACCTTATTAACTTACTATGCGAAGTCCGCCATTTTTATGGCAGGCTGCCTGCCCGCCAATGTTTGTGGCGGGAGCTATACCCACCGTAAAACAGTTACCAGTATACAGTGGACAGTTAACAGTCAAAGCTTTTTTAAACTGTCAACTGTTGTCTGTGAACTGTAAACAAAATTGGTCGGGGCGCTCAGATTCGAACTGAGGACCCCTTGCTCCCAAAGCAAGTGCGCTAGCCAGCTGCGCTACGCCCCGACAAATAATTATTTCAGCGTGTCCCTTTAGGGACTACGCCCCTATAATGCAGTTTTAAGTCTTAAGTTCTAAGTTGTAAGTTTATATTTTGGTCTTACTACTTACAGCTAACAACTTAGAGCTGTATTTATGGCGCGCCCGACCTGACTCGAACAGGTGACCCTCTGCTTAGCTTACCGCACCGAATTACTTCGGCTCCCAATAATACTTTGGGATTGTGGTCTGGACTTTCTCTTAGGCATTTCAGCCTCGCCGTGTAAAGTCTCTACACTTCCCCACATTAATTAGGGGTAGCTCGGTATTGTCCTGAATCACAGGATGTTCACCGAATTAGCGGCGTCCACTTCATAAGTTCAATTCCCTATGAAGGCTCCCAACGTTGTCCCACGCTTACTTTTCATAAGCTTAGGCTCCTACTGAAGGCAGATGCTCTATCCAACTGAGCTACGGGCGCACAAAAACAGTACACTGTTCTCAGTACACAGTATACAGTTCTTTCTGTGTACTTTGTACATTGTACAGTGTACTTATTTATAATATCTCGCTGTCACTTCATCCCACTTATTCTGGGATTTAAGGATTATGTCAATGACTTCTCTGGCAGCACCTCTGCCGCCGGATTTTTCAGTCGTGTAATGGGTGATCTCTTTTACCTCATTAACTGAGTTTGGGACCGAAACCGCCAATCCGACCCTTTTTAAAATCGGTATATCTATAAGATCATCCCCGATAAAACAAACTTCATCAGGGGACAGTCTTAATTTCTTTATAAGTTTTTCAAAAATCTTTAATTTATCATGATGATTCTGAAAAACATACTTAACTTTAAGTTCTTTGGCTCTGTTTCTTACTATCTTTGAAGCCTTGGCGGTAATAATGGCAACTTTTATTCCTGCCCTATGAAGCAGGATTATGCCAAGTCCGTCCTGTACATCGAAAAATTTTAATTCATCCCCGTAATTGCCGTGAATGATCCTGCCGTCAGTAAGAACTCCATCAATATCAAATATAACCAGTTTTATCTTCTTAGCTCTATCATCAATTGTCATATTTTCACCTGCTTTTACTTTTTAACTGTTAACTTATTTCACTGTCAACTAAACAATTCCTGCTCTCAACAAATCCTGGACATCAAGTAAGCCTATCGGCCTGTGGTTCTTATCTACCACGGGGACTTCGTCTATCTTTTTTGCCTGCATTATCTTAAGCGCTTCGGCTGCCAAGCAGTCCTTAGATATTGTAACCGGGTTTTTTGTCATCACATCCTTAATTTTTTTATTTACAATATCCGCGTTTTTCTCCAAATGCCTCCTTAGATCGCCGTCAGTGAATATCCCCAAAAGCTTCCCTTTTTTATCCACTACGCTTGCTGAGCCGGCGCGTGCGTTTGTAATCTCTAAAAGAACGTCCTTTACGACACTGTCTTCTCTCACAATGGGATTAAGCCCGTCTTTCCTCATTATATCAGATACTAGTAATAAAAGTTTTTTTCCTAAACTCCCTCCGGGATGAAATAACGCAAAATCTTCCGCCTTAAAACCTTTTTTATCTAAAAGAGCTACTGCTATAGCATCTCCCATGGCAAGCATCGCAGTAGTACTCGCAGTAGGCGCCAAGTTCATCGGGCAAGCTTCCTTTTTTACCTCTACATCAATAACACAGTCGCTATTCTTTGCCAAAGTTGACTTAGTATTGCCGACCATTGATATCAACTTAGCACCAATTCTTTTAATTATAGGAAGAAGCTTGATTATCTCTTCGGTCTCGCCGCTATTTGAGATAGCTATCACACAATCTTCTTTCGTGACTCTTCCAAGATCCCCGTGAAGCGCTTCCGCAGGATGCAAAAATAAACTAGGGGTTCCCGTAGATGACAAAGTGGCGGAGATTTTTTGCGCAATAAAACCGGGTTTACCCATACCGGTGACAATGACTCTGCCTTTAGTGGCGTATAGTATATCAATTGAACACTCAAAAGTCTTGTCAATTTTTTTGATAAGGCTCCCTACTGCGTCTCGCTCTATCTGTAGGACTTTTTTTGCTTTATTCTGCATTGTTCACCATTAATTAAGAAGTCAGAGAACAGAAAAATCTTTTTTTTATCTGTTTTCTGTTATCTATTTTCTGTCTTCTCTTTTTATAAACTTCTAACAACATCCCCAAGCGTCTTCATTTTCACTAATAGCTCTTCCAGGTCCTTAAGCGCGATCGAATTCGGACCGTCACATAAAGCCTTTTTAGGATTTTCGTGTACCTCTATAAATATCGCATCGGCCCCCACCGAGATCGCCGCCATCACTAGCCCCGGGACAAATTTACTTTCTCCCCCGCTGGAACAACCCTCGCCTCCGGGAAGCTGCACAGAATGCGTAGCATCATAAACTATCGGATAGCCCAATTCTTTCATTATCATAATTGAGCGAAAATCGCTTACCAGATTATTATAGCCGAAGCTTACTCCCCGCTCAGTGATAGTAACTTTTTTATTGCCAGATTCGGTGATCTTATCAATGATATTTTTAATATCCCAAGGCGCTAAGAATTGTCCTTTTTTGATATTTATGATCTTTCCTGTTTTTGCAGCTGCGACGACAAGGTCTGTCTGCCTGCACAAGAAAGCGGGTATCTGGATTATATCTAAAACCTCTTTAGCGTCCTTTATCTGGTCTATGTTATGCACATCGCTAAGTATCGGAAGGTCAAATTTATCCTTAACCTCTTTTAATATTTTCAATCCCTCTTTAAGCCCGGGGCCCCTGAAAGATTTTACCGATGACCTATTAGCTTTATCATAGCTAGCTTTGAAAATATAAGGGATATCAAGCCTGTCTGTCAGTTCTTTAACAAATTTAGCATGCCTAATGGCGCTTTCGCGGCTTTCAATAACACACGGGCCGGCGATCAACACAACAGGGTTATTTTTGCCGCCTATTTTCACTTTATCTATTTTTATCTCATTCATGATCTACCTCAAAAAATATCCAGGAGAAGTAAGTGCCAGATCTGTCGTAACATTTATCCCGAGTTTCCTTAGTCCGCCCTCATCGCCTCGCGTCGGTATATGAGTGATATGCATATCGCAATCTTTCAATTCCTTGAGCTTTTTTATACAGGCCTCTGCCGCCGGGTTAACGCTAGAGCTCATAGATAATACTACAAGAGTTTCCTCCAGGTCAAGGCTTTCTGAATTTAAGCCAAGTATATCTTTTTTAAAATACTTGAGATTCTCGATCAAATTCTTTGGTATCAAATGCATATCATCCGGTATCTTGGCCATAAATTTAAGTGCGTTTATCACCGCACTCGATGCCGCGTGCATTAACGGCGAATTTTTCCCGATAATAATTTCTCCTGTTTTTAGCTCTATAGCCGCCCCGCAAAAAATACCTTTATTGCCCTTGCCGGTCTTCTCTGCGTCACTTGCCGCCAGGCGGGCATTTAAAACCGCTTTTCTGTCCTCCGGCTTTAATCCCAGTTCCTGCATCAATAAAAAAGCTCTTTCGACCGTATCTTTTTTTTCTAGCCCTAAAAAATATTCTAAGTTATACCTAAAATACCTTCTTATTATCTCTAATTTTGCAGCACACCTCACAGCCTCATCATCTACTATACCAAATCCTGCCCTATTAACACCCATATCTGTGGGAGAGTTATACATAGGGATATCTTTTGCGCCTTTTCCTACTATATGTTCAAGGATACTTCTTAATATCGGAAACGCCTCAACATCCCTGTTATAATTTATTGAAGTCTCGTTATAAGTCTTAAGATGGAATGGATCTACTAAATTAAAATCCTTCAGGTCCGCCGTTGCCGCCTCATAGGCCACATTAACCGGATGATCCAAAGGGATATTCCATATGGGAAACGTCTCAAACTTAGCATATCCGGAATTTACCCCGTTTTTATGATCATGATAAAGCTGTGATAAACATGTGGATAACTTCCCGCTTCCGGGCCCCGGGGCAGTGACAACAACTATAGGCCTTTCAGTTTTTATATACTGATTTTTGCCATATCCATCAGGCCCGACTATCTTATCCACATCCGATGGGTAGCCTTCTATTTCAAAGTGCGTATATACTTTTATATTTCTTCTTTCAAGCTTGTTCTTTAATTTTATAGCTCCTGACTCATTCTTAAACCTCGTGAGCACTACTGCCGCTACCTTAAGGTCCCAATCTTTCAGGTCATCCAAAGTCTTAAGCGCAGCAACATCATACGTCAATCCAAAGTCGCCTCGTATCCTGCCGGCTTCGATGTCATTTGAGTAGATACAGAAAATTATCTCAACTTTATCTTTAAGCCGCTGAAGAAGCTTTATCTTAACATTGGGATCGTATCCGGGTAAGACCCTCGCCGCGTGATAATCAAAGCAGAGCTTGCCGCCAAACTCGAGATACAGCTTCTTATCAAATTTTGAAACACGTTCAAGTATGTACCGAGTCTGCTCGTCCAAATACTTTTCGTTATCAAATCCGCGATTTATTTTATTATACATTAGCCTCTAATCTCGACTTGACCTTTTCAAGGTCATCGGGAGTATCCACCCCGATAGTATCAAATTTGGTCTCAACCATCTTTATCTTATAACCATTCTCTAAGACCCTCAGTTGCTCCAATGATTCGCATTTTTCGAGATATGACTTCGGAAGATTTGTATATTCATAAAGAAAATCTTTTGTGTAGGCGTATATGCCCAGATGCTTATAATAAAGCTTTGCTTCTTCCTTTAATCTGGGGTATGGTATAGGACTGCGTGAAAAATATATCGCAAAACCATTCTTATCAACGATCACTTTTACGACATTGGGATTATTGATCTCATCAAGGTTTTCCATTTTCTTCATAAGGCTTGCCATGGAGATATTTTTATGATCAAGTATCGTCCTTACGAGGCTATCGACCATCTCCGCCTGGATCAAAGGCTCATCGCCCTGGATATTAACTATGACATTAACGTCTATTGCGTTAACGACCTCGGCGATCCTGTCTGTCCCGGTCATATGATCGGGAGAAGTGAACACCGCTTTACCGCCAAAACTTTTTATTACCTCCATAACTTCATCATTATCAGTCGCTATAACCAGATCATCTAACATTTTGGCTTTTTTGCAATTTTCCCATATATGTTGAATGATCGGCTTCCCGTTCAAATCTGCAATAACTTTTTTAGGGAATCTTGTCGAGCCAAACCTTGCGGGGATAACCCCGATCGCATTTTTCATTTGGTCACTTCCTTTTCTATTCTTTCGATTAACTCATCGGGTGTCACGACAGCTATACCTACCTTGCCTACAACTATTCCGGCAGCGCAATTTGCTATGTGAGCAGCTTCAAGGGGCGTAGCACCGGCGCATAAAGCAAGAGTAAATGCGCTTATAACAGTATCCCCCGCTCCGCAGACATCAAAAACCTCCTGGGCTACTGTAGGGATCTTTGTCATATTGTTCTTTTCGAATAAACACATTCCATTTTCACCCAGTGTTATTAAAAGTGTCTGGGATTTTAACAGACCCATAAGTTTTTTCCCGGCCAAAGCCAGTGATTTGTCGTCCTTAATATCTATATTTACCGCATTGCCTGCTTCAAAATGGTTGGGGGTAAGGCTCGTTACGCCTTTATAATACTCGAAATGCTCAATTTTAGGATCAACTGTAATGATCTTTTTGTGCGCCTTGCCAAGCTTGACTATCTCTTTGACCAATCTTGAAACTATCAGTCCTTTCCCGTAATCTTCAATTATTATGCCGTCTATAGAATCGATCTTCTTCTTGGCAAAATTAATTATGCCTGTGATTATATCCTCATCTATCGGGTCCGGTTTTTCTTTATCGATCCTTACCACCTGCTGATGATGGGCTATGACCCTCGTCTTAAGCGTAGTAGGCCTTGATTTATCAATAAATACGCCTTCGGTATTAATCCCGAGCTTTTTAAGCTCCTTTGAAAGGATCCTTCCGCGCTCGTCTTTGCCAATGACGCTTGCTAAAGAAGAATTGCCATAAAGGGCTCTTATATTATTGGCTACGTTACTGGCACCGCCCGGCATGAAGCTCTCTCTATTCACCCATACCACGGGAACCGGTGCTTCCGGGGAGATCCTTGAAACTTTCCCCCATATGAATTCATCTATCATGACATCGCCGATGACAAGAACTCTTGCTTTGTCAAAATCGGAAATAATCTTTACTAATCTTGCTAAATCTAGGTTTTTCATAAGTACCTTTATTAATGGGTTAGGGTTTAAGGATAAGGGGTTATGGTTAAACCCTGAACCCTATTCCTTAGTCCCTATACCGTTAAAGCTTTTCCAAAATCGCCTGATACAATAATGGCATCATTATTTCGTGATGACCTCTGATCTCTATGCCTCGGCCACCGCATGAAACAGGCCTTTTAACGATGTTCACATTAGGCCTGTAGTGAGATATCATATCAAAATTTACGGTTGTAAAATCCTTAACCTTTTTATATAAGTTCCTCGCTGTAGTAAGAGCCTTCAAAAAAACTTCGGGCATTATGACTGAAGAGCCAAAATTAATCAATACACCGCCGCCATTTAGCCCTGAAACAGTGTAAATAAGATTCTTAAAATCCTTATATGATGCCTCTCCTATAATAGCCCCATCGCTTGACGGCTGCTGGTGCACTATGTCGGTACCTATTGCTATATGTACAGTTACCGGGACTTTTTCTTTGTATCCTGTCGCTAAAATCGACAAATTTTTGTAAGGCGCCTTTGATCTATATATAGCCTCACCGACAGACCTGCCTGCGCCATAACCTGATTTTCTGCCTTTTTTTAAAGCGCTATTGATAAATTCCGCTGTCTCTCTTGCCATTCCAAAACTGCCGTCTTTTATGCCGTCAGAAACTTCTTCGCTGGTCTTTCCAGCCAAGCTTATCTCAGTATCGTGTATCATGCCTGCGCCATTTAAGGATACCGCCGTAATTACGCCTTTTTTCATCAGATCTATAACCAAAGGAGAAAGCCCGACCTTAATAACATGGGCACCCATCATAAGAATAACTGCTTTTTTATGTTTTTTGGCCGAAACTATTGCATCAACAACGCTCTTAAAAGAATCTGCAACAAGAAATCCGGGTAAATTCTTATAAAAATCGCTAAATTTAGCGTTCTTTTTTGATGGTTTGGCAAAACCGCCAAGGTCCACCTTGCTATGTCTAGCAAAAAGCGAATACGTGTTCACCTTGCTTAGATCAGCTTCATTATATCTGTTCATAGATTCACCTTAAACATATGATTTTACTATCAATTAGCGTCTATGTCAATGATTTTAGTATTTTAGGTATATACGCCATATTAAACAGGCTTATCACAAGATTTTCTTTACCTTAACCTTTTGATTGATTATATGTAGCTTCAAGTATCTCAAACTGCATACCCTTTAAAGTAAAACCCTTCTCTTTTTTTGGAATACACCCTGAAACAGACATTATAAACCCCCTATTATCTTGGAAATTTTTTCTCCTTATTAAAAAATCAGAGAACGGGAGCCAGAAAATAGAGAAAAAATTATTGCTATCTCTAATACAGAATGGCCAACCGCATTATTTCAGCCTGTCTTTAAATTTTCCGATCGCTTCTATCAGGTCAGCCACCTCTATTACTTTGAGGCACTTAAAATCGACCGTACAATTATGCGCCAGGCAAACCTTGCAACCTGCATCTTTTTGTATAGAGATATCGTTAATCCCCGTCGGACCCCACCTTTTTGGCCCAAGCCCCGGATCAATTCTTCCGAAAATAGAGATAACAGGAGTGCCCACTGCTACGGATATATGTACCGGGCCGGAGTCATTGGATATAAAAAGCCTGCTCAATTTTAAGACCGAGGCCAACTCCATAATAGTGGTTTTACCGCTGAGATCGATGATCTTATCTTTATTTTTGGCAAATTCCATTATCTTGCCGGAGAGCTCAGCGTCGTCTTTGCCAGAAACGACTATAACCTTAGCCTTAAAATTATCGACCAAATAATCCGCAACCCCGGCGAATCTCTCTATCGGCCATTTTTTGGATACCGAGCTCGCTCCGGGATGCAATGTGACTATTATATCCTTGTCGCCTATCCCAAGACTTTTTAGAAAAGATCTGGTTCTTGATAGGACCACATCATCTAATTTAATATAAAGGGATCTATCGAGTGAATTTATCCCCAGCGGCTTTAACATATCCAAAACATATTGGGATTCGCTCAGGAGGCCTTTTTCTTTTTCATGGTGAATAATTTCAGTGAGGAATATTTTGCCTTTTCTGTCATACCCGATACGCCTTGGTATGCCGGCTAAAAATGCTATTAGATGTGTCCTCATGGTGGGGTGCAGGCAAATAGCAATATCAAATTTAATTTTTTTTAAACTAAATGCGAATTTTAATGTTGATAGAAAATTTTTATGGGTACCGTTTTTGTCATAGACTATGACTTCATCCAAATAAGGATTATTCTTTACCAGATCCGCCGCATGCGGTCCTACCATAAAAGCTAAGTAACCGGAGGGAAACTTCTCTCTCAATGCTTTTATAGCCGGCGTCGAAAGCATTACATCGCCGATCCTGTCAAGCCTTATAAGTAGTATACGTTTTGGGTCCATAGTTTTTTTTAATTAAAATCTTATAAGCTCATGGCTCATGGGTCATAGCTCATGGAGTTTTGTTGTTACTATGAGCTATTAGCAATCTCTTCGCTGCTTCAAAAACCTCATCCGGCGTTATAAGCCTCATGCATTCATGATTATAACGGCACTGGGCCTCTTCGCAAGGTGAGCAGATAAGATCTTTCTGGATCACTACGCTATGCTCGGCAAGAGGGCCGTATTTTTTGGGATCTGTGGGGCCGAATATTGCAATTGTCTTTGTATTGGTGGCTGAACCTATATGCAAGGGCGCGCTATCATTTGTAACTAAAAGTTTTGCTCTTTTTATGAGAGCCGTTAATTGCCTGAGCGTCGTTCTTCCGGCAAGATTGATTATCTTATAATTGCTGATATGAGCGATATCCTGAATAAATGTATTGTCACTGGCGTCCCCTACCATAATAACTATAGACTTAAACTCTTCCATAAGCCTGTCATTCAGAACTGCAAATCCTTCCTTGGACCAGCGCTTAATATGACTTTTTGACCCGGGGCTTATAATAACAATATTGTTGTCCGCTCCCATTTTTTTAAGAAAGCTATCTACAAACGCTTCGTCATCTTTTGAAGTATATAAAGTAAAATTGGCATTTTTTATGTCAATACCGAGATTATGCAATTTCCAGAGGTGGATATCTTTTTTATGGCGTATCCTTTCGGGAGCTTTATGTATGGGGCTTGTATAAATCTTCGAGCCTAACAATATGGGAAAAAGCGTATTCCTCAGATCTATCACCAGGTCATACTTTATTTTTCTCAGTTTTGCAACTAAACGCCTCTTCTGCATCATAGGAGTGGTCTTATCATAAATAATTAATTTAAAAATTGCCGGGTTATCTTTAAATAACTCTTTACCGTTCGGGCCTACCATTATATCTACACGTGCTTCCGGAAAATTATTTTTAAGCGCACACAATACCGGAGTAGTGAGAACTATATCACCGATATTACTAAGTGTTATAAGAAGAATTCTTTTAATTTTAGTTTTATCTAATTCCATGTTTTAAATCCCTGAAAGAAATTTATTCTCATCTATCTTTTTTATAACATCCTCTACGGTTATAGCTTTCATGCATTTGAAATCATCACAGCTAAAATTATAGCACGGCACTTCACAGCCGATATCCGAGCTGATAACTACCGTATTCTCTTTGCCATATGGCCCGGTAAGATCGGGTTTTGTCGGGCCAAAAAGCGCTACGGTATTCACCTTCAGGCTATTTGCTATATGCATTGGCCCTGAATCATTTGCTATAACAAGGCTCGACATTTTTAATATTGCTCCTAACTGCTTGAGATTTGTGGCTCCGGCAAGAATTACCGGTTCTGATCTCATCATGGATTCAATGTCATTAGCTAACTCAATATCTTTTCTGGCGCCGGTTATAACGATCTTTACTCCATATTTTTCAACTAATCTGTCCGAAAGTTTTGCGAAATTTTCCCGTGGCCATCTTTTGGGATCCCAATTCCCTCCCGGGTTGATAACTACAAGGGTATCTTCCTCTTTTATACCTTTTCTTCTTAAAAGGTTTTTTGCGAATTCAGCGTCATTCTTTGATATATAAAATTCATATCCCAGCCCTTTTACATCAGCACCTAAAAAACCGGCGATCTTAAGAAAATAATCGACCTTATGGGCTGCCTCGAGAGGGGGCTCGATGATTTCAGTCAGGAACGCATTTCCCTTTATACTAGCATAGCCGATCCTGTTTTTTATTCCCGACAAAACTGCTATAAGCCGTCTTGTAATAGAGCGATGGAGGAATATTGCCGTATCAAACTTCAAAGACCTGATCTCATTTATCAGCTTAAGTTTTCCGAATAAGGATCTGTGTATGCCTTTTTCGTCATATATTATAAGTTTATCTACCGAAGGGTTGAGATCCAACACCTCTTTGGTCCTTGGCGCAATAAGACATGCTATGTACGCCTTGGGATAGAGATTCCTTATGGCACGGATAAATGGCGTAGAAAAAATGACATCCCCTATCCAATTGACTTCCACAATAAGAATTCTTTTTGGGTTAATACCGGCTTTTGTCATGCGAATTTTCCGTATCCCCTCGTCTGAAATTCCTGAATTTTTTCTTAATATCTTTGACGAATGTATAGTAACCGCTGATCTCAAACCAAAAAACAATGGGGTTATCGCAATTCCTGGTAATCTTGATCCTCGGCATAGCGTAAACGTCATTTCTCTTATATTTAAACGGAGGATTGGTGCTTACCGCTCCCATATATCCTGAATCTTCGACGATTTTTTTGACCTCATCATTCATTCTGCCCAAAGGATAGCAGAACATGTTAACCTTTGACCCGCTATTGGCCTCGATGACACTTTTTGAACCGGCTATCTCGTCGGATAAGACCGATACGTCTTTTATCATATCCAAAAACGGGTGGCTTTTGGTATGGCTGCCGAACTGGATCCTGTCTTTTGACATACGGCGGATCTCGTCCCAAGTAAGATAATTATCTTTGCCAATATAATCGGTAATAATAAAGATCGTTGCCGGGATATCATATTTTTTTAGTATGGGATAGGCATTTTTATAATTATCTTCATATCCATCGTCAAATGTAACAGCCACGACCTTGTCCGGCATCTCTAAATTGCTTTTAATGCGCGAAATCAATTCATCAAGCGGTATAACCGAATATTCGTTATCGCGCAGGAATTTCATATGCTTTTCAAAACTCTCGGAAGAGACGAGAAGATTATCATCCCCCGGATATTCGGCTATCTGGTGATACATCATCACAGGAGGTACGTAGATGCTCCTCAGAGCAGTGCCGATGACAGCATAAATTGCTATAACAATTACTATTATCGTAAATAATCTTTTTAATTTCATATCTCTTTTATGGTGTTTTTGTAAAAAAGTTCTATTTTCTGCGCCATTACCGTTAAGGAAAAATTAACCTTAGCAAATTCTCCCGCTTTTTGCCTGATAGCGTCAGAAAGATTTTTGTCTTTTAGTAATTTTACTAAAATTGCCTTAATGCCCGGCTCATCCCCTGCTTCAAAAAAAAGTCCCGTTTTGTTTTCCTCGATAATATCCTTTAGGCCTCCGGTCCTTGAAGCTGCAACAGGCACACGGCTGGCCATTGCTTCAATAGCCGCCAGGCCCAAACCCTCTTTAAGGGACGGTATGACAAATACATCGAACATCGAAAGAGCTTCCCTCGTATCCTTAAGAAGCCCGAGAAAATGCACATTTTTCTTAAGGCCATTTGACTCAACAAAGCTAACCAATTCTTCCTTAAGCCTGCCCTCGCCCACTAAGACCAAAGAAGCATTCGGAAAATCCGCTAATAAACTCTTAAAAGCCCTTAAAAGATGCATCTGCCCCTTCTCTTCGGTGAAACGTCCTATCGATCCGATAACGGGGCTGCCTGTAACGTTAAACTTAGTCTTATAATCTATCTTATTTGCCCCGGCAAAATCCCGGAATCTATCTACGTCAATGCCTGTATATATCGTCTCAATGGAGCTTGGTTTTAGGCTGAATTTATCTATAAGGTCTTTTTTTACGGAATCACTGATAGCTATCGTTTTATCTCCAAAAAATTTGAACAATACTCTCCCGGCCCGTTTCTTGAAAAAACCGTGCGCAGTTGTCACATACGGAATCTTCGCGATCCTACTTGCAAAAAAAGCCGCAACCTGAGTCACTCTGGTGTTGGCATGCACTATTTCAATATTATTCTCTTTGATTATTTTTAAGAGGCCGAATATAGACGCAAATGTCCTCGGGCTTAGCTCCGATTTTGTATTTATATCAAGCTTGATGTGACTTATCCCGGCTTCTTTTAGCTCGCACTCTAATTCTCCGCCGTAACTCGCCACTATTACAAGATTACCCCTGTTTTTAAGCATCCCGGCGAGATTTACCACATACCTCGCTATCCCGCCCGTATTTAAATGAGTTGTTGCAAAAAGTATGTTCATTTAGTTTCAGGAATTAAAAATTGCCTGTCCGGATTCATCATTTGAGAAATTCTGGTTACGATTTTCCCGTTTTTTATTTAAATCGGTATCTATATACTCTGAAACAGCTTTCATGACCTCTTCGACTTTGATATCTTTCATACATTTATTATTCTTGAGGCACCCGGGCTTATAACACGGGGAACAATTTATGCCGCTTCTTATGATTTTTACATTACCGGGCGCATGTCTTTTGGGATCAGTAGGCCCGAAAAGCGCCACACAAGGCACGTTCAGGCTTGAAGCCACATGCATAGGAGCGCTGTCGCTTGTGACCAGAACGCTCATTTTATTTATCAAGGCTATCAGGTCCCTCAAATCTGTTTTACCCGCTGCAATAATGGGTTTACTCTGGGTCTTGGAAGCGATCTCCTTGGCAAGGTCAATATCAAGTTTGGATCCTATTATCACAACCCTTGTATTATATTTTTTTGCTATCTCATCACAAAATTTGGCAAAGTATTCAGCCGGCCATCTTTTGGTCTGCCATTTTGCACTGGACCCCGGGTTGATACCTACAAGGCATTTTTGAGTATTGAACCAGTTCTCTTTCAGGAATTTATCAGCCCATTGGTCCTGCACCTTGCCCGGCCAAAGCTCTAAACCTGGGTCTTCAAGCTTGATCCCTAACATCGATAATACCCTGAACTGATGCTCTATAGGGCCGATATCCGGAATATTATTTTTTATCTTGTTATTCAACAGGAATGACCACTTCTTATTATCATAGCCGAATCTTTTGGGCGCAAGACTTAAGAGAGCCAACAAATGGCTCGTCCGGTTATTCTGAAGATCTATAACAATATCAAAACAATTTTTCCTTAAATAGCTTCCGATCTTAAGTATATCCTTTATCCCTTTTTTCTCAGGATCAAATATTATCTCATCATCTATATAAGTGCATCCGGCAAGAACCTGCCTTGACTGAAGCCCTACAAGGACTTTTATAACGGCATTAGGAAATTTTTTTCTTATAGCCCGAAGGCTGGGAACTGACAATATAACGTCCCCGATAGCGCTTATCTTTATTACCATAATATTAAGGCTTTCGAGGGCCTCTTCATACACCTTTAGAGTGCTTTCAAGCATCTTCTTGACGCTGAAGTTATCTTCTACATTCTTCCGTCCGTTTATAGCAAGTTGTTGCGCAAGATTTTTGTCTTTTGCTATCTTCAGTATTGCTTCTGACATTCCTTTCGGGTCATTAGGGAAGCATAATAATCCGTTGATATTATTTTTAATCACATCAAGGACCCCGCCGACCCTCGTCGCAACTACAGGCACCCCTGAGGCCTGGGCCTCAATAATGGTCCTTCCGAACGCTTCGGGAGTTGTTGTGGCAGAAACAAGGACATCCATCTTAGAAAGAACCTCGGGTATATTTTCCTGAAATCCCATAAACTCTACGATAGGTTGTAACCCAAGTCTTCTTATAAGTAACTCCAGCTCCTCTTTGTATTTCAATTTATCTTTTGACGCGTCCCCCACAATCAATACCTTAAGTTTCGGAATTGCCCTTGATACCAAAGCCGCCGCCTTAATAAAATCCGTGTGCCCCTTAAGCGGCGTTATCCGCGCTATTATACCCATTGTAAATTCATTTTTATTTTTATCTCCGGGCGAGGAAAATCTGAACTTATCAAGATCAACCCCTCTATGGATGATCCTAATCCTGTTATAAGGGACTCCGAAATCCTCTATCATATGCTTAGCAATGGGATTTGATATGGCTATGACAAATTTTCCCCATCCCATTACGTAACTAAATATATTTTTGGAATAATACCCATGCGCTGAGGTTATAAATTTCACATTGGTAATGCGTGAAGCAAAAAATGCCGCTATTGCGGGTACCCTGCTTCTGGCGTGCACAATATCGATCCTCTCGTCTTTAATTATTTTAACGAGCTCCCGGACCATCCTGATAACAGTAAGCGGGGATTTTTTATACACGGGAAGAGTATAGTGTCTGATCCCTGAGCGATCTAAGTGGCTTGTAAGCGGCCCACCGCCTGAGACTACGATAGATTTATGTTTATTTTCGGCCAAAAATCTGGCCACATCTATAGTCCCGCGCTCAACACCGCCGTATTCCAGCTTTGGTAATATTTGAAGTATATTCATAATTTGTTTGCTCTAGGGTCCAGGGTCTAGGGTTTAAGGTTTTCAGCCCTACAGCCTGGAGCCGGGAGCGATTTTAGTTTTTTACACAAACCTCTCAACAGCCTTTAAGACCTTTACGTTATCATCCAAAGGCTTGAGGGTTATGATCTGCTTCAATAATTTGTCAGAAAATTCCGCTATTTTTTCAGGGCCGGTAAAAACTATGTTGCCCTCCGAACTAAGATCTTTAAGCATGGATAAATGCTTCGAGCCCGACTTTATTACTAACGGCTCGAAGACCAGGACCTTTTTCCCGCTTGATATGGCTTCAGAGACCATAGAGCTTGAATCGCCGGATACAACTATAATATCAGAAATGCCCATTATGCCGGAAAGCGCAAAATCATAATTTTTTTCATTGGCTATGACCAAAAATTTGCAGTACTTATTACCGGTAAGCCTCTTTTTGATAGTGTCTTCCACTTCCTTAGAAGTCCTGCGCGATGTAGTCAGAAGTATCCGGGCGGAATTTTTTTCACAGAAATCCGTGACCTCATCCAATACCTTGTTGATAATTTCATTATTGATCACAAAGCTGTCGTTTGAACCGCCGATAATGACCCCCACATTGATAGAGTCCCCCGGTTGTACCAATTGAAGAATCTTATTTTTAGACTCCTCCAAAAGATCCTTTGAAATAAGATTTGTAGTACCTTTGGTAACGACAACTCTATGCGATTCTTTTACTAAGTCATGTTTTGGTATGATAAGGAGATTAAAATGCGACCTTGCCATGAATCCGGGATCCATAGAAGCAATATTCCTGGCGTTATTATCGGATTTTGCAAATATATTTACAGGGACCATCGACGAACCTGTAGAAATAATTATATCGCCGTATGTATTGACCAAATTTTTGTAAGAATCCGCCGTTAAAGCAAATTTTAATGCGACTCTGGGAATTTTATAGAATAAGGCCATAGAAAGACAAATAAACATATTTTTTCTTAAATTATTTTTAAATTTTATATCCAACTCTTTCACCGGAGTGTCAGATACTTTATAACCTTTTTCAAACCTCAGCTTCATAATCTTTTCGGCAATGGACCTGGACTGATTGAGGTGTCCCTGCTTTCCATCGCTTAAAATTATAATAGTTTTAAGCGGGGTGGATTTCCATCTTTTATGCACCCAGAGCCACTGGTCGGGAAATCTCCTGATATATGACTCCAGGATATTTGAGTATTTGGTTAAATTTACAGACTCGTCTGCAAATTTTTTGCCGGTATTTGTGATTTCAAGGGGCTCTTCGATATATATTGTATGCTTTGGCCCCTTCTCTCTGACAATAAATGTCGGCAATATTACAGCACCCGTTGATTCTGCCAGGTTCACAACCCCGGCTGCAAAAGAAGTAGGCCTTCCGAAAAAATCAACAAATACTCCGCGCCTCCCGGCATCCTGGTCGGATAAAACCCCTATCAGCTTATTCTCCCTTAAATCCTTGAATATCTCTCTGGTAGCCATACCTTTTTTTACTACTTTGCAACCTTTTATCTGGCGATAGAAGTTTAATAATCCGTTTAAGGCCTTCATCTTCTGCTCTCGCGCTAGCACTGACAGAGGATAGCCTATAATGGCGCTAGTAATACTGGTTATCTCCCAGTTACCAAAATGAGCCGTTAAAAATATAACGCCTTTTTTTTTGGAAAGTGCCTTATCTATGCGATCCATATTTTTTACTTCTATATATTCGCTTACATACCTTTTATTAACTCTGGGCAGAGTAAAGACCTCCACTATCACTTGGCCGAAGTTCTGATACATCTTTTTTATCAGGCTATCAATTTCTTCCGGAGATCTTTCGCCTTTGAACGCCGCCTTCATATTGGCATAGGCAACACGCTTTCTTTTGATATTCAGGTAATATGCAAGCGTCCCGAAACATCTGCCGATAAATAACCCTGCTCTGACAGGAATTAATAAAAATACCAGGCTAAATATTAGCGCTATAAATGAGAGAATCAAGTCTGCTAAGTAAAGCATCTTTCCCTTCTTTAATCTCTATATTTATTTTCAGCACAAAAATCTTAATATTCATGCTGTCAATATTATTAAGCTTCTTTATCTTGACAAAATCTTTTTGCGTTGTCAGGACCGCCGCATTATTAATTTTTGCTGATACAAGAATCTGCTTAAGATCCTTATCAGAATAGTTATGATGATCCATGAATCTAATATCATCTTTTATCACCCCGCCTGACTTTTCAACCATCAATCTGAAATATTCGGGGTTTGCTATTCCGGAGACAAGGATGAAATCTTTGCCCTTCAGAAACTCATCTTTCAGTTCTACCCCCATAGAAGGGTCCAGAATAGACTCTATTTTATAATAAGATTCCGCAAATATCGCTTTATCGTTAATTTCCTTTATATCCCTCTTAAGCGCCTCCGGATCGGCTTTAGGAAAATCGCACTTAGTGAAAACTATTATATCGGCTCTTTTAAGAGAATCTTTAGGCTCTCTTAGAACGCCTCTGGGAAATAAAAAGCTGTTTCCAAAAGAATTGAGCGCGTCTATTAGTACTATGTCCAGATCCCTTTTAAGCTTCCAGTGCTGGAAACCGTCATCCAAAAGTATTAGTTCAGCTATTTTAGCTTCACTGATAAGTTTGGCATTTTGGGACTTATTAGGGCCTATAAATACAGGGAGCCCTGTTTCCTCCTGAAGAATGAATTTTTCATCTTCTCCGTACCCCCTCGTAATTATTGCGCCTCTTCTATTTTGCCTTTTTATAAGATCGGCAAGATATATGGTAAAAGGAGTCTTACCGGTACCTCCAAGAGTAATGTTCCCTATGCTTATAACAATTGCATCGGCTTTAAAAGCCTTTAATATGCCTATTCTATAGCCAAACTTGATAAGATTTAAAAAAAAACCATAAAAAACCGAGATAACTCTTAAAATCAATCTGACAAAAAAAGAAAAAACTCCTTTTTTCTGATCCTGCATTACAGAATATAAATATTCTACTATCATAGTTTTATCTGCAGTCAGTTTTAATTAAGTTTCTGTTAAATCCTTATATTCTTATCATTCAAAAGGATCTTAATTTTAAAAATTGCATTATTACTGGCGCCGATATTCTCATCGATCAGGCTTCTGGCGCGCCTTCCGAGAGCCAGGCGCTCTTTTTCCATATTAAGCAATCTTAAGCTGGCCAGGTAAAGATTATTTTCATCATCAACTACAATACTGGCGCTATTTTTTAGAAATAGCTCCGTAATATCCCTGAAATTAAAAACATGCCTTCCGAAAATAATCGGCTTTCCGTAAAATGCCGGTTCCAGGATATTGTGACCGCCGTGTTTAACCAGGCTTCCCCCGACAAAAGCAATGGTACTAAAAGCATACATGTCTTTAAGCACGCCTATCTTATCGATAATCAGAACGTCAAAATTGTCGGTATTTTTTAATTCCGAAAACAATTTTGTTTTCAGCTTGAAATTTTTCTCAAAAATATTTTTTATCTCAGTACACCTGTCGACATGCCTTGGAGCTATGAAAAGCACCAGATCTTTAAAATCGCCCTTCAATTTTAAAAATACTCTTGCGGCCATCTCCTCTTCGCCGTGATGCGTAGATCCGGCGATGAAAATATTTTTATACTTATCAAAATCAACCGATCCTTTATATTTGTCTTTTATTTTATCAATATCTTTTTCCAATTTTAGCGCAGAATCAAATTTAATATTACCGACCTTAAATGCGCTTTCAGGCCTGGCTCCAAGCGCCTCTACTCTGTTATAATCAACTTCTGTCTGCATACAAAATAGATCGACTCTTTCAAACGTACCTTTAAGTATCGGCTTTAAAAATAGATACCCATTAAAAGATCTGTCCGAAATCCTCCCGTTTATAAGCGCCATGGGAATATTTCTTTTGGATAAAGTTCTTATCATGTTGGGCCATATCTCGGTATCTACGGTTATAAATAGCCTTGGGTTTATCTTTGAAACTGCTTTTTCGGTTATAGAACTTATGTCAAAAGGAAAATATATCACTACTTCATTTTTTCTGGCCAATTTTTTGGCTACCTCTTTGCCGGTTTGCGTTACGTTTGATATAACAATTGCGGCCTCAGGAAATTCACGCCTTAAATTTTCTAAAAACGCTTCCGCTGCCGCAGTTTCTCCGACGCTAACGGCATGAAGCCAGATAACATTTTTATCTTTGAGCATTTTTAGCTTATCATCGCTATATTCACCCAGGCGTTCTTTGAATTCACTGTCAAATTTTCGTTTTATGATATATCCCGGAAGAAAAACCACTATCAAAAATATAAAAACAATGTTAAATAATATGTACATTTATTATTCCTTATTATAATTTTTTGTTTACTCAGACTTTTGTGGTCTTACTATGAGCAATGAGCTATGAGCTAATTTATTCCTTTCGCTACGCTCTAGGATGTGTTTTATCCACGCCTCGCTTAGGACTGCCGCATCACACTCGCTATGCTCGTGGATGCGTCTTGTCATACACGGCTTTGAGGCCATCCATAGTAACATGAGTATAAATCTGAGTTGTTGATAGATTAAGATGCCCCAATAACTCCTGCACACTTCTGAGATCAGCCCCTCTATTGAGTAGATGCGTAGCGAATGAGTGCCTTAGGCTATGAGGCGATATCCCCTGCCTGAAACTTAAGGCCTTTATATATTTATCAAGGATCCTTCTAACTGACCTATCTGTCAGCCTTTTGCCATATTTATTCAGAAAAACAGCTGAGTTTTTTTCACCTGACAGCTTTGCTCGTTTTGAAAAATATCCCCTGATTGATTTAAGGGCCCTGTCCCCGATAGGGCTTAACCTTTCTCTTTTACCTTTGCCTCTCACCTTAAGCACGCCGCTTATAAAGTCAATGTCATTCTGATTTAAACCTACTAATTCACTTACTCTTATACCGGTAGAGTAAAGCGTCTCCAGGATCGCTTTATCTCTCAATGAGGCCTCATCATGCCTCTTAAAACGCTTTGTTGTTTGCTCCGAAGGAGCATCCGAAGGAGCATCCGAAGGAGCATCCGAAGGAGCATCCGAAGGAGCATCCAACGGGGCATCCAATAATTTTGCGATCTCTTCTTCGCTTAAAAAAACCGGCAGTTTTTTATCAAGTTTTGGAGTTGAGATCGATAAAGCCGGGTTTGACTTCACGTGTTCTTCCCGGAAAAGGAATTTAAAAAACGACCTGATGCATGAAAGGCGCCTGGCAATTGTGCGTTTGGATAAATTTTTTGTCTTAAGGTAAGCAAGATATCTTCTAAGGACCAGATAGTCCGCTTCTTCTATGGTGATCTTCAGATCTAAAATAAATTTGTCAAAATCCTTCAGATCATCAGCATAATTGGTGATAGTATGATTTGAGGCATTCTTTTCGACTCTCAGATATAATAGATATTTATCTACAAGCCTATCCATTAACAGTATCCTTATTGTTATTAATATCTTCGGGAAGCGTATTGGTTATGTATGTACATTTCGGATAATTGGAACATCCGTAAAAAAATCCTCTCTTAGAACGCCTCTGGACCAGCTCTCCTCCGCACTCTGGCTCGGGACATTTGACCCCCGAGGTAATGGATTTGGCATTTTTACATTCAGGAAAGCCGGAGCAGCTTAAAAATTTTCCCTTTTTGCCCCATTTCACTACCATGGGCTTACCGCATTTTTCGCAGACCTTGTCAGTCTCAATTACCTCTTTTTTGACATCTTTCATCTCAAGTTTCGCCGCTTCGACATTATGCATAAAAGGACTATAAAAACTTTTTAACACAATGAGCCAGTCCGCCTCTCCCTCTTCGATACCGTCCAGCTCATCTTCCATTTTAGCGGTGAACTTAAGGTCAAGTATTGTGGGAAAATGCGCTATCAATAAGTCCAGCACCAGGATCCCGAGCTCCGTCGGAGTAAAAGTACCTTTTTCTCTGCGGACATAATTCCTTAAAATTATTGTCTGGATAATGCTGGCATAGGTACTCGGCCTGCCGATACCTTCTTCCTCCAAAGCCTTTACCAATGATGCATCATTAAAGCGTGCCGGCGGTTTGGTAAATTTCTGATATGGCAAAAGTTTTACAAGATCCAGTATCTCATTTGGGTTTAATTCAGGTAAAACCTTATTCTTTTCTTCAGCCTCATCCTCTTCGAGATATACACGTAAAAATCCGTCAAATATAAGCTTTGAACCGTTGGCCTTAAATAGATATTTCCCTGCTGCTATCTCAACGCCCTGTGTCTGAAATACGGCTGGTGCCATCTGACTAGCCAGAAATCTATTCCAGATAAGCTCATAAAGTTTATATTGAGTAGGATTCAAGAACTCTTCTACTTCGCCGGGGGATTTTAACGGAAGCGTAGGCCTTATTGCCTCATGGGCTTCCTGGGCGTTCTTTTTGGATTTATACACATTGGGGGTTTCCGGATAATACATCTTGCCGAATTTTTCCAATACATAAGTCTTTGCTTCGTCCTGAGCATCATTAGAGATCTTGACAGAGTCGGTCCTCATGTATGTGATCAAGGCAATGCTACCTTTATCGCCCATCTCAACGCCCTCGTAAAGCTCCTGGGCAATCTTCATTGTCTTATAAGACGGAAATCCAAGTTTATTAAATGCATCCTGCTGAAGTTTGCTGGTAGTAAAAGGCGGGAGAGGATTTCTTTTTTTCTTCGATTCCTTGATATCTTTAACTATATAATTCTCTTTGGAAAGTTCATCAAGGATACGGTCTGCATTATCCTTATTAGTTATCTCGAATTTCTCGCCGTTAATCTTGTCAAGTCTTGCAATAAATTCTAAAGACCCCTCTACTCTTTTCTTGAGTACAGACTCTATCTCCCAATATTCTTTGGGTATGAAATTCTTGATATCACGTTCTCTATCCACGATCAGCCTCAGGGCAACCGACTGGACTCTCCCTGCACTAAGGCCTCTTGTAATCTTTTTCCATAATAAAGGGCTTATACTGTACCCCACAAGTCTATCCAAAATTCGCCTTGCCTGCTGAGCGTTTACTAGGTTCATATCGATCTGGCGCGGATGTTTAAACGCCTCTTTGACAGCCTTCTCCGTTATCTCATCGAAACTTACCCTATAGGCGTTCTCTTCAAGCCCTAAAACATTTTTTATATGCCAGGCAATCGCCTCGCCTTCTCTGTCAGGATCGGGGGCAAGGAAAACTTTTTCTTTGCCCTTGGCTCGTTTTTTTAACTCGGAGACCAGTTTTTTCCTGGTAGATATGACAATATATTTTGGTTTAAAATTATTTTCGATATCAAGGCCCATTCTGGATTTAGGGAGGTCCGCGATATGCCCCATGGAAGACGTTACTTCAAAGTCCTTCCCCAGGAATTTTGCAAGGGTCTTTGTCTTTGCCGGTGATTCAACTATAACTAAATTTTTTGCCATTTTTTATTTTTCCTCAAGTGGAGTTTAGTTTAAAATATATTTTTTGCCGGGAAGTTCTTTAATAAGTCTTTTTAACTGCAGCTTAACCAATACTCCCGAAGTTTGATTAACATTCAGATTCGATCTGGAAACAATTTCATCTATATGTAAAGGCTCGTCTTTATCAAGAACCTTATAAACATCGTTTTCGGCTTTATCCAGTTGTGGAGCCGGATTTTTTTTAATTACAGTACCGCTATTTTTCAAATAATTTGAGATCTTATCCGTAAATTCCATCAGGATATCATCTCCGTTCTCAACTAACTTCGCCCCTTCTTTAATAAGCGCATGCGTTCCCTGGCTTGTAAGAGAATCCACCTTGCCCGGCATTGCAAAGACTTCCCTGTTTTCATTAAGAGCAAAATCTGCCGTTATCAAAGCTCCCGAGCGCTTCGCAGCCTCAACTACTAAAACCCCCATACTGAGGCCGCTTATGATGCGGTTCCTCTTCGGAAAATTTATCTTGTCAGGAGGTGAGCTTATCGGACACTCTGATATTATGCATCCGTTACCTGCTATTATTTTTTCGGCAATATCCGTGTTTTCGGGAGGATATATTTTAGCCAGGCCGTTCCCCAAAACCGCTATTGTCCTGCCGCCGGAGGCCTTCAACGCTCCTTTATGCGCAGCAGTATCAATCCCCCTGGCAAGGCCGCTCACAATCGTCAAGCCCTTGGAGGCCAATTCAAATGATATATCCTCCGCACTCCTAAGGCCATAGATAGATGCACGCCTTGATCCTACAACCGCCAAAGAGATATTATCGCTATCCGCAAGCTCGCCTTTTACATAAAAGTATAACGGAGCATCATAAATACTTTTCAGGTTCTCGGGATAATTCTTATCAAAGATACTTATTATTTTTATATTATGGATCCTTGCAAGGTCAAATTCTTTTTTTATGTCAAAATCTTTCTCTGCTTTTTTTATGCTGGCTGCGATATTACTGCTTATGCCTTCAATTTGGGCTAATTCATTCTCTCTGGCCTCTAAAACATCCTGGGGTTTTTTAAATACCTCCAAAAGCCTTTTAATCTTCACAGGGCCAAGGCCGTTAACCGAATTTAAAAACATCAAACCTTCAAGATCTTCCAAAAATAAACCCTTTTTTATTTTCTTAGCTTCCCGATCTCATCCTGATAAATACAAAGTACCTTCTCCGCAACATCCGAAGTGCCTATATCCGACGTATCTATTTTTATAGGAATCTTCTTATAATATGATGACCTGATATTTAATATTTCCTTTATCTTCCCGAGTTTATCATTTACTTCCAATAAAGGCCTGTTTGAATCATTCTTAACCCTCTCCAGAATAACTTCGGGAGTTGCTTCAAGAAGTATCAATAAGCCGTTCTTTTTCAGATTTGATATATTTTCATCATCAAGGATCACTCCTCCGCCCGTATCAACAACAACGCTATCCATCCCGGACACATCCTTTACCACTTCTTTTTCAACTTTGCGGAAATACTCTTCCTTATCTTCTTCAAAGATCCTCTTTATGGTCCTCTTCTCGCGCTTAACGATCTCTTCGTCAGTGCTGACATAGTCCATCCTGAGAAGATTTGCTACGATCTTCGCCGTTACGGTCTTTCCGGCACCCATAAAACCAAAAAATACTATATTCATTTTTTAGAATTTCTTTAGAGCTTTGAGATATCCTTCATAATTCCTCTTTAGCTCTATTCTTGAATCTGAACCGAATTTTTCAAGCATTGCGCTTGCGATCTCAAGCGCAACAACATTTTTGGCTACCAGAGATGCCGCACTAACAGCTACAACATCGCTTCTTTCGACAGAGGCAACATGTTTAGCTTTGTTTTTTATGTTAACGCTATTTAATGGTTTTCTTAAAGTTGCGATCGGCTTCATAGCCGCTCTTACAATAACCTCCTGACCGTTACTTATCCCCCCTTCAATGCCGCCGGCATTATTTGATGGTCTTGTAAAACCGCAATTTTTGGAATAAATTATTTCATCATGTACCTTTGACCCGGGGTTCTTTGCCACGGCGAAACCCATCCCTATCTCAACACCTTTGATTGCCTGGATTGACATAATAGCTCCTGCAATTTTGGCATCAAGTTTTCTATCAGGTTCGACATGAGAACCAAGCCCCGGAGGCAGGCCCTTTACCCTTATTTCAAAAATCCCGCCAAGCGTATCCCCTTCGGCCCCGACCTCATCAATCAGTTTTTCCATCCTCTTTGAGGCATCTAGATCGGCACACAGAAGGCTCGATCTTTTTGACAATTCTTTTATTCTATCAAATGAAAGCTTCCTCGTATCGGCCTCAACGGGCCCGATCGATACAACATGGCTCACCAGCTCAATATTAAACTCTTTCAAAAAAATCTGCCCTATAGCTCCTATAGCGACCCTTGAAGCAGTCTCTCTGGCGCTTGAACGCTCTAGTATATCCCTTACCTCATAAGTCCCGAATTTTAGGGCACCGGCAAGATCGGCATGCCCCGGCCTTGGATTTAAAACTGCCGGCAAGGAATTTATCTTGAAATCTTTATTTTTTATTAATACAGCTATAGGGCTGCCGAGTGTCATGGAATGCCTCAACCCGGAAAGTATTATTACGGAATCTTTCTCTATGGACATTCTTTTTCCGCGCCCGTATCCGGACTGACGAAGCCTCAATTCTTGATTTATAAACTCAGTATTTATTTTAAATCCGTATGGCATACCTTCGATGATCGCCACGAGACCCTCTCCATGCGATTCACCCGCAGTTAAAAATCTAAGCATAATTATACCCCTTTCGGTTTACGGTATTAGGTTATCGTCTGCCTTCCTGCCCTACGGCTTTGCTGTAGGGCAGGCGAACCGTTAACCATTAAAATATAAACAAACTTAGGATCTTATCCCCGAAAAATATCGACACAAGCGCTGCCATTGATAAAAACGGCCCATAAGGAATAACATGGTCCTTATTTTTCAACAATACAATAATCCCCACCACCGAACCAAAGAACGGAGCAATAAAAAATGTGAGAAGTGCTTTCTGCCATCCGATTATCGAGCCGATCATTGCCATAAATTTCACATCTCCGCCGCCCATGGCCTCTTTGCGGAAAATCAATCTGCCAAATACTCCGGTAAGATAAATACTCCCTCCCCCGGCAACTGCGCCTAAAAGAGAATTTATAATGGAATATTTCATTGACTGAACACCGTGTAGGTGCGGGTAGATTAGACTTATTATTAATCCTATAACCAACCCCCCCAAGGTAATCTCATCGGGAATTATCTGATGCTCAATATCAATAAAACTCGATACAATAAGCGCCCCTATCAACGCTGCGAATATAAGAAATTCAATACTCGGCCCGTAAACCGAAAAAATCGCTACAAAAAGAAGCGCTGTCAATAATTCTACAAGAAAATATCTGTAGGAAATATGGCTATTGCATTTTCTACACTTGGACCTAAGAATAAAAATGCTTACAAGCGGCAGATTATCAAACCATTTTATTTTCGAATTACAATACGGACAATGTGAATTCGGAAATACAATAGACTCGTTCCTTGGCATCCTATATATGCATACATTCAAAAAACTCCCTACCACAGCCCCCAGAATAAATACAAACGGATAAAAAATCACCGGAACAGGCCCCGAAGCCCATGCCGGACAATTACTAAACGAGATTATTTTGTATGGCATCAAATTATATTCTAACCTTTCTTAAGCCGGTTATTTTTTAATGGCCCTATTAAGAGCGTTCTTCATTATATCCACCGGAGCCTTCAAACCAGTCCAGATCTCAAATGCCTTTACACCCTGCCTCAATAACATCCCGAGGCCGTTTGAATATCTTAATTTATTTTTTATTGCGGATTTTATAAGTTTGGTCTTAAGAGGATTGTAGATACAGTCATATACCGCCAGATTTTTATGAAGCCATCTTTTATCAACCAGCTCTGTGTCCTTGTCATGCATCCCGCATGGACTGGCGTTAACCAGAAGATCTGAATTAAGTATGAGTTCTCCGAGCGCGGTTTTATCAAATTTTACGGCGAATACCTCACATCTGGTTTTTGCAGAAAGCTCTTTTGCTAAAACCAGCGCTTTTTTTGAATCAAGATCCGTAAAAATAATTCTTTTCGCACCGGCTAAAGCCAGCGAAAAAGATATTGCCCTTGCCGCTCCTCCGGCTCCGAAAATAAAGACCGATTTACCTTTGGGGTTAAATTTAAGGTCCGCTTTTAAAGAATCTATAAAACCAAGCCCGTCGGTATTATATCCTATCATTAGATCATCCTTCACCAGGACCGTATTTACGGCCCCTATAAACTTCGCCTCGGGGGAAAGTTTATCGAGGTACTTTATGATATTCTCTTTGTGCGGGATCGTAACATTAAAACCTTTTACCCCTATAGACTTGAGGCCGGATATTGCGTCATGTAAATTCTCCGGTTTCACCTCGAACGGAAAGTACACGCCATTCACACCAAGCTTACTGAAAGCGCTATTATGCATGTTAGGTGAAAATGTATGCTTAACCGGAAACCCTATTAAACCAAAAACGGATGTCTGGCCATTTATCATAGAATAACCCTGGTCTTTTTTTCCAGCATATATATCTTATTTATCGCGTTCAGATAGGCTTTCACACTGGCCTCTATAATGTCAGTTGATGCCGCCCTGCCGCTGATTATCCTGTTCTTATACTCAAGTTTCAGTATTACTTCTCCGAGAGCATCTTTGCCCCTGGATATCGATTTTATTGAATAATCCAAAAGCCTCGCCTTTATGGAGGTTATCTTTTCTATGGCTTTATAACAAGCATCTACCGGCCCGTCGCCTTTTGAAATAGCTTTTACAACTTTCCCTTTTTTGGAAACCTTTACTTCAGCCTGAGGTTCGATCTGACTGCCGCTTGATACAAAAAAGTAATCGAGTTTAAATATTTCCGGAGTTTCAACAGATTCATCCTCGATCAAAGCAATAAGATCTTCGTCAAAGACCTCTTTTTTCTTATCGGCAAGAAGTTTGAATTTGACAAAAAACAACTTATCGATCTCTTTTTCATTAAAACTGTAACCGAGTTTTTTTAATCTTTCGGAAAACGCATGCCTGCCGGAATGTTTACCAAGTACAAGCCTTGAATCGGCCTTCGTAAGCCCTATATCGACAGGGTTTATAATCTCATAGGTCGTGCGCTTTTTCATAACGCCGTCCTGATGAATACCTGATTCATGGCTAAATGCGTTGCCGCCCACAATCGCTTTATTTGGCTGCACCGGTATGCCCGTAAGTTTCGATACCAATCGGCTTGTCGCAATGATCTCTTTTGTATTAATAGCAGTCTCTACGTTAAAGAGATCTCTGCGGGTCTTTAAGATCATCACTATCTCTTCCATCGAGGCATTACCTGCTCGTTCGCCTATGCCATTGATCGTGCACTCGACCTGACGGGCGCCGTTTTTTATCGCAGCCAAAGAATTACTTACGCCAAGCCCGAGGTCGTTATGGCAATGTACGCTGATAACAGCTTTTTCAATATTAGGAACATTGTTCTTTATATCATTGATCAAAGAACCGTATTCATTCGGTACGGCATAGCCTACAGTGTCAGGAATATTCACAGTTGTTGCTCCTGCCTTTATTACGGTTTCAATGACCTTAAAAAGAAACTCTCTTTCGGTCCTTGAAGCATCCTCCGGAGAAAACTCCACATCATACGTTTTCTTTTTGGCCAAACGAACCGCCCAATCCGCCAAGCGCAAAATCTCCTCTTCGGCTTTTTTGAGCTTGTACTTCATATGGATCTTAGACGTCGCCAGAAAAACATGGATCCTGGGATGTTTGGAATATTTAATGGCATCGTAACATGTAACTATATCTTTTTCGATAGCTCTGGCTAATCCGCAGATAATAGGCCCTTTGATTTTTTTTGCGATCTCTTTCACCGAATCAAAATCACCCTTACTTGAAACCGGAAAACCGGCTTCAATAGCATCTACGCCTAACCTAACAAGCTGATTTGCTATTTCAATTTTCTGCTTGTCGGTCATAGAAGCGCCCGGTGACTGCTCACCATCGCGAAGTGTAGTGTCGAATATAATTATCTTTTCCATAATTCACCTTAGAAATCAGATAACAGAATTCAGAAATCAGAAAAAATCATCTTTTATCCCTGCCTGCCGGCAGGCAGGTATTCTCTGTTTTCTGTCATCTGTCTTCTGTCATCTATTAATGTTTCATCCAAGGCATCATTTCCCTTAGATCTCTTCCAACTTTTTCTATCGGGTGATTATCCTGTTCTTTTAATATCTTGTTGAAATTCGGTCTGCCCATTTCATTTTCTTTTATCCATTCACGGGCAAATTTTCCTTTTTGTATCTCTTTAAGGATTTTTTTCATTTCTTTTCTTGTTTTTTCAGTAATTATTCTCTTACCCCTGGTAATATCTCCATAACAAGCAGTGTTGGAAACGCTTCTTCTCATCCCCGAAATTCCTTTTTCCTGAATAAGGTCCGTAATAAGTTTCAGTTCGTGAAGAACTTCGAAATATGCTATCTCGGGCTGATATCCTGCCTCCAAAAGCGTATCAAAACCTGCCATGATCAATTCCGATGCCCCGCCGCACAGTACCGCCTGTTCTCCGAATAGATCCGTCTCTGTCTCTTCTTTAAATGTCGTTTCTATGACACCTGCTTTTGTTGCTCCTATCCCTTTAGCATATGCGAGCGCTAGCTTAAGAGCGTTACCCGATGCATCCTGATAGATCGCTACCAGGCTCGGAACGCCTTTTCCCTCTTCGTACATACGCCTTACAAGAGCGCCCGGGCCTTTTGGAGCAATCATGAAAACATCGACTTTCTTCGGAGGCCTTATCTGTTTAAAGTGAATATTAAACCCATGTGAAAATACAAGGGATTTCCCTTTTTTCAGGTTCTTTTTTATAGCATCATTATAAACCTTTGCCTGGACATGGTCCTGAGTAAGGATCTGGATGATATCCGCTTTCTTTGCAGCTTCTTCGACAGTCAGAACCTCAAAGCCGTCCTTTTTTGCCAAATCGTAATTTGGGGTGTTCGGCAGTTCGCTGACGACAACATTAAGCCCGCTATCTCTTAAGCATAAGCTCTGCCCGCGCCCCTGGATACCATATCCGATGATCGCGATCGTCTTATCTTTTAGGATACCGAGATCCGCATCTTTGTCATAATAAATTTTTGCCATTTCATTTCCTCCTTAGATGAGTCCCCCAAAGTAATTTCGGGGGCGAATCATCCCGACGAATGTGATAAAATTATCGAGCATTTAGCGCAGTTATGCTAAATGCGCAGAAAATTTTATCACTTCTTATAAGTCGGGACACTATTATTCATTATCTATTTTTTTACTCTACCGCAGAGCAAAAGCTATTCCTTATTCAATCTCAATTGCAATCTCTAAATTCTTCCGCATTGGGAAGAATTTGCCCCAACGAGTATGCTAAAATTATCGAGAGCACTTAGCACTTTAGTGCTAGTGCTAAGGGAATTTTAGCATATGTCACGAGTTGGGGTTACTCAATTTCTATCGCAATCTTCCCGGTTCTTGTCATATCCTTAACTCTATAAGGCTTAAGATGGTCGAGAAGCTTAACAACATTCTCATTCGTACCGACAAATTCCACTAATGCATGCTTTGAATCATGGTGCAATACATTAGCCTTGTTTTTTTCTAAAAGCGCAAGGACTTTCGATTTTACTTTATCGCCAAATTCGACCTTGAATAAAAGAAGTTCCCTGTCTATGTAGTCTTTCTTGGTAAAATCTTTTATACTTATAACATCAATAAGTTTACCAAGCTGCTTTTTAACCTGTTCGAGTATCTTGTCATCTCCTTTGACCACAATCGTCATTTTGGAAATGGTCGGATCCTCTGTTTCGCCTACAGCCAATGAGTCTATATTGTAGCCACGGGCGCTGAATAACCCAGATATTCTGGCCAAGACTCCTGACTTATTTTCTACCAGTACTGATATTGTGTGCCGCATGATTTATTTAAACTCCGATTCGTACTTCGTCGTTCGTACTTCGTATATCGTTTCTTTTCGATGTACTATGTACGAAATACGATGTACTGCTTTACGCTAACGAATTAATCATCTTATTAATCGCCTGACCGGCCGGAACCATCGGAAAAACATTCTCTTCTTCCTCAACGACAAATTCCACCACAACCGTATTTGGAGTGTTTATAGCTTTCTCCAAAGCAGGCCTGACATCTTCTTTCTTTGCAACTCTAATGCCTACCGCGCCATAGGCCTCAGCCAGTTTTACAAAATCAGGATTTTCTAAACGCACCTGAGAATATCTTCTCTTATAAAATAATTCCTGCCATTGTCTGACCATACCTAAGTAAGAATTATTAAGTATGATTATTTTGACTGGAATCTTATTAAATACCGCTGTTGCCAATTCCTGAATATTCATCTGAATAGAACCATCCCCGGCTATATCAAAAACAAGCCTCTCAGGACACCCTATCTGGGCGCCAATCGCGGCCGGAAACCCGAATCCCATTGTCCCAAGGCCGCCACTCGATAGAAAAGTTCTCGGTTCTTTATATTTAAAAAACTGGGCAGCCCACATCTGGCTCTGGCCGACTTCAGTGACTATGATACAATCGCCTTTAGTGACCCTGTAAAGCTCCTCGATAACATACTGCGGTTTGATCTTTTTTGAATGTTCCGCATACACCAAAGGAAACTCTTTTTTCCATTCATTGATCTTAAACAGCCAATTTCCCGAATCACACGGGGAAACGATTTTATTTAATTCGGTTAAAATACTCTTTGCATCACCGACGATCGGAATATGCACAGGCACATTTTTACTGACCGACGACGGATCAATATCGATATGGATAATATTGGCATGGGGGGCGAACTCATCGATCTTACCTGTAACCCTGTCGTCAAATCTTGCACCAATTGCAATGATCAAATCCGACTCCATTATAGCGTGATTCGCATAGGCCGTACCATGCATACCGAGCATCCCCAAAGACAACTCATGCTCCCCGGGAAATGCCCCCATAGCCATCAAAGTCGTAGTAACGGGCGCTTTTACTTTTTCGGCGAATTCCTTTACTTCTTGGGAGGCATCGGCAATAATAGCTCCTCCTCCGACATAAATAATCGGGCGTTTGGAATTTGCTATTGCTTTTGCGGCTTTTTTTATCTGTCCCGGATGCCCTATATAAGTAGGCTTGTACCCCCTAATGGACGCTTCAGCCGGATAATGATACTCGGTCTCCTGGAGCTGAATATCACTCGGGAGATCTATAAGTACCGGCCCCGGACGGCCAGTGCGGGCAATATGAAATGCCTCTTTAATTATTTGAGACAGGTCTTCAATATTTTTAACTAAATAATTATGTTTTGTAATAGGACGCGTGATACCGGTTATATCGGCTTCCTGAAAAGCATCGTTTCCGATCAAAAATGTTTTTACCTGGCCTGTGATAGCAACCATCGGTATCGAATCCATATACGCCGTCGCAATCCCCGTAACCAAATTTGTGGCACCCGGGCCTGATGTAGCAATACAGACTCCGACCTTTCCTGTGGCTCTGGCAAAACCATCCGCAGCATGCGCTGCTGCCTGTTCATGGCGGGTAAGCATAAAATTTAAACCGCCATCATATAAAGCATCAAAAAGAGGAAGGACCTGCCCTCCGGGGTAGCCAAAAACTATCTGCACTCCTTCTTTTTTTAAACTCTCAACAACTATTCTTGCTCCTGATAATTTCATTTAAAACCTCGCTTAAGCACTGCGTATTAAGTACGGCGTACGGCGCAAAAAACTTATTTTTCGCGATACGCTGTACACAATACGCTATACTGCTTTATTTGAACACTGCTCCTTCATCAGCTGACTGGACATGCTCGGAATATCTAACAAGGTATCCTTCGGTCACTTTCGGTTTTGGCTCCACCCACTTTGCCAAACGCGATTTAATTTCAGCTGCAGTCAATTTTATATCAATGCTTCTTTTTGGTATATCGATCGAGATCTCATCTCCGTCTTTTACTATAGCTATAGGTCCGCCTGCCGCCGCCTCAGGCGATACATGGCCGATGCACGGCCCCCTGGTCCCGCCGGAAAATCTCCCGTCGGTGATAAGCGCTACGCTCTCTCCCAAACCCATACCCATAATAGCAGATGTTGCCGCAAGCATCTCTCTCATCCCCGGGCCGCCTTTTGGGCCTTCGTATCTTATAACAACTACAGTACCTTCGGTTATCTTTTTATTCATGATGGCTTCCATTGCAGCCTCTTCCGAATCAAAAACCTTGGCAACGCCTGTAAATTTTTCCATCGCCTTTGATACGGCAGACTGTTTTACAATAGCACCATTCGGAGCGAGATTACCGAAAAGCACGGCGATCCCGCCTTCTTTATGATAGGCATTATCCAATGGTCTTATAACGTCGTCGTCATCAACCCTTGCTTCGCGGGCTATCTGGGATATTTTTTTACCGCTAACTGTATCAACATCATTAAGTTTTGATTGCAATCTTTTTATAACAGCGGGTATCCCCCCTGCATATTCAAGGTCTTCCATAAAATGTTCTCCGCCCGGGCGGATATTACTTATATGAGGTACGGATTTTGATATCTTATCGATCTCTTTTAAAGATAGCGGTATACCAAGCTCATTAGCAAGAGCTTTTATATGCAATACCGTGTTCGACGAGCCGCCAAGCGCCATATCTATAACTATGGCATTTTCAATAGCCTTTTTAGTCATTATTGATCGCGGAAGAATATTTTTCTTTACGAGCTGTACTACCCTTTCGCCGCTTGCGTAAGAGATCCTGTCTTTTTTTGCCAGTACCGCTAGAGCAGTCGCACATCCGGGCATGGACATACCCATCGCCTCCGTAACGCAAGACATGGTATTGGCCGTGTAAAGTCCCTGACAAGAACCAAAGCCCGGGCAAGCGCAGACCTCAAGCTCATTCAACTCTTCCTGATTTATTTCACCGCTTTTAAATTGTCCTATCGCTTCAAACGTATCATGCACCAGATCAAGCCTTCGGCCTTTATATCTGCCGGTGATCATAGGGCCTGCGGTTACAATAACCGTCGGAATATTAATCCTGGCGGTTGCCATAAGCATCCCGGGAGTGATCTTGTCGCAATTTGTCAAACAGACCAATCCGTCAAAAGAATGGGCTTTAACAATAGTCTCTACCATGTCAGCTATCAATTCTCTCGACGGAAGAGAATATCTCATCCCCGCGTGGCCCATCGCAATCCCGTCGCAAATCCCGGGAACTCCGAAGAAAAACGGTACTCCTCCGGCTGCAATAATACCTCTTTCAATAAATCTTTCCAAGCGTTTCATCCCTATATGGCCGGGTATAATGTCATTAACAGTGGTCGCTACAGCGATAAAGGGTTTTCCCATATCGCTTTTTGAAAGTCCTGTTGCATAAAGAAGCGCCCTGTGCGGCACCCTCTCGACTCCGCGCTTGATTTTATCTGATCTCATATAATCATCCTTTTAGTAATTCATCCTAAATATTGCCAAAGTTTTTTGGCATTTTTAAGGTAATACGCATAAATTTTTTGTTACCTTTTAGCTTCAATACCCTGAACCCACAACGCTATATTGGGCAAACCTGAAGGCATAAAGTCACTACTCCCAAACCATCTTACCGAAGCATCGCCCCACAGAACATTAAAACCTGTTTCGTGATTTTTCCTGTTAACATAATTCGGACAATCAACCGATATTATTTTATTCTTCACGCTCTCAAGGCTAAACGGCGGATCCGAAAAATTTGCCGGCCTTGCAACTGTCAGATAAGTACTTGTACAAGCGATATTATTGGTCATATTGTCGGGATTATAGCTGGCAGTGCCTTTCGCCCAATTAGCAGACGGACAAAAAAATACATCCGGGTCTTCCAAATACCTTGGGAACAAAGAGCCTATACTTGTCGTCTGCCCGCCAGCTGTCATTAAATTGGCGTTAAAAGTATACCCTGCAAAAAGATTTCTTGGCAATGGGGTAAAACCGTTGTTGTCATCGGCATATAGTTGCAAAGCCAGGCCTATTTGTCTGAAGTTGTTTGAACAAAGGGCCCTTTTGCCCGATTCTTTAACTTTATTAATGGCCGGTAGTAATATTCCGGCCAAAATACCTGTTATAGCAATTACTACCAAAAGTTCTATTAAAGTAAACCCCTTCTTTTTGTATAAGTGTCCGGGGTTAGCAGTATTATCAAAAACGCATCCTAGGCTAATTATATTAATTTTTGTCATTTTATAGCCTTTTTTGGAAAATTTTAGCCTATTTTATTTAAATATTGTAATTATATCATAAAGCCCCTGTTTGTCAATTAAATAAAATGACAAAATATGAGTAATTTTCCTTTAATTTTGAGGAATTTTTATATATAATAAAGATATTAGGAGGGTTTATACCTATTTGCTATAACTTCTTGGTACGCGGTCAGTTATGGAGCATACTATCTCATAAGGAATAGTTGCGGATAATTTGGCCAGCTCATCAATAGTTATAATATCCTTACCCTGCTTGCCTATTAATACCACTTCATCCCCAATTTGCACTTCTTTTATGTGGCCGACATCTATCATGGTCTGATCCATAGTTACCTTCCCTATCACCTTAGCGCGCTTTCCTCGGACCAGAACTTCCGCTTTATTTGAAAGGATCCTGCCATAACCATCGGCATATCCTATGGGTAGCGTAGCAACCTTTGTAGGTTTTTGGGTAATATATGTCCTTCCATAACTAATCGATCTTCCGGCAGGGGTATCTTTTAAAAAAACAATTTTAGTTTTTAAGCTCATTGCCGGCTTCAGCTTTACAATATTGACAAAATGCCTTTTTGGATACATTCCATAAATAATGATCCCGGGCCTGACCAGATTAAAATGCGATCTGGGTATATCTATTACGCCAATGCTATTGGCAACGTGCTTTAGCGGAATATCTATACCGATCTGCGCTGACTCATTTATTATCTCCTCAAAAGACTCCAATTGATAATTTGTAAAAAAATTGTCATGCCCGGCGCTTGCAAAATGAGTATAAATACCTTCGAGAACAATGGAAGAAGTTTTGGAAATTGTCCTGATAAATCCGACTGCCTCCCTATGCCAAACACCGATCCTGCCCATCCCGGTATCTATTTTTATATGGGCCTTGGCCTTTTTTTTAAGGTTCAGGGAAACCTTGTCAATAAGCGGGATAAGATCGTCATTCCCAAGAGTGATGGTAATGTCATTCTCCACCATCGGGCGGATCTCTTCTTTTGTCACGCATCCAAGAACCAGTATAGGGGTCCTGATATTATTTCTTCTTAAATTTAAAGCCTCATCAACAGTAGCAACGCCAAAATAATCCACATCTATGCCGGAAAGCGTTTTGGCCACTTCGAGGATACCATGGCCATAGGCATTGGCTTTTACCACAGCCATTACCTTGGTCTTACTCCCGACGAGTTTTTTTATTTCGCTATAATTGTATTTCACTGCCCCCAGATCTATCTCCGCGCATGTGGGACGGTGAAAAAATGGTTTCTTATTCATGAATACCTTTTAAAAATGCTTCTGGCTGCTGGCTACAAATTATTGGCCTGCGGCTATTTTTATAAATATATCACAAAATCCTTTATAATCAAATGACTAATAATCTTCTTATAATTATGGCTTAGATTTTTTTTCAAAGCCTCTTACACTGCAAAATTTGTGATATATATAAAGAGGTTCGAGCTTAAAAATATCCTCAAATTCCCTCTCTTTAATTTTTTTGAACCCGAGTTTCGCTATATTGCCAAGTTCCGGATAAAAGAATTCCGGTTCTGCAAAATTACTACCTATAAATTTTGACTCTATCTCATCCTTATAAATACCCACTCCGTCCCCGACAAAAATCGCAGGACGTTTTAGTTTTTTTAATAACTCATCTATGGATAAGAGCATGTATTTGGAAATTCTGGCTAATTCGGATCTTTTGTATCTATAAACCGCCGAATATACCATGCCTTTTTTTGCGTCTATTATCGGGACAATATCTTTGTCGGTATTTTTTATATTCAGAGCTATTGAGTCAAGCGAAGTCACGCTTACAACTTTTTTCCCCGTCACATAACTCAAACCTTTGACCAGCACCACCCCTATCCTGAGGCCGGTAAATGACCCAGGGCCTATAACTATGACAATACTATCCATATCGGCTAATTTTAAACGGGCTTTTTTTAGAACTTTTTCTATAAAAACAATGATATCCCTTGAATGATTTAACTCTTCGGAAGAGATCATTTTAGAGACTACTTTATCATTTTTACTTATTGCAACCTGAAGTTTCTTTGAAGAAGTATCGATTAATAATAGATACATATTTTTGCCTCTTGCCTGAAGCCTAAAGCTCTAATAGGTGCCGATAGGCACCTATTAGAATAGCTTCTTTACGATTCTTTTATACCTATCCCCAAAGGGGATAAATTTGATTCTTCTTTTATTATCACCGGCAACTTTAAACTCTATCCTCAGATGTTCTTCGGGAATAAGATCGGGCGCTTTATCGGCCCATTCCATTGCAGTCACTCCGTTACCAAAAAAATATTCGCTTGCGCCGATATCTTCGAGCGATTTCTCGTCATTTAAGCGGTATATGTCAAAGTGATAAAGATTCAGCCTTCCTTTGTACTCTTTTACAATCACAAATGTAGGGCTATTCACATATCTATGGTCTATGCCTAACCCTTTTGCTAACCCCTTCACAAAAACCGTTTTTCCTGAACCAAGGTCCCCGACAAGCGCAAGAAAATCACCTTTTTTAAGATTTTTGCCGAGTGAGCAGGCAAATTTTTTTGTTTCGTCTATATTTATTGTGATCAGCTCATTCATATTTTAAAAATGCGTAAATCCGGTCTTAGTTAAAGGCACAATCATGCCGTCTCTATTTATCAGCTTATAGCCGAAACTTTTTGGCATTATTTTACCGACAGGGGTTATGTTTAGTTTTGAATATTTCTTAAAATTTTTTATTATCTCTAGCGCATTGACTTCATTGACAGTGAAGAGGAGCTCGAAATCTTCTCCGTCACAAAGGGCATCTTCCACTGATCCGGCGTCTCTTGACACCGGGATAAGGGCCTCGCTTATAGCCGCGCCCACCGAACTTTCATCAAGTATTCTCCTGAGGTCTCCTGCCAGGCCGTCGGATATATCCATCATAGAATTGATTTGAAACTTTTTTACCAGTATCCTTGACTCATCCAGCCTAGGCGTGAAACTCAGATGTTTTTCTTTTATTGAACCTCCGAGAAAACCTGTAACAAAAATAATATCACCTACTCTTGCAGTGCTTCTTAAAACTAATTCATCTTTATTGACCTCACCTATCATAGACACATCCAGCACCAACTTGTCTGATCTTACCGTATCGCCGCCTACGATATTTACATCAAACTTTTTTGCCAAAGCCTTTATCCCCATGTAAATTTTTTCTATATCTTTTACTTTAAGTTTCCCGGGGATCCCTGCTGAAACTACCGCCCACTTCGGAATCCCACCCATTGCGGCGATATCACTAATGGAGCATCCGAGAGCCTTATGGCCGATCTTTTCAAATGATGCGGACTTCAGCCTAAAATGCACATCCTCAATAAGCATGTCGCAAGTAAAAAGAAGGTGCTTTTTGGAATTCCCGAATTTTAAAACCGCCGTATCGTCCCCGATCCCGCGTATTACGGATCTATCGGTCCCGGTTAAGGACCTGATCTTATTTATGAGATTAAACTCGCCGAAATTCTTTACCAGCTTCATTATTTTACTAACCTTTCAAGTGATCTGTCCAAAGGATTTTCGAATATGCCCTCTTCGGTAATTATTGCTTTTATCAAATTATGCGGCGTAACATCAAATGCCGGATTATACGCCTTCATATTTTTCGGGGCGATCCTAAGTCCGAAAATTTCCGTAACCTCTTTATGGGACCTTTCTTCTATCGGTATAGAAGTGCCGTCTTTTAAACTTAGATCAAAAGTAGATATCGGAGCAACTACATAAAAAGGGATCTTGTGATAATTAGCTAAAACCGCTAAACTGTAAGTTCCTACTTTATTGGCAGTATCGCCATTACGGGCTATTCTGTCGGCGCCGACAAATATCTTATCGATTTTGCCTTTTGCCATAAGTGAGGCAGCCATATTATCGCAGATAAGCGTAGCGTCGACGCCCTCTTTGGTAAGTTCCCAGGCAGTAAGCCTGGCCCCCTGAAGAAGCGGCCTTGTTTCATCAACAAAGACCTTTATTTTTTTGCCGTCGTGATGCGCCTTCGAAATTAGCCCGAGTGCCGTGCCAAAATCCGCAGTTGCCAATGCCCCGGCATTACAGTGAGTAAGTATTGAATCTCCCGACTTGATCAGACCGGAGCCGTTCTGGGCCATCTTTCTACAGATATGCTTGTCCTCATTAAATATTTTTATCGCTTCATGTAAAAGAATATGCTTTAAAGCGCTTATATCATCGGTTTTGTTTTCCAGGGCAACCGTCTTCATCCTATCAAGCGCCCAAAAAAGATTAACCGCGGTGGGTCTTGATATTTTCAGATACTGAATAACCTTCTCGAGGTCCTTTTCAAATGCTGCAAAATTTTTTGCTTTGGAGTTTTGGGTCCCTATTACCACCCCAAAAGCCCCCGCTATGCCTATAGCCGGTGCGCCGCGCACTTTAAGTTTTTTTATGGCATCCCACAAAGTATTCAAATCATCCGTAGTCACTTTGACAAATTTTTCGGGAAGCATTGTCTGGTCTATGAACCGGATCTTTGCATATCGTTTTTTTGTTAACACCAATTCTATCGTTGGTAAAGACATTTTACCCCCAAACTATTTTTGCCATTAAATTCCGTTTTATCTTTACGGCTTTACTTGGACAAAACTCATGACAACATAAGCACAGTATGCATTTATTATGGTCTATATTGTGTTTTTCGTCAATAGCGTTAACAGGACAGCTATTTTTGCATATGTTGCATTTTGTGCAGATTGATCTATCAACATAAGGCTTAAATTTGCAGTATTTAAATATTGGTTTTAAGAGCGGTTTCAGAATACTCTGGGAAATGAACGGTAATTTATAATCGCTTTTTTTGAAAGCGCCTATACCGTCGCCCGTTATCTCAATATCTTTAATTTCACCTATCCCGACCTGTCTAGAGTGTGCAAGCCTTGTAGTCAGCACATCAAAGCTATTTATCCCGATGATTTTGGCCATCACCGCATCAAGGCTGACACCATCGTTTGAGACAGCGATCAAATCAAGGTTCCTCAAAGGCCCGTTATTCGGCCCGTCGCCCTCCATACAGGTTACGGCATCCAATACCACCAGATCCGGCAATCTTGCCGAATAGACATCGACCAGAAAATTACAAAATCCTGCCAGCGTCGGATATATCCCGTGGCTTTGAGGCTTGTAAAGCCCCGGCACCAGCCCGAAACTATTCTTTACTCCTGCTGTAATAGTAGTGACTGTATGGGTCTTAAATTTTGGTACCGAGACAAGGTAATCGCATTCAAATAGCTTACTCGCTAACGGTATGCCATTTACCTTTCTGATCTTATCAAATCTGACCAGCTCCACGCCCTCTTCTATGCAAATTTTTTTTGTAAGTGTTTTTTCAAAAACTTCTTCAGTATTTTTCCCATAACCTCCGGGGCTGTCGCCTACATAGATCTTATTATTATTTTTTTTAAAGACCCTTATTACGGACCTTAAAACCTCGGGATGCGTTGTTACATGCTCTTCGGGCACCTTAGCAGATAATAGGTTCGGTTTTATCAAAACCTTACTGCCCGGTTTTAAAGCGCTATCCCACCCGGGCATATTCTTAAGCGCTTTTAATAGCGCACTTTCGATATTTGCCGGATCATAATCAGGGCAGAACTGAAGGGATACCTTTGATTCCATATTAAAAATTGATCCTTATTATAAAAGAGTTTTAAACACAAAAACAAAATAAAGCATGACGCTATTATGTATCATATGAACAAGTATTGAGTAGGTAAGGCTTTTTGTTCTTTCGTAAATATATATCAATAAAATTCCCAGTATCAAAATAGGCAGAAACGCTGCCACATTCCCGTGTAAAAGCGCAAAAAATACTGATGTTATCATTACTCCCCAAAAAATCCCCAGGCGGTTCTTTAAGGCCGGGTACATAAACCCCCTGAAAAAAATTTCTTCGACGATCGGGCCTATGATGCAGGCAAATATACCTAGAAATATCAAAAAGAATGTATCATTTTCCTTAAGGAAGATCCCGAGTATCTCCTGAGGCTCAGGTTCAAAATTAAATTTATCTGCAACAAAAACCACTACCAATAGAGCAATAACAAATAGAGGTGCTGCTTGGATATATTTGGCAACCGATAAAACTGAATTCTTAAAGAAATTGTTGAATCTTATACCCAAAAGTGACAGGTCTATTTTTTTAACACCACCAAAAACAAAATATAAAATCAAAATCATTATCATTATTTCGTTGAAAGCAGCATTAAAGAGCAGCCTTAGGTTATCTATTTTATCTAATTGCGGGAATATCTTTACTAACCCGATCTCAATAACGCTTAAAATGTAAAGAAAAAAAGTAAAAAGAATGATAACCTTACAGACATCCCATACTGACCAGCTGATCTCAAACTTGGTTTTTAGCGAATCAAATAAGCGCTTCAAATTTAACTTAAACAGAGTTAAAATATTTAAGAAGATCCCGGTAAGTACTACAAAAATTATCAAAAGACTTACCGCTGTCATTTTAGCCAAAAGCACAGGATCTTTTAAGAGATTGGCCCTTGCAATTTCTTCTAACGAACTTACCTCTTTTGCTATATCTGAAGATTTTTGTTTTACTAAATCGGTTGTCGAAACTGATAATAATAGCGCTATATTAAAGAAAGCTATGAAGCACAGGAGATAAAAATACATGCTTTCTTTATTTATAAATTCTCTTATCTTTAGTATTGAAATCATTTATCCGTTCTTCGTACGGGGTACGGCGTCGTGCGTGTTAAAAAATTAGTTATTATTTATATTTATTTTCACGCCGTACACAATACGTTATACGCCGTACTTTTTTGTTAAGAGCCATGATCACAATTACCCAACCACTCCGAGCTGCCTGAACCTGAAATTTACTTTTAATTCGTCTTTGGCTATCGATTCGCATCTTTTAACGTCTACTCCCGGTAGATCTAAGCACGTAGCTTCAACCTCAATACCGGCATCGCGGCAATCACGGATAAATTTTTTGACCGCTTCATAGGTTTCATCGCCAAATGCAGGAAAGCAGAACTTATTATAAAGCTCCTTTGTATCAGCGTTAAGGCTTACAGATGCCCTGTCAATCAATCCTGCCAGGTCCTTCACAATATTTTTCTTATTTATAAGGTCTCCCTGCCCGTTTGTCACTAGCCTTATTTTAGAACCTGATTTTTTTAAAGACTCGGCGATCTCTATAAGGACATCGAGCCTGGTAGTCGGCTCGCCATAACCGCAAAAAACAATTTCTTTATATTTGCCGGGATTTTTAATGCTACTAAGGACATCTTCGGCGCTAGGCTCATTATCAAGCCACAGGCTGTGGCCTTTGACGAACTTTGAGGTATTCCTTATGCAAAAATCGCAGTTATTTGTGCATTGGTTTGTAATATTCAAATACAGTGAATCGCGTATCTCATAAGAGTAGACATTTTCACTCTCTTTTATCCCGAGGCTGAACAACTGATTTGCATTATGGGTTGTGATCCTTGCAATATCGGATTCGCTTAATTTTTTTAATTCCGCCAGAAGCTTTATTAGGCTTATTAGGTTGGCAGGCTCATTCCTCTTCCCCCTCAAATTCTCGGGGGCAAGGTACGGCGCATCCGTCTCAAGGCACATCTTTTCAATCGGAACAAGCTTAGAAAGATCTCTAAGGTTCTGGGCCTTTTTATACGTTACATTCGAGGTGAACGATATGTATAACCCAAGCTCAAGGCACTCTTTCAGGGACTGCTCATCTCCTGAAAAGCAGTGCATAACGCCCTTGATGGGCAGTGATTTATATTTTTTTAATATCTCCAGAGTATCGCCGAAGGCTTCCCTTGAGTGAATTACGATCGGAAGGTCATATTTATTCGATAGTTCCAGCTGTTTAATAAAGATCTCGATCTGCTTATCCTTAGGAGAGAGATTTCTGTAATAATCTAATCCTATCTCCCCTATCGCAACGACCTTTTTATTATTCTTTATCAGCCACTCTAAAGTATCATAATCCTCGCTTTTCACATCTTTTGCTTCATGAGGATGAATGCCGACCGTCGCAAAAATAAACTCATATTCATTAGCTAGTGCGCATGAACGCTTGCTTCCTTCAACAGAACTTCCTACATTAATAATATATTCCACCCCGGAAGACTTCGCCTTATTAATAGCTTCGGGCCTGTCGTGATCAAAATCCTTGAAATCAAGGTGGCAATGGGTATCTACAATAATCATCTTTAGACCTTTATACGGGGAAACAGCGGAGGAATCTTCTTCAGTTTCGTATCTGGTTTCAAAAAATCCGTCACAAATTTTTCAAAATCCGTTTTTGCCGGATCAAAAGCCACATTAAGCGATTCTAATATCTTAATAGAGGTCTTTGGCATAAAAGGATATAAAAAAGCCCCTACCAATCTAAGGGACTCCAAAAGTGAATAGATGACATCTTTGAGTTCTTCTATCTTATTCTCTTTTGAAAGTTTCCACGGGGCCTTTTCTTCAATAAATTTGTTCGCCCTGTTCACCGCTTTCCAGATCACCGCCAATGCTTCGCTGAAATTAAGATCTTTTATTAAAATTTCTAACTGAGGCGGTATCTTTAACGCCTCTTTTACCAATTCAAGCTCTTTTGGATCTTTTGTTCCGGGTACAATCCCGCCAAAATATTTTTCTGCCATAGTGACGGTCCTATTTAGTAAATTCCCAAGGTCATTGGCCAGATCCGAATCAAACCTTTCAATAAAAGCATCCTCGCTAAAGGACCCATCCAGTCCGAAAGTAACTTCTCGAAGCAAAAAATACCTTAAGGGGTCTTCCCCTCCGTAATTTTCTATGTAATAATTCGGGTCCACCACATTGCCGCGGGATTTTGACATCTTCTCGCCCTTTATCACCCACCATCCGTGGGCAAATACGGATTTTGGCATCGCAAGGTCCATCGCCTTCAGCATGATCGGCCAATAGACCGCATGGTGCCTTATTATATCCTTTGCCATAAGATGCAGGTCCGCAGGCCAGTACTTATTAAATTTTTCGTTATTTTTTAAATACCCGCTTCCTGTTAGATAATTGATAAGCGCGTCAAACCAGACATAGACAACATAATTATTATCAAAAGGCAACTCTATACCCCAACTAAGCCTCGACTTCGGCCTCGAGATACAAAGATCGTTCAACGGGTTCTCAAGAAATGACATTATCTCGTTCTTTCTGGATACCGGCCTAATAAAATCAGGGTTATCGTTGATATATTTTTTAAGCCACCCGACATAACTTGAAAGTTTAAAAAAATAGTTCTCCTCGTCGATCCGCTCAATGGGCCTATGGCAATCTGGACAGAGATTATCTTTTACCTGGGAATCTATAAAGAATCCTTCGCACGGCTTACAGAACCATCCCTGGTACCTGCCTTTATAGATGTCGCCTTTTTTATAAAGAGCATTCAGTATCTCCTTAACTACAAACTCATGATCGGCATCAGTAGTCCTGATAAAATAATCATAGCTTATATTCATATCCTCCCAGAGTTTTTTAAATCTGGGAAGGATCTTATCGACAAATAACTTCTCTTCGCCCTTTTTAAGGCCGTCTTTTAGAGTAGACTCCTCTATCTTTTCTCCATGCTCATCGGTACCGGTAAGGAAAAACACATCATATCCTTTAAGCCTGTAAAATCTCGCCAAAACATCGCAGGCTACCTGAGTATAGGAATGGCCTATGTGAGGGGAGCCATTAATATAATAAATAGGAGTTGTCAGATAAAATTTATTTTTCATGCTTCTTATCCTCATGACATGGCCATTTTACCTCTATCTGCCTGCCGTCCTCGGTTTCAACAAGGACTTTCCTGGTTATAGCATTAATGCTCAGGACCTTCCCGGCAACATCTTTGACCTTTATTTTCTCGCCTTCCTTCGGCAAGTCTTTCATAAGATGCTTATAGGCTTCATACTCATATCCAAGGCAGCACATAAGCCTGCCGCATACACCTGATATCTTCTGAGGGTTAAGAGGCAGGTTCTGCTCTTTCGCCATTTTGATAGTTACCGGTTCAAAATCTTTCAGGAACCTGGCGCAGCACAATTGCCTGCCGCAATGCCCGTATCCTCCGAGAAGCTTCGCCTCATCGCGCACACCTATCTGCTTCAGTTCGATCCTGGCTTTCAAGTTTGTGGCAAGATCCTTTACTAAGTCCCTAAAATCCACTCTGCCCTCAGCCGTGAAATAAAAAACTATTTTTGAACGGTCAAACGAATACTCGGCATCGATCATCTTCATATCAAGGCCGCGTTCCTGGATCTTCTTCTGACAAAGTTCAAAGGCTTCGCGGGCGTTTTTTTTGTTCTTTTCTATCTGTGATTTATCATGCGTGGTTGCTATCCGGATAATTTTCCTGAGCGGCTCTTCAACATCCGCGTCAAGTATGACCTCAGGGTCGGAGACCGCTTGCCCATAATCAACCCCTCTATCCGATTCCACTATGCAATATTCGCCAATAGCAGGCCTAAAGCTGGATGTGGAGAAATAGCTTACCTTCCCCGCTTCCCGCATTCTTATTTGGATGACTTCATACATATATCTTCTATCTCCATTTTTAAAACACTCATGGAAAGCTTAGTGTTTGCGTTTAAACTAATTAAATTTGACGCCCTGTCCAGCTGTTCAAGCACCTTTACAAGGTCCTCAACACTAAAGTAATTTGATTCATTTAAGATCTCCTCAATTCTATCGCTATTGGTCAGCATATTGTCTAAACCGATCTTAGCCATCAGTATATCCCTGTACCAGAATGAAAGAACCTCTATGATCTCGAATGCCTCAACCTTTGATTCGCCGAAATCATCATACAATTTGATATTATTCTTGAACTTATCTATAATCGCATTCTTTTTAGTAAGAAGATCTTCGATATCTTTTAAATTATCAAGATCCTTGAGCGATCCTTTAGAATAATTTGCCACAAACCCTGCTTTAAATTCAAAAATACCGAATTTTTCGATAAGTATGCTTTTCACGAAATCTCTTGTTAGATTTGAAAAGTTCATCACTTCGCACCTTGAATAGATCGTAGGTATTATTTTCGATTTGTCGTGCGCTATCAAAATAATGACAGAATCCTCCGGAGGCTCTTCAAGTGTCTTAAGAAAAGAATTGGCCGCATCGAGAGTCATCCTGGAGGCATCCTCAACGATAAAAACCTTTTTTCTGGCTTCAAAGGGCTTAAGAAAAATGATATTCTGGAGATTCTTCATATCCTCGATCTTAAAAGTCCCGCCTTCTCCGGTCCCTTTTGCAAAGACCACATCAGGCGATTGATCAGCCTCGATCTTTTGGCAATTTATACAATTGGAGCATGAGTCATTATCTTTAATATCAAGACAATTTAAAAGAAGAGCAAAATTTTTGGCAGTCAAAGTTTTACCGACCCCCTGGCTTCCTACAAATAGATAGGCATGGTGTATCCTCTGGGACGATATAGCATCTTTTAATACCTTAACAATCCTATCCTGGCCTTTAATATCGTTGAATGACATTCTCTACTATCCTTTGAATATGATCCTGAGTATCTGACATCTTTTCCATCACCTTAACAAGTTTTATTCTCTTTGGATTTAATTTTTGAAGCTTTAGATATCCGGCCCTCACCTTTTTATGGAAATCCAAACCCTTCCTTTCCATGCGGTCGTGTTCACCTTTGATCCGCGACCTTTTTAACCCTTCTTCAGCATCAATATCGAGAAGTATCGTAAGGTCGGGCTTAAAGCCTTTTAAATACGATTTTTCTATTTTTTTTATAAGATCTAAGCTTATTTTGCCGGCCAAAGACTGGTAGACGTGGGTCGCATCATTAAATCTGTCAGAAATAACAATAAATTTTTTCTTGAGTGCCGGCTTAATGATCTCATCTACTATCTGGGCCCTGGCGGCTTCAAAGAGAAATAACTCACTAAAATCTGCCATTCCTTTATTTCCAGGATCGAGAAGGATCTCTCTTATCTTCTTGCCGATATATGTCCCGCCGGGTTCATATGTATGCAAAACATGATACCCCTCTTCTTCCAAAAACTCTGTCAGAAGTTTAGACTGCGTTGATTTCCCGCAGCCTTCAGGCCCTTCAAAAGTAATAAACAGGCCTTTTTTTAAAGTTTTTTTCTCCATTTTATTTCCTTCGAAGCTCGCTAGTTCCATCTTTCTTGTCTAACACTATATATCCTTTATTATCCAATTCTTTTCTTATAATATCGGCTTCTTGATATCTTTTCTCTTTCTTTAATGCTTCCCTCTCAACTTTTTTTTCTTCGGCCCATTTTTGTAGTTTTTCATAATCAACAATAACTTCTTTGTAACCACTATCAGTGTCCCACCTTGAAAAATCTTTATCAGGGCTGATTGAATCCGGAGCTAATCCAAATACATTTGTCATTTTAAGAAAAAGGTTTGCGGCATAATTAAGCTTAGATGCATTGATATTTTTAGTGTCATTAACCAATAATGAATAACAATACGATTTCATTTTCTCTAAAACGCCTAAGGCTTTTGGAGTGTTAAAATTATCATCCATTGCCTCTTCAAAATCTAATTTATAATTATCTATTTCTTTCTTAATTTCACTTTCAAGATCCATGGGTTTATTTTCCCATAAAGATTTATATGAAAATAAATAAATAAAACTTTTGTAACGCTTTTTCTCTTCTTCCATTATTTGAATAGAATAATCTATGGGATTAGAATAATGCGTTTGAAGAAAAAATATTTTTAAAACATCGGGATGGAATTTTTCTAAAATCTTCTTTATCGTTATAAAATTCCCCAGAGACTTGGCCATCTTCTCTTTATTAATCGTTAATAGGCCGTTATGTATCCAGTATCTTGCGAATTTTTTCCCCGCACCCTCAGACTGTGCGACTTCATTTTCATGATGAGGGAAAATAAGGTCTATCCCGCCGCCGTGAATATCAAACTCATCTCCAAGTAGATCAGAACTCATGCATGAACACTCTATATGCCAGCCGGGCCTACCTTTACCCCACGGGCTATCCCAGGATGGTTCATTCTCTTTTGCGCTCTTCCACAACGCAAAATCCATGGGCTCTAACTTATTCTCTCCCGGATGAACTCTCGCCCCGCTTTCCATAGCATCGAGGCTTTGATTAGACAGTTTACCGTAATTTTTTGCTTTCTTTATGTCAAAATAGACATCTCCTTTAGATTCATAAGCAGCCCCGCGCTCAATCAGGTTCTCAATGAACTTTATCATCCTAAGAATATATTCTGTAGCCTTTGGCTCATCTGTTGGCCTCTGAATCCCTAATGAGTCCATATCCTTATGATAAGAATCGAGGTATTTCTCGGCGACTTTTTTAAACGAGCTATTCAGGTCTTCCCCCGGAAATTCTTTTTTTGCCTTATCAATGATCTTATCGTCAACATCGGTGACATTTCTTACAAATTTAACATTATAACCTTTATAACTAAGATAGCGTCTGATAACATCAAATATATAGGCGGATCTTGCGTGCCCTATATGAGGCTCATCATAGACAGTAGGGCCGCAGACATACATTTTAATATTCGGATTATCTATCGGCGTAAAAATATCCTTGGAACGAGTGAGGGAATTATATATCTTTATCGGCATGTGAATTTATTTCTTTTCGAGCTTATTGAGCCTGCCCTCTAATTCTTCGATGATCTGCATCACAGGGTCAAGCACATGAATATGATTGAGGCTTATGTCCAGTTTTTTCCCATCCTGTTTTGTAATCCTCCCGGGAACGCCAACTACGGTAGAATTGTGAGGAACATTTTTTAACACAACTGCATTTGCTCCTATATATGAATTATTGCCAATGGTGATATTTCCGAGAATTTTTGCGCCTGCGCCTATTACGACATTATTTCCGATATTCGGATGTCGCTTGCCTTTTTCTAACCCCGTCCCACCAAGAGTCACCTCCTGATACAAAAGCACATCATCGCCTATAACTGACGTCTCACCTATAACTACACCCATCCCGTGATCGATAAAAAATCTTTTTCCTATTGTTGCCCCGGGGTGAATTTCAATTCCTGTAAAAAATCTTCCGAGTTGGGAAAGAAACCTCGGGAAAAAAGGAATTTTTAGTTTCCAGAGAAAATTAGCCATCCTGTGATAGATAAGTGCATGAAGCCCGGAATATGTAAGGATTATCTCTACGGAGCTCTTTGCAGCAGGGTCCCTTTTAAAGATAGTCTTTATCTCTTCATTAAAAACTATCCTTATTATAAGAAACTTGATAAGGCCTATCAGAATAAGTACAGCTAGTATCATTAAGAATATTTCCATGATTGTCTCCAAAACCCAATGTTACAGGTTACAGATCACATGCCACAGTTATTAGATCTTAATGCAACCTATGACTTGCGGCTTGTAACATTTTTAATTTATTCTAAAAGTGCCACAGCGTAGCTGGCTATTCCCTCGGCCCTTCCAATTGACCCGAGCCGCTCAGCAGTCGTGGCTTTTATATTTATTTTTTCTGTTTCGATATTTAATGCATTTGCAATGTTTGAGATCATCTTATCTTTAAAGGGCTCGATTTTTGGTTCCTGAGCCAGCACTACACAATCGATATTGCTTATTTTAAATTTTCTGTCAAGAAGCATCTTATTCACTTCTTTAAGAAGCTCCAAACTTGAGATATCCTTATAAGTAATATCATTATTTGGAAAATGCTTGCCGATATCATTCAGCCCCGCCGCCCCTAAAAGCGAGTCGCATATAGCATGGACCAAAGCGTCTGCATCCGAATGCCCTTCCAGCCCCTTAATGTAGGGTATCTCTACTCCACCGAGTATAAGCTTTCTACCCTCAACAAAAGCGTGTATGTCATAACCCATTCCGACCCGCATCGCCTAACCTCTCCTCACCCCGAAATTCAAATATCTAATTTCTGATGATCTTAGATCTCAGGATAGCTTCACCCATCACAACATCTTCAGGGGTAGTTATTTTGATATTCTCCCATGAGCCTTCGACTATTTTCACTCTCTTGCCCAAATTTTCAACGCATGAAGCATCATCTGTAAAAATTTTCTTTGATACTGAGGCTTTGCTATACGCCTTTAGGATCAACCCGGCCTGAAAACTCTGGGGGGTCTGTGCATCCCATAAGAATTTCCTATCCGGCGTTTCGATAACATTTAGATTTTTATCAACTTTTTTAATAGTATTTTTAGTCTTAACCGCTACACACGAAGCCCCGAACTTTTTAGCCGCTTCAATCGACCTGGCTAAGATATCTTTCTTAAGAAATGGCCTGGCTGAATCATGGATTACTATTATGCCGACTTTTTTGCTATTTATCATTTTAAGGGCGTTATAGACAGAGTCAAACCGCTCTTTGCCCCCGCTGACTAACCTGGTTTTTTTGAACCCAAATCTCTTTAGTATATTTATTGTACAATACTTAACATCATCTTTATGCACAGCGCAGATTATTTCATTAATTAAGGGTGATTTTTCAAACACGCTGAGAGTATAATAAAGCATCGGTTTACCGCAAAGCTTGATATATGGCTTTCTTATTTTAGAATAAAGCCTTTTACCCATCCCTCCGGCGGGAATTATTGCGCAAATTTTTAAAGAACTGTTTTTTTTAACCATTATTGTTTTAATATTTAGTTATTTGTAATTTATTTTTAGCTTTTCCCATGAGCTTAGAGCCATGAGCCAAGAGCTATTTTTTCCTTCCCTGTCCTTCCTCAAGTTTTGCAAATATCATCCTGCCGGCTGATGTCTGGAGAACACTGGTCACTAAAACCTTTAGATTCTGTCCAATAAGATGTCTTGAATTATCCACCACTACCATTGTTCCGTCATCAAGATACGCAACTCCCTGGTTATACTCTTTGCCTTCTTTTGTAATCCTTACTTCCATAAGCTCGCCCGGAAGTACCACCGGCTTAAGCGCATTGGCTAAATCATTTATATTTAAAACCGGCACTTTCTGAAGCTCGGCTATTTTATTAAGGTTGTAATCGTTTGTTAATACCTTAGCTCCCAGAAATTCCGCCAGCTTTATTATCTTGGCGTCAACATCTGTTATATCCGGAAAGTCTTCCTCGTGTATCTTTACATCCATCTTTGTGCTTTTCTGGATCTTATTTAATATATCCAATCCGCGTCTTCCGCGGTTTCTCTTGAGGGTATCCTGGGAATCCGCTATCTGCTGAAGCTCCCTAAGGACAAACCTGGGGATTATCAATCTTCCTTCAATAAATTTTGTTTCGAAGATATCGGCTATTCTCCCATCTATGATCACGGATGTATCCAGAATAATTATGTCTTCTTTCTGGTCCTGCCTGGCAAATTTTACATAGGGGATTATTATATTAAATTCATCCTTACCGCGCATTGAGATCACCATGCCTAAATAACAAAAAACCGTTATAAAAACTATCTGAAGCGACGCATACATCTTTGCATCCATCGGAATAAGCCTGAGAATTATAGAAAGAAGCCATGCCATGAAAAACCCGAACACTAAGCCAAACAAAGCCGCAGAAAGGTTTCGTATGGATGCGCGCCTTAATACAACTTCTAATAAAATTATGCCCAGCCCCGCTACAAAACCAAAAGCGCTACCGGCGATCGCCCATTCAAATGAAAAATTCCCGAATAAAGACCCGATATAATAACCGACTATCGTACTTACAAGCGCAAAAAATATTCTTAAAAATATTAGTGTCATACGCCAGCTCCTCAAGTTTCTAGTTAATTATTAGTTCGTTATATTATGTAATTTCGCCCTAAGCCTAACCTATTGCCAATGCTATGGCCTTTTCGATGGTATCAATATGTATAATTTCAAAGTCACCCTTGACCGACCCGCCCACGGGAAGAGAATTATTTTTTGGTACAAAAATCCTTTTAAAACCCAGCTTGGATACCTCTTTTATCCTGGAATTAATATTATTAACCGACCTGATTTCTCCTCCAAGCCCAAGCTCACCGATAAATGCATCTTTAGCATTAATTGCCTTATTCTTAAAGCTTGAGCTAAGCGCCATGGCGACCGCCAAGTCACTTGCCGGTTCACTAAGCCTTACACCGCCCGCAACATTGATAAAAATATCAAAACTTCCAAGATGAAACCCGCAACGTTTCTCTAAGATCGCTATAATAAGATTTAGCCTGTTGAGATCGAACCCGCTTGCCTGTCTTTTTGGGATATTGAATTTCGATTCAACCACAAGCGCCTGAACTTCTACACAAAGCGGCCTTGTCCCTTCCAGGCTTACTGTGGCAACCGATCCGCTCGTATTATTTGGACGCTCGAATAGGAAAACTTTTGAAGGGTCCTTTAGTTCATTTAAGCCGTTTTCAGCCATTTCAAAAATCCCTATCTCATTGGTAGAGCCAAAACGGTTTTTGGTTGACCTGAGAATCCTTAAACTTGATTGGGACTCCCCTTCAAAATATAACACAGTATCAACCATATGCTCTAGAACCCTCGGGCCTGCAAGAAGGCCTTCCTTTGTCACATGCCCTATAAGAAACACGGCTGCATCAAGCTTCTTTGCCAGATATATAAGTTCAGCCGCACACTCTCTTATCTGGCTTACTGAACCGGCGCTCGTTGTAAGCTCATTTTTATAAATAACCTGGATAGAATCTATTATAATAGCTTTTGGCTTAAGTTTGCTTATATATTGTACCACCAGCTCAAGGCTCGTTTCGCTTGCCATAAATAAATTGTCATGAAAATTACCGAGTCTTTTTGCACGCAATTTTGTCTGGCTTATGGATTCTTCGCCTGAAATATAAAGAACTGTTTCCGATTTTGACAAAGAATTTGAAACCTGAAGCATCAGCGTTGACTTACCTATACCAGGGTCTCCGCCTACCAGAACCACCGACCCTCTTACCAATCCTCCGCCGAGGACCCTGTCAAATTCATTAATGCTTGTTACGATCCTTGGTATTGCAAGCTCACTTATATCCTTAAATTGTTTAGGCCCGAGATCAAGCGCTTTATCATCGAATTTAAAAATCTGCCTTTTATTTGTAAGCTCAGGTGTCTCAAGTTCTTCAAGAAAAGAATTCCACTTTTCGCACTCAGGGCACCTGCCTTGCCATTTGGGCGATTTATAACCGCAATCCTGGCATATAAAAATATTTTTTGTCTTTGTCATTAAAAATTCTTTTTAGGGCCCTTGGTGCTCTTTTTATCTTTTACAGTATCTTCTTTCTTCTCTTTAAATAGCAATTTCCACGGGCTTTCTTTTATCTCTTGTGAAAAATCCTTGAAGTTGTTATATACCGTATCATCCGTAAGGAATTTTCCTATAGTACCTTGACCGCTATTTAGTCTTGTAAGAAACGTATCTATCTCATTATACATTTTATCATCGGAAATAAGCTTTCCCATTGTACCTTGACCGCTACTCATCTTCCCGATGATGCTCTTTACATCCGTCACGATTGTTTTAAGTTCACTGGTAACCTCTTCCATTGTAACCGGGTCCTGCCCTACGAGATAGTCGCCCTCTTTAAGAAACTCCTCGGTTTTGCCGGGAAATACCTCGACATATTTTTCTCCAAGAAGCCCCAAGGTATTTATTGTAGCCTTGGCGTCTTTTTCTAATTTTACGCTTTTATCTATTTTAAGCCCGAGTTCGACTTTTGAGCGCTTTGAAGCCTCATCGTAATACACCCCAAGGTTCTCAACCTCTCCCACAGTTACACCGCAGAGCCTGACCGGGGCAGTATGGCCTATACCGCTGGCAAAATTAAGCGCAAGCTTTATACGATAATATGATTTAAAAAACTTGATGTCCCCGATAGAAAAAACTATCAGAAATAACAATGTAAAACCTATAAAAATAAAAATCCCGACCTTAAGCTCGATTGATTGCTCTCTCATTATTTCCCTCCTAAAATAAATTCTGTCTTTTTACCGTATGATTAAAATGATCAACTTATATTATCTGTACCGCCGTGTTCGGTGATCGGCCCGATCGCAGCCCCGGTTATAAACTGCCTTATGATCGGACTTGTGGTATTCTTTATTTCATCAGGGGTACCAAAACCGATAATCTTCCCATGATAGAGCATAGCTATCTTATCCGCTATTTTATACGCACTTGTCATATCATGAGTAACAACAATGGATGTCATATTCAATTTTTTCTTAATATCTATAATAAGATCGTTTATTGCATCCGCCATAATAGGGTCAAGGCCTGTTGTCGGTTCATCGTAAAGTATTATCTTCGGATTAACGCAGATCGCCCTGGCAAGCCCCACTCTTTTTCTCATGCCTCCGGAAAGCTCTGCCGGCTTAAGATGCTCTATACCGTTTAAGCCAACCATATTAAGGCACTCTGAAATTCTTTTTTCGATCTGGGATTTGGGAAGGTCCGAATGCTCATATAAGGCAAAACCAACGTTTTCTCCGACTGTAAGTGAATCAAAAAGGGCAGCCCCCTGAAAAAGCATGCCAAACTGCATCCTGAAATCCCTCAGTTCTTTTCCTTCTAATCTATCAATATCAACGCCTTCTATTATAACCTGTCCGGAAGTCGGCCTTAGAATCCCTACTACGTGCTTCAACAGAACGCTTTTACCGCAACCGGAACGCCCGATTATAACGAGCGTTTTGCCGCTCGCGATATTCAGATTAAGATTATCCAGGACAAGATTGCCGTTAAAATATTTTGTTAAATTTACTATTTCAATCATTATTTATCCGTTCTGCGTACGGTGTACAACGTACTGCGTGATGTAAAAATTATTTATTTTTTACGCCGTACGAAATACGACATACGATGTACTGCTTTTAGAATGCAAAATAGAAAAACGCGGTGAACAGACAGTCCGCCGCTATTATAAGTATAAAACTTGTAACTACTGATAAGGTAGTTGCCTTGCCTACTCCCTCTGCCCCGCCCTCTGTTCGCATACCTTCAAAGCAAGAGATAGTGCAGATGATGATACCAAAAGAAAAAGATTTTATTAGACCGGTCACTAAGTCCTTATATTTGAGCGGATCCCATGTCATCTTTAGATACATATGATGGCTGATGTTCAATTTATAGACACCTACCAGATATCCCCCTATTATTCCGATAAAATCGGCATACACAGTAAGTAGCGGAAGCATTATTATAAGGGCTAAAAACCGCGGCACCACAAGGTATTTGATCGGATTTGTCGCAAGAGTTTCAAGGGCATCTATCTGTTCGGTAACTTTCATTGTCCCGAGTTCAGCGGTAATCGACGCTCCTACCCTTCCGGCAACGACTAAAGCTGTCAGTACCGGGCCGAGCTCTCTCGTCATGGATAAAGCAACTAAAGACGCAATATACATCTCCGCATTAAGCTGCTTCATCTGATAGGCGCTCTGCAAAGCCAGCACTATGCCGGTAAAAAGGCTCGTAAGAAAAACTATAGGGAGACTGTCCACTCCGATCTTTGACATCTGGTCAAAAATAGGTCGCTTTTTAACAGGCGGGATAAAGACCCAGAATACCGTCTGAACAAATAATATCGACGCGCCGCCTACATAGGTAAGGAAAAAAAGAGTATTTTTACCTATGCTTATAAACCAATTTCTAAGGCTTTCCATCATTTTGCGTAGTTTCATCTGTTATCTTTGCCCTTTTTTAAAATTTAACCTTATGTTCCATGCCGATAAACTCTTCATTCTGGCCCTTCAGCTTCATTATCAGATTATCCTCTGATTTCACCTTATATTTAAACTCAACTTCGCTTCTTTTGGTCTCAGGGTTTTCATTATCATTATCCCGCCTGGTCCAGGTTTTAAGATTGATGTCAAAATCCTTGCCTACCTGTTTTGATAGGCTTACCTCGTCCTTTTCATTACGCTTTGCGATGTCCCAGCCGTCAAAAACAATCGTGTTGTTATCAGTTGTCACCTGCAGGTTTTCCAAAAAACTGCTTTTCCCGATCTTGTTTGTATCTAAAAACCCGCTCAAAAGCAGATAGCCATTTTTTACTTTTATCCTTGAGTCCTCTATCTTAAGTATCGAATCTCTCCCGGTGAGGCTGGTGGTCATTTTTTCAAAATCAACATTCCCTATTGTACCACTATTCACCTCGATCCGGCCTTTTGAGATATTCTCCTTTAAGTTGCCCTTGATTTCAAATTTGGCATTAAGGATCCCCGTAATACCCGCTCTTTCAGATGCCGGGAAAAGTTGCAAAAATTTTACAAGGTCCAGCTTATTTATTGAAAATGCCAGTTGCCCATTATAGGGTTTTTTATTATCAATAAACCCTGAGAAGCTGAACTCATCTGTCAGATCAAGATTTTTAACTTCAAATCTGTCTTTATTGATAATAGCCTCTCCGGTCAATTTTCCATAAGGCTTATAATTTACAATGAGCTCATCGGATGCTAATTTTATCGAAATATCACGCTCGATATTCGAAGAACAAAAAACCCTGGTTACAAAATCAAAATTCCCTACTTTGCAGTGGTCAATCCTGGCATCATAAAAAACTTCGGGGAATCCTGAGAAATCAACCGCTAAATCAATGTCACCTTCAAACAATTTAATATCAAAATTAGAAACAAGCTCTTTTAGGTCAAATTGGCCGCTTAATAACCGCTTACTATCAATGTCAACGTTATATATATTTAAAAACTGATTATCAATGAAATATTCAACATCAAATTTTGTCAAAAGATCGTTGAATATCACGGTATTCCCGCTTACCAATATCGACCTGGTATCTCCTGCAATATCAATAAAACCGTTAAAATCATTATTCTTTATAAGCCCTGACATTGTAAGCTCCGGGCCAAAAAAAACATTTCTGATCCTGCCGCTTAATATCGTCTCTGTATCAAAAAATCTGCCTTTGACCTTATCTAGGATTATATCCTTATTATCAAAGATTATATTCCCGTTCAAATTATTCAGGACGTATTTCCCTTCGGAGTTTAAAATAGCTCCGTCCGAAACAAATATGCCAAGCGGCTTATGCCAAAGTATATATTCAGGAAATTTAGTTAAAAATATTTTTGCCAGATCAAGTTTATCAAAATTTTGCTTATAAAAACTATCTTGAAGATCCTTCACTAAATACAGCCTTGGCCCATCAATCTCGATATGGCTCAGGACATCATAATTCTTCAAAAATATATCCCAGATCTTATAATTAAATGTAAGGGTTTTTATCTCAAGGATATTTTCCAGCTTATTATTGGATACCTTTGAAACCCTGATATCTCTTATCCCGATGTCCCGGGCAAATCCGCCTTCAATATCGCCGATCTTTACTATAAGACCTGTATTTTTTGAAACTACCGTTTCAATAGTAATAAGAAAATTGCTTATCAGCGTATCTTTTTTTGCGTCAAAATATAGAAAAGCTTGCGCTAACAAAACTACCAGTAGCATTGTAAGCAAAATAAGCCTTCTATTTTTGCCATGCCGGTTACGCATATTGAATCCAATTCTAAAAATAAATTAGCCAAACAAACTATTACTATTCAAAAACCAATTTACTATCTTTAACAGTAGCTTTTACAACCTGATTTTCTTTAAACTTACCGCTTATTATCTCTTCTGCAAGAGGGTCTTCGATATACCTCTGAATTGTCCTTTTAAGCGGCCTGGCTCCGAAAACAACGTCGAAACCTTTTTCTATCAGGAATTCTTTTGCTTCGATGGTCATTTCGAGCTCAATATTTTGTTCTTTAAGCCTACCCATGACTTCATCAAGCTCTATATCAACTATTTTCAAAAGGTCTTCTTTCTCCAAAGGCTTAAAAACAATGATATCGTCAATTCTGTTCAAAAATTCCGGCTTAAAGGTCTTTTTGATCTCTTCAAGGATCCTTGTTTTCATATCCTGATAGGTGACATCCGATTTGGCCTGCACAAACCCTAATGATCCTTGTTTTCTGAGCATCTCTGCGCCGATATTGGATGTCATCAGAATGATAGTATTCTTAAAATCAACTTTTCTCCCGAATGAGTCTGTAAGGCGTCCTTCTTCGAATACCTGCAATAAGATATTAAAAACATCGGGGTGCGCCTTTTCAATCTCATCAAGTATAATTACCGAATAAGGCCTGCGCCTTACTTTTTCAGTGAGCTGTCCGCCCTCTTCATACCCGACATATCCCGGAGGAGCTCCGACAAGCCTTGAAACATTGAACTTTTCCATGTATTCAGACATATCTATCTGAATGACTGCATTCTCATCGCCGAACATATATTCGGCAAGGACTTTGCCCAAAAGCGTTTTTCCTACACCCGTCGGCCCCAAAAATATAAATGAACCAATGGGCCTTTTTGGGTCTTTTATCCCGGAACGCGATCGCCTGACAGCATGTGCAATAGCGCTTATCGCCTCTTTCTGCCCAACAACCTTCTTCGTGAGGCCTTCCTCCATCTTAAGGAATTTTTCAGTCTCTTTTTCTTCCAACCTCAGAAGAGGGATACCTGTGATCTTGGAAACAATAGTAGCTATGTCATCGGCAGTTACTTTTGGATAAGACTCTGCTTTGGACTCTTTCCAGTCTTTCTTAATCTTTTCAAGTTTCTCTTTAGCTTTTCTTTCTTTATCCCTAAAAGTCGCGGCCTTTTCAAAATCCTGGCCTTTAACGGCGGATTCCTTCTCTTTTTTGAACTCTTTTATCTCATCCTCAACTTTTTTTAGATCCGGCGGGGCAACCATAGTATTAAGCCTTGCCCTTGAACCTGCTTCGTCTATTAGGTCTATTGCCTTATCCGGCAAAAACCTGCCGCTGATGTACCTGTCGGAAAGTTTTGCCGCAGCCTCTACCGCTTCATCGAGAAACTTCACCCTGTGATGAGCCTCGTATTTATCCCTTAAGCCTTTTAATATCTCAACTGTTTCCAAGACGCTCGGCGGCTCGACCATGATCGTCTGGAATCTTCTTTCCAAAGCAGCGTCTTTTTCAATATGCTTTCTGTATTCATCAAGTGTTGTCGCGCCTATACATTGTATTTCGCCTCTTGAAAGAGCCGGCTTTAGGATATTTGAAGCATCTATCGCCCCTTCAGCCCCGCCTGCTCCTACGAGAGTATGGAGCTCATCAATAAATACAATGATATTCTCGGAACGCTTTATCTCGTCCATTACAGTCTTTATTCTTTCTTCAAACTGTCCTCTGTATTTTGTCCCTGCGACCATCAAAGCAAGATCAAGCACTATCACTCTTTTATCTTTAAGGACTTCGGGAATATCTCCCACTACTATTTTCTGCGCCAGGCCTTCAACGATCGCGGTCTTTCCTACGCCGGCCTCGCCTAAAAGTACGGGATTATTTTTTGTCCGCCTTGAAAGGATTTGGATAACTCTTTCGATCTCATTTTTTCTGTTCACTACCGGGTCAAGCTTATCCTGCCTTGCTAAAGCTGTCAGGTCCCTTCCGAATGCATCGAGTGCCGGAGTCTTTGCCTTCTGTTGTTTTGGTGGAGCGCCGAAACCCGGTGTAGCCGATCCGAGTAACTGCATAACTTCATTTCTTACTTTATCGAGGTCCAGGCCAAGATTTATCAAAACCTGCGCAGCAACACCCTCGCCTTCGCGTATAAGCCCAAGAAGGATATGCTCAGTGCCGATATAATTATGCCCCATGGATTCCGCTTCATCCATGGCCAGTTCAATAGCCTTCTTGGCTTTAGGATTAAAAGGAATATCGCCTGAAACAACTGTAGTGGGCCCGGGTTGAACGACTTTTTCTATTTCCATCCTTATTTTTTCAGGGTCTAATCCGACTCCGACCAAAACCGCAGCAGCAACACCTTCGCCCTCTCGTATAAGCCCAAGAAGGATATGCTCAGTCCCGATATAATCATGATTAAACCTTTTGGCTTCCTCTTTTGCCAATAATATTACTTTACGAGCTCGCTCTGTAAATCTATTGAACATTTATTGCCTCCGTGTAATTCAGATGACAGAAGTCAGAAAACAGAAATCAGATTTTTTTCTGTCTTCTGACCTCTTTTTTCTATTTTCTTTCTTTATTATTTCAATTTTTCTCTTATTAGATCAGATCTTTTAACATCCCTCTCTACAGAGGATAATATCTTTCCTTCCAATTTCTGCAGATGAGCAGGCTGAGAAAGTATTAAAATCTCATTTATCATTTTAAGGTCGATATTTTTCGTAAGCTCCATATCAACCCCCAATTTCACATCCGATAACAATCTTACGGCCTCTTCGCTCGTTATGATCCTGGCGCTTTTTAAAGTGCCATACGCACGAAAGATCCTATCAGAGATAAGTTCCCGGCTTTTTGTAAAAAGTATATCCCTTGCACTTTTTTCCCTGACGATTATCTGTTTCACTATCTTTTCAAGATTATCTATTACATCGCTTTCAGGCCTTCCCAAGGTTGACTGGTTCGACATCTGAAAAAAGTTACCGACTGCTTCGGTCCCTTCGCCATAAAACCCTCTTACTGCAAAATTTAATTTTGCGAGAGCCTGGAAGATCTTTCCTATCTGATTAGTCATCACCAGAGCCGGCAGATGCATCATTACTGATGCTCTCATACCGGTACCGGTATTGGTAGGACATGCCGTCAGATACCCGAACTTGGAAGAAAAAGCGATGTTTAATTGAGAAGAAATTTCTGTATCTATCTTATCGATTATCTTCATTGAGTCGGACAGATTAAGCCCTGACTGCATAGCTTGCAGCCTCAGGTGGTCCTCTTCATTTATCATCAAAGATATTGTTTCGCGGTCGTCGATTAAAAGTGCCTTGCCGTCACCTTTTACGGCATGCTCTCTGGAAATCAAATGCCGTTCTACTAAGAATATCCTGTCAAGGTCACTTAGATTATTCATGTACAAAAAAAGTGAATTTTTCGGAAAAGAAGATTTTTCTACGGCCTTCTTGACCGCATCCAAAATCTCTTCGAGTTTCTTCTTAGAGGCCCAGTTCGGAAAAGGCAACTTGTCCAGATTGCGTGCCAGCCTGACCCTTGAAGACAGCACTATATCCACATTAGGGCCGGTCCCCTTGAGCCATTCTCCTGTTGAATAAAGCAATTCATCCAGTTTCATTATCAGATATCCTATTTTTTCTCAAGCTCTTTTATCAGATCGCGCAGTTTTGCCGCCTCTTCAAATTCTTCTTTCTCAATCGCCACTCTAAGCTTTTTCTTCAACTCCTCGATATCCAGTTCTGACTTGACTGTTTTTGGTAGCATCGCCGGCACCTTTCCTAAATGTTGGCTTGATCCGTGTATTCTTTTTAACAAAGGGTCCAGATTTTTCTTGAAGGATGTATAACATTCACTGCATCCGAGCCTGCCTGTCTTTTTAAAATCTCTGTAAGTCATGTTGCAATTTTTGCATTTTATTGCAAGCTCTTCTCCTTTTTCTATCTGCGTCCCAAAATCCGCTAAACCTGCCAGCAAATCCGCCAGCCCGAAGTGGTCTTCCATCTCCGAGCCCTTCTTAATTGCGCACTCCTCACAAAGATGCAGCTTCGTGATCTGATCATTTATTATTTCGGTCAGATGTACCGTTGCTTCATTTTTACCGCAAATATTGCACAGCATAATTACTACCCCTTTTTAGCCCATCAACTATGAGCTATGAACCATGAGCTGATAATTATTTATTATTAAGCTTTTTTGATCTCAGATCGCTTGTAAGCTCGTCTATCTCCTGCAGTTGTTCAGTCAGTTTTTCAATATTTACATTATCTTTTTTAAGGTCCGACATGACTAAGCTTATTTTATCTTTTACCTGATCGATAACCCTCAGGTCCTGATACATCTTATCGCGAAGCGAATGGACCATATGATTGAATGCCCCCGCCATCTCTTTAAGCTGATCTTTTTTTCTTATCTGGACCGTCTGAAGCTCGTTATCGACTCCAACGAGATTGATAAATTTTGTCAACCTAAAAAGAGGGCCTGCTATCCTATGAGATGAATATATCCCGACAAAGAGCAATAGTATACCCATAAATAGCGCCGCCAAGATGATTTTTATAACAAATGAATTCTCTATTGATTTTATATATTCTTTTGATAAGGCATTGTCGCCGACCATTCTATAGAAAAGCTCTAAATACTCCTTATTTAGGTACCAAAGCGCAAACCCAAATATCAATGTTATCAGAGTAACATGCAAAATCAACTGGCCGCTATAAGCAAGCTGGAGCGGCTTATTTACCAGATATTGCGTACGTTTATAATTTTTTTTCGCCATCTTTCCCTCCGATTTTTGTAAAAACAAGCGATTAAGCAATTATGCTATTATGCGATTAGGTATTTTTTACCTAATTACCCAATCACATAATCGCCCAATCGCTGATTTTTTACTTAATACTTCACGCCTTCTTTTTTTGTAAGCTTTTTGAATTCCTGTATCAAGAACAATGTCTTCTCTCCGGGTTTTCCGCTGCCGATTATCCTGCCGTCAAGCTTGACCACCGGGATAACCTCTGCGGCAGTACCTGTAAGAAAACACTCATCTGCATTAAAAATATCGTGCCTCGATAACACCGCCTCTTTAAATGAAACTTCTTTTGTGGATTTAGCGATATCTATGACTGCATTTCTGGTTATTCCGCACAATGCGCCCATATAAGAAGGAGGTGTAGTAAGTGCGCCATTTTTAATGATAAAAATATTATCACCCGAGCACTCTACGACATATCCTGCGTTATTCAGCATAATACATTCTTCGCAACCCGCTTTAACAGCTTCAATCTTTGCCATGATATTATTTAGATAATTAAGAGATTTTATCTGAGGATTAAGCGCCTCCGGGATATTGCGCCTTGTGGCGACAGTCACCAATTCCAAGCCTTCTTTATATAATTTTTCAGGATAGAGAGTGATCTTATCCGTTATGATAATTATTGTGGCTTTAGAACATTTTCTCGGATCGAGCCCAAGGTCCCCTTTGCCTCTCGTAACGACAAGTCTGATATAAGCGTCCGTGAGATTGTTTATTTTAAGCGTTGCAACAACAGCCTCGATCATCTCTTTTTTTGAAATAGGGATTTCAAGCATTATCGACCTGGCGGATTCATAAAGCCTATCTATATGCTCCTTAAGCTTAAAAACAAGGCTGTCGTATGACCTTATTCCCTCAAAAACACCGTCACCATAGAGAAGCCCGTGGTCAAATACAGATATCTTTGCATCATCCTTTTCATAATACTGCCCGTCGATATAAATTTTTAGTCCCATAATTACCTCTTATCCCGTACTTCGCCCATCGTATTTCGTACATTGTTTTTTAAAATTATTATTTTAATTTTTTCAATATACGATATACGAAGTACAATGTACTGTTTTTTTAAAGTACTATATCAATACTCCGTCTTTTATATTCAGAATCCTGTCAGAAACCTTTGATAGATCTTTATTATGAGTCACTATTATGAAAGTCGTTCTATCAATTTTATTTATCTCTTTTAATAGGCCAAATACCTCTTCACTGGTCTTAGAATCAAGATTTCCGGTCGGCTCATCACAAAAAACAATATCCGGCTTATTCAATAATGCCCTTGCTATGGCTACCCTCTGTTGTTCTCCACCGGAAAGTTCTTTTGGCCTGTGCGTTAATCTTTTTTCGAGACCTACAAGTTTCAAGGCCTTATGCGCATCTATCCTGCAATCTTTTAAAGAGCTCTGAAAATTTTTATTAATGAGCCGCGTTATCATAACGTTCTCTAATGCGTTTAGTTCGTTCAGGAGATGGTAGAACTGAAACACAAAACCCATCCTCTTATTACGTAATGCACTTTTGGCCTTATCAGAGAGATGTTTTAGATTTTTTCCGTCAAATAAAACCATACCGCTCGTCGGCTCATCGATCCCGCCTAGTATATGGAGAAGAGTCGACTTACCGGCTCCTGACGGGCCTACTATAGAAACAAACTCTCCGGTCTTAATTTCAAGGTCTATATCTTTGATGACATGAAGGGATTTTTTCCCTTCAAAAAATTTTTTGTTAAGTCCTTTAGCGATTATTATACTATTCATATCTAAGGGCATCGGTTATGTTTAAACTTGCAGCTTTATATGCCGGATAAATAGTCGCTAAAAAAGTAATAACTATACTCGAAATCGCTATCGCCAGTACATCGGACTGGATAATAAGAACCGGTATCTTATCAATATAATAAATATCTTTCGGTATATCTACAAACTGGTATTTTTTAAGGACATTGGCCAATAATATCCCCAGACCTACCCCGAGCCCAGTGCCCCCCAATCCTATCAATGTCCCGTTTAAGGCAAATATTGCCATTATGCTTCTTTTGGTAGCGCCGATAGCCCTTAATATCCCTATGTCTTTCGTCTTTTCCATCACTGTCATAATAAGCGATGTAGCAATATTTAGGGCAGCAACAATAACTATGAGGGTCAGTATAACAAACATCGTAAGCTTCTCCAGCTTTAGAGCGCTGAAAAAACTCTTATTTGATTCCATCCACGTCCTGATCGTATAGTCATAACCAAGTATGGCTGCAATGTTATTTTTGACTTCTTCGGGGCTGAACCTGTCTTTTATCTTTATCTCAAACCCTCCGACAAGATCCCCGAGATTTAGTATACGCCTGGCATCCGGTATATTGATAAAAACAATATTTGCATCGTAGTCATACATACCTGAATTAAAAAAAGCGGCTATTTTAAAGTCATAACTCTTATTTGTAACCGGAGAAACCAGCGATATTGTACTGGATATATTCGCCCCGAATTTTTTCGCCAGCTCCGAACCCATGATAACTTCGCCCTCGGAAAGCCTGAATTCACCCTTGGTTATATATTTTTTTAGCGATGTGGTGTTCTTCTCAACGTCGATATCTATCCCCCTTATTATTACCCCGGCAGTCTTGGCATTATTCACCAAAAGTGCCTGTGCATTCACAAAAGGGGCAACGCTTTCAATTCCATTTACCCTAACCAGTTCTTCTGATAACGAAACATAGTCAGAGATCCCGGCCTCTTTCTCTACCAATATCTCGGAATTGAACCCGATTATTTTTTCCTTGAGCTCATTATCAAATCCGCTCATAACCGCAAGTACTACTATGAGTGCTGCGACTCCGATTGTTATGCCGGCTACGGAGATCAGGCTTATAACAGAGATCAATGCATGCTTTTTTTTAGCAGTCAAAAATTTAAAGCTTAGAAATAATTCCCAGATCATAATTTGGTTAATGGTTGTTAGTGAATTGTGAATAGTTAAAAAATAAATTGTTACAATAATTTAATTAAAGTCATGGTCATTCTATTTATCTTTTCAATCTTTTCCAATAACTCGCTTAATTTCTGATTTGCTAAATAATTTAACTTGTTAGATATTATTAATTGCGTTTCAAGTTCGGCGCTACTTGACAAAGTAATAAATAGAAATTGCTTGAATTCTTTGTTATGGTGCCTCATAAATCCTTCTGCAATATTCGAAGGCACCGAAATACTAGATCGTCTTATTTGATTAACTAACCCATAAAGCTCGTGACTTGGAAATTCTTTTGTAATTTTATATATTTCTTCAACTAACTCTATGCCTTCCTGCCAAATCCTTAAGTTCTTGAAATTCTTTATTTTTTTTCCATTCACTATTCACGTTTTTTGGTTTTATTACAATTCACCAACTACTATTCACTATTCACGGTTTTTAGTTGAGGAAATAAGATAACATCTCTTATTGAATCTGCACCGGTAAAAACCATGGCAATTCTGTCAATACCTATGCCAAGCCCGCCCGCAGGGGGCATGCCGTATTCAAGTGCTCTTACAAAATCCATATCAATTCTCTCTTTTTTGCCCTGGACTTCGGCTAAGAACCTTTCATACTGCTCAATTGGGTCATTGAGTTCTGAATAGGCATTTGCCACTTCAATACCGCCTATAAAAAGCTCGAATCTTTCAGAAATTTTCGGATTGCCGGGCTTATTTTTAGCTAAAGGGCAGAGCTCGCTGAACATCTCTGTCACAAAAACCGGATGCGCTTCGGCCTTCGGTTCAATCAGTTCGGCTATGATATTTAATAGCTGGGTCTTGCTGAGATCTTTTCCTTCTACCTCGACGCCATGGCTTTTCAGTTTCGGTATCCACTCTTTTACATCGTCATCGGGTAAAATCCCGAATGTATCTTTCATAAGATCGGTAAAAGAGACCTTCTTAAAAACCGAAAAATCAACGGTCTTACCCATGAATTCAAACTGAAGTTTCCCAAAAATCTCTTTAGCTGTATTTGTCAAAAGCTCTTCGGTGAGACGGATCATCTCGTCGCAGTCTGCATAAGCGGTATAGACCTCTAACATTGTAAATTCAGGATTGTGCCTGATAGAGATCCCTTCGTTTCTGAAGGATCTGTTTAATTCGTAGACCCTTTCAAAACCGCCTACCAGAAGCTTTTTCAAATATAGCTCTGGAGCTATCCTTAAAAAAAGGTCCATATCCAAAGCCTCATGATGAGTAATAAAAGGCTTTCCGGCAGCTCCTCCGGCTATGGGGTGCATCATTGGGGTCTCTACCTCCATGTAACCCTTGGAATCCAGATATCCCCTTATACTTTTAATTATCCTGCTCCTGTCATAGAAAGCCTTTTTCACATTATCATTCACTATCAAGTCTACATACCTCTGACGGTATCTCGTCTCAACATCTTTAAGGCCGTGCCATTTTTCAGGTAAAGGCCTAAGGCTTTTTGAAAGGATCGTAAAGTTATTAACCTTGATTGTAAGTTCACCGGTCCTGGTCTTAAATATTTCTCCTTTAACGCCGATAATATCGCCTATATCAAGCTTGCTTACCAAATCATACTGTTCAGAGCCTACAATATCCTCTTTAAAATAAAGCTGCAACTTGCCGGTCTCATCCCTTAGATCCATAAAAGTACTTTTGCCGTGATTCCGCATAGCCATAATACGGCCTGCGGCTACGGATGGCTTCCCTTCAGAGTATGTATCTACCAGCTCTTTTACCTGATTATGGTCAAAACGCCTGCCATAAGGCTCTATATTTCTGGCTTTTATGGCCTCAAGCTTATTAAGGCGCTCCCTTATTAATTCGTTGGAATCCTGTATTTCCATAATTGCCCTCTAAACCAAATTTTTGTATATATCTATATTATCATAAAACTTAGATTATAATTATATCTTAACACTACCCCCGTGTCAATGGATAATCATCTATAAACATCTGAATATTGATTTTGATAAAACCTAATACAAAAAAAAGAATAAATGGAGAAATTTAAAGAAGATTTAATAAAGTTAGGAAGTTCTGTTCAAATTTAACTGTTTATTGGGCTTAAACAGCCAGAAAAAACTAAAAATCGAAAATATCGCGCACAATAAAGCATAAATATCTCCGAAGGACCTATAGAATGACCATTCCCTAGAAATAGTTATTTCGGCGGTTTTATAACCCTCTATAAAAATCTCTTTGCCGAGGCTATTTTCCACCTTGGCAAATATTGCTCCCCTGGGATCAATAAAACACGAGAGCCCTGTATTTGCCGCCCTTACAACATTGACTCGATTCTCTACCGCTCTAAACACAGAGGCCTGCGCATGCTGATAAGGCGCAGATGTATCGCCAAACCATGCATCATTTGTTATATTTATGATAAAATCGGCTCCATTTCTTACAAATCCATTGACCAATTCAGGGAATATATCCTCAAAACAAATAGTAACTCCGAAATCAATACCTTCTTTAAGGTTGAATATGGTATATTTTGTCCCGGGTGAATATTCCCCGACGGGATTCGGAATAAGTTCGCGTATAAAATACAAATTTGTCTCCAGAGGTATATACTCTCCGAAAGGCACTAAATGCTGTTTACTGTACTTATCCAATACTTGACCCTTCGATTGTAAAATAACGCTATTGTAAATTTTTTCAAAATAATCCCCGAATGTAATTGTGGGGCTTCCGATAAGAAGTGGCATCGAAAGTTCATTGGACAAATCTTTTACGGCTTCATGGATATCTTTGTCGTCCTCCAAAAATCCCGGCACAGAAGTCTCGGGCCATACGATCAGTTCCGGGTTATCGCGGCTGGCTTCTTTGGTCAAGATAATATGCTTATCGAGGATTAATTTTCTGGTTTCAGGGGTGTTGGACCAATACCAGTTGAGCGGGATATTCCCCTGAATTACAGAAAGTCTGACTTTTGGGCCTTCCGGCTTTTCCCAAAGCCTAAAAAATCCATATCCCAAAACTATTATGAGTACAATACCTGTAAAAATATAAGCGCTTTTTAAATGAGCCCAGGATCTTTTTTTATCTATAAATCTGTTTTTTACCAATATAAAAATCAGGTAATTAACCATTACAACCAAGCCGGAAACCATATATACCCCGCCTATATCGGCTATCTGGATAATTGGCAGTGTAAGATACTGCGAATACCCTAAAAGCGCCCAGCTTATGCCGGTAAGTACATAGTTTCTGGTTATTTCTAAACCGACCCAAAAGGCCGAAACCACGACTAAAGACAGCAATTCATTTTTGTCCGGAAGCAAAAATATTTTTTTGAGCACATAACCAAATACCAAGAAGTACAATCCGCCATAAAAAAATACAAAATACAATAAAGGCGTAACCTTATAAATCCAGTAACATGTTAGACCAAAAAATAGAACACCTGATATATATGAGATAAACAACGCATTTTTTATAGACCTGGAATAAAAGACCGCTATCATAAGAGGGACCAGGCCCAAAAAGGCAAGAAATTCCAAATTTGCGTTTGGGAAACTCAATGTAAGCAGGATACTGCTAAAAATAGCTAAAAGAATTTGATATATAGTTTTCATTCTTATGATTAGTTCTTTTGCCCTTTTCTATTCAACATTCTGTCGCACCATTCACTATTAACTATCTACTGATTTATCCCGCAGCATTTTTTATATTTTTTACCGCTGCCGCACGGACAAGGATCGTTCCTGCCTACTTTGGGAAACTCTCTTTTAAAGGGTTCCGCTTTCTCCTCAACAAGATCTTCCCCGTTTTGAAGCGCATTTTGAGCTTGCGTTTTCGGCAGATCTTTTATTGCCGCCGCCTCGGCATGAATGAGCTTCTGTGCATTAATATTAAAAACCGGGCGCCTCTCTTCTTCTTTGACTATCTGGACCTTGAACAGCTTTTCAATTGTCTCTTCTTTTACGGAATTCTCCATCTCAGAAAACATCGAATACGCTTCTCTTTTGTATTCTATTAGAGGGTCCACCTGGCCATAGGCACGGAACCCTATCCATTCCCTCAGTTCATCCATATTCCTCAGATGCCTCTTCCACCAGGTGTCTATGGTCTGGAGCATTATGTATTTTTCTATCATTCTCATTCTCTCGGAATTGATAAAATTCTCTTTATCCTCATAAAGATGTTTTAATCTTTCAAGGATCTCATCTTCTATCTGAACGCGCCTGAGATTTTCAAAATCAATATCCGATATATCAAGCATTAATTTATTTCTTGCCCAGGTGATAAACACTTTTGTATCCCAGTCTTTAGGATGAATATCCTCTTTTAGGCATTGATCCATCTCGTCCAGTATAACTTCCTCTGCCATATTAAAAATTTCACTTTTAATGTCTATATCAAAGAGGACTTTCCTCCTGTAGTTGTAGACTTCCTTTCGCTGAACGTTCATTATATTGTCATACTCTATCAAATGTTTCCTTATCGAAAAATTGTGTTCTTCCACTCTTTTTTGCGCCGTCTCGATCGCCCGCGAAAGCATATTATGTTCGATCGGCATACCCTCTTCCCACTGAAAAAAATTCATTACTTTGGCGATCCTGTCAGAAGCAAATAACCTCATAAGGTCATCTTCCAGAGAAATAAAAAACCTGCTCGAGCCCGGATCTCCCTGCCTGCCTGCCCTGCCTCTTAACTGGTTGTCTATTCGTCTTGATTCATGGCGTTCTGTGCCTATAACATGCAAACCGCCCAGTTCAGTCACCCCTTCACCGAGAACTATATCGGTACCGCGGCCTGCCATATTCGTTGATATGGTAACGCTGAATTTCTGCCCGGCCTTAGAAATTATTTCAGCTTCTTTTTCATGATACCTGGCATTTAAGACATTATGAGGGACTTCGTATCTTCTTAATAAACGGCTGAGTTTTTCTGATTTTTCTATTGTTACGGTCCCAACGAGAACTGGCCTTCCTACCTTATACAACTCTACGATCTCCCGACAAACGGCATTATATTTTTCCCCCTCAGTCTTAAATATCAGATCATGATTTTCTGATCTTTTTAAAGGTTTATTGGTAGGGATTGCAATACTATCAAGGCTGTAAATTTTCTTAAATTCCTGCGCCTCGGTCATGGCGGTCCCTGTCATGCCGCTTAATTTCTCGTACATCCTGAAATAATTCTGGAAAGTTATGGTAGCGAGCGTCTGGGACTCTTTTTCAATAGTAACACTCTCTTTTGCTTCCAATGCCTCATGTATACCGTCTGAAAAACGCCTCCCCGGCATCATACGGCCGGTAAATTCGTCCACTATAATAACCTTATTGTTATTGACCACATACTCTACATCCTTTTTAAATAAAACATACGCTTTTAATAACTGCCTTAAATTATCCAGCCTTCGATTCTTTTTTTCGAAATCATCGATAAGTTTTTGCTCTTTTTCGAGTTTTTCATCAAGAGAAAGGTTTTCATCTTTTTTTATCAGCGCAAGCGCCTCATCTATGTCCCCGATGTCGAACTGACCATGATAATATTTTGAGACTTCGTCCTGGCCTTTGGAGGTAAATGTCGCTTCATGCCCGCGCTCGTCAAAAACATAAAAAAGCTCTTCTTCTAAAGAAAGTTTCTCGGAAGCAAGATCTTTTCTATTGTAATAAAGAGTCACCTCTTCGAGGGACCTTTTCATTTTCGGCTCATCCGATAAAAATTTTATGAATCTCTTATTTTTCGGAGAACCTTTATGGATAATATATAGGTTCTTTGATATAGCATCGTTATCGTCTTTTTTGAAAGCCTCTTCCAGTTTATCCATCATGCTATTGATAAAAAATTCCTGTTTTTTATAGAGGTTCTCTACGACTGATTTTATCTCACTGTAATAATTTATAGATTCTTCAACCGGTCCTGATATGATTAGCGGTGTCCTTGCCTCATCTATCAGAATACTGTCTACTTCATCAACTATGGCAAAATTAAAAGGCCTCTGCACAAGGTCTTCTTTGTCAAATTTCATATTATCCCTGAGATAGTCAAAACCAAATTCATTATTGGTGCCATAGGTTATATCCGAGTTATAGGCCAGCTTTCTCTCTTCATCGTCCATCTCATGCTGTATTACCCCAACCGACAAACCTAAAGATTCATATACCGGCCCCATCCAAAATCTATCACGCTTGGCGAGATAATCATTTACCGTCACAACATGCACGCCTTCCCCCGAAAGTGCATTGAGATAAGCCGGAAGGGTTGCTACAAGGGTTTTACCTTCTCCGGTGGTCATCTCGGCAATTTTACCCAGATGCAAAACCATACCACCCAATATCTGCACATCAAAATGCCTCATTTTTATTACGCGTTTTGAAGCCTCCCTTACGGCTGCAAATGCTTCTGGGAGAACCTCCTCAAGAATATCATTTTTGATGGCTTTTATTTTTTCTTTGACCTTTTCTTTCTCTTCCGGAGAACTCACCTCGACAAATTCCTTTTTAAGCTCATCAAGCTCTGTCTTGTAAGCAGCCTCCTTAAACTTAATCCTTTTTTTAAATTCATCTGTCTTTGACTTAAGCTCTTCATCCGAAAGCTTTACAAAACTCTCTTCGAGTTTATTTATCTTATCAAGATTGGGCTTAAGCTTTTTTAAAAGAATATCGCTTTGTGAACTGAAAATTTTTAAAAAATTAAACACGGTAATTATCCCTTTCTAAAATCTATTTATTTACTTGCTTCTGGCTTCAAGCCTCATGCTAATAAATATTTAGCTTGCAGCCTGGAGCATGAAGCAATCTTATTTTTTCGCCGTCATCTTCAAATAACTTTCCAAAAATTCGTTTATATCGCCGTTCATAACTGCGGTGCCATTGGATGTTTCAAAACCCGTCCTGTGGTCTTTTACAAGAGTATACGGCTGGAAAACATAACTCCTTATCTGGCTGCCCCAGGCGATCTCTGACTTTTCCTGATAACCTTTGGAAAGCTCGTCTTTTCTTTTTGCCATCTCTTTTTCGTATAATTTTGAACGCAAGATCTTAAGGGCGGTGGCCTTGTTCTTGCCCTGCGACCTTTCGTTCTGGCATTGCACAACTATATTCGTAGGCACATGTGTTATCCTAACCGCCGAATCGGTAACATTTACATGCTGTCCTCCTGCCCCGCTTGAGCGATAGGTGTCGACCCTCAGGTCGGATTCTTTTATATCTATCTTTATCTCATCGTCAATTTCCGGCAATACATCAACCGAAGCAAACGACGTATGGCGGCGCTTATTGGCATCGAACGGAGATATCCTTACAAGCCTATGGACACCGATCTCTGATTTTAAATATCCATAAGCAAAATCACCTTTAATCATAATGGTGATATTCTTTATTCCAGCATCTTCGCCAAGCAGAATATCGGTAGTATCAATTTTATAGCCGTTACTCTCCGCCCACTTTGCGTACATCCTGGCGAGCATTGCCACCCAGTCGCAGGATTCTGTGCCGCCTGCCCCGGCATTGATGGACATGATGGCATTACATCTATCTTCGGGTTTATTGAGAATGCTTTTAAACTCTAGATCCAGAATTTTTTTTGTTAATAAGGAAAATTCTTCCCGAAGGTGGCTTATGGAATTATTGTCAGACTCATCGACTATACCAGCCAGCTCTTTTATTTCATTAAATTTATCTATAAGTTCGGTATAAAGATTTGTCTGGCTTTTAAGATACTTTAGATCAGACAGGACCTTATCCTTATCAGCGCCTTTCCAAAAATCCTCTTTATTGATTTCTAGCTCTAGATCTTTTATCCTCTCAAGATTTTTATCGTAGTCAAAGATAACCTCTAACTTCTTTGAATTTATTCTCAATATCTCTTATATTGTCATTCAACTCTTTAAGCATATTATCTCCTAATTAAGATTCCACCAACTATCTGGACTGCTAAGCCCGTGCTGGCCAGCTCCTGACCCCCAAATTTCCTCATAAGAGCACCATTTCATGTGGCCACCAACAAAAAGATAATTATCTCCATCCTGATGTCTTTTCGCCGGAACAAGATTTATGCTTCCGCAAATAGACCAATATTTAAAACCTCCAAAGACTGTGCTATCGCTAAATAATATAGTTTCGGATGGCTTGGCGATATTTTTTATAGCAACATTACCTGAGCCTATAAAATTATTGTACGCAAACGGTAAATTTATAAACCCTGTTGCTATATATCCATTTGCAGGCTGCTTAGGACAATACCATATTTTTGTATCATCAATATATCTATTTACTCTGGCCTGCCAGTAAACCCCTCCGGAAAAATAACCCGGGAACACATCATTGTTTTCTTCCAGATACATGAGCATCGCCATACCAAGCTGCCTAAGGTTATTTGCACACTGAGCTCTTTTGGCTAATTCTCTACCGGAACGCATGGTCGGCAGAAGTATAGCCATCAAAACACCAGCTATAATAATAACAACAAGAAGCTCTATAAGGGTAAATCCTAAAATTTTTCTTTTCATAATAGGGGCTAACTCTAATTCAAATCCCACCAATAATCAGCACTTCCCCAACCATGCTGCCCGATACCAGAGCCCCAGGCCTCTTCATATGAACACCACTTTATATGGCCGTCAACAAACAAATAATTGTCTCCCCCGCTATGCCTTTTTTGGGGAACAGTATTGCTATACCCACCTACATAATAATTTTTCGCACCCCAGGGCGGGTCTAACTGCGTAGCATCCAATAGCAAGATAGTAAATGAAGGCTGTTTTATTATTACAAGTCTTTTTTCTGAAATAGTATAATTATATGCATAGGTAACAGGATAAGCATTTGTATTTAAATCCGTCAGCGGAACTCCCGTAAAAACCGGTGAATATGTAAAATTACCCTGTTTAGGGCATTGCCATATCTTTGGGTCACCTATGTATTTGTTTACAGCATATTGCCAATATCGCCAGCTCGTGCCCGTCCATAATCTATCTTTAGGAAATACGTCGTTATTATCTTCCAGATATACCAAAAAAGCTAAACCTATCTGCCTTATATTATTTGCACACTGCGTTTTTTTACCAGCTTCCAATCCTTTCCCAAGGGCGCCAAAGACCATACCGGTAAGCACCCCTATTATTGCTATTGCCACAAGGATCTCTATTAAACTGAACCCTCTATTGTCCAAATTTAACTTCAAAATATTGCTCCATTGGATTTATTCCAAATTTATCAATAAAATTCTTCTTCTCCTTATTTATTTTACAACTTAACGCCCTCTCGAACAAGCAATTTCTTTTTGATAGAGACACCTTTGGCAAAACCGCCTAGCTTACCATTTTTCCTTATTATCCGGTGGCAAGGGACTATTACCGGATAAGGATTTTTATTAAGCGCATTACCAACTGCCCTGGAAGAGCGAGGGCTTTTAATCTCTCTAGCCACCCATTCATAGGTCCGTGTTTGACCTTTGGGGATTTTCAATATAGCCTTGTATACCTTTTTTTCAAATTCGGTAAAGCCTTCAAGCTTTTTAATTTTTATTAAAATATTCTTTGATCTTTTCTGCTGTCTTTTCATCTATGCCTTTAACATTTTTTAGCTCAGCTATTGTTGCGTTTTTGATCTTTTGTATATTCCCAAAGTGCCTCAATAAAATCCTTTTCCGTAAAGTCCCGACCCCTTCTACGTTATCCAGGTCTGAAAAAGTCAAAGATTTGTTCCTGAGTATCTTGTGATATCCTATTGCAAACCTATGCGCTTCGTCCCTTATATACTGCAACAGCTTAAGAGCCGGCGTTCCTGGCCTTAATACAACTCCTCTTGTCTTATCAGGGAAAAATATCGTTTCAAATTCCTTCGCGAGGCCGATAATAGGAACTCCCGAAAATCCAAGCTTATCCAGCTCCTCTTTTGCCGCCGTTAGATGGCCTTTCCCGCCGTCTATAACTACAAGATCGGGTATATTTAAATTCTCTTCTTTTATGTTCTCAAAATGCCGTCTTGTTATTTCGCGCATCATAGCATAGTCATCTATACCAAAAAATGTTTTTATCTTGAACCTGCGGTAGCCATCCGGATATGGAAAGCCGTTTTTAAATGCCACCTTCGATCCTACTGCAAATTTACCCATTATATTCGATACATCAAATGCTTCGATATATTGGGGAGGTTTTTTTAATCCGAGAATAACTTTCAGATTTTCCACCTGATCATAACTAGAAAATCCGCCCTGCTCCTTCAGGCTGGTAAGCGCCCGGATCCTGTCGCGCAATTTGGCAGCAGCCTCGTAATCCTTTTTTAAGGATGCGCCGGTCATTTTTTTTGTAAGCTCCTTTATTAGATCATCTTTTTTACCGCTTAAAAATAGCTCCAGCTCTCTGATAGACTCCCTATATTCATCTTCTTGGATATTTTTTATGCACGGAGCGCTGCAGTAACCAAGATGATGATTAAGGCAAACCTTATTTGGTAATTTTTTACAGGTCCTCAGCCTGAACAATTTTCTTAATATACCGACCGATTCTTTAAGAAGACCTGCCTCGGTGTATGGGCCAAAATACTTGGCGCCGTCAGGCTTGCGTTTTCTGGTTATTGTAAGAGTGGCGAATTTTTCATTTACCGAGAGCCTGAGCATAGGATAAGCCTTGTCATCTTTAAGCTCAATATTATATTTAGGCTTATGCTCTTTGATCAAAGCCGCCTCCAATAAAAGCGCCTCTGCTTCACTGGGAGTCTTGATAAAATTTATATCTTTGATTTTGGAAACCAGAAGGCCCGTTTTCGGGGATTTAGCGACTGACTGAAAATAACTCTTAACGCGTTTCTTTAACGATACTGCCTTGCCGATATAGATAATGGCACCCGTTCGATCTTTCATCAGATAGACTCCGGGCAGGTCAGGGAACTTATTTATTTTTTTCTTGATATCCATTTAAGCCCTACCTTTATATCTTCGACCTTAAAAATGTATACCGCGGAAAATACAAAAATAATTATCCCGAGGATAATCAAGAAAAAGATCATAGCTAAAGACTCTTTTGAATGTTCCCAAGAGAACGAATTTGAAATTACCAATAAGACAATTCCCATTATCATCGAGGAGCCTGTGACTTTCATAAATACTTCTACGATCTTTCTCCCACCCAATAGGCCGATCTTTTTTTTAAGCATCACAAAAAGCAGGAAGAAATTTGCTATCCCCGATAAGCTGGAGGCAAGCGCTAATCCGCCCAGCTTCATGGGAAACATAAGTATAAGGCTTGCTACAATATTTATAATAAGCGAATAAAATGCAACTTTTGCCGGGGTCATCGTATCATGCAAGGAATAGAACGCCGAGACAAGCACTTTTGCCGCCGAATAAAAGACCAGGCCGAAAGAATAATAAAAAAGCGCGAGGCTGGTTATGTCTGTCGAGTATTCCGTAAAACTTCCTGTCTCAAAAAGCGCTTTTACTATGGGTTTACTCAATACCATAAATCCTACCGCTGACGGAAGCATTACCAAAAGAGTCATTCTGATAGAAAAAGATATGGTCTCTTTTAATTTTTCATGATCACTTAGAGCCGCATGCGTGGAAAGTGTCGGCAAAGCCGCTTGAGCTATTGAAAACCCGAATATAGCCTGCGGAAACTGAAAAAGCCTGTTTGCATAATAAAGCGCTGAAACCGCTCCGCCGCCGACTATCCACGATAGTGAAGCCAAAACAGTGTTAATAAGCACGCTTATCTGGTAAACTGCGCTTCCAAAGATCCTGGGCATTGTAAGCATGCCGATCTTTTTCACTGCCGGGTGAGAAAAATTAAAATCGATCTTTGCCCTCATCCCGCTTTTATAAAGCATGGGTATCTGGATAAAAAGCTGTATCACCCCGCCGGCCAAAACCCCTATAGCAAGCCCCATTACACCGATATGAGGGCAAAAGACCAGCGCAGCTATAATTATCACTATATTTAGCACCGCCGGCCCGAGAGACGGGAGAGCAAAATGCTTGAGGCTGTTCAAAACTCCCATCGCATACGCCCAAAGCCCGACTAAAAGTATAAAGGGGAACATTACTCTGGTAAGTTTGATTGTTAAGGCTATCTTTTCCGGATCTTTTGTAAAACCAAAACCTATTATTTTGACTATCTGTGGCGCAAATATGATTCCGACGATTGTAATGGCCATAAGAAACACGAGTGTGATATTTAAAAGAATATTTACAACTTTCCAGTACTCTTCTTTATCTTTTTTTACTAAATAATCGGTAAGCACGGGCACAATAGCTGAATTCGTTGCCCCTTCACCCACCAAGTCTCTAAGAAGATTCGGGATCCTGAAGGCCACTACAAAAGCATCCGCAAACAAGGTTGTGCCGAACAACCTTGCAATGATTATGTCCCTTACGAAGCCTACTATTCTTGATGTAAGCGTAGTTAGCCCTATAACCGATGATGCTTTTATTAGATGTTTTTTTGTAGTCATATAACCCCTGCTTCAAGCCACAAGCTCCAAGCCTCAGATAAAAACCAAAGGCTTGCAGCCTGAAGCTCGTGGCATATAGCTTAAAGTTTCTTTTAACATTTATATTGACAAAAAAGAGGCTTTTTTGTATATTAATCTAAACTTATAAAGAAAGGATGTGAACAAATTGTCCAGAAAACGCGCTGCTTCTAAAGCTATCAGAGCTGACAAAAAAAGAAAATTACGCAATAAATCCACTATTTCTGAAATAAAAACTGTGCTAAAGGATGTAAAGTCGGTTATTGACTCCAAAGATAAGGAAAAAATCGCCTCTAGCCTCAAAAAAGCTATTTCTAAAATAGATAAAGCCAAAAATAAGGGTATTCTACATAGAAAAACTGCATCCAGATGGATCTCAAGGCTTTCCAAAAAAGCAACGAATCTTTAAGCTCTCGCATTAGATAATTCGGAAATCATAATTTCAAGAAAATCCTTTGCGTCTATAGTACCTGTTTTCAGGCTGCTGTCTGCCTTCACAAGGGCTATCAGCATCTTTTTTAACTGGCCCGGCGCAAAGGAATTTGCTTCGTCAACCAGCTTCCTTGCAATAAACTCATGTATGTGCAATTCTCTGGCTATTGCACCGGGCAATAGCCCCATTTTAACCAATTCTTTTATTTTTATAAGCCGCTTAAGCTGCCAACCTACAAGCCCGACAAGCTCCGGAAGCCTTTTCCTGTCGCTATACAATTCTAAACCTATTTTGAGCGCCGAATCAAATTTTTTTCTGGCTAAAAAGTCCACCATATCAAATGCTGTTTCCTGAAGAGACTTAAGCACTACCTCATCGATATCTTTTTTTGTAATAACATTCCTTTTACCGCAATAAGAAGAGAGCTTGTCAAGCTCGTTTGATATCAATTCGAGGTCATTGGGTATGACCGATAGTATCTGTTGAAGGGCATCGCCACTTAGTTTCTTACCGTTTTCGGCAAGGCGCTTTATTATCCAGCCGGAAAGCTCTTTTTTTGATAATTTATCGAATTCAAAGGTTTTTGCGCTTTTTTTCAGGCTCTCTATAAAATTATCACGGCCATGAATGCTGGTCTCGAAAATTATATAGCAGGTATCTGACGGTTTTTTTAAATAATTGAGGACTATCTCCCTCTCGTTCGGCGGGAGCTTATCAACGTCTCTAGCTATTATAAGCCTGTTTTTGGAAATAAACGGGAGCGTTGTTGCAAAATCTATTATTCGGCTGGCACTTAGGTCATCTGCTTCGAGGATCTCTAAATTGAGGCCTGATTTATCATCTGAAAGGATCTTTGCCCGGGCCCTTCTTTCAAAATCTCTTTTGAGGTATTCTTCTTTTCCGAGAAGAAGGAAAATTTTATTTGTCTTTGTTCCATTTTCGCTTTTGAGGTCTGTCACAACGAACACCAGGGTAGAATTTAAAATTTTAAAATATTATTTTCCGCCGATTTATGCGACGAAGATGTTAAATATTCGGCATTATTGATTTTATTTGATTACCAGTCTTCTATTGTCCTCTCAAGGATCCTTTGCGAAAGATCGTTTATTGCTTCATCCAAGGCAGCATTTTCGCTTTTTGCGTTGGAACCGGTCAGGCTATAAGTTGATTCACCGGTAAAGTTTTTCTCTTCCCAAACCACTTCATCTTTTGAATTTTTCATTACAAGATTTACGATTATATAAAGCCTGTATTCTTCATAATTATCATTGGTATCATAACGAAGGCCCTGTCTGTCGACCGCTACAAGATCACCATAAAGCTTCAGATCTCCGTCTTTTTGCTTGGCCAATAGAAGATTGCCATCTCTATTAAATGCATTTTGCACTGAATTGGTGATATCTGTCTCCAGGCCTGCGCGATAGAGCTTATATTTATTGACATTGGTAGTTTCAACAGTAACGTCGATCTTATTGACAAAATTATCAATAAAAATGGTTTTTATATTTGACGGAAGTAAACTGCCTGTAGTATACCCGAATGCCAAGCTGGACCAAAAACTCTTCTTTGGTTTTTCGGCGCTTTCCTTTTTTTTCTCTTCTTTTTTAACTGCCGCGGCTGCCTTCTTAGTGGTCTCAGGCTTTGTCTGCTGAGGCGAAACAGGGGTTTTTTCGAAAACCTCCGTGCTTCTTATGTCGCTTTTTGCTTCTTCGGTTATTTTTTCAGAAGGAACTTCGGCTTTTTTTGCACGGCTAGCCTCCGGTTCGGCAATACCTACTGATTTTGTCTGTTCTTTTTTTGGAGCCGCGACTTTTTCTTTTCTTTTACCGCTAGCCCTGGATCTCTTTGCTTCAAGCTTGGTCGTTAATTCCGTAATAGCTTTCTGAGCCTCTTTAACATAACTGCTATCGGGATACTGATCTATGATGTCCTGATAATAAATAATAGCGCTTTCATGCTTCCCGATCCTTTCGTAAAAAACCGCTGTCTTAAAAGATGAGCCCGCTTTTTTCTCATTCAAGCTTTTTAGGGTTTCATCTACATTTTTAGCCAAAGTTGATTCGGGATGAGCTTCGCTGAAATTTTTGAATTCGGTTATCGCCTTATCAGTTACCTCCTGGTCATAATCCGCTCCTAATGAAGCTTTGTTGGCGCACAAAGCTATCTGATAGCGCGATTCATCCACAAGCCTGCTTGACGGATATGTATCCACAAGTTTCTGGAATTCATTTATTGCGTCATTATAATTACCCATCTTCTTATAAGTTTCGCCGAGTTTAAACTGTGCCAGATCAGCGTAGTCCCCATATGGAGCGTTATTGACAACTTTCTGGAAAACCTCGGCGGCTTTATCAAGGCCCGGCAGAATATCCATGCCTAATAATTTTGCCTTTTGGCCGGAATAGAAAAGATTGCCTATCTTATATTGGCGCTCTATTATCTCTTCTATCTTATCATTATAGGGAAAATTATCGATTACTTTCTGGTAGTTTAAAAATGCCCTGAAGAGATCCCCCTCATCTTCATAAGATCTGCCTATATAGTACTGGGCTTTTGGAGCATATTCGGAGTTTGGGAAATTTTTTATAAGTTTTTCAAACTCAAAAACAGCTTTTTTGTAATCGGCTTTTTCATAAAAACCGTTTGCCCATTCAAACTGCTCTTTAGGGGTGTCTTTAACGGAATATTTGGGATTAATGAATTTTTTTGTTTCGGGGGTCCAAACCCAATAAGAAAACGCTGAGGAATTAAGAAAAAAAAGCGTTATCAGCATTAAAACTACAATATAATATAATTTTCTCATGATTTATACAATTAATAGCTCCTTAATATACCAGCTTAATTGAATAGTAAGCTTATTTTGGAAGGATTTTTGATAGTATATCATACGCTGGGATTTTGTCAATAGATTAGGTCTATGGGGGATGGTTAATACGTCTCTACTGTTGAGGTAAGAATAAAACTGGCTATCTGCTTTTTATCTTCTTTGGATATGTCCAAAAATTGATTTCCAACCTCATACTTATCCTGCGATGGGAGTTTTTTGATCCAAGCAACTTTTGAAAGGGCCTTAATGGGACGTGCTAATGAAGGAATAAAGATCTCTACTACTAGCCTTGAAGCAAGCGGAAGGAATTCACTGGCTAAAAATCTTGTACCGCCTTCGCTTATGCTTTGGCTTAAAGTACCAACGACACCCACTTCGCTATTTTTGAGATTCTTGTACTGAATAGGAACGGATGTCTCAACCCTAGGAAATTTTCTTCTTTCTATTCCAGAATCTATCATATCAAGGGTAAGTATAGCATAACATTTGGTCTTTGTCAAGAAAAGGTAATTAAAAGCCAGATTTTTATTACATTATTAACGCTTCATAATAACTAAACTCAATCTTTTTGAGTTTAAATAGAGAATAATAACACAATAATAAATTAATATGATCAAACCGGATATTTTACCGGTTTTAAAATGCCCGTAAGAAATGCTTGAAAGAATGTCTGTAATAAAAAACATAAGCCAAATAAAAAAATCTGTCACATAGGAAAACAGGATGGCAAAATAAGGGATCAGATAAGACAACAATATCGCTCCTATCCCGAAAACTGTTATAACAAAGACCAGCGGAACTATTAAAATATTGGATATTATCCCTATTGGCGAAACTATATTAAAATAATATACTACGAATCCAAGAACGCCTCCCATCGCACCAAGCGTTATATTTAGAGTCATGATTAAATATGACTTTATTTTTACAAACAGGCTTGAATTCATATCATCTTTTAAAAAAATGCTGTTAAGTTTTGGAGTTATATAAATAAGCCCGGCTAATGACGCAAAAGACAGCTGAAAGCTCGGATCAAAAATCGAAAGCGGATCATATATGAGCATCAAGAACGCCGAGACATAAAAAGCATTTTCAAGAGAATTGGACCTGTTAAAAATCAGTCCCAACAAAAATAATTCGGCCATCAGAGTGGCTCTTACAACAGGAGGTTTTGCTCCGGAAAATATCATAAAAAATCCGATAGCAAAAGCTGCAATAATGTATTTTAACTTTCTTGGGACCCTGATTATCTGGAGTATCACCATTATCACAAAAAGTATCATGCCTACATTCATGCCGCTTATTGCGAGTATATGTACCGTGCCGGTATTTACGAATTTCTCTTCCAGGGAATCGTCAAATCCGTATCTTATGCCGAGTACCATCGCCCTAAGAAGTTCGGCATAGTCCTTCGGGAAATAATCGAAGATCTTTTTCTCTACATTGTGCCTTAAATTGAATATTATTTTCCTGATAGAATCAGATTCATTTCCAATAATGATCAGGGCGTCCTTTTGCCCCATTTTAAAAAAAGCGCTGATCCCCTTTCTGGTAAAATATTTTTTAAAATCAAACCCTGAATCATTATTGTTTTCTTTATAGCCAAGCGGATAGATTTTCCCTTCCAATAAAACCTTATCGCCGAATTTCAAGGATATGTCTTTTTTCCAGGCATTTACATATAATACGCCGCTGGTTTTAGTTTCATTTTGCTCAACTTTAGCCGAGTCTATTTGGACCAGAAACGATGCTTTTTCGATCACTAGTTTATTGTCTATATTCAGATCTTTTTTGAAAATATATTCGGGATCCGTGATAACCTTGCCGGAGATTATTGCTTTTTGCGGGTTATTGCCAAGATAATTTGAGATATTGTTAATAGACGGTTCTTTTGAGGCTTCTCCTGCTAAAAGGCCGCAGGAAAATATTGATAAGAGAATAAACAATGTAAAATATCTTATTCTTACTGTCAGGATTGTCAGTACAATTAAAACCACCAAAATAATAAGGATGGTCTTTATCTCTAAATCGGCTATTTCAGAAAAGAGTATGCCGAAAATATAGCTAAGAATGATAAAAATTAGAGGAGTTCTCATATAAAAAACATTATCTGACTGTAAGCAGGTCTTTTATGGCAGAAAATCTTTTCAGGCCTATGCCTTTTACATCCAAAAGATCTGTTGTATATTTAAATCCTCCCTTTGAATCGCGGCAGTCTATTATCCTCGAAGCAATAGACGGGCCTATGCCTGGGAGTTTCTCAAAATCTTCTTTTGAGGCTGTGTTGATATCAATTGTCTTGAACTCTTTAACGGAATTTTCCAGATCTTTCCCGGTCGGTTGGCTTAATTCATTTTTTGGCAAAAAAAATGGGCCGCCGATCGATTTCTTTTTTAAAAGATTTATCAGCGACCCTCCGGCAAGCCCGCACACTAAAAAGATAAGTATATATTTTTCATACCTGGTCAGTTTATTCAGCATTGGCTTTATAAAGCATACTTTTAGTTTCCCCGGCTTTGCTTTTTAATTGCCGGTAAAAAACCCGGACAAAAATAAGATTAAAACATCCCGGAAATATCCATCCCCATTACGTCTTTCATCTTCTTGGCTGCCTCTTGTTGGGATTTTTTCACACCGTCCTGGATACAGCTTTTAAGATGTTTTTCGAGTTCTGCTTTTTTTGAAATATCCATATATTCATCGTCTATGGAAAGCGACCTTAGCATGTTCTCTCCGTCAAAAGTCATCTTAATCTTCCCATTAGCGGCTGACGACTCAACATTTATCTGGCTAAGAGCGCTTTTTACCTCTTTGGCCTTACGCATCATTTCGTTCAAATTCTTTAATTTATCGAACATATTAAACTCCTAGGTTTATTCCAACTTTAGTTGGAATAAACCACCTCGGCGAGTATGTTAAAATTATCGAGCATTTAGCGTTACTATTAAATGCGAGGGAATTTTAATATATGTTACAAGCCGAGGCTACAATTCAGTCTATTAACTATAGCCGGACGATTAAATTACTATATTCACAATTTTATTCTTCACAACAATAAATTTCTTTACAGCTTTACCCTCAAGATATTGGGTAACTTTAGGATCTTTAAGAATATTTTCCTTTAAAACTTCGTCGGGAGTATTTATTGCCACTTCTACTCTGGAACGAATTTTCCCGTTTACCTGTATAACTATCTCGACTATATCCTCTATGATCAGATCTTTATTATATTTCGGCCAAAGGGATTTAAGAATGCTTTCTTTATGCCCTAACATCTGCCACAACTCCTCCGATAAATGCGGAACAAACGGAGAAAGAAGGACTATTGCTTTCTCTATGGCATCGGCAACAATCGGCGAACCCAAGGAATTTGTTTTTTCCTTCAATGAATATATTTCGTTAACCAGTTCCATAACTGCGCTTATAGCAGTATTGAAATGAAAATCGTGTTCCAGATCCTCTGTCACCTTTTTTATAGTCTGATGTGTCTTTCTCTCTAAGGCCTTTAAGAGTTCCTGATCTAAACCCGCTTTATTAGTCTCTGACTTTAACTCTTCTGTCACCCTGTAAAGCCTGTTCAAAAATCTGAATGCCCCCTCTATCCCTCTCGGGTTCCACTCCGCATCCTTTTCAGGAGGGCCGATAAAAAGCGTATAAAGCCTTAACGTATCGGCTCCGTATTCTTCTATTAAGTCATCGGGGTTAATGGTATTGCCGCGGGATTTTGACATCTTCTCGCCGTTTTTTGTAATCATTCCTTGAGTAAAAAGCCTCTTAAAAGGCTCATCAAAATTTATTAACCCCAGGTCATTGATAACTTTGGTGATGAACCTGGCATATAATAAATGAAGTATTGCGTGCTCTACTCCGCCTACATACTGATCAACCGGAAGCCAGTTATTGACTGCGTCAGAATCGAAGGGCTTATTATCAAGCTTTGGAGAAATGTACCTTAGAAAATACCAACTGGAATCCACAAACGTATCCATGGTATCTATCTCTCTGGCGGCGGGACCTGAACACTTGGGGCATTTCGTATTTACAAATCCTTTGGAACCCTTTAGAGGGGATTCGCCGTGAGGTTTAAATTCAACATCCTCCGGCAGAAGTACCGGTAAATCTTTTTCCGGTACAGTTACTATCCCGCATTTACTGCAGTAAACTATCGGGATAGGCGCCCCCCAATACCGCTGTCTCGAGATAAGCCAATCTCGGAGTTTAAAATGAATGGATCTGCGGCCGATCTTTTTTATCTCCATAAAATCGGCTATTTTCTCCATCGCCTCTTTATTAGTTATGCCGTTAAATTCACCTGAATTGGCCATTACACCTTCGTCAATGAATGCGGAATTTAAAGAATCCGGTTCCAGGTGAACTTTCGGATCATCTATGACTATTTTTATCGGAAGATCGTATTTTTTTGCAAACGCAAAATCTCTTGTATCATGCGCAGGTACTGCCATTACCGCTCCGGTACCGTACTCCATGAGAACATAGTTAGCTATCCATAGCGGTATCTTTTCATTGGTAACGGGATTGATAACGTATGCGCCGGTAAAAATACCTTCCTTTTGGCTTTCCTCAGAAGATCTCTCGATAAAATCCAGTTTTTTGCATCTTTCTACAAAGTCCAATATTTCAGACTTATTTCCGGCGTCTTTGATTATTGACCCCAGTTTCGGATGCTCGGGAGCCAATACCATATATGTCGCACCAAAAATAGTGTCTACCCTTGTAGTGAAGCAGGTAATTATTTCATTGGAATCAGCTAATCTGAAATCAATATTAACTCCTGTGCTTTTGCCTATCCAGTTTTCCTGCATTGTCTTTACGCGTTCTGGCCAGTTTTCTAATTTTTTAATATCATCAAGAAGCCTCTGGGCATAATCGGTGATCTTAAAAAACCACTGCTCCAGGTCCTTTGGGCTTACTTTACTCTGGCACCTTTCGCACTGGCCATTAATGACCTGCTCGTTGGCTAAAACCGTCTGACATGACGGACACCAGTTTACCGAGGCCTTCTTTTTGTAGGCAAGCCCTTTTTCATAAAGTTTAATAAATATCCACTGCGTCCACTTATAATATTCCGGCATACAAGAAATTACTTCCCTTGACCAGTCATATTCAACTCCCCATGAGTTAAACTGCCTTTTCATGTAGGATATGTTATTTAATGTTGAAACTTTCGGAGGGATGCCGTTTTTTATCGCGGCATTCTCCGCCGGCAAGCCAAATGCATCAAAACCCATAGGCGTAAGCACATTCAGGTTCTGCATCTTTTTGTATCTAGCGACAGCATCGCCTATTATATAATTCCTTCCGTGCCCGACGTGTAAACCCGCCGACGGATACGGAAACATCATAAGACAATAATACTTATTTTTGTGGCCATTGGTATCGACCTCAAAAAGTTTGTTATCTCTCCAGTATTTCTGCCATTTTTTTTCTATTACTTTAAAATCATATGCCATAGTTTTATCTAAATTCCATTAGTAATTCAGCGATTAGGCGATTATGCAAATGGTAATTAGGTAAAAACCAAATCGCCGAATAACCTAATCGCCTAATTGCTAATTGTTATTGCCTAGTCGCTATCTTATAACCATAATTTCTTGACCACTCTTATGTTTCGCCTATCATCGCCTTTTTTTCTTACAGGAGTTTCTAATATGAAGGGTAAATCCTTTAAATATTTATTATGCAAAATATTCTTAAAACCTTCTTTCCCTATTTCCCCTAAACCAATATTTTCATGCCTGTCAACCATAGAACCTAAAGATCCTTTGGAATCGTTCAGGTGTATCACCTTAAGCTTATCTATCCCTATCAGGCCGTCAAATTGTATTAATGTATCTTCCAGGCCTTTTTTTGTCTTGATATCATACCCCGAGGCAAATGTATGCGCGATATCCAGACAGACACCGATCCGCCCTGAATAACCCTTGAGATTTTCTATGATTTTTTTTATATGCTCAAATCTGAACCCTATTGAGTTCCCGGCGCCTGCAGTATTCTCCAAAAGGATCATTGAACCAGCCATTGAACTCTTTAAAATAGACTCAAGCCCTTCAGAAAATCTTTTGATCCCTTGTTCTATCCCCAGACCCTTATGACTCCCTAAGTGGGTTACAAAATAATCTGCGTTAATAGCATCCGCATTCCTAAGATTATCCAAAAATGAGGTTTTTGACTTGGTGAAGATATCTTTTTGGGGACTAGCCAAATTAGCTAAATACGGAATATGTACTACTACAGGATTAATTTTATAAAGAACTCGTCTTTTCTTAAATTCTTCAATGCTACTTTGCTGCCACTTATCAACCCGCCATGATCTTGGGTTAGAGCTGAATATCTGCATCGTAGTAAGCCCCAAGCACTTCGCCCTATCCAAAGACTCATAAATATTCCCCGCAATAGAAACATGGGCACCGAGATTAATCACAATTTCTCCGACGGATTATATTACCACAGGGTACACTATTTATCAATTAATTTCTCTTAATGACATAATAGTCGCTAAAAATTCGCTTCAGGTCTGTTGACTGGCCTACTATATGTATATCTCCGTTTGAAGCCTCAAAATATAAAAGCTGCCCGGTTTCTGTCTGGACCGCTGTCACTAAACGCCCCCAGCTTGAAGGTATAGACATCTGTGAAACAGTTTTTTCCATGCCGGCGCCATCATCCTGCGCCGAGACTACACCTGCCAAAGCAAATATTCCCAAAATCATTAACCATATCTTTTTCATATCGCCTCCGAATTCTTCTTTTTGGAATTCGTCCCGAAAATGCACCGATTTGGAGCATTTGAGGGACAAATATCTGTGCAAATTTAACCGTCAATTCCGTTTAAAATTTTTTTGATAAACCTTTCTGCTTCTTCTGAGTCTTTTTCAGGTGGTGCCCAAGAAGCAAAGGTTTTGTCAGTTCCAGGGTCATACGGCCCTTCTTTTATCTCATATAAAGCGGAATTATTTTCTAAGGAAATAAGTGAATGCCAAACACCTGCCGGGATCTCGGCGGCAAAATTTCCTTTATCCCTGTTTAATTCTATATGATCGATTATCTTACCATTATCAGAGAACTCGAGCATCAAAACTCTTCCTCTAAGAATAATGAACGCCTCTACTTTTGGCGGATTATCATGTTTATGCGGCCTGACATAAGAACCCGGATTGATGATATTTAAAAACCTATGAACTTTATCAGAATAATCCTTATGAAAGTTATGGTTACACCTTCCGCGGTTTTCTATCTGAATGCTGTTAGTATTGGAATCGATAAACTTATCGGTAACTTTTATCATTTAGAATTTTATCCCGAATTCCTTAAATTTCCCAGTATACTCATTCCACTCTATGTCAATGTCGTCTATATAACTTGCAAAGTACTTATTTATACCATCAAGGAATTTTTTTATTGTTTCTTCTTCGCCTTCAGCCGCTATCTCAACATCTCCATTAAAAAGGTTTTTAACCCAGCCGGTCACACCAATATCATTAGCAAGACGCTGGGCCGTAAACCTGAAACCTACTCCCTGTACATTGCCTTTATATGTGACATGAATGCTTTTTTTCATAGCGATCAAACCGGTTTTCTATTTTCAGTATACCTGCTATCATGGAATTAATCAACAATCTCTATTTCAGAAGGGTCGTTTATAATAATTTCCGCTTTGCCCTTATATTCCTTTATCAGGCCTTTTACGCGGACGGTTTTATTCTTATAATAAACCTCCGGCGAATCAGAGAAATTATTAAACGCGGATTTGAATATCACTGCCGTGAAACCTTTTTTATAATCCCTGTCGAAATTCAAAAAGCAGACTTTTTCGTTTTTGTACGTCGCGACTATCCTGCCCTCAACGGTGCAAAATTTTCCTATATAATTTTTGGCGTTTTGGCTTTTTATTATTGTATTTTCATTAACATTACCCCATCCAAAATTGCCAAAATTAAGCGGCCCGAATACAAATCTCGACGCCATAAGGACAATCAGTATCCCTAGAAGCATAAAAAACGCTTTTTTATAAAAATCGTTTTGCATTTTTTTATTCTCCGCCAGTATCAAAAAGTTCTTTTGGGTATTTTTTAACTAAATCCTCCAATAGCATATCAAATTCTATTTTGCCTTTTTCGCTGAGTACATCATATCTTGAGATTATTCCTGCTATTCTTGCATCAATAGGTGAATGCGTCCATATCCCGCGCTGGTTTGCCCTTGCTTCATGTTCAAGGCTCAGATATAAATCCATTTTTGAAAACGGGAATCTGGTGTATGTATAACCGTATCCTCTTTTTAAGAGATCCTCGTTTAGATATGTCCCGTCAGGAAGCAACACATAAGCAAGTAGCCTCTCATATTTATCCGTTAATTCGTTTTCAAATTCAAGAGTTACGTTTTGGCCTTCGCAGAGTTTTTTTGTATATTCCCCTGCTTCGCTAGCAAAATACTGAACGGGTAGCTCCGGGTGATGAAGCTCGGGGGTGTCTACTCCTATTAAACGCACCTTCCTGCCGTCTTTTAGCTCCAGAGTATCTCCATCCAAAGCTTTTACTACAAAAACATTTTCGGATTTAAAAGAAACGTTTTTGATTTCGGTAAGATTATTTTCGGAATAATTTTTAGAAATTTTTAGAATTACAATTAGTCCCAGCCCCAAAATTACTCCGATTACAAAATATCTTATATAACCCTTAATCATTTTTTAAACCTTTGGATTCTTTATTGATTGAAATTATATGGAGATTGCCTTTTTCTGAAAATTTATGATAAAAAAGATCTATTATTAGATGATCCCCTTCCCATATATAGCTTTCAGGAGTAGATGTAGCCATCTTTGCTTCGCCAAGCTTATTAAAGCAGGCTTTTTTAAGTGCCTCCCAGTTTAGATCTCCGTCTGTTTGAACTATAACGCCTGAAAATTTCCCATCAATAAAGGCATATAGTATTTTCTCAACTCTAACCCCCCATAGCTTCATCTCATCAAGGTTTCTGATATAGATCCTGAGGTTATTTGTTACTGGAAAGCTCGGCTTAAGCTCTTCGGCTAATCCCAATATACCAAGATTATCCTGCCAACTCATACCCCTGAAATTCTCCGGTTCAGCCTCAGGAGGGATTTTGGTTGTTTTGCCGTTATATTCTGCGGTATTAATGTCAATTGCCCTGGTAAAATCGGTATATATAAGATCAATTTCTTTTTGTGGTATTGTTTTAGACATGCTTTCCTGGCTAAACGCTAAATTACTAAAAGCGCTTAAAGAAAAAATGGTTATAAAAACATAAAAGATTTTTGTGATACCTCTTCTCATGTTTCTCTCCTTGAGATTTTTGGAAACTAAGGGTTTATTAATACCTTTTTATCCGTATCAGGGTATTCATTTAGAGTATCAAAATCAGAATCATAAAGAAACGGCCCTGCAACATGCATATCTACAAAAAGCAGCATTACATAGTTACTTCCCTGGTTACTCCCATGCCCCGGATTATTAGAATTGTTGCATCTTTCCAAATAAACCAGATTAAGCGGCTTTGTTATGCTGTTAAACGGCCTTCTTGATAAAGGCCCTCCTGGATAAGATAATATTGAAGTATTTAATATATAAGAATTGCCATAATAATTAAATGATGTTGCATTTATACCTGATCTTTGCTTGGTATCAGACGGGCAGTGAAAAATTTCCACTGCGAGGCTGGAATTTGTTGTTATATCAAGATACTTATTTATCACTCTATATGATGCGCCGTACCGGAAGTCATAAACCGGGAATGTCCCCTGCTTACCGCCAAATGCATAAACATCGGGAACGCCTCCCATATTAGGCGAAGCAATAAAAGGAAAGAGTTCATTATTATCCTCGAGATATAACCTCCAGGCAAGCCCGTGCTGACGAAGATTATTAAGGCAGGTTATCCTTTTTGTCTGTTCTCTCACCTGTTTCATGACCGGCAATAAAAGGCCTGCTAAAACCCCTGCAATTGATATTGTCACAAGGAGCTCTATCAATGTAAACCCAGAAATTTTCTTGATAGATCTAATTTCCAAGTACACCTCTTTCTTAATTTCCCATAAACTGCACTATTATTTTCCTATCCCGGGGCCTATTATCAAATTCCGCCAATACTACCTGCTGCCATGTACCTAAAAACAGCTTTTTATCCTTAAAAGGAACTGTTATTGACGGCCCCTGCAATGCCGCCCTAACGTGGCTGAAACCGTTGGCATCACCCCACGTATCATCGTGGGAATAATGCTTATTGGAAGGAGCGATTTTTTCATAAAAATCCTTCATGTCTTTTTCAAGTCCAGGCTCAAATTCAAATGTAGTAATGGAGGCTGTGGACCCTATGATAAAAACAGTGACTATCCCTTCATTCAGCCCGGATCTTAAAAGCAACTCTTCGACTTCGCCGGTTATATTTATAAAATCCCCCGCGCCTTTGGTTTTTTTTGTTATAAACTCGGTTATAATGTTCATATCAAACCTTAATAAGAAGGTTTTCCAATTTTTTTCTTGTTCCTTTCGGGGATTTTTCATTTGAATATCCAAGAGTAATTACCGCCACAATCTCCAGGTCCTCATCAAGGCCAAGAAATTTTTCTACTTCTTCTTTTTTATTTAATATCTCCCCGAGCCAGCAGCCCCCAAGCCCCAGCGAGTGTGCCTCTAAAAGCATATTTTGTATTGAAGCACCTATAGCCATAAGGTCTTTATCCCTATTATAGGAACTCCCCGCATCCATGCAAACAATTATCGCTAAAGGTGCATTCAGAATAATCCCGCAATACTTTGTAAAACCGGCTAATTTATCTTTCTTTTCCTTATCCTTAATAACTAAAAAACGCCATGGCTGGTTATTTAATCCAGATGGCGCCCAACTACCGGCTTCAAGGATTTTTCTTATATCAGAATCTTTGGGAAGTTTATTCTTATATTTCCTTACGGAACGGCGGGTTTTTATAATGTTCATTATATCCATAAAAGAATATTCGGTTTATTAACAAATTAACCTTATACTACAAAAATTAGGTTATATACCTGTCAAGCCACATTATTATTATACCACAAATTGTAATAAGATAAGGATCGTAGAAATCGGAATTTAAACCTACTTATTGATGATGCGTAAAGCTTTTCAAAATCATTTCGGCCCTATATGCCCTAAAAGCCTTTTAAGTAACTTTCCGAGACTTCTTTTGTGGAACCATACATTTTGACCGAACCGTTTTCCATCCAAATACATTTGTTGCATAATTTACCAAGTAGTTCCATATCATGAGTTACAAACACAAGGATTTTTACCTTATCCGCAAGCTCTCGCAGTCTTTTTAGGGCCTTACCTAAAAAAAACGCATCTCCGGCAGCAATAGATTCATCTAGGATCAATATATCCGATTCCGTCATCAAAGCTGACGTAGCAAACGCCAGCCTTACAAACATCCCTGTAGAATAATATTTGACCGCTATATTTAAATACTCTCCCAGTTCACTGAACTCTGCTATCTCTTTGATTTTACTTTTGATGCTTTGCGGGCTCCCCCCCAACATCAACCCTCTAAGATATATATTATCCCATCCGGTTGCATGCATCTCAAATCCCACCCCGGATTCAAATAATGTTGCCATACTACCCTCAACTTCCAGCTTTCCGTTCGTATGAGGATATATACCTGCGATAATCTTTAATAATGAGCTTTTTCCTGCTCCATTTCTTCCGATGATTCCCAGTCTGTCGCCATCATTTATCTCTAAGCTTACATTTTTCACAGCGTGGATCTTACGACCATCTTCTAAACAATTATTTATCCTGCCTTTCGGAATCAGAATGTCTTTAATTCTTTTTTCAGCGGTTATTTCATAAATCAAATTTATATTAGAAAGCTTTATATGACTCATTTATTAAATCCCTATAGTTTAAATACTATCTTTCTACCGACTTTTTTTAGTACGGCTACTGCCGCTATAAAAAATATTAAAGAAGCTAATCCTACTAAAACCCATACAATTTTATCCAGCGACTCATTACCAAGTAAAGGTGCTCTTAAAATCTCCAGAAGATAATAAACAGGATTATAGGAATAGATCCATTCGGAATTATTATTTTTTAATAGCTCTGCCGGAAACAAGATCGGTGTTGCAAAAAATAGAGCCTGAAATATAAGCGGCTGCAAAAGCGCATAGTCTCTGAAATATACATTGAAAACCGCTACTATGGTAGAAAGTGAAATGCCAACGATAAACCATATCCCAAGCGCCGGGAACACCATAAGCATTTTCGGTGAGAATTTTTCAGGGCTTATAAAAAAATATATTACAAAATACGACAAAAGCGAAAATAAAAGATTAACGAATGCTGTTAAAGTTACTCTTAGGGGAAATATTTCTATCGGGATCCTGGTTTGCTTGATATACCCTTCAGAAACCAAAAATGCCTGCGTGCCTCCGTCAGCGCACGAAACTATATAAAGCCAGGGAATTAACCCAGAAAACAGGTATGGCACAAATACTTTAAGCGGGAGTTGCAATGTTGCCGAATATACTCTGCCAATAATCAACGCCAGGCATAGAGGTATGAAAAAAGCCCACATAATACCAAGAATAGATCCCCTGTACTTATTCTTCAGATCATAATACGTCAGGCTTAATAAAACGTATCTCGCCTTATAAATATTATTAAAATATTCTTTCAATCCCAGCCTTCCTTTTGCTCAATCTAAAATTTTCATAACTAAGAATATAATTTAAGTTTATTATAACATCAAAATTAAAACAAAACCTACATAGTTTCACAAATAACATACTGCGCCCACATAAGCTTTGACCATACACCATAGGTCGTAATTTCCTCGTCTCTATTCTTAAAACCATAACCGATAAGCTTGTCTTCCAGGCGTTTGTTCCGAATAATGCCGCTTTCAACAATCTTCAGGCCGGCTCCATGAAGCATCACATCCAAAAACTCCATAGTATAGGTTCTCTTATGTGAAACATCATCAAAAAAATTAGTAATCGAAACTTCAAAACCTTTTTTTAAGAAATCTTCTCTTGTAGGATAATACACCGTAACGGGAGAAGGAAATTCAATATAGATCCGCCCTCCGGGCTTGGTAACACGCCTTATCTCTTTAAGCACATATTCAGGGTTATTAAAATGCTCTAAAACATGTGAAAGAAAAATAATATCAAAAAAACCGTCATTAAAACCAAGGCCGGTTTTTTCAACATCTGCCACCTGAAAATTGACATAATTATTCTTATGTTCTGCGTCTCTTACATCAACTCCATACATTTTTATATCATTTCTTACAGGTTTACCCCAACCTTTCCAAAAAGAAAGATTTCCGGAACCGGCGCCAACATCAAGAAATCTTGCATCAATAGGTGTTTTCTTATAAAAACAAAAACGTGGGTGGAAACTCCAATAAACCTCTAAAAGATGAGCCCTGCTTCCGATCCAAAAATACGAATTAATTTTAATGTCAATATCCCCGACAGAAATAATTTTATTTTTATGCCACATATTTTCACCTTATCTGTCATTATTCAACAAATTTTTAATAGTACTCAGCAAATCCTTATTGGAGATCAGGTCCATGCAAACAAGATTAGACTCCTGGCAATTACTATCAAATCTGGATTTGTAACAGTACTTACAGCTAATATCGGGCTCCAATATATCGCCCAACCCGTATAAATAAAATTCTGCTCTTGGGAAAATACTATTTAAAATAATTATTTTCTTCTCTAGCCCTATTGCAATATGCATTGCCATGGTAACCGGCGTAACCACCAGATCGCATAATGAAACAAGCCCTATAAATTTCTTAATTGGGAAAACTCCGAAATAAGCAGCTTTTGTCATGGAAGCAATTTTCATATTTAGTGAATGCTCATCGGGGCCTCCGAGCAAAACCACCTGGTATTTATTTTGAATCTTGCGTATAACTGAAAGAAGTTTTTTGTTTGAAAATTTTCTTATAGGCCACTTTTTCCCGACACTGGTATTTATCCCTATGATTTTCCGATTCTTAGAAATCTCAACATCCGGAATTTCATAAGCAGGTAAAATATATTTTTCGCCGCTCCACTTGAATCCGCATACTTCAAATATCTCTTCGATATAGTTTTTTTTGTTGGCCTTCATCAGATCGTCAAAAACCCCCGTCAGCCATTTATGACGGGCATCCTTATCAAAAGGCATAATGACGCCGTTATTTTGCGTAAATCCCTTTTTACTCTTAGAACAAATGAGATTCGCAAGACTGCAAGCCTCAAGATCCTTGTCCAGGTTAAATAGAATATCAAATTCCTGATCAAGTAGGAATGGAACTGCATCTTTATCCCAATCAAGCACCTTATAGACGTGTTCTATGGGCACAAGCTCGGGATATTTTGTCAGCCAGAAAATCCTGGCAGTCGGATAGACCTTGTTTAGCTTTCGTAATAGCGGCGTATTACGGATCACTTCACCAGCAGCTTGAAGTTTAATAATCAATATATTTTTCCCTGATTTTTTATAAAATTTGCATTCTTTGCAATGAACTCCATGTTTTTTGTGGAAATTACAGGGCATGTATCCGTTAAAATAAAGACAGTCTAAGCGCGGATTCACCATACTATTTCCTTTAAGGCTAAACATAAAATATCATGGAATTTTTTATACCTTCTTATTTATGGTTTAACTTGATGCCTAAAAACATATTGAGGGAATATCTGCTCGCTATTAAAACCGTCTCTTCTTATTACCAGATCCTCCACCGCCTCTGTCGCACCCATACAGCTTGAATAATTGGCGTCATCAAACACAAAATATCCACCTTGTACCATGCAGGGTTTCACTGCATCATACGAATAAGCCACTGCCGAATAAATATCACAATCAATATGCACAAGCGCAACACCATTAGTTTTTGAAAGCAGGCATGGTACAGTCTCTTCAAATAACCCCGGAATAAATTCAATATTGTTTAACTGATGATCTATTGTGTATTGTATCAATTCTTTTAGATTAACATCTGAGAAGTTCCCTTCGGTATGAACATCGATATTCGGATCTGTCTTTGGCATCCCTGAAAAAGTATCAAGAGCATATACCCGTATCCCAGGGTAAAGCTGTTTTACTATGGAGGCAATAAAAATAGCGCTTCCTCCGCGGTAAGCACCAAACTCAACGATATCTCCTGTAGGAACATTACCTAGAAAATATTTTAAAATTAGAAAGATATTCATCAAATTGTCTTCTGCAACAATAGAGCGTCCAGCACAAAGGTTAAAAGCCTTTTTATAAATAAAGTCCTCCGAAATCATTTTCCGGAGATTACCAAACTGCAGCCCCCATCCGCGCGCATAGCCTTCGCTGACATTTCTTCCCTTGCGGATATTCTTGGAGTTTTTAAAAAGTGCCAATAGCCTCATAAATTCCTGGTCCATTTTTAAACTTTTCATTTTTTCACCTAAATAGTCTTTTTAAAAATAACTTGTTCACTCGAATTATGAGGCCTTCCAATAGGATCCGTAAGCGGGTTTTCATTATGGCTATCTAAAAAACGGCTAAGGTGCCCGCATAAAGCTTCGGAAGACCGTATTTTATGCCGGGATCAAAACCCAGATTAAGAAGTATCCGAGACAAAGCTCGCGAGCCGGCTTGAGCTCCCCATAAGCATTCTGCAAACTGAACTCCATTGTCACTTATTCTATTCCACAGTATTTCATCTGTGTAAATCTTCTTAATAGCGTCTGCAAAGGGCTCCGCCCCGTCCGCAATTAATATATTTTTTCCGTCGCTGAGTGCCATGCCCTCTGCTGCCACACTAGTAGCAACCACCGGTAACCCGGCAGCCATTGCAGTACCGATCTTTCCTTTAATGCCGGCGCCAAAACGTAACGGCGCAACTGAAACACGCATCTTATCAAGTAGCGGATTGAGATTCTTTACAAACCCGCTAATAATAATATCTTCGGCTGCCAGTAATTGTATTTCATTTGGCGGATTACTCCCAACTATATTAAATCGCACGCCGGGTAACCGCGTACGCAATAATGGCATAACTTCGGATACAAAATACTTCACCGCATCAACATTAGGGGCATGCTGATAACCACCGACAAAAATAATGTCATGCCTATCTGAAAATTTTTTATCTGTTTTGCCGATATTTAATACCAGAGTAAGAACGCTTATATTCTTTTCGGGAAATTCTTTGCGAAGAAACTCAAGCTCTTTTTCGGTAACTGCGATAGTTGTATCTGACATGCGGATAGCATTAAATTCCAGTTGTTTCATTCTATAAGCAGCTTGCCTTTTTGCGTTATCTTTAAATAAATCTGCTTCACGATGCATCCTGAGAAAATGCAGATCGTGGGTATAATAAATAACTTTGGCTTTTATGCAATGTCGGCGGATCGTATTAATATTGCGTTCAACAACCAAAGGACGAGAAAGAAAGACCAGGTCATACCGCTGACCGCACTCTTTCACATGTTTTTCTACAGAAGAAACATATGGTGCATACAAAACCTCGATACCTGCCCTCTGGAGCGCTGTTGTATATATAGGCATGTATAGATAATTGTCTTCCGGAATGAATGTAACCTGAAAACCCATTTCTCTAAATAAAAGCATGAGGTTGAATATTGTAACGGATCCGGCATCTTGGTCTGGCGTCGGAGTACAGTGATCCAAAACCAATACCCGGCTTTTTGCCTGGCGGTCTTTTGCAATGTCCGCATTTGTCCCGGGAAGCTGATGGGTTTTTAAACGGTTTTTCCAGCGCGAATAAAGCTTCTTTCGGTTTTCTGCCTGAAAGGCCTTGATCCCATCTGAAATATCGGTCCCACAAGTAACACCTTCAAAATGGAACACTTTCGAAAGCGGCTGATAAATAACACGGTAACCATTTTCGCGGACTTTAAGCGCCAAATCAGAATCTTCGCAATATGCAGGCATATACTGCTCATCAAAACCTCCAAGTTTCTCAAATAAGTTTTTTGGAAGCATAATTGATGCTCCTGAGCAATAATCAACTTCGCGCGCATAGTTAAAAACTGGAAGCTCTGGATCTTGATTGCGTCCAAAATTCCAGGCACTCCCATCTTGCCAGATTATGCTGCCAGCCTCCTGTAATTTTCCGCTGGGATACACCAGTTGAGATCCAACTAGTCCTGTGCCGTTAAACTCGGAAAACGTTCTGACAAGCTCATCCAACCAACCAGCGCTTACAACAGTGTCATTATTCAAAAAATGGAGATACTTACCAATTGCTGCTTTTGCTCCGACATTGCACGACCGGATAAAACCTTGATTATCTTTATTTACAATTAACCTGATTCCATCTATTCCCTGAAAAGTTTTTGCAGAATTATCTTGTGAACAATCGTCAACCACGATAATCTCAAAAGGTGTTGTACTGGTATTTTTAGAAATAGACGCCAAACACCGAAGAGTATAATCAAGCTGCCCATAAACCGGAATAATAATTGATACTATTGGCTCTAAAAAAGATTTAAACTTAATATCTTTGAATTCAAAATTAAAATTTATCTTTGCGGTTTGGCGTCCATTAGGCAGAAAAACCGGTGAAGTTGCATCCTCGTTTTTCAGAATGCGTAACATCCAGGGCGCATATTTATTTAGGAAATTAATATGTCTATATCTTGTCTGCCAGCTGAAAGGCAAACTTAAATAAATCGTTTTTAATAGCTTAAGTATTCTTATCAAGATCTTTCGTATTTCGGATGAAAGGCCTCTCACCCATAGTGAACATTTTCTTAAGGGTAATGTTATCCTCCAGGAAATAGTCTTTGTGATCCTGATAATCTGGTCCTGAGCTTCTTTAAGCTCGTCTTGCAGGCCTAATGCCCATTTACCTCTTTTAATTGTCTCATCATTTAGCCTGGTTATCTGTTCCCTGAGATCTGCCACAAGATAATTATGAGAGCTTATTTTTTCATTTAATTCATCGATCTTTTTTTTGAATACGGCGATCTCGTTGTCTTTTTCAAATAAGCTTTGGTTAAGAGATATTATGCTCTTATCGCATTCAAGACTTACCTTGCTATGACCTCGGTCCCAAGCACCAAACTTTTCAATCTCTTTCTGGTGATGCCGAATCAACTGATCCCGCTCAAAAATGATCTTATCGAGTTCACCGGTCTTTTCAGACAATAAACTTAAAGATCTATCAAGTAAAAGCGAATGTTTCGAATGGACTTGTTTTATATCAGAACATACAGCTACCAAATAGACTGCTTCTTTTTTTTCTCCATCCTCAACAAATCTCTGCCCTCTATTATCGATTTTATACTCTATAAAAGAGTTATCATGTTCAGAACTGTCTAATTCCCAGATGTTAGACCCGGTAAAAACCTTCTGCCCAAACAATGAGACATGGACAAAATATTGATGCAAAAAATCAAAAAATTCATTTTCATAAAATTCTTTGATATGAAACTCATTTTTATATTTCGGTATATCAGAATACACGAGCTTATTGGGCGATGATATAATTAAAATGCCATCATTCTTCAAAAGACGCTTAACTTCTTTTAGAAAGCCTTCTTGTGCCATAGCATCTAGATGCTCAATAGTTTCAAAAGAAACCACAACATCAAATCTATTATTTCCCTCTATAGGGATATCATCGGCCGATCCATGAAGAAATGATATATTTTTCTTTTGATAACGCTGTTTGGCCAGATCAATAGTTGCCTCAGAAATATCAACCCCCACTACAACCTCGGCAGTTTCTCCCAAAAGATTAACACCGTATCCCTCTCCACAGGCAATATCAAGGACTTTTTTTCCTTTAACAAATTGTGTAGCATAAAAATAGCGATGCCAATGTTCATAGCTGATCTGGGCAGAATTCAAACTGCTGATATACCGTTCTCCAGTAAATTCCACTTTTTACCCTTCGTTATTCTAATAATCTAAGTTAACTATAAAGCTATTTGCCTTAAAGCTTTAAAATAAACCTTGCTTAAAAACACTATGTTGTTATATCATTATTTGCAGTATAAAAAACATAACCGATCAGATGCAATTAAACCTACAAAATGAGCCCAAACGGACTTTCAATAATAATTGTAACATATAACTCTGATAAATTCATTACAGATTGCCTTAACAATCTAAAGGCTGATAGTTTTACTGCTGAGTCAGAGATTTTGGTAATAGACAATAATTCCATTGACAACACTTCCCACATCTTAAAAAATTACCGAGGCAGAATAACAAAGATCTTTAATCCAAAAAATATCGGATACGGAGGGGCTTGCAATCAGGCCTTTAAAGAAAGCTGTTCGCCATATATATTATTTATGAATCCCGATGCCTTCCCTGATAAAGATGTGGTAAAAAACCTTGTGGAGTACATGAAAATCAATCCTGATGTGGGCTCAGCTTCCAGCTGTTTGCTTAACCCTGACAATACAATACAATACTCCTGCAGGGAATTTCCAAAACCAAAGTATATTTTTGCAAGAATTCTCAATATATTATTCAAAAAACTGAGCATTAGACAAATTAATTCGTATTTAATGGCAAACATAAATCATTCAATTGATACGATCGTCCCCTGGGTTACCGGGGCATTCATGCTCGTAAGAAGAAGCGCCTTTAGCGAAATAGGAGGTTTTGACGAAAAATACTTTCTTTATTGCGAAGACGCTGACCTTTGTCTGAAGCTTTACAGTAAAGGATGGAAGACTGCTTATGTCCCTACAGCTGGTAATGTACTTCATGTCCATCAAAGTTTAAGCAGAAAGCCGCTTCTTTCACCGAAAAATATCAAGTACTCAATAATCCATGTTAAAAGCTTGTTGCGATTTTTTATTAAACATTTTAAATTTTTAAATTCTCTTAAATAATTTTTAAATCCGCCAAAACCCAGCCTATTTCACTAATCCTTGTAATTCCTGGACTTTCTTAATACAAGCTTCTGCGTTATAGTCATCATTAAGAGCGTGGTACGTACTAGCCAGGTTCCTGAATACATCGGGTCTCTTTGGGTTAAGTGCTATCGCTTCTAAAAATGATCTTTTGGCATTTTCAAACTCTCTGAGTTTGAAATAAGCCACCCCCATATTAATATAAGGTTCAACAAACCTCGGGTCGATCTCTATTGACTTTTTATAAAAACCCATCGCTTTCTTATAAGCACCCTTCTCAAAATTTAAATTACCTAAATTGTAATTAGCAGTTTTGTTATCAGGAATCATGAGAAGAGCCGAATTAAAATTATACTCCGCTTTATCAAAATCTTTTTTCGACATATAAGCATTGCCAAGCCCTATATAAGCCTCTGACGTTGGATAGTAAACGATAGAATTATTTAATAAATTTATTGCTTCATCATATTTGCCTTCAGAGATAAGGATCTGTGCCAAATTAACATAGGGGCTTGTATAATCTTTCTTTAAACTTATGGCTTTCAAAAATTCTTTTTTTGCATCTTCAATATTGCCTCTTCCCAGATATATAAGGCCTAGATTATTATGAGGCTCCGGATATGCTGGGGAAAGATCAATAGCTTTTTTAAATAATAATAAAGCATTATCATGATCTCCCAATTTATAATAAATAGCTCCGAGTTGTAAATGAGGCCTTGCATTCAAAGGTGATTTCTTAATAGTATCTTCTAAAAGGGTAGTTTCAGACTGCCAGAGGATATTTCTATTAAAGGTAAGAACACAAAAAATGGATATAATAAGTGCGAGGATCGCATTTGGAAGAAACTCTCTTGGTATTATGTTATATATGAGTACCGGCAAAAATATTGAAAATCCTACTAGAGGCAGATAAAGCCTGTGTTCAAATATAACTGTATCGAGAGGAAATATGCTTGAGGTAGGAATAAGTGTAATAAAAAACCACCATACCCCAAAAGCCATAAGCCGGTTTTTTTTAAACATATAAATCGATGATAAGATTATAAAAAGAATGGTTAAAAAAGAAAAAAAGGTGCGTAATTCAAAAAAAGAATGAGATAGTTTAAAAAAATAATCCACATTCTGATTTATAGGAACGAATATAAGCCCGATATATTTAACGACCACGCTCAATTGCGTTAAAAAATAAACCTTTATTGGAATTGTTTCGCTACCCATCAAAAGAAATTTATTAAATAAACTGTGTAATAAATCAAACTTCCAGATAACGATTAAACCCAGTAAAAATAATAGCGATAATATTACAGGAAATTTTTCTTTTATCCTCGAATAACCTTTGTTAAGAAAACTTATTTCTAACAATATGATTACTAAAGGCAGTGTCATCACATCGCCTTTTGCAAAAAAACCTGTTATAAACACTGCAAAGGATAATAAAAAATAGGCGCGCTTGGATTTTATCCTTCCAAGTAAGTACAAAACAATCGATGATAAATAAAATGTGGCTGACAAAATTGTTGCCCTTTGCCAGATATATGTCACCGACTCGGTCTGCACCGGATGTACTAAAAATATCAGGGAGCCAATAAGCGCTATCTGCCATTTATATGCCGGGTTGACGTTTGCTCTTAACAATAAAAGCATTAACCAGTACACCAAAATAGCATTGATTAAATGGATAATGACGTTAACCAGATGGTAGCTGAATGGGTTATTTTTGGAGAAATGGTAATTAAGTGCAAATGTATAGAGTGTGATAAATTTTCTCGGGGTGTAATCCCATATATTCTGAACTATTTTGATATCCTTTAGGACTAAATTTTTTGTAATAAGATCGTGGTCATCCAGCTGGAACGGGGAATTAAGGATGCTGGTATATAGCAAAAAGCCGATAATGAAAACTAAACATATTGCCACAATATTGCATTTATTTATTGATATGGCGCTATTTTTTTCTAACATATCCGGGCAATTTCTTTAAAAAAATTCTGTTTATGGCTATATTTAGTCCGAATAAACCGTCTTTTATTAATCATTTTAAAAAAGTTATCTGCGATAATCATAATCTGGTCAAAAACATAAAACTCAAAAAATAAATAAAAAATCAGCGCTGCAATAACCCTTACTGTTACAAAAACACATTCTGCAGGGTTAAATTTAAAATCGTAATTTTTTATGAAAAGATACACATTATTTCTAAAGGAGAGCTTTTTAATAAATCTGTATTGTTTGTTATGTCTATTTTTAAATTCATATAAAATGCGCTCCTTAAAATTATAAAAGTTGCCCTTGTTCTCATCTATTATAAAACCCCTGAAAAATCTCTGATGGAAAACTACCGCCTCCGGGGCATAAACGGCCTTCCATCCTGCCCTATTAGCCCGCCAAGAAAGGTCAACGTCTTCTTTGTAGGCAAAAAAATCCTCATCAAAATACTCCTCTTCAATTTTAACCGATTCCAGCATTTTTCTTTTATAAAGAGCGCAAGCGCCTGTAGCCCCGAAAACAACCTCCCTCTTGTTATACTGGCCTAAATCTTTATTGCCCTCTCCGCGGTTTTTAAAAATAATATCAGAACTATTCTCTATCCCGGCAGAGTCGATCGTATTGCTTTCCCTCACTATTTTTGGGGTAACTGTTCCAAAATCAATAGATTCGTTTACAGTCGTAGCAAGGACAGATATTGTATCTTCACCCAAAAAACAGTCCGGATTAAGCGACAATATCATATCCCCTTTTGCAATGGAGATCCCCTGATTCATCGCTTTTGAGAAACCTGCATTTTTACTGTTTAAAACGATCCTTATACCTTCAAAAGAGTAAAGAATATCCCTTGTTTTGTCGCGGGAATCATTATCTATGACAATTATTTCTTTTTCTGGGTATTTAGAGGAAAAGATTTTATTGACACAATTTTTTATGGTCGATTCATTATTGTGGGTTACTATAATGACTGAGATGAGATTGTTCATAATTATTAAGTCATTTCAGGTTTGGTCAGTACATACTACTTCCGTCGCTGGGAGTCGGATCTGTGTAAGCCTCTTTAGTTATATCATTTGAAGCGCCGACAGCGGAATAAACATTAATATCAAAATCCTGATCATAGTTAAGGAGTTTAACATGCCCGTCCATGAATAAAGTCATTACCTTAGTAGTGGGAGATTCCCCTCCGTGGAAACTTATTTGAGGGGCAAATGACGAAATTGCATCTCTTGCCAAAAAAAGTTTCCCCCATTCAGCTGTAATCGATGAAAGCGGCCTTGGCTTGCTCCCTAGAGGCGAGTAAAGCAATATATAGTGGTTGGTTAAATATGATGTCCCATATTGATCAAATGAAAGATGTTTGCTGAGATCGATTATCGATGGCAAGCCGCCAGTTGCTTTATCAGAAGGGCACAAAAACACTTGAAGCCCTGGATCAAGCTCTACTTCTAAATCCGGTTTTGAAACATCAATTCCAAAATATGGATTAAGAACTTTATATTTTGCTGGTTTTCTTATCCCCATCCCGGCTTCAGTACCTCTTTTACCTCCATAACTAAATCTAGTGGCGCATGGAAAAGAGTTTTCGGCTGTACCATATACTGGAAAGCAGTCATTATGCTCATCCCAATATAAATGCCATGCCACACCAATCTGCCTGAGGTTATTTGCGCAAAAAACTCTTCTACCTTGTTCTCTTATGGCTCCAACTGTAGGGAATAAAATCGCCGCTAAAATTCCTATTATTGCAACCACAACAAGTAGCTCTATGAGAGTAAAACTGTTTTTTTTGGTTAGAAAATAAATAATTTTGGCAGGATTATTTTGATCCAATCTTTTTTGCATATTTTTTTGTATGCTGGCGCGATTTTAAATTGGTTGGTTTACTGCTTTGATTAATATCATATTTTCTTTGAAAGTTTGGTGGAGCTGGGGAGGATCGAACTCCCGACCTTCTGAATGCCATTCAGACGCGCTCCCAACTGCGCTACAGCCCCTTGAAATTTTTGCCTTAAAAAAATTTCATGCTTAAACTAGCGTTAAGCAATCCGACCTAATGGAAGGATTGTAGCTAGTTAAGCGAAAAATTTTCACCTTATCAATATATCACAAAACACGCCTCAATTCCACATCTATTCTATAGCTTATGGAGAAAATAACGGAATAGGTTTAAGGATATTAAAATAAACGAGTACACCTATCAGTAAACTGTAAAAAACTATATCAAATATTATGGCAAATTTTTTGGTTTTGGCTTTTTTTTCATTAATAACAGATCTTCCCGCTATAAACATCATAAATACGCCAACTATATTGGAAAGCCAATAATAAAATATAAAACTCCACAAAAAATCTGTTTTTGCCAAATGTTTTGTAAAGCTAGCTAAAAAATATGCTATTGGGATATTTATGAATGCATCATTCCACCATGTCATCGGGGAAAGCACATACCCGATAACAAAAATTATGGAATTAAGAAGCTTATTTTTCATATATAAGGACAGGTTTTACCGGGGATTCTAATTTATAATACTCTATCCCTACCTCATTATTCTCGCATATCTTTACTTCGGACTCTTCGGATAGCGTTAGAATGCCATGCCAGACCCCTTCATCCAGAACAACTGCCTTATCAAGGATAAATGTTTCAACCGCTTCGGGTTTTCCTTTCGGAGCTACACACAAAAGCGCACTTCCGGTTACAGGCTCAAATGTCTCTTTTGAATCAGGATGGTTTTCAAGTTTGGGTAAAACCCTATCCCTTACGAGTAGATATGCCGCTCTCCAACCGTCTGATTTTGACCGCGAAATGATCCTGAAGAGATTATCGCCGACTTTTTCGCCTTCAAGTTTTTTTTCTAGTATCACCCCGTACTTTTTAAAATTCTCTTCCTTTAAAAATTTAATCTCTGTGAATACCTCTACTCCTGTGCACATAAAAACCTCCGGTTTTTAGTTCTTAGCTCATGGCTCATAGGATTTGGTTTTACTATGAGCTATATTTCTCCTTCGAAATATTAAAATAACCTATCCTTAATTTTGGGATCTCAGTTTTGAGAAGTTCCACAAAATTTGATAGTCCTATTGCGTCCTTTCTGACATCTTTAACAATCTTAAGGTACAGGTATGGGTCTATATTTAGGTTTCTTAATTGTACCATATCTACGCCTGAATTTTTCAGTAATTTTACAATTCCCCTTACTTCTCTTTTTTCATCAGTAACACCAGGAAAAGTCAACAGGTTCAGCGATACAAAAAGCCCTTCTTTTTTTGCGACATCGACCGAACTCATCACATCCCTAAAATCAAATCTCCTTGGCCTGTAGTACGCCTTATGCCTATGGGGGATCATGCTATTAAGGCTTATTCTTACGCTATCCAGACCTGCCATTGCCAGTTTCCGGAGATTTTTAGGAAGAGAGCCGTTTGTGTTAATATTTATTGTTCCTTTTCCGGTGATTTTCCTTATTTCCATGATTATTTTTTCTATAAGGCCGGATTTTAATAAGGGTTCGCCCTCACATCCCTGTCCAAAACTTAGTATGGGGTTTCTGACATGGTCTATATGATACATAGCAACCTCTAAAACCTCTTCTACCGTAGGGGTAAAATCAATCCTGTGCTGGCTTGAGACTATGCCAAAGTCATTCTGATGCGAAATACACCCTATGCATGAGGCATTGCAGGTATCTGACACTACAAGCGCGCATTCGTTTTTTTCCAGAAACACATTCTTAGCTGTAAAGCAATGGTATTTTGTGGCGCAGTATTTCAGCTGTTTTAGAAGGCGGTTTTTCGGACTTTTTTTCAGTCTGAAGTCTATCTTCTTAATAAGTACCTTATCATCATAACCGTCAGGGTCCCAGGACCTGGAATCGTCTATCTTTAAGGCTGTAGTGTATAATTTGCCATTATTTATACCCATCGCCGAATATGCCCAGAGAGGAAGGTATTTAGCTGTCTCTTTTTTATAAGCAGGTAAATATAACCTCAAGTATCCCGGTGGCAAAAAACAAGCCGCCGGATAAAGTTTTTTACCCACAGCAGATCTTTTGATGCAAGAGAACTTGCCATCAATATCCATGGCCACTTGTCTTGCGTCAGGAATATAAAATACTTGTGAATACTCCGGCACCGGAATTATCTCTTGATCGGACGGAGTTTTAAATACATTCCCTGACATCCCTGTCATCCGGAAACCTTTAAATTCGAAAATATCGCCGGATTTATTTGATAGCGCCAGATTTATCAATTTTTGTACATCGCCTTTTGTTCGTCGAGCTTATTTATAAATTTTTTGCTCTTCCTATGAGCTCTGCCTGGTTACTAAGAGGCAAAGCTATTATATATCTTTTAGGACATTCTATCAATAAATCTTGTCTATATGACAATTTTATTATAAAATTTAGGTATGAATATTAGACAGATTATCCCGGAAAATTATTGCTCAAGGTGCAATGTCTGTTGCCGTTTTCCGGAGGCTACGAGCGAATTGAGGCCTGTTTTCCTAAACAAGGAAATCATTGAAAGAAAATATTTTTTTGTGTTTGACAATGTCAGGCCCTGTAAAATAAACGCCGTCCCTTTTAAGGATATGTACATCTGCCCACATTTTAACCCCGAGAAAAACACCTGTTCTATCTATAAATTAAGGCCTTTTGACTGCAGGCTCTATCCGTTTATGCTTACTTATAATAAGGACTATACGGCGGTAGAACTGGTAGCGGATTCAAAATGCCCTTTTGTAGAAAACAAAAACCTTTTAGCGGCGTATGCAAAGGAAATATACGAATATCTCGAGCAGGAAGAAATAGCCGAAGAACTCAGCAAAAATTTCAGCTTTATAAATAATTATCAGGACGATTGCCAGACCTATTATAAACTTACTAGGTTAACAGATCTGATATTTAACAATGCTATTGGATTTAAAAAACTTGCCCTAAGCGACAAAAAGATCTTTGAAAGTTACCTAAAAAAAAGCCTTCGCCAATTGTCGGCTTATTCATTTCAATATCTTTATGCCTTTTCCGATACAATCAATACACTTTGGAAGGAAATAGACGGTAGCATATTTATTTTATGCGGCTTAGAAAATGACTATTTCATGCCGGTCGTCCCTTTCGGAAAAGATCTCGACGACAAGTCTGTTTCCGCTATCAATGAAATATCCGCAAAATTATCCCAAAAATCTTTCTACATAGAAAATGTCTCCAAAAAAGACTCTGAGATCTTGAAGGCAAATGGTTATAAAATTAAACCCTGTGAAAATGAATACCTTCTTTCAGCGGGTGACATAGCCGCTTACAAAGGCGGACGTTTTAAGTCAAAACGCTCGCTTTTTAATCATTTTTCCAAAAATTATAGCTATAAGATAATTGAATTTGACGATTCATTAATACCAGGGTGTCTTGAGCTATACAGGACGTGGGCTGACAAAAAACTTAAAAAAAATACCGATCCTTTTTATAAAAATCTTATTGAGGACAGCATCCTTATCCAAAAAAAAATCTTTGAAAATTTCAATCTACTTGGACTTGAAAGTCTTTTTATTGATATAGAGGGTTCTCTTTCGGCATATACGGTCGGGTATCCTCTGAATGAGGAAATTTTTGTAATATTTTTTGAGGTAACCGATCCAGGATATAAAGGAATATCGGAATTCATAGCAAGCGAATTTGCCAAAAAACTCATAAAATATAAATACCTTAACATTATGGGAGATTCCGGGATCGTTAACTTAAGAAAAACCAAATTATCCTATAACCCAGAAGAAATTATTCCGAGTTATTCGGTATGTAAGGTATGATTTATCGGGTAAAAAAGCCTTATTATTAAATCAGGAGGTATCAATAATGCCAAACCCGCCAAAAAAGTCCAGACAGTCCTGGGGTTCAAAATTTGGGATCATAATGGCTGTTGCCGGCAGCGCTGTAGGCCTGGGAAATTTCCTTAGGTTCCCTGTTCAGGCTGCCAATAACGGCGGGGGAGCATTTCTAATTCCTTACTTTATCGCTTTAGTCTTGCTTGGGATCCCGCTTATGTGGATAGAATGGACTGCCGGCAGGTTCGGAGGAGGGTTCGAGCATTCCACGGCACCCGGAATCTTTCATTCGATGTGGCAAAAAAATCGTTTTGTAAAATATTTTGGCGTAATAGGCATTTTCGGGCCGTTGGTGATTTTTATCTATTATACATACATTGAATCATGGCTTCTTTCATATGCAATATTCACCATCAGCGGCAAGTATTCCGCAGCCTCGGACCAAAGCTCTATGCAAAGTTTCTTAAGGGGATATCAAGGCCTTGAGGTAAATCGGTTCTTTAGCTCTATATGGCCTGCATTCATAGCCTTTATCATAACGTTCTCTATCAATATGTTCATAATATACCATGGGATAAAAGGAGGCATCGAAAAATTGAACAAGATAGCAATGCCTGTACTTTTATTCTTTGGAATAATCGTAGCTATCAGGGTGTTATCATTGGGTACGCCAAATCCAGCTAATCCGAACTGGAATCTTATTAACGGGCTGGGATTTTTATGGAACCCGGATTTCTCCGCGCTTTTAAGCGCGAAAGTCTGGTTTGCCGCCTCAGGGCAGGTACTATTCACGCTTAGCGTCGGGATAGGTGTAATTTTAACTTATGCCAGCTATCTTTCAAAAGGGGATGATGTGGCTTTGTCCGGCCTAACCGCTTCCGGAGTCAATGAATTCTCTGAGGTGATCCTGGGCGGAAGTATTGTCATACCAGCGGCATTTGTATTTTTCGGGCCGGAGGGAATAAAGGAAGTCGCTACAAGCGGAGCATTCAATCTTGGTTTTGTCACTATGCCTCTCATCTTTCAGAAAATTGCTTTGGGGGCTTTTTTCGGAGGATTGTGGTTTTTATTGCTATTTTTGGCAGGTATAACCTCCAGTATATCATTAGCTCAACCGGCTGTAGCCTTTTTGGAAGATGAATTCAATCTTACTAGAAAAAAAGCTGTATGTATATTAGGAGCTGTTGCTTTTTGTCTTTGCCTTCCGTCAATATTCTTCCTGAAAAACGGCGTATTGGACGAACTGGATTTCTGGGGAGGGACATTCTGTCTTATAGTATTCGCAACTATAGAAACCATACTTTTTGCGTGGGTTTTTGGCATCGAAAAGGCATGGCAAGAGATCCACTTTGGGGCAGAAATAAAAATACCAAATTTCTACAAATTCGTTATTAAATATATAACTCCGTTATTCCTTTTTTTCATTCTTGGATTCTGGTTTTATCAAGAGGGCTTACCTACGATACTTATGAAAAATGTACCATTGGAAAATAAACCATATGTCCTTGCAACACGTGTTGGGCTTATGGGGCTCTTTATAATACTCGGGATTTTAGTAAAATTATCCTGGCAAAAAAGAAAAAACATTAAACGAATACACGTTTCGTAACATAGCGCAAAAATTTATTCAAGATTTATGCGCCTAATAAAAAAACGGCGGTTTAGAAATTAAACCGCCGTAAAGGACTTCAAATGAATATATATGGGTGGATCTTCCTTATTCTTTCCTGGTCATTGATTTTAGGCTTATGCATATTTTGTTTCAGGAAAGTATTTACATCGAAAGAGATCAAATAATGCTATTTTACTTCAAGAGCACCGCTCTTAAGGGTATCAACCTCTTTTGACAGCTTCTCAACTTCTGCATTCAAAGATAGCTTTTCATCGAGAATTTTATCATACTCTTTTCTGAGAGCATCTTTTTCTCCTACTATCTTGTCGAGGTCATTTTTAGCCGAAATCTTTTCTTCCAAAATCTTGTCATACTCTTTTTTCAGGGCTTCCTGTTTGCCGATAGCTGCTTTTACCCTGACATCCAGAAGTTCCTTCTCTTCTTTAAGTTTATTATATTCCTTCTTCGGGACTCCGCACCCTGCGAAGGTAAAGCCAAAAATTACAAGTACTATTAAGGCTATTAATTTTTTCATATTTTTCTCCATAAATTACCGCTGATCTTTAGCGGAATTTCGCTATCAACTGCTTTATGCTTGAAGCGGGCTGCTTCAAGCAGCCGGCTTATCTAATTAACCGTAACAGGAGCGGGAACCTGATTTAAATATTTTTCAAGTTCTCCCCATGTCTTTGGTCCGATCTTTCCGTCTACTTTGAGGCCTTTGGATTTCTGAAATTCCTCTACGGCCTTTTTTGACATCGGTCCGAATTTACCATCAATGGCTCCGTTGTAAAAACCCGCGTTTTTTAGGGCTGTTTGAACTTTTTTATTCCATTCGATACCTTCACCAATTACTGCTGATGGCGTAATAGCATCTGAAGGCATTACAGGTAATAATTCCTCGCCCATGGTCATCGGAGGAGTTGCTTTATCTCTGGAAGGTGGCGGAAGCTGTGTGCCGGAGGGAGGAGGAATCATCTGAGTTTCATTGGCCGGCAAAGTTGGCATTGATGTGGCCGGTACTACCTGCTCTTCGGTGATTCCTTCTTCCTTAATTTCTAATTTACCCAATTTCTCTTCTTGTTGCTTCTGAGAGCAGCCGCTTATCGGCACTAACATAATTAAAGCAATAACAACTAACCAGGCAATACGTTTCATAAATTTACTTCCGCCTTTCTTTTTAAGTTTGTCTCGGTTAATTACGAATTAACCGTTATTTATTACCCAAATTTATCAAAACACTTATAAACTTTTCTAAAATTTATATTAAACTTTTACCGAATAAAAACATCTGTTTTTTAAAAATGCCTACTTACAATTAAATTATAATCCCCCAGCATAAAAAGTCAATAAAAATCATGTTTTTGTTTCAGATAAAACATCGGACGGAATTAAAATTTCACAGTCATAGCCCTTGGCGGACAAGCCCTAACACACAGTTCACAACCAACACATTTGGAAGGATCGAATTCTACCATATTGTCTTTATCCCTAAAAAGCGCTTGGGTCGGGCATATTGATACGCATACGCCACAATGAGTACATCGCTTTTCATTCCTTGTAACATCCTGGCTAAGCGGTTGGACGCTGATGCCCAGATCGGTGAGATATTTGAGCCCTTTGGCATAATTCTCCTTCTTCCCGGAAAGTTCTATTATAAGGAGCCCTTCTTCTTTGGGAGTAATTTTTGCCTGGAGAATATTAAAAGCCAGATCAAACTCCTTAACCAGATTATAAATTATAGGTTTATCTACCAATGAATGGGGAAACTTAATAACGATGCGTTTTGTAACCATATCGCGATCCTTTCGGCTTCCTACAATATACCATTATCTTTATATTTCAAAACATGTAACTTATAGCTTCGCTTGCCTTGCAAGCAGGCTTGTGGCAAATATTAATCAAATCTTTACTATTTCAATATCCTTGCAAATAGCCATCTTATCGCCAATTATTATTAGAGCACCTATTATATCATCAATTGATTTGGCTTTATTTATCGCTGCCTCAAGGTCTGTTTCAGATTTTACCATATTTCCTATCAGCGTTGCAAATGCATCGGCAATAGAAGCGTTTTTTGATACTATAACAGTTGCATCACTGTTGCCAAAACTTAAAGACGGCCCTACTGAGCCGCTTGAAGTGCATATACCCAGAGACCCGGCTGAATTATTTTTGACTTTCAAAGCTATTTTATCGGATAACGGAGAATTTCCGGCATAGACTCCAAAAAGCCTTTCACTTTTACTCTTAATAAAAATATCGCCACCATTTTCGACAATCACTTCACTCGAATACGCTGATAGATCTTTTCCTATAAAATCCGCCATCGTTCCTGCTACTGATGCCATAGGCCCTACACCGGCAAGACGGCTTGAGCGTATCATCTCTTTTATTATACCGCTTTCGGCGCCTAAAGGGCTTAGCGGCAAAAGCGAGGTTTTGAATTCAGGCCTATTTTTTATGTATAATTCAAGCTCAAACCTGTATTTTAAAACTGCTTCTTTGGCTATTTTAGAGAGGTCACTATCAGCCATTATTAATAGGTCCGTCTCTTTTTCGGCTATTTTAAAAGATACCAGGCCCTTTGAAAACATTTTATCTCTGTAAGATCTTGCTTGATACATTTTGGCCTTAATTCTGATTTATCGGGTATGCTAGAGGAAATTAAAAAAGAAATACCGCAACTGCTATAACAGTCGAATATCTTCCATCGGGATCTATAACCGTAGATTGGGTAACGTTAGTGGTTTTTACTATCTTATCCTGGAGCTGATAGACGTCTCTGTTTTCATCCCAGCTTTTATCTTCATCAAATTCAATTCCGAGGGTGGTGCTTAACATAGCGGCCGCCAGATCTTCCGAAAAGTCCCCTGCTACTTTTTCAGTCTCACCAAAAGCATGATGTTCGCTCAAATACCCGTAAGCATGGGGTTCGGCAGGGATTGCACACCCGACTGAAGCGGCAATAAGCCGGTGCGGCTCATTACTTGAGCACCTGGCCAAGACACAAAAGGTTATCATGCCCGCATTAAGCTCTTTCAGGCCTTCATTCCTTGATATAAGTTTGCATTCGGGCGGAACAATGCTTGAAACCGTAACAAGGTTGCATTTTTCAATACCCGCATCCCTAAGCGAAAGCTCAAAGCTCCTGAGTTCCTGTTTGTGGGTCCCGACTCCTTTTGTGAAAAACATTTTTTTCGGAACAAGAATTTTATGTTTTGAAGTAAGTATCATGTGGTTATCTCTTATTTTTTTTGTTCATAAAAATATATGTCAATATCCTGTATATCAATTTGCTGGCTAAAAAATCGGGCGAAATGTTGTTCTCGTTCGGGCATAGTTCAACGACATCAAAACCTACTATATTTTTTCTTTCGCTTATCTCCAGGATCAGCTCCAAAAATGTATACCATCCCATGCCTCCGGGCTCCGGAGTCCCGACTGAAGGCATAATAGACGGATCAAATACATCCAAATCAATCGTAAGATAAATATCGTCGGAAATCAGCGACTCATGGACCTTATTTATCCAATTAGGATTTTCAATAATGTCATATGTGGAAAAAGTTTTTATCTTCGATGTCGATAGAAATTCCTTTTCCTCTTTGGAAAGGCTTCTTACGCCAATTTCTACAATTGGGCATATTTCAGAAATACGCCTGGCAGCGCATGCATGACTATGTTTATTACCATCATATTCATCCTTTAAATCATAATGCGCATCAAAATTTATAACCATCACATTTGGATATATCTCTTTTACCGCCCTCACCGCCCCGGAACTGATAGAATGTTCTCCGCCGATTACAACAGGAAATTTTCCTGACTTAAGGATCTCCAGCACCTCTTCATAGACTTTCTTCACCATATCTTCGGGCTTAAGATCATTTATAGAATCCAGGGATTCCATTGTATGTATACCGATCTTGAATGTCTCGGCGTTAAGCTCCTCATCGAATAATTCCATATGCGTTGAAGCATCAAGAATTGCTTTTGGCCCAAGACTGGTACCTTTTTTATAAGTAGTGGTAATATCATAAGGGACTGGCAGAATAGCAACTTTTGATTTTTCAAAAGATGAATAATTGTCCTCGAGCCCAGCAAATTTTGCGGTAATCTTAGGGAGATCTTGAGTATTTTTTTCCATCAATAAGTCTGCCTTAAAATTTCTATATCCTTGTAATTTTGTCCTTCAGCTCAAAAAGGGCCTCAAAAATTCTGCCGACCGACCCATCGGGCTGGCTGCCTAAACCACAGCTCGGCGTAAGAAAACCTGAATTAATGATCTTGTCTTTTGAGATACCTTTTTTTGATATCACGTCGATAAAATTTGCGAATACAGCTGTAAGCTTGTCAATATCCGTATTCTCCAAAACCTCTATCTGACTAGGAACAAGGCCAAAAGCCAGTATTCCCGAGTTGCTTAAAAATTTCTTCAGCTCTTCCGGGTATAAAGATATCGAATCAATAAAATTATATGCGTCAAAATTGATAATGTCAAGTTTGGTCTTAAGCAAAAGCCCCCAGTTAGTGTTGCCACAGCAGTGTATACCTGCTAAAGCGCCTTCGCCATGAATAGCATCGACGATCTCATTTATATCCTGAGACACTTCTTCTTCTTTTATATTAACATAGCTTGATCCGATCGAAACAAGATACGGCTCATCAATAAATATAATGACTTTTGGAAAAATCTTTTTCAGAATTCTTATTTGCCAGATGGCCTTCATGGCTAAAAATTTTACAAGCAGTTCTTTATATGTTTTATTATAATAAAGCGCTCTTTTATTTTCATCTGTAACGGTCAAACCAAAGCTTACAGGGCCTGTAATATGCCCTTTGACAAACTTCCAGCCTGACTTATCAAATTGTGCTGATTGCCCGATAAATTCAAAAAGTCCAGAAGCATACTCTTTTGTCATCCCGAAATAATTCACATTAAAATCAATATATTCGCTAAGCGCTTTTTCGATTTCATGGTCTATACCGCTGGTATTGACATAAATGGTCTTCTCTTTTTCGTTTATCACAACTCCGGGAAGATTTTCACTATACTGCGCATACATATGTTCTAAAAAAGATCTTTTTGGAAGTTGCGGCCAAAAAGGTACTTCGCAGAATTTTGACAAAATGAGCGAAACAGCATCCTTTTCATCTGTAAAAGGAAGGCTCCCAATAGCCGTAATTGGAAATCTGGTTATTAATTTCATATATGCCTCAAAAAAACCAAAAAACAAAATTAACCGAAATTTTGATTCCTGATTTATCATTTTGGATTCTGATGTTTGAATTATTACTTACCCCATTATTATCTTAACTTTGCAGACTTTTTTATTCTTCTCGTATGAAATTACATTGAAATTCTGTTCTTTGCCGTCTACATACACCTTTTTAACGCCCCTTGAAACGCCCTTAGGGTTGTCAACTTCGATGTCATACATGACGCCTCTATGCAGTCTTTTGATCTTGAATTTCGCCCATTTCTTTGGGATACACGGATCTATGAGAAGCCCTCCTCTTGTAGGTCTGACGCCGCAGATCCATTCGGTGGATATCCTGAACATCCAGGCAGCCGAACCGGTATACCAAGTCCATCCGCCTTTCCCAAAAAACGGAGATTCCGGCCCATCGGTATTGCCTGGCATTACATAAGGCTCTGCTTTATAATCATCCGGTTTGAGTCCTCTATTCGGAGGGATCATTTTTGAATACATACTGAATGCCTTTTCGCCGTTTGACATCTTGCATTCAGCGAGTATCCCCCAAGTAGCTGCATGAGAATAGACGCCGCCATTCTCCCTGGCTCCGGGGGCATATCGAGTGATATATCCTATCTTTCTATCAACTTTTGTAAATGATGGCGCCAATAAAAGCGGCCCGAAATCCTTATCAAGGAACTCTTCGACCGACTTTAAAGCGATCTCATTTCTATTATCAATACCAACATCATTTATTATAGACCATGTCTGAGTATTTAAGTATATTTTAAACTCCTCATTTTTGGAGCTTCCAAGCGGCGTACCGTCATCCTTGGTAGCGGCAATATACCACTTACCATCCCAAGCATATTTATTGATAGCTTTTTTGAGCGCATCGGCTTTAGCTCTATATTTTTTCGCTAGAGCAAGATTTCTTCTTTTCTCTGCTATATTAGCAAATCTAAGGAGAATCCCATATAAAAACTGTCCGAGCCATATCGATTCGCCTTTCCCTTCCAGCCCCACACAAGAAAGCCCGTCGTTCCAATCACCCCATAATATTAGAGGAAGCCCTCTTTTTGAAAATCTGGCAAAGACCCTTTCAATAGATGCTATACAATGGTTGTAAATAGAATCTTTTGGGCCGTCAAGATATTCTGTCTTTTCATCCAGGATCTTGGTATCGCCCGTCTCATCAATGTAATTTAATGTCACATATACAAGCCATAAAAGGTCATCCGTCATTTTTGTCACAAGTCCCCATTCAGTAAGCGTATGCCACCAATGGTAAACCGTGCCGTCTTTGAACTGATGTCTTGAGTGTAAAAGTATCTGTTTTTTGGTAAGTTCCGGCTTTAAAGGCAAAAAGACCTGGCTATCCTGAAGCTGATCCCTGAAACCATAGGCCCCGCTTGTCTGATAAAAAGCGGATCTTGCCCAGATCCTTCCGGAGATCGCCTGGTATTTTAACCAGGTATTGGTCATAACATTAAAGGCATCGTCCGGGGTATCGACCTCTAACCCACAAAGAAGCTCATTCCAGAATTTTCTTACCTTATTAAGTTCTTTGTCCGCTTCTAAAGGATTTTTGTACTTTTGAATATACTTTGCGGCAATTTTTCTATCCTGGCTTTCACCAAGGACAAATATAACCGTTTTTTCTTTTCCGGCCGGCAATTTTATATCCGTAGCCAATGTTGCAATGGAATCATAAAATTTTCCGGTATCACCCTTGAGCTTCCCTGTTTCTAACGCAATAGGGTTTTTGGCTGAGCGATACATCCCCAGGAAATTCTCTTTATCCCCTTCAAATTGCGCTGGATTTGGAGAAACCGAGTGGAACATATGGCAAGGCCATTCCGGCCAGTTCTTCGGATTCGGGTCTCTTGGTACATCCTGCCTTTTAAAAGCAAACATCGCCCCGAGCTTAGAATCATACTCTGTCTCCATAAATGTCTTCTGAAATTCCCTGTGAACATCCGAATGGTTACCTAGGCAAAGCTCTATATAAGAATAAACGCTAAGATTCTTCTCTTTTTTAGAGGTATTTTTAATAGTAAGCTTCCAAACTTCCAGAGGTTCGTCTACAGGCACAAACATAGTGAGTTCTGTATCTACATCATTTATTGAGCTTGAGATCTTGGTATAGCCTATCCCATGCCTTACTTCGTATTTGTCAAAATTCGGGCAGACCGGTTTCCAGCCTACCGACCAGTACTTTTTCTTATCATTATCCCTGATATACAGGAACTTGCCCATCTCATCTTTAACAAGATCCGGAAACCAGGTATTTATCCTGCAGAGATTCGCATTGCCTCTCCAGCTAAAACCTGTTCCTGACTGGGAAATAGTAACTCCGTAATCGCCATTTGATATTACATTGATCCACGGCCTAGGCGTATCAGGACGCGTTATTACATATTCTTTACCGTCGTCGGTAAAGTACCCATATTTATTTTTTAATTTTGCCACTTGTTTTCCCCCTCTTGTAGAATAAGAAATCGGATGCCAGAAAATAGAATTCAGATTTTTTATCTGATTTCCCTGCCTGCTGGCAGGCAGGTGTTATCTGCCCTCTTTCCTCTTAATTATATTCATTATACTATGCTTATTTTCGCTTAATCTAAGCCTAAGTATAGAGATAATATTATACACCTTTTCCTTAAAAATACTACTATTAAAATATTTTTTTGCATCCTCAAAAACCAGGTAAATGGACGGTACCATAAAAAGCGTAAGTACTGTAGAGAATATCAGCCCGCCTATAACCGCTATTGCCAGAGGCGCCCAAAGGCCGGAGGCCTCAGTCTTAATAATCGCCATAGGCAGCAGCCCCAGCACAGTCGTAGATACTGTCATAATAATAGGCCTTAATCTATCACGGCCGGCAGTAAGCAAGGCTTTATTATCGGAAAAACCTCTGGATTTTAGAACATTTATTCTATCTATAAGCATAATAGAGTTGTTTACTACTATCCCCCCCAGCATTATAGCGCCTATTATAACTCCAATACCTACGGGGGTTTTTGTAACAAAAAGCAGCAATATGGTTCCAATATATGCAAGCGGTATGGCGAACATGATAATAACCGGCTGCCAGAATGATTCAAAAAAAGCAGCCAAAACCATATATAGAAGAACAACTGTCAAAAGCATCGCCAAAAGAAGTTGCTTTTGGTTTTCAAGCTGCCTTTGATATTCTTCACCCAACTCCCAATAATAATCTCGTGGGAATTTCACATCCTTAAGCAATATCTTTAGCCTGTTTATAACTTTTGTAAGTGACAGCTTTGTAGATGTTGCGCTTAATTCGATGTATCTGTTTTTATTCTTCCTATGGATCTCGCTAGGACCCAGTGCAGGTTTAAACGTAGCTATCTGTGATAATAATATCATTTTCCCGTCAGGAGTTGGAATAGAAAGGTTTTTTATGTCTTCAAAGGTACTTCTGTCCTTCGCCTGAAGTCTCGCAACAGTCTCGACTTCGCTCGATTCAGTATGAAAAAGCATGGCCCTTAGGCCGCGTGTCTGGGCATGCAGCACATCCGCCACATCTTTTACAGTCAGACCGTAGAAGGCCGCTTTCTCTTTATCCACTATTATCTGATATTCCGGCCTCCCCTGTTCAATAGATCGTTTCATATCCACAAGGCCCGGGACCATTGCCATGCTCTGTCCAAGCTGTGAAATCAGCTGGCCCAACGTATCATAATTATAACCATAGGCATCTATCTTGATCTCTTTTTTGCCAACTTCTTCGGCTTCTGAAAAATATACAAATCCTCCTCTATATTTATGCTCTATCTCTTTCATTTTGGGCCGGATTCTATTGATAATATCGTCAACCCTTGCACCTCTCTGGCTAAATGGTACCAGCGATACATAAATCGTCGAAGACCATCCTTCGACTCTGGATGTAAAATCCTGGATTTCCGGTATTGTTAAAAGATATTTTTCTATTTCTTTTGTGATTTCATCGCTCTTACCAAGCTTGGCCCCGGCGTCCAATTTTGCAAATATTGTGAACTGACCCTCTTCGGTAGACCCGAACGGCTCTCTGTCAAGCCTCATAAAAAGGAATATACTAAAAATAAACAGAATAAATACGCTCAATATAAATCTGTACCGATGTCTAAGCGCCAAAGAAATAAATTTAATATAACGGTCCCTTATAAAAGAAAGGGACGCGATCTCCCTGATTTTTGGGAATTTATTTAATATTTTTATATCAAATTTCGTAGGTTTTTCCGATATGACGTTTGAAGCCAGCATTGGTACAAGCGTTATTGCTACCAATAAAGACGCTAATAAAGAATATGCCACTGTAAACGCAAGAACCCCATAAAGCATCTTGATCTCTTCACTGACAAACACGATAGGGAAAAATACTACTATGTGGGTAAGCGTCGAGGAACAAATCGCTAACCACATCTCTTCAGTCCCAACAATTGTAGCTTCTTTTACGCTTTTTCCTCTTTCCCTATGCTTGGCGATATTTTCCAAAACTACTATCGAATTATCAACAAGCATTCCTATACCGAGGGCAAGCCCGCTTAATGTCATAACATTCAGGGTAAGCCCCTGGAAATACATCATTCCAAATGTGGCAATAATTGAAATTGGTATTGCTGTAAGAATTATTATTGTCGAACCTATATTCAATAAAAATAGATACAAAATTATCGCCGAAAGCACTGCTCCGGTAATAAGGGCTTCTCTTACTGTATTTATGGCCTTGAGGATAAATTCGGCGCGGTTTAAGGTTATGTCTATTTTTATATTCTTGTTCATGGTGGTCTTGATCTTTTCTATCTGTTTTTTGATATTATTTGCTACCATGACAGTATTGGCAGTGCTTTCTTTATGTATATAGAGCGAAACAACAGGCCGGGCAAAATCTTCCTTACGAAGCCCGAGTCTTGCGAATGCGGATGGTTCCATATATGAATCCATTACAACGGCTACATCTCCAAGCCGTATAAGAGATCCTTCCTGAGTCATGGCAATAGGAGTATTTTTTATCCCGTCAATCGTCCTGAATTCTCCAAGGGTCCTTATCAGATAAGTATTTCTTTTGCGCTCTATGTTCCCCGCAAGAAGATTGATATTATTGATCCCCAGGTTATCTATAATCTTATTTATAGGAATATTATAATTCCTGATCTTATTCTGGTCTATTTCTACCAATATCTTCCTCTCTCGTCCCCCATAGACATCTACATTTGCAACACCGCTTATGCGCATTAATTGCTCTTTGATCTTTTCATCTGCAATTTTTCGCATTGCTTCCGGAGTGATGATCTCGCTTGTCATAGAGATGATCATCACATATGCGTCTGTCTGTTCATATCGGGCGATTACAGGACGTTCTATTTCTTTGGGGAGCTTGTTTTTGATCTTTGCAAATTTCTCCCTTACCTCAAGGGCAGCAAAATCCATATTGGTACCCGGCTCAAAAACAATAGTTACCGTAGATTCTTCTTTTTCAGACCGGCTATATATCTCGCTAACTTTTGAAGCCGTCGAAACAGCCTCTTCGATCGGCCTTGTAACAAGGGTCTCAACTTCCAAAGGAGGCATACCTCCGCGGACTTTCGTTGTAATGGTAATTTTTTTGTAACTGACATTTGGCATAAGCTCAACGGGCAACTTCGTAAGCCCAATAAGACCTATAAGGATAATTGCCAAAAATACCATCGCAATTGTAACGGGCTTGTGAACTGAAAAATTAGGAAGACCCATATTATCCTTTTATAAAGAAATTATTTTTAATCCCTGTTAAATAGAAACAAGTTCGTGGTTTTGATCTTATTTTTTCCTGGCTCATTTTCTGTCTCTAAGCTGGGCGGCTGGTAGAAATGTTTTTATTTTTTAAATTTGGCCGTTAATTCTTCTGCGACAAGATATAAGGCAGGAATTACTATCAAAGTCAAAAAAGTCCCTACAATAAGTCCGCCCATCAAAGATATAGCCATTGACGACTGTAACTGGGCACCTTCCCCTAATCCTAATGCTAGGGGCAATAAGCCAAAAACGGCGGTAAGCGCTGTCATAAGGATAGGTCTGATCCTTGCATTGTTTGCCGCAATGCAGGCCTCATAACTCGACATCCCCTTCTCCTTGGCCATATTAACAAAGTCTATGAGAAGTATTCCATTATCAACTATGATACCACCGAGTATTATAATACCCAGAGCAGATACTGCATTTAAGGAAGTATTTGTGAATAAAAGCGCTAACGCGACTCCTATCAGAGATATAGGCATTGTAAACATTATTACAAAAGGCTGCCAGAAAGATTCAAATTCGGAAGCCATTATCATATAGATCAAAACAATCGACAGGATAAGCGCAAAAATCAGGCTATCAAAAGACTCTTTCATCTGTTCGTTCTCGCCGGCAAGCTTAATACTGTAATTGGGAGGCACTTTGATATTCTTGAGGGACTGGTTAATATCACTAATAACGCTGTTTATACTTCGTTTATAAACATTTGCTGTAACCAGCACCGTCTCCTGGTTATCAAGTCTTTTTATCTCGCTTGGGCCAAACCCCTGGGAGATTTTTGTAAGCGCGTCCAATGGAATATTATATCCTTGCGGTGTCTGTATCATTATCTGTTTTAGGGCATAGAAATCACTTCTATCGGATTTTCTTAATCGTATTCTAACATCTATCTCTTTGCCGTTTTCTTTGAATTTCGTAGCTACCCACCCGCCTATGGCTATCTGAGCGGTCTGGGCAATATCCTTTACAGAAAGATTATAAAGATATGCTTTGTCCTTATCGACCTCTATTTTTGTCTCGGGAGCAGGATTCTGTAAATCATTCTTAACACCATAAATACCTTTTATATGGCCAATCTTTTCCATAACCTCTTCTGAAAAAACCTTTAGTTTGTCTAGTTTTGGGTTGGGCCCTTTTATCTCTATTACGATCGGCGCTCCGCCGCCCTGCATGGCAGACTGAAAAAGGCTCTGGCTTAGGATATATTCTACAGTCCCATTTTCCAGATTGACCTTGTTTAATCTGTTCTTAAGGTTCTGTATAAATTCATCCGTTGTCATTCTTCTTTTTTTCTTAAGATTTATAACTATCTGTGCCTGATATGAACCCAATGTCTCAAAAACCCCTTGCGAGATAGATTCTTCCTTGTTGGAGCCGATTTGCGTGCTAACGCTCTCTACATATTTCATTCCGGATATAGCGTCCTCTATTTTTTTGGCGACATTATTTGTTATATCAAGCTTTGTGCCTGTCGGCATATCCAGTTTTATCAAAAACTGCCCTTCATCAACCTTGGGCATAAATTCTTTTTTAATAAAAGCAAATAATACTAATGAACCTAAAAAAATTATCAGAACAAGCCCCAAATACATATATTTTCTTTTCAAAAACTTCGGCAATACCACTTGATAAAAGCTCATTACCTTGTTTATCCCGATATCTGTATATTTAAAAATCTTTAGATGTGAAAGATCTTTTCCTGTCCCCTTGCCAATCAAGGAAAGCATGGGCGTAAGGGTAAGCGCTACCAATAACGATGCCATTAAAGAATATGTAACGGTAAAAGCAAGTTGTTTAAATATCTGTCCTGCAATACCCACAATAAAAATCATCGGCAGAAATACCACTACCGAAGTCAAATGCGTAGCTAAAAGAGCTGTCGATACCTCTTTGGTGCCAAATTCTGTAGCCTGTAACTGGTTTTCACCGAGCTTGACATGCCTAAATACGTTTTCAACAACAACAATCGCGCCATCAACAAGCATCCCGACACCTAACGCCAATCCTCCCAGAGAAATCATGTTTACAGAAATCCCCTGAAAATACATAAAAGAAAATGTGATAAAAATTGAGGTTGGTATACAGGTAATAGTTATCAGAGAGCTTTTTAAATTTTTTAGAAATATCAGAAGTATAATAAAAGCTAAAATCCCCCCCTGGATAGCAGCATCGGTTACGCCGCTAATAGAGCCTTTTATGAAATTCGACTGATCATAGACAATATCAATGTTAACCCCTTTTGGTATTATTTCACGTATCCTCTTGAGGGCTTTTTTAACGCGGTTGACGGTTTGTATAGTATTTGCTTCTGCCTGTTTCTGTATTGATATGGAGATGTTCTCTTTGCCGTTAAACCGTGAATAACTGGTTCTCTCCTTCAAACCATCGCTTACAGAAGCAATATCTTTAAGCATAATAAGACGTTTTGAAGGATTTGTGGGTTCTATGCCTGAATAATAATCTTTGATTTCTTCTTTCTCATCTACGCCTACCGCAACTTTATCAAAATCTTTTACTTTTTCAAACTCACCCATAGTCCTTACAAGCCATTCAAAAAATTTCTCTTCTATGGCCCCTGCCGGATAATTGAGGTTGGAATCTCTGATTATTTCTGCTATTTTAATGAGATCCACCTTGGCGGCTATAAGTTTTGCCGCGTCTATATCTACATGTATCTCTCTTCCAATACCTCCACTGATAGTTGCGCTTGCAACGCCTTCAACCTTTTCAAGGTTATCCTTTATCATGGACCGGGATATTTCCAAAAGATCTTGCTGGCTGATATCGCTTCCTGAGGTAATGTTTAATGTCATTACCGGCAGAGCAAAGGGATTAAACTTCATTACGATGGGCTCGTCCGCTTCTCGAGGCAAGCGTTCTTTTATAAGATCGATCTTTTCCCTCATTCCCAAAGCGGCAAAATTCATATCTGTGCCCCAGTTAAATTCGACTGTAACTAAAGATACTCCTTCGCGGGATATAGAGCTAATCCTTCGGACGTTTTTGACAGTACCTACTGCTTCTTCAATAAATTTTGTAATGAGAGTCTCGACTTCTTCGGGAGCAGCATTGGGATAAGCAGTCATTACGGTAAGTTGGGGATATGTAATAGGAGGAAATAATTCCTGTGGGAGCTTAACTAGGGCTATTAGCCCCAATATAATTGCCCCAAAATAAATCATGGTTGTGGTAACGGGCCTGGATATGGAAAATTTTACTATGCTCATTTATTTTATCCGTACTTTGTACATAGTACATCGTACATCGTAAAAATTCGAAATACTAAGCACGATATACGAAGTACGAAGATTATTCTACTGAAAGAATCTCGACTTTTGTTCCGTCTTTAATTTTCTCTTTTGATTCGGGAGTTTCTACTATTATCTCATCACCCTCTGAAAGCCCCTCATCTATCAACACAAGATCCTGTGAGATACGGCCGATGTTAACCTTCTTGGATTTTGCAACCCCGAATCTTGGCTTGCCCTCCTCTTCGCCTTGAGCTGACTGCATAGGCTGTTGAGTCTGTTTAATTTCTTTATCTTTTTCGGGCTGGGAATTAACTTTGGCTTCTGACTGTTTTTCTGCCTTTTCTTTCTCAACCGCAAAAACCACAAAACCGTCTTCTGATTTCTTCAAGGCACTTGCCGGTATCACGATCGAATCCTTTTTCTCAAAGATCATAATGTTGACCCTTGCAAACATCCCCGGCCTTATAAGGTTATCGGTATTAGGAAGTATTATTTTCACAGTCTGGGTCTTTGAACGGCCTTCGAGCATCGGAGAAACACTGTCTACAACTCCTTCAAATGCTTTGTCCGGATAATTTTCTATCATTATAAATGCTTTTTGGCCAACCTTAACTTTATCTGCATCTTTTTCTATTATGCCGACTTCGCATTTCAATGAACTTGTATCTACAAATGATCCGACTTTATCGCTTGTGGTTACATATGCTCCTTTATCAAAAATCTCTGTACCCATAAACCCGTCTGACGGAGCAATGATATTTGTTTTATTCATTTCATTCTGAGCTGAATCCAGTTCAAGTTCCGATTGTTCAAATTTCGGTTTCGAAATTCCTCCTAATTCAAAAAGTTTCTTATTCTTTTCGAATTCCACTTTTGCATAATCAAGTTTGATCTGCTTTTCTTTTTGATTTAGAGATGCCAGTATGTCACCTTTTTTAACCTGGTCCCCTTCCTTGAACTTATAACTATCAATATTGCCGTTCTCCTGAAATTTAAGATCTATCTCTATGGCGCCTTTTATTACCCCGATAGAAGGAAGTATATCCTTAAAATCAGTCTTTGAAACTTTCATTGTATTAACAGGAATTAACGGTTCCACATCTTCTGTTTTGGCTTTTTGCTTGCCAAAGAAAGAAAATCCTCCTTCTTGCTTTGGGCCCGTTACTATGACAGATCTGATCCAGGAAATGAGAAGTGCCAGAACAATAACAATAACTACCGAGAGTATCTTATGCTGCAAATAAAACTCTTTCAGCTTACTAATATCAATTTTTTTCATTTTTTCACCCTTTTATAAGATCGTTAAATACCTTTTTGCCTAAAACCCAAAAAAGTCTTCAAAAAAACTCGTTTGTTTAATTAAAATAATAAAAAATCCTTATTATTGTTTAAACAAATCGTTTTTAAAATCTTTTTCCGTGAAATAATTTTCTATGCCCACCGCTTTCGTAAGTGCGACTACTGCAAAATTTAGATTGCTTAATGCCTCAAGATAACCTATGTCACTTTGTGTCTTTCTTAATAAAGCGCTCATAAGTTCTGACGTTTCTGTTTCGCCCATGGAACGCTTATAGTTCAGTATCTGCGATTCTCTGTCTTCAAAATTCAATTTACTTTTAGCGGCTCCCAATTGTATTGTCGACTTTTTATAAGTATAAAACGCCTCTTTAACTTCCTGGGTTATTTTTTGCTTTGTTTCATTAAGTTCATTTAAGGATTTCTGATATACTATGTCGGCTTCTTTCTGGTCAGAATAGGCTTTAAGGTTATCCAAAATTCCCATCTTAAATTCATTTTGCACATACACCTGGCCGCCATAAAAAGTGTTTATTGTCCTGCTCAAATCTATTCTTTTTGATGTATTATAACTAAGAGTATTCCCGCCCAATAGCCAACTGAATTCGGCCCCAAAAAACCAGTCTGTAGTAGGATCCGGCTTTCCGCCGCTACCTCCAACATCCATAGTGTTCTCGCCGGCATATCTTTCCGCAGATTTGCCGATCCTGCCCATCAGGTCAATTTTGGGGAACATCTTTGCCTGAGCAACAAGCTTGCCAAAACGCGATGAATCTACTGTCATAAAAGCAATTTTGATTTCCGATCTGTTTAAGAGAGCCGTCTTAAGGCAGTCTTTCATATTCACATCTATGACTTTTTCTTTTAAATTTGTATCTATTTCAAAATCCATCGAATCTTCTATATTCATTTTTTGCTCCAGGGTCAGGCGGGAAAGTTCATATTCGCTTTCAGACTCTAAATTAAGATAATTTGCCTGATTATATAAAGATTCAATATTGAGAGCTTCTAATTGAGATATAATTTCCATTTTTAAAGCCTTAACCGAAAAATCGAAGAAAGTCTTAAACTCTGTAAAAAGCTTATTATAAACAACTTTCCCGGATACACTTTTACATAAAGCGTAATATGCCTTACCAACTTCTATGATCAGATCTGATTTAATTTTTTTATAATTTTCTTCTGCTATTTTTAGATTAATGGTAGCCTGTTGGAAGCCAAAGGCGATCTCACCGCCGTGAAAGACAGGTTGCTTGATATCCATCCCATAATCTATACCTCTCCAAAGCCCCATCTCATTACCAGGCGAGCGGCTTATACCCGTTGATCGAGAATAATTTGCAGTCATTGAAGGAAAAAATGCTCTTGCTGCTTCGTAGGTTTTGAGCCTTGCTAACTTTATCTGTTCTTTGGCTATTTTGGAAGGTATGTGATTCTCAACAGCTATATCCACGCACTCATTAAGAGATAATACCTTGCCTTTTTCTTTAATAGTAACGAGTTTTGGTTTATAAAACTCTAGCTTCGTCGCTACCTTATTTTCTTGCAGGGATAATTTTTTACGTGAAGCTTTTAGATATTTTTCGATCTTATTGTTTATTTTTTTATTTGGGGGGTTGGCTTCTTTTGCTTTTTCAAGCTCAATGATAGCCTCGGGAAAGCTTTTGGCTTTATAATAACTAATGCCTCTACCAAGATAATAACTACTTGAATTATCTTTTTCTTCCAAGCCAGGTTTTTTATTATCTAAAGCCTGGGCTGTAGAAAAAAACAAAGTAATTACTAATAATAGCGATATAATTATAATATATATAATCTTTTTATACATATTATCAATTATTTTATTATATATATATTAACAAGTCAACAAAATTCAAGAGGTTGTTTCTGTTTGGAAGAGGGGCAGTACTATATTCTATGGCTATATTGAATATTTTTATGCCTGCCCCTGGATAGTAGTTCCATTTTGCGGTGGAGGAGTGCTTTGAGGCGGTTCTTGGGTATTTGTTTCAGGGGCCTTTTTCTTCCGTCTGTACTCTCTCATATAATCTTTCATATATACCCTGTGCTCTTCCTTGTGTTCCTGCCTATAGAGCTTAAGATACTCTAAGTGTCTCTCCCTCCATGATTTGGATCTTTTCTTACATTCATCTTTCCAAGTAGCGTCGTGCATCTCTCTGGTCTTAAAATATTCCGGGTTGGTTTCACGCCATTTTTTCATATTTTCCAGTTGCCTTTTATACTGGCATTCGAGACTAGAGCAGACTTCCTGGTTTCTTCTATATTTATTTGGAAGAAATTCCTTGCCGCATATCCTGCAAATTTTACCCTCTATCATTTAAATAAACCTCCCTTCTTATGCTTGCGCGTAAATATTTCTTATTACCAAGGCTGCTGCTCCAAGGGCTACAGCATTTTCACCTAATTGAGCCGGTATGATTTTTAAAGTCCTTGTTGCTTCATCAAGCGCCCATAATTTGACAGACTTTTTCACTGCATCCAATAACAATACCCCTGCGCGCTCAATCCCCCCTCCTATAACGACCACTTCTGGATTAAAAAGATTGACTAAGAATGCTATTTTTCTTCCGAGATTATAACCGGCCACCTCTAAAAGTTCTGTAGCAAACTTATCTTTGGCTTTGATAGCATCTATTATGGTGTTAAAAGTTATCGCATTTACATCTCCGTTAACCAATTGATAAATAGCGGAGTTCTTGTTTTTTTCGTAAAGGTCTTTCTCTTTTACTTGCCTTAGTATGCCAAGCTCCATATCCCATCTGCCGATATTATACGAATCTTTTGTCACTTCTTCCGGAGTCTGTTTTTCAAAATTGCATATTCCAAGTTCCCCGGCTACCCCGGTTGTGCCTTCGTAAATTTTCCCATCTATCATGATACCGCAACTGACTCCGGAGTACATATATAGCATATTTTTTACTTCAGGGCTTAGGGCAAGCCATTTCTCTCCAAAAACAGCGCAATCTGCGTCATTCTTGACCAAAACCGGTAAATTAAATTTTGTTTCAAAGATTTCCTTTATGGAAACGGAAATAAAAGCATCTTCTACTCCTAATGGCCCTGCTGGCCATCTGACAGTGTGTCCCAAAATATCGATTATCCCGGGTATACCCAAACCAATCCCCCATATCTTATCCTTAATTCCTTGGGATTTCTCTAAAAGTTTTGATGTAACCTCAAAAAGGCTGTCAATATTGGATTCGCTTCTTCCTGGCGGCCTGGCAGATTTTACCTCGTGAATAACCCCTGTTTTGATATCTGCTATTATTCCTAATATATTGTACGGATTCATGCCTACGCCTATCACATATGCTGCATCAGGGTTCATCTCTACTAGAACCGGCCTTCTGCCGCCTGAAGATGCGTCATAACCTTTTTCGGAAACAATCCCGGCTTTAATATAATTTTCTACATAATTTGAAACGGTAACGATATTATAGCCGGTCAAACGCGATATTTCAGTTCTAGCGATAGGCCCGTTTTTTCTTACTAGATCAAGAATATCTATGCCTTTTCTTTCCTTATCCGAAACTTCACTATCACTTATTATCTTTTTTACCAATACCATATTGTCCCCATTTAATTTTATGTTAGACATTTATAAATATCTCTCTTAACACAAGGCTTGCGGCCCCAAGGGCGATCGCCTCTTCTCCTAAAAGAGAACCTATTATTCTTGCTTTGGTAGCGGGCTCTTCAAAAGCGAGTTTTCTGACGGTTTTTCTTATAGGCCCTAGTATCAATTCACGCGCCTTCTCTACTCCGCCTCCGACAACAACAATTTCAGGGTTAAAAAGATTTATCAGATACGCCACCCTTGCGCCTAAGTTGATCCCGGCATTTTCAATAAGCTCTATTGATTGCTTATCACCTTCCTCAGCCGCTTTTATCACCAAATCAAGGGTAACGTTCTCCAGGTTATTATTTGCTAATTTCAAAACCTTTGATTGTGCATTGTTCTGAGCCAATTTTTTTGAGTTCTCAACTATTCCAAGGTCTATGCCATGGGGCCTCAGATACGACAATCCTTTTTCATCAAGCCCAAATTTTCCTTCTTGCCCCGGCGCAACCTGTATCTCGCCGGCTGAACCGCTAGCCCCGCAATAAATATCGCCTTTTATTATGATCCCAAGGCCGACATCAGAATAGATATAGAGCATATTCTCAATCTCTTCATCTATTGCCAATCGCTTTTCGCCAAAAGCAGCGCAAGTAGCATCATTCCCGATAAAAGTCGGTATTTTAAATCTGTCTTCAATGGTAGAGCAAATAGTAAGATAACTTCCGCTGGTAAACCCTCTGGCAGGATCGGTATCCCGGATCGTCCCGGCATCCTCGCTTATTACTCCTGATATCCCAAGCCCAATCCCTTTTATATTCTTGATATCAACCTTAGAGGTATCCATCAATTCCTGGATAAGATCAATGGATTTTTTTATTACCTCTTCCATATGGCCTGAGGGTCTGAGTTTTTTAACCTTATTTATCGGTTTCGCAACTAGGTCAGTCAGTATGGCGATCATAGAATTTGGGCTTATGTCTACCCCTATCACAAAGCCATTCTTTGCATCCAGCTCTATTAAGGTTGGTTTTCTTCCCCCACTGGATACATCAAGCCCTCTTTCTATAACCAGGTTTTTATTAATGTATTCGTTAACATAGTTAGATATGGTTACAATGTTAAGCCCGGTCAATTTGGAAATATCTGTACGGGAAATCGGACCTTTTTTCCTTATTATATCCAATATTGCCAAACTTTTTCTTTCTCTGTCAGAAAGAGTCTGATATTTAAATAAACCTTTTTCATTTTTTGTCATAGCTATTATCTCCCTAAACGTTAGTAAGTATATCACAAAAAGTTGGTTTTGTCAAATTAGATACTTACTTTTTCAAAAACATTTTTTAACATAACCTCTTTAAATACGCATTCTTAAATGAGTTTATTAATTTTTTTTATAATGTTATAAAAAAAGTAACGATTAGAAATTTTAACAATTTATTAAAAAAAATTATATTTAGTTTTCAATTTAATGGTTAGAGAGAAAAACTTAAAAAAATTTAAGAGATAACTTTTTCTCCGGTTTTTTCTCTAATGGGACCTAATGAGAGGAAAAGCCCTACGATGATCCAAAATGTGACTATATATTTTAAATGAATAAAGAAATATTCCGCAATTCCATTTACAAGAAAAACTGTCATACTACCAAAGACGCCCAAACTAACCGCGCCTTTGAACCTATCGGGCCCTCTTGCAATAGAAAGAGAGTCTTTTAGTATTTTGAAAATAATAAAAAGAATGCTTATCAAAGAAAATATTCCCCAATCCATCCAATAAGCCAGATAAAAATTATGCGCGTTGGCAAAATTTTTGAAAATTTCCACATGTTTTGTCGGGCCGAAACCCCTGACCGGTCTCTGAAGACAAGCCTTGAAGCCTTTTATCCAATATATATTTCTCCCTGTCGTAAAAGTATATATATCCCATTTTTTTATTAATAATTTTTTTTCTATGGGAGCCTTGAATTCTTTCGGCAAATTTATAAATAATAAAAACAATGCCGCCAGGGTTAAAAAAATCACTGCTAACCCTTTCAGTAATCCTCTTTTTATAAATAACATTGTTAAACCCGCCACCGCTACGCTTATCCATGCCCCCCGCATATATGTCAATAAAAGAGCCGATAGAACTACCAAAAGCACCAAAAACAAGATCGTCTTATGCCAAATATTTCTTTTATATATTATCATTGCAAAAATAAAAGGGACTATCAGCGCTAAACATCCCGAGAGTACGCTTGGGTGTAAAAATGTAGAATGAATCCTGTCTATCCCCCCGCCGTTCCAAATCGTAGTTCCGGAGATATACTGCCATATTCCGAGAATACTGGCTATTACCGCCATAAATATTAACGAAAAAATGACGGTCTTTTTTTCTCCGTCGTTATTCTTGGATAATTTATAAACAGCGCACATGACCATAAGGCCTATGAGATAACTAAAAACCTCGGTCCTTCCTAATCCTATATACCGTATATTATACATTGACAGGCCCATAGATATTATTATGATAAATAAAGGTAATTCTATCCAATGAAGAGCCTTGATCGAGGAGGCCTTTTGATCCTTAATAAAAAGTGTCGCTAAAAATATTGTAGTATATAAGAACGTAGCATTCCAGATTGCAAAAGGACCTATTCTTTCCCAGATAAAAGCGATAAATATTATCGATAGGAAAATAACTCCTCTTTCTTTCGCTATCAAATAAGAAAGCACCAAACCCATGATTATCATCAGATAATCGACAAAGCTGATAACCGGGCAGATATTTGATGCGATAAAAAGCAGTGAAATGCACATCCCAGTCAATAGATAAATTCTATTTTTGGTAAGCATATATTTAAATATAGGTTATACTTTTACAAGTGTCAATCATTATTTAAATTGTCAATTATTTATGATATACTTTGTATATGGTTAAAAGGCTTGATCGATTATTAAAAAAATATGGTTTTACATTAATTGAGCTTTTGGTTGTTATAAGCATCGTTGGAATATTGGCTGGAATACTTCTACCGGCCATAGGTAAAAGCCGTGAGGCATCAAAAAGGGCTGTCTGTGTAAATAATCTGAGGCAGCTTTATATGGGGATGTGCTTATTTGCTGATGAGAATAATGGCAATTTCCCGGGAGACTTTCTTGCACAATACCAAAATTGCACATCGGGAGAGATGTTAGGATCGCTATATCCAAGATATTTAGACGATGTATACGTTTTCTGGTGCCCGTCAAAAGGTAATTTCCCAAATTACTATTCAGACATTCCCAAATCGCAATGGGATAGTTGGATAATATCATGGCAGTGCAGCTACATGTGTTATAAAAACCTCGGGCCAAATTCCGGAACAAATACGGTTTTTATACTGGATGATTTTTATTTTTCAAGCAGAATATGGGGGCCTGATACAAATCATAAAGGCCAAGGCGGCAATGAGCTTTACTGCGATGGTCATACTAAATGGGTAAACGGCCAAAACCCTGTTTTAAATCCTTTTGGGACAGGCATTCTTCTTAGCGGATTTCCATATGAATAGTATCTGCCTGAGCAAAACATTCGGCAAAATCATGTTAAGAAAAAATAGATATATATCCGGCTTTACGCTTTTAGAGCTTCTGGTCGTTATTATTATTGTAGGAATTTTGGCTTCTATCCTTTTACCCATCATAAATAGCACCAGGGAAAATGCAAAAAGAATGGCCTGTGTAAATAATTTGAGGCAATTGCATTTTGCCATTGAGATGTATGCCCAGGATAATAACGATCAATGGGTTTACCCCAATCCCGGCGGTGTACAATTGCCAGAAAATCCTAGTTTTGGCGCTACAATATCCAATAATGGAACTATTATGGGGTTAGGGTTATTATATTCGAAATATATAGATAATCCGAAAGGTTTTTTATGCCCTGCTACAAGAATGACATCCAGGCCGCCCGGAGAAGGAACGAGCTATGACCCATCTAATATAGGAGACCCGGCTCTAAGAGTCTATTCAACCTATTTCTATAGAATAAAATTGATCGCAAATAGGGTTGATATGATGACTAATCTCATTTTAGTCACCGATAATGAATTTTCACTGTTCCCTATGGGTAATGTTCTTTTAATACTTAACTCCCCTTTCACCAATCATAGGTATGGATATACGGACTTATACGGAAGCGGTGAGATCAAATGGACAAATTATTCTGCCGCACAACAAACCGCAATGAAAGCTGTGCGCTATTAATAACCGCTATTTTGATTGTTTTTTGGCGCCTCCTTCATAATTTAATTTCCAAGATAACGAAAATTAAATCAATACGCTGGGGACAAAATAAAAAAAACAACCTGTTTAGGTTGTTTTCTAGCCCCTAGTTGATTTGAATTTTTGAACTAAAATTCAAATCAATACACTTGGGGCAAATTAAAAACCCTCTTTTTTTAAAGAGGGTTTTAATATCAATTATTATCATCAATCCCTAAACAATCAATAAATTCCTCAGGAACTAATTTTCGAAATTTATTGATTAGGTCTTGATGCATAAATAAAAATACCAACCATTAGTGGTGAGCCCCTTCATGATTTAATTTCCAAAATAACGAAAATTAAATCAATTCGCCGGGGGCAAAATAAAAAATACCAGCCTTTGATGGATGGTATTTTTTATTTTGGCGTCCCCACCCGGATTTGAACCGGGGTCGTCAGAATGAAAATCTGATGTCCTAGGCCAGACTAGACGATGGGGACTTAGTTTTCCGCAGGAAAACTACTTCGTAATGCTAGTGAGATAGTTTTTGAAAAAAACTATCCACTGGTTAGCATACGAAGGTATTCCTTAAAATTAGAAAATTTATTTATAAACTTTCACTTCTCATTCAGCCGAGATGAATTTTAGAAAAATTCAACCGGCGCTTTGAATGCGAAGGTTCAAATATTTATTTTTACAAGGGCTTTGATTCTATTACTAAAAGCCTCTTTTGTCAATCAACTTTTTACTTTTCTTTCTCGGATTTTGCTGTTGCACTTTTTTCCGTGCTTTCGCTACCATTCTCTTCGTCGTCTTCTACTATTACCCTGGCTATGGTAGAAAGCTTGTCGCCGCTGTCAAGCCTTATAAGCCTAACTCCTTGCGTTGCGCGCCCGGTTGAACGTATATCTTTTACGGCACAGCGGACTATCATGCCTTTTGAAGTAATAAGCATCAGCTCATCTTTATCATTAACAGTTTTTAAGCCCACTACAACACCGTTTTTGGATGTTGTCTTTATATTTATTATTCCTTTACCGCCGCGCGATTGGAGCCTGTATTCCCCAAAAGGAGTACGCTTGCCAAAGCCTTCGCTTGTCGCGGTTAGAATCGTTTCGTCGTCTTTTACTATTTCAGCGGCGATAGCTTCATCTTTCTTGCCTAAACGCATCCCTATTACACCCTTTGCCGACCGGCCCATATCTCTTACATCAGACTCTTTGAATCTTATTGCCTTGCCTTCTTTTGTAGCAATAAGTATTTCCTGATGACCGTCGGTTAAAAGAACGTTTATCAGCTCATCACCGTCTTCAAGGGTTATACCGATAATTCCGCCTTTGCGCGGATTGGCATATTCGGTAATGGCTGTCTTTTTAATTACGCCTTTTTTAGTGAACATCACAAGATATTCGCCTTCCTTAAATTCTCTAACTGATACAAAGGCACTTATCTTTTCGTTTGGCGCAAGTTCCAGGAGATTTATTATAGCTTTACCTTTTGAGATTTTGGATGCCTGGGGTATCTCATGCACTTTAAGCCAATGCACCCTCCCTTTATCGTTAAAGAAAAGGATATAATCATGTGTAGAAGCAATAAACAGATGCTCTATAAAATCCTCCTCCTTCATATCTGCTGTTGTTACTCCCCTTCCTCCTCGCTTCTGTTTTCTATATGCAGATACAGGCAATCTTTTGATATATCCGGTGTGGCTAATGGTAATCACCACATCTTCTTCGGCTATCAAATCCTCTATCTCCATTTCTTTAAATTCGCCGACGATCTCGGTCCTTCTTTCGTCCCCGAATTTTTTCTTTAGATCCAGAGCCTCTGCTTTTATTATCTCAAGGATCTTTTTTTCGCTACCCAGTATAGACTTATAATATTCAATCTTTTTGATCAACTCCAGGTATTCGGCTTCGATCTTATCTCTTTCAAGGCCGGTAAGCCTCTGCAGCTGCATCTCCAATATAGCCTGTGCCTGTTTTTCCGAGAGCTTAAATTTCTCCATCAAGGCTTCTTTGGCTATGGCGGGAGTCTTTGATTGTTTGATGGTCTTTATGACCCTGTCAAGATCATCCAAAGCTATCTTTAAACCCTCAAGTATATGCGCCCTATCCTGAGCTTTGTCCAGATCAAATTTAGTTCTGCGCTTGATTATTTCTATTCTATGTTTAATATATTGCTGAAGAATCTGTTTTATGTTCAATACCGCAGGCCTTCCGTCAACAAGAGCCAGCATGATAACCCCGAAAGTCTCCTGCATCTGAGTATGCTTAAATAACTGGTTTAAGATGATCTGGGGATTCTGGTCGCGTTTAAGTTCTATGACCATCCTCATCCCTTCTTTGTCAGACTCATCCCTCAGGTCTGAGATCCCTTCTATCTTTTTTTCTGTAACAAGGTTGGCTATGGATTCAATGAGATTGGTTTTATTTACCTGGTAAGGTATTTCTTTAACTATGATAGCGTTTTTGCCGCCTTTTAATTCTTCGATATGTGCCTTGGCATGGACTGTCAACCTGCCTCTTCCTGTCATATACGCACTTTTTATGCCTTCTCTCCCGCAGATAACCCCTCCCGTCGGAAAATCAGGGCCCTTAATATATTTCATTATATCTTTGATCTCTATCTCCGGATTGTCGATAAGAGCGACTACACCGTCAATGACTTCGCTTAGATTATGCGGAGGGATATTCGTTGCCATACCAACCGCAATACCTGATGAACCGTTTATCAATAAATTAGGAAGCGTGGCAGGCATTACCGTAGGCTCGCTCAAAGATTCGTCAAAATTCGGTATAAATTTTACCGTATCCTTATCGATATCTTCCAGCAACCAATCGGTAATAGCGCTTAGCCTCGCCTCGGTATAACGCATAGCTGCCGGCGAATCTCCGTCCACAGACCCGAAGTTTCCCTGGCCTTCAATGAGCGGATATCTAAGCGAAAAATCCTGGACCATTCTCACAAGCGCATCATATACTGCCATATCTCCATGCGGATGATATTTACCAAGAACCTCTCCAACGATACGGGCACTTTTTTTGTAAGGCTTGTTATGTTCTAGGCTCAATTCCCTCATCGCAAAAAGAATTCTTCTATGAACCGGCTTTAATCCGTCCCTTACATCAGGAAGCGCTCTGCCAACGATGACACTCATCGCATACGAAATATAAGAATCTTTCATCTCGTCTTCGATATAAATCGGTACTATCTTCTCATTTCTTGTATACATCTTTCCTCGCTTTGCTCGTCGAGCTCATGGCTCAGGGCTCTTTGTTCATGGTAAAAAGAATTTACTATGAGCTATGAACCAAGAACTATGAGCTAATTATATATCCAAATTCCTTACTTCAGGTGCATGTGTTTCAATAAATGCACGCCTGGGCTCAACCTGGTCGCCCATCAAAATCGTAAACATTTCATCCGCTTCTACTGCATCTTCGACCGTAACTTTAAGAATAGTCCTTTTCTCAGGGTCCATAGTGGTTTCCCAAAGCTGCTCGGGGTTCATTTCTCCCAAGCCTTTGTATCTTTGGATGGTCATGCCGTGCTTACCGTTGTTTTTTACGAACTCAACCAGTTCTTTCAGGGAATGAACGGCGATATCCTCTTCCTTATCGTCTTTTTCACCCTTTTCCGCAATAAATGAGATCTTATAAATAGGCGCTAGCTTGGTCTCTTCGTCTTTTTTAGATTTTTTCTTCGAGATGATCTGATCTTCTGAAATGTCATATTCGGCTATATCAATCTTAAGCTTCTCAATTTCATCTATAAGTTTTTCTATCTCTCTCGATTCGTAAAATTCCGTAAGGCCTGCCTTTTTGTTCGTTTTATCTTCAGCTTGACCCGCTGACTCACTCAGTTCTATCTCTTTGCCTGCTTTTTTCTCTTCAAATTCCATAAATTCTGCTAATTCGTCATCAGAATAAATAAATTTGTCATCACCCTCCACTTTTATAAGATAAATGGGCAACTTTTTGGTCTTTGGATGTCTTAATGTGATGTATTTTGAAAATCTTACTCCACGTTTATCAATAGCTGAGGCCAAACTATCAAGCTCAACAAGCTTTGTAAGAAGATCCATTAATTGCTTATCAGTAAACTCTTTCTTGTCTTTGATCCTTGTTATAAGTATCCCTTCTGTTCCAAGTTCCAATAGGAGGCTATTCATCTGGGATTCTGTTTCAATATACTCTTCTCTTTTACCGCGTTTTATCTTATATAGAGGCGGTTGAGCTATATAAACATGCCCACCTTCCACCAAACCGGGCATTTGCCTATATAAAAATGTCAACAAAAGCGTTCTTATGTGTGAACCGTCAACATCAGCATCGCACATGAGAATTATTTTATCATATCTGAGGTTGGTTATGGATAATTCTTCACCTATCCCGGTTCCAAGAGCAGAGATAATGGTTTTTATTTCTTCGTTTGAAAGCATTTTATCCAGGCGCGCTTTCTCAACATTAAGGATTTTTCCTTTTAAAGGAAGAATTGCCTGAAACCTCCTGTCTCTTGCCTGTTTGGCTGAGCCACCGGCAGAATCGCCTTCTACGAGATATACTTCGCAAAGTTTTGGGTCGCTCTCGGAACAATCCGCTAGTTTGCCCGGCAAGGATGCGCTTTCTAAAGCACCTTTTCTTCTTGTAAGCTCCCTGGCTTTTCTGGCAGCTTCTCTTGCGCGCGAGGCAAGTACCGCCTTATCAACTATTCTATTGGCAACTCCCGGGTGTTCTTCAAAATATGTCCCAAGAGCTTCGTTAACCATCGAAGCAACAATACCTTCGACTTCGCTATTGCCTAGTTTCGTTTTTGTCTGTCCTTCAAACTGCGGGTTGGGTATCTTTATGCTTATTACGGCGGTTAAACCTTCTCTGGCATCTTCACCGGAAAGCGACATATCAGCGTCTTTTTTGAAAAGCCCCTTATCTTTACAATATTGATTAAGTACTCTTGTAAGAGCTGATTTAAAACCGCTCAGATGTGTCCCGCCTTCGGTAGTATGAATATTATTGGCGTATGTAAAAAGATTCTCGGCATAGCCGTCATTATACTGCATGGCTATTTCGGCTTTCACCATATCTTTTTCTTTTTCGAAATAGATCACTTTTTTATCTAAAGCTGCTTTATTTTTATTGAGATACTCAACAAAAGAGATTATCCCTCCGGTGAACCGGAATATGTTGGATTTATCGGTTCTTTCGTCCTTTAACTCTATATTAATCCCTTTATTTAAAAAGGCGATTTCTCTTAATCTATTAGAAAGAATATCAAAACTGTATTCTATCTTTACATTAAATATTTTCTTATCGGCTTTAAATGTTACCGTTGTTCCTGTTTTTTGACTTTTCCCGACGGTCGTTAACTTTGAAGCGGTTTTCCCTTCCTCGTATCTTTGGTGAAAAATCTTTCCTTCCCGCCTGACCTCTACTTCAAGCCATTCTGAAAGCGCATTGACTACGCTGACACCGACACCATGAAGCCCTCCGGATACCTTATAAACCCTGTGGTCGAATTTTCCTCCGGCGTGAAGCGTAGTTAAAACTACCTCGACAGCGGGCTTTTTCTCGGTCTTATGTATATCTACCGGTATACCGCGTCCGTCGTCAGCCACAGAGACAGAATTATCTGCGTGGACCGTAACGATAATATTTTTCGCATGTCCTGCCATAGCTTCATCAATAGAATTATCAACAACTTCGTAAACCAGGTGGTGAAGCCCTGCCGAAGAGACGTCTCCTATATACATAGCCGGGCGCATCCTTACGGCCGATACACCCTCTAATACCTGAATGGTCGTAGCATCATATGTGGATTTTTTCTTTTCTATCGGTTCTTCTTTTGATCCGGGAGCTTCTAAGTCCAGAACTTTTTCTTTCATTTTTTTTTCTTCTTTCCCTTTTTTTGTCATTTCTTACCTCGGATAATTTCTCTAATCAATTTGACCTATTTTAAAATGGATCTCTGTTATCTCTTTTTTTATTTTTGTTTTTATATGATCGAGCAGCTCCTGTTTTTTGGTGCTCAACTCATAAAGCCAGGATGAATTGGTAACTAATACCGTTAATTTTCCTTTCCTTATACTTGTCGGCCTGGAATGTTTCGCCGCTTGCTTCCCGACCATTTCTTCCCATATCTTTTTTATATCTTCTTCAAAAAGGATCTCTTTTGGTTTTTCAGGGTCTCCGGCATGCTGACCGGTTATATTAGAAAGGATCCCTGCAATTACTTCACCGATCCCTTTGGCAGAATCTTTCTTATGCATAACTGTTAACATTTGATTTTGGTTATATTGATCTAGGTTTTTTATCCCAGCTGCATCGGCATAAGAACATATGTATAATTATTTTCTGTTCTTAAGACCGCCGGTTTATCCGGAGCCGTAAATTCAAATTTAACAAATTCTTCCTGCATATTTTTAAGAACGTCGATAATGAATACGGGATTAAATCCGATCGAAAATTCATTTCCCTTATATTCTGCCGGAAGTTCTTCTCTCGACTCTCCGATATCCGGAGAGCTTTTTGAAATAATAAGTCTATCTTTAAGAATATCCATTTTAATTGCCAGTGAATCCTGTGTTGTTAGGAGGCTTGCTCTTTTTGCGGCTAGTATGAGCTCGTCTTTTTTGACAATGAATTTTTCTTTGTTTTCTTTGGGGATAACTTGTTCATAGTTCGGGAATTCTCCGTCGATAAGTCTTGAGATAATGATCGTGTCCTCCTGGTCGAACGCTATCTGGTTATCACCGAAGTTGATCTTTATGTTTCCCGCCTCTTTGATTATTCTCAATAATTCCTGTATTGTTTTGGCCGGTATTACAACTTTTTTTTCCAGGTTTTTCGGTACATCTATATTTTTTTCCATCATAGCAAGTCTTCTTCCGTCTGTTGCAACAAGCCTTAGAATAGAATTTTTTACGATGAAGTATATTCCGTTAAGTACATATCTGGTCTCATCGTGGCTGATCGCAAAAGAGGTCATGGTGAGCATATTCTTTAAAACACCCTGGTCTATTACCAGGCTGTCGTTATCCTTAAAAGACGGGAGTTTTGGAAATTCATCTTTCGGTAATCCGATTATTTTAAAATAGAGTTTTTTTGATTCTATGGTCACTATATTATTCTTTTTAACCGAGATCACTGTTTCATCTTGTGGTAACTCTTTTATAATATCGGCAAATTTTTTTGCAGGTACTGTTATCGAACCCTCTTCCTCTATTACACAATCTACAACACACGATATACCTATATCCAAATCTGTGGCAGTAAGTTTTAGTTTGTTTTTATATGTTTCTATAAGTATGTTTGAAAGTATAGGAAGAGTACTTCTTTGAGTAACTACGTTCTGAACAACCTGAACGCCTTTTTGAAGCTCAGATTTATTTATCACTACCTTCATTATCAAACCCCTCCATTGTTATTCTATATTGTTTTATATATAAATAGTAAAATTAGTAATACCTGTTGATATGTTTATATCTTTATATTATGCTGATTTTAAAAGATTTAGAAGTATTTATTACCCACTGATAAATTGCGGATAACGAATTAAAAACGAAAACCCGCTTTTAAACACATAAGTTATCAACAAGATATTAACAAAATTAAACCAACTAATCAACCAAATATTAACAACTTATCCACAAAAAAGAGCGACTTATCCACAAACCCGCACTAATCCCTTATAGAATTTATCAGCTTATTTAAGAGATTTTTGGTGTTGGGGTCGTTTTTGAGGTCAGTTTGGATCTTATCAACTGCGTGCATAACAGTTGTATGGTCTCTGCCGCCAAACTGCTCCCCTATTTCAGGTAAAGATAGCTTAGTAAGTTCTCTGGCTATATACATAGCAACTTGCCTTGGGTAAGCGATCTGTTTAGTTCGTTTTTTTGCCCTCATATCAGAAAGGCGGATATCAAAATATTCAGCCACTTTTTTTTGTATTATATCTATTGTTATTCTTTTCTCTTCTTCCACAAGCATATTTTTTAGGACTTCTCTTGCGAGAGCAATGTCTATTTCTTTATTAATAAGCTTGGAGTAAGCTACCACTCTATTTAACGAGCCTTCAAGATGTCTTATATTAGTTTTTATTTTTTCGGCTATGAAAAAAGTGACTTCGTTAGGCACTATTACTCCTTCATCCTCAGCTTTTTTTCTCAAAATCGCGATCCTTGTCTCTAAATCAGGATGTTGAATGTCAGTAACCAGCCCCCACTCAAATCTTGAAACAAGCCTTTCTTCTAATCCCGGGATATCTTTTGGCGAGCGGTCGCTTGATAAAACAATCTGCTTATGCGCTTCATGTAAAGCATTAAAAGTATGGAAAAACTCTTCCTGAGTGGATTCTTTTCCGGCAATAAAATGAATATCGTCGATAAGAAGTATATCGACGCTACGATACATTGAGCGAAAACTCGCCGTGGTTCTATTCTGGATGGCGTTGATAAGCTGGTTGGTAAATCTTTCGCTGGATATATAAATAACCTTAAGGTTCGGATATTTGGTTGTTACGTAATGGCCGATGGCATGCATTAGATGGGTTTTACCTAACCCCACACCGCCATGTATGAATAAAGGATTGTACTCTTTTGCCGGAGAGTCAGCAACAGCGTGACTGGCTGCATGAGCAAATCTGTTCGAAGGCCCGATCACGAATTTATCGAACGTGTACCGTTCTATTAATCTTAAATTCGGAAGGCTTAATTCTTTTTTTTGTGCGTAATTTTCTTTTTGCTGGATCACTTCGGAAGATTTTTCTTCAAGAGAGCTCCCTATCGAAAACCGCACTTCCCGCTCTTCGCCGAGAGACTCTTTAAGGCAGTCACTTACAATTTTCAAATAATTTTTTATTATCCAATCTCTGACAAACTCACTCGGAACTTCCAGAACCGCAAAATTATTGCCTGGCTCAGCGGATTCAAGTCGAACTGCGCTAAACCAAGCCTCAAAACCTTGTTCCGGGATCCTTGCTTTAATCAGCTCTTTTGCTTTTGACCAAACAGACGCGACATCTAGAATTGCCATTATATACTCTTGCTTTTAAAATACCGAATTTTTATCCACAAAGACAATAAATTAAATAACGACCAGGATCAGTTATCCACAGGGATCAGAAAATTAAAACAATTTTATTATTAATGTAACATACTAAAAATAAAGAAGTTATGTAAGGTAACAAAAAAAATTCAATCAAAACTAAAATTTGAAATAGAAAAAAATTAAACCAATTTTTCAGTAGTTACTTATCAACAGTTTATGCACTTATTATTTTGAAAAACGCGTTTACTTGAGCGGAATTTTTGAGATAAGCTTTCAAATTATATCAAAATGATATAACCTTTGCAAGAAAAATTTGTAAATTAATAACGAAGTTACTCAGTCAATATGATCACATATACCAGTTTTTGCTTGACTAAAGAAATAAATATGATATAATCACTCAAATTATAAAGTGTTCAAAATAATAAAAACAGGTGAAAAATGAAGAAGACCCTAAGAAATAAATCAAATCTCAAAAAAAAGAGGCTTCATGGTTTCAGGAGAAGAATGCGCACAAAAGGCGGTAGAAAAGTGCTCAAAGCCCGACGATATAAAGGCAAACACGTTCTCTCCGCATAAGTCTAGTATAGCCAGGCTCAAAAAACCAAACGAATTCAAAACAGTATACAATAAAGCACATCCGGTGGATGGTGCTATTTTTGTTTTATATTCGATTAAGAATGGTCTTGGGTTTAGTAGGTTCGGAATATCCTGTTCTAAGGCCAAGGTTCCATTAGCAACCAGAAGAAATAGAATCAAACGCCTAATTAAGGAAAGCCTTAGACTTTTAAAGGAGTTTATTACTAGTGGGTATGATTTTGTTATAGTAGTAAAGCGTCCAAAGAAGAAAATTGAGCTAATGGATGTTAAAAGGGATATTTATAACATATTGAAATTAAAAGGGTTACTAAAATCCAGCTAAATGAAAAATATTATTATTTTTATTATAAAATTGTATCATAAATATATATCAAGGCTATACGGAAACACCTGCAGGTTCTACCCCAGCTGTTCCTCCTATACCATTGAATCAATTCAAAAATATGGAATTATTAAAGGATTAATAAAATCAATAGTAAGAATTATGAAATGTAATCCATTCAATTCAGGCGGTTATGATCCAGTTAGATAAATAGAAAGATTGTTAAGATGGAAAAAAGATTAATAATTGCAGTAGCGCTGTCTCTAATAGTAGTTGCTGGTTTTCAATTTATGATGGGAAAGTTTTATCATAATAATGATATTCCGGAGGTTAGTAAAACCACGGTGGCTAAACCTCTTGATACTACCGCAACGATATTAAAAGAACCAGAAATTATTCCCTCGGATATCAAAGAAGAGTTAATAGAAATTAAAACTGACAAATATAACGTAACCTTAAGTAATATAGGCGGTTCGATCAAGGAGATAGATCTGTTAGACTATAAAACCGGCGATAAATCCTATGTTTTGACAGATACCGAGGATTTAAAAAATAGGATTTTTTCTTTAAAGGGAATAAACAATATTGATACAGCGGAATTTGCTATAAATAGGGAAGACGGAAACTTAATTTTTAGTCATAAGGTTAACGAAAAGCTGGAAATTGTTAAAAAATATAATTTTTTAGATAACTATGGTATTAATCTGGAAATATTTTTTAAAAATTTGTCTGACACTGTAATAAAGACCTCTTATGATATTGTAGGCGCAAGCAATATCAATTCTGGATCTAAATTTGATGAGAGATATACAGCTCTTAGCTACAAAGCAGACAATCGAATTACTAACTTTAAAAATAAGAAGGATGTAATGTATGTAGGCAATGGTAATATTAATTGGCTATGTATGAGTAGCAGGTACTTCTCTTTAACTTTTAAGTCTTTTAATGATAGTGTAGCTATTTTCTCTAATAGTATTGGTGACACTAATAATGTTATAGGAATTAAATCTAAGGAATTAGAGATAGCTCCCGGCTCAACTGTTGTTAATCGCTATTTTCTTTATGCGGGACCTAACGATATTCCTATTATTAATAGTTTAAATATAGGAATCGATGATAGTATAAATTTTGGTTTTTTTGGCGGGATCAGTAAATTTCTACTTTGGATGATGAGAGGTATTCATAGATTTATTCCAAATTGGGGGTTGGCGATAATTTTGCTGGCTTTAGCGGTAAATATTATTCTATCTCCTTTATCTTTAACAAGTTATAAATCTATGAAAAAAATGCAATCTTTGCAGCCCCACATGGAAAAGCTTAAAAAAGAACATAAAAATGACCCGCAAAAATTTCAAAAGGAGATGCTAGAGTTATATAAAAAGCATAAAGTGAATCCTATGGGTGGCTGCTTGCCGATGATACTGCAGATGCCGATCTTTTTTGCATTATATAATGCCTTGCTCAAATCAGTTGAATTAAGAGGCTCAAATTTTTTATGGATCAAGGATCTTTCTATGCCTGAGGCTATTAAAATGCCATTTACATTGCCATTATTAGGTAACACATTTAATATTTTGCCAATTTTGATGGTTTTAGCCATGTTTTTCCAACAAAAAATTTCTGCAAGCTCATCATCTTATGCGTATTCAGAAGAGCAGGCGCAGCAGCAGAAAATTATGATGATTTTATTTCCCGTTATTTTCGGAGTTATTTTATATAATTTTCCTTCAGGTCTTGTTCTTTATTGGTTGACCAGCACTTTATTTACATTTTTTCAGCAAAGAGCTATAATGAAGAGTGTATAATATTTAGGATACTATCGTGACCGGTAAGTATGAGCTTAATTATATTGAGGTAAGTGGTAATACTGTTAAAGAGGCGATTGATATCGCTCTCAAGAAACTTGGTGTTACTAAGGATAAAGTTGTCATAAAAATACTTTCAGAAGAGCAGAAGGGTCTTTTTGGTATGAAGGGGGCAAAGCTCGCTAAAATTAAGGTTGCTTTAAAAAGGCAACCTTAGCGAATAAGAACAGCATTGTTCTACGTGGAACAATGAGGGTCTCAGGCCTCAGGCTCCATACTAATAATAAAATAAACTTATATTAAATAATTAATTAGCGATTTATATTTTAGGCCCGAAGCTAGAAGCCAAACTAATATCTTCCTTGACTTAGCAAATATTTAATGCTAAAATAAATCAATTATGGGTAAGATAATATCTATATGTAATCAAAAAGGTGGCGTAGGCAAGTCTACAACAGCAATTAATTTGTCTACAAGCCTTGCTATGGAAAATAAAAGAATCCTCCTTATTGATATAGATCCCCAGGCAAATACCACGTCCGGCATAGGAATAAATAAGAACGAAGTCGTTAATAGTATTTACAATCTCATCATTAATCATTTAAATCCTAAAGACATAATTCTCCAAACCCAGATAAACAATCTTTTTTTAATACCATCCAAAATAGATCTAACCGGCGCCGAAGTTGAATTGGTTGGAACAATAGGAAGAGAATACAAGCTAAAAAAAATTTTAGACGAAATAAAAAATGATTACGATTATATTTTAATAGATTGCCCTCCATCCCTGGGACTTCTTACATTAAATGCTCTCACTGCATCAGATTCTGTGCTAATACCGATACAGTGTGAGTATTATGCTTTGGAAGGTTTGGGGCAGTTAACAAATACAATAAAGCTTATAAAAGAAAATCTGAACCCAAATCTTGAGATCCAAGGCGTTCTATTGACTATGGCAGATTTTAGAACAAGGCTTACCCAGGAAGTAATAGATGAAGCAAAAAGATTTTTTAAAGAAAAAGTTTATAATTCTGTGATTCCGAGAAATATTAAGCTTACTGAGGCCCCGGGCTTTGGTAAGCCGATAGCGTTATATGATAAAGATTCAATAGGTGCCAGAAAATATTTTGAGTTGGCAAAGGAATTCTTAGGAGAGAATATTGTGCAACATATTGATAATAAAGAAGTTATAGAAACAGATATGACTGATAATAGTACCGCAGAACCAACTCTTAATGAAAATCAGCCTGTAAGCGAGGAGATTAAATAATGGAAAAAAGAGCTCTCGGAAAAGGCCTTAGTGCATTAATACCTGAAAACATAACTGAGCATACCAACGTTCTTGCTGAAAATAGCGGCGAAAGGATAATGTCAGTAAGTATAGAAAAGGTCATTCCTTCAAAATATCAGCCAAGAGAAAAATTTGACAGCGAAAAACTTGATGAATTAAAACGATCGATAAAAGAAAAAGGAGTGGTACAGCCTTTGATCGTCCGGGAATCACCCAACGGTAACTATGAGCTTATAGCAGGAGAGAGAAGGTTAAGGGCTATGAAGGCCCTTGACTATAAGGAAGTGAGTGTTATTGTCAGAAATGTGAACGATCTTGATGTTTTGGAATTATCTTTGATCGAAAACATACAAAGGGAAAATTTAAATTCAATAGAAGAAGCCCACGCATACAAAAGATTGATGGATGAATTTAATTTCACTCAGGAAAAAATTTCCGAGGTTATCGGTAAGGAACGCTCAACAGTCGCAAATACGCTCAGGCTATTGTCCCTTCCGAAAAAAATTCAGGAATTGATACAAAAGGGCGATCTATCAATAGGGCACGCTAAAGTAATATTAAGTGTCCAGAACGAAAGAAAACAATTATTGATCGCCGAAAAAATTATTACCAAAGGGCTTTCAGTAAGGGAGCTTGAAGTTTTGGTAATGAGTGAAACTAGGACCAACCCGAAAAAAGAAATCACAAAAGATGAATTTGTAAAAAGCATTGAAGAAGAGCTGCAAATGATCCTGGGCACGAAAATCCGGATTAACCACGGCAAAAAACGCGGGACAATAAATATTGAATATTTCTCAAACGAGGATTTGGACAGGATTTTAAAGATTTTGAGAAGACAGTAACTTATCGTACGGAGTATTGTGTACTGCGTACAGCGTTATAAGAAATTAATTTTACGCAATACACCGTACGCACGACGGAGAACGCAAAAAAGGAGTTAGTTATGAATAGACAAACACTTGTTCTTATTAAGCCGGACGGGCTTAAAAAATCTCTTACGGGTAATATCCTGTCAAGGCTTTCTGAAACAAAGCTTGAAATTGTAGCAGCCAAGGTGGTGAAGGTCTCCAGAGAATTAGCCGCGGAACACTACAGCCATATGAAGGACAAACCATTTTTTGAAGAACTTATTAAATATCTTCAGGGCGAGCTGCACGATAGAAAAAAAGTCATGGCCATGGTTTACTGGGGTGACGATGCAATTTCTAAAATCAGAAAAATATGCGGTGCCACTAACCCCGAAGAAGCTGATCCTGTGTCGATCAGAGGCGCCTATGGAAGAATAACAACAAAAGGCCTTTATGAGAATGTTATTCACACCTCGAGCTCTGAAGAGGATGCAAGACGGGAGATACAGCTTTGGTTTAGGCCCGACGAGATAATAGCGGATCTTTACCCGACTAAAGAGGCTGAGATAAAAGAAAAGAGAAAAGTCTGGGCATAATAGAAGATAGATGACAGAAAACAGAAGACAGAAGTCGGAAAATAGATAACAGATGACAGAGGGCAGAAAAATCTGTTTTCTGACATCTGATTTCTAATTATTATGAGGGGCGAAATGATAAAAAGCATGACCGGGTTTGGAAGGGCATCATTAAATACCAAAGACGGATTTATTGATATAGAGATACGATCCGTGAATCATAAGTATCTTGAAATCAGCTCCAGGCTTCCGATAGGCGTATCTATTTTAGAGGATATGGTACGTGAGTATCTTCAGAAAAAGATCCGTCGCGGTAAAATAAATCTATTTATGAACCACGAGCAAAAAAATGCCAAAGTTAAAGAAGTTATAATTGATGAAATCTTAGCTTCGGATTATGCGAAGGCGATTGCCAAATTAAAGAAAGACCTTAAATTAAAGGGAGAGATAGAGCTTAAGGATATTATTAATCTCCCGGGAATTTTAAATTCGAGAGAGATAAAAAAGGACTCATCCAAATTATGGCATTCGATCCAAAAGGTTTTACAGCTTGCAGTCAAGGATCTTGACAGGGAAAAGATGAAAGAAGGGCTGCATCTTAAAAATGAATTGCTCAAGAGAGTTTCTTATATTGAATCGGCATTAAAAGAAATAGATAAAAGGTCTACATCGTCTATTCACGAATACAGAAAAAAACTTTTACATACCATTAAAAATTTGAGCGGCTCGGAAGAGTTTGACAAAAACAGGTTAGAGGAAGAAGTTGCGCTCTATGCAAAGAACTGTGATATTACCGAGGAGACTACCCGCTTGAAAAGCCACCTGATCGGGATCAAGGATCTTCTAAAACTTTCTAGCGACGAGGTAGGAAAAAAGATAGATTTTATTTCGCAGGAATTGAACCGTGAGATAAACACTATCGGGTCCAAATCGACGGATTTTAAAATTTCTCAGAAAGTAATTGTTATTAAGAGCGAAATTGAAAAAATCAGGGAACAGGCGAAGAATATAGAGTAATTATAAAGCCTCAAGTCTGTCTGTTGAGCAGGTCAAAGAAAAAATGAAGAATCAAAAATCAAATATTATAAGCCTTGGTTATGATAACGCTGTTATGGCGGACAGAATCATTGCGGTGGTAGGTTCGAATACAGCGCCGATGAAAAGGCTCGTAAACGAAGCAAGAAAAGATAATATGCTTATCGACGCAACAAACGGAAGGCGCACCAGGGCTGTTATTGTTACCGATTCAAAACATATAATCCTCACAAGCGTTCTTCCGGAAACTATTACGGAGCGCCTTTCATGAAAAGACGCGGGAAATTATTCATTATCTCAGCCCCTAGCGGTTGCGGCAAGACGACACTGGAAAAGTTGTTGATCAACAAGAGAATCAAATTAACCCTTTCCATATCCATGACGACAAGATTGCCGCGAAACGGAGAAAAAGAAGGGCGAGATTATTTCTTTGTTACAGAAAGAAAATTCAAGGATATAATTTCAAAGAACGGTTTTCTTGAATGGACGAAGAATTTCGGATTTTATTACGGAACGCCCAAAAAATTTGTTGTCGGAAGAATTAATAAAGGCGAGGATGTGCTTTTGTCGATAGATGTAAAAGGCGCTATAAATGTAAAAAAAATATTCAAGGATGCCATTCTGATATTTATTCTTCCTCCGTCGATTGAAATTTTGTCAAAAAGGTTGGTCAGACGAATGACAGACAGCCGCCAGGATATTAAGAGGCGTTTGAGCATAGCAAAAAAAGAGATCTCATATCTTAATAGATATGACTACAAGGTGGTTAACGACGACCTTAAGAAGGCATTGGAAGAATTAAGGTCGGTCATAATTGCAGAAAGGTGTAAGATATGAACCAGATTCCTATTGTTGATGTTGTAGAAAAGGTAGGCAGTTTTTATAAGACAGTTATGCTTGTCTCGATGAGAGCGTCTGAATTGAATAATGGAGCGCCGAGACTTGTCGAAGCAAATCTAAACCAAAAATTTTCTAATATAGCTCTTCAGGAAATAAATGAAGGGAAAATATCTTTCAAAAGAAAACCAGCCAAGGAAGATGCTAATTAGTAAAGCATCTTGATCTATAGGGTGAACATATGAAAGAAAAAAATAATATAGTAATAGGCGTAACCGGCTCCATAGCATCTTATAAGGCATGCGAACTCATAAGCTCTTTAAAAAAAGAAGGATTCGATATTACAGTAGTTCTGACAAAAGAAGCCAAAGAGTTTATTACAAAGCTCACATTTGAGACCATATCCGGGAACAAGGTGTATGATGAGATGTTTCAGTCGCCGGAAGAGTGGGATATTAAACATATAGCGCTTTCCAAAAAAGCGGACCTGGTAATTATTGCGCCGGCAACCGCTAACATAATATCGAAAATCGCATCCGGCATATGTGATGATGCGCTTACAACCTTAGTATGCGCTACAAAATCGCCCATTCTGATAGCGCCGGCTATGAATGAAGCTATGTATACCAATCCTATAATTACCGATAATATTGCAAAACTAAAAAAACTGGGATATAAATTTGTCGGTCCTATCAAAGGAAGACTTGCCTGTGGCATTGAAGGAGTGGGCCATATATCAGAGATCTCTGATATAGTAAGCTTAGCGAAAAAGATCCTCAAATGATTAAACATAGTTCTTTTGAAAAAAAAGGGCAAAAAAAGAGAATACCCACGGTTCTTATAACCGCAGGCCCGACCAGAGAGCCAATAGATTCTGTAAGGTATATTTCGAACTACTCAACCGGCATAATGGGTTATTATCTTGCCAAAGAGGCTATAAAGAGGAAATGGAATGTCATTCTTATTAATGGCCCTGTGGATATTAAGCCTCCCAAGGGCCTTAAAAAGTATATAAGGGTTGAAAAAACCCTGGATATGAAAAAGGCGGTTGAGCATAATTATAAAAATAGCGATATTGTGATAATGGCAGCTGCGGTGTGCGATTTCAGGCCAAAAAGATTTTTTTCTAAAAAGATTAAAAGAATCAAGGCAAGGAAACCATTGATCCTTGAATTGGCCAATAATCCTGATATTTTAGAAGGGCTTGGAAAAAAGAAAGGCAACAAAATTCTCATTGGCTTTGCTCTTGAAACCAATGACTCCATAAAAAGCGCCAAAAATAAATTAATAACAAAGAATCTTGATATCATAGTCCTTAATGAACTGAACAAAAAGCAAGTCCCTTTTGGCAAAAGCTTAAACAGATATTGCATATTGGATAGAAATGGGTATGTTGAGAAAACTAAACAGGTAGAAAAAAGTATGTTAAGCAAAGCGCTTCTTGACAAAGCAGAATATATATGGTATACTTCTCTTTAACTCAATTACAATAGTGTGATTGAGAGGATTTATATTTATATATAATAAAAATAAAATTAAAGAAAGGAGCAAAAATGAGAGTAAGAAGGAAAAAAGGTTTTACACTTATAGAACTTCTGGTAGTTATTGCTATTATAGGTATATTGGCGGCATTTCTCACTCCTGCTATTCAGAAGACCAGGGAAAAAGCACGCAGAACAAACTGCGCAAATAACCTAAGACAGATTGGTATAGCGCTTCATCTTTATGCCGGGGATAATCAGGAAAATTTCCCAAGCACAGGCGTAAATGGAGGCGTTGGTCTAGGCCCTCTTTCTGACAAATATATCGACAGTTTAAAGATTTTCAATTGCCCTAGCCTAGCTACGGCAAACGCAACACAGGCCGCTGTTGGAGGCGCGCTTGGTGGAACACGTAGTTATGCATATGACAGGTCAAAGAATGAAAGCAGTGCATCAACCGAACCGGTTGTCTCTGATAAAATTGCAACGCCAGCCACAGGTACATTGGATGCAACAGCTGCCAATAATAACCATGCGCTTGACGGCGTAAATGTTCTATTTGTAGGTGGCCAGGTAAAATGGGCTGCAGCAGACACAAACAGAGTATTGTCAACAGTAGATGCAGGTAGTTTTTCGGGTTTGATTTTCTAAATATAGCATTATATTATCTAAAAAGGGCGCTTAAGTTATCCTAACTTAGTGCCCTTTTTTTGCATAATTGCAAATATTAGTGTTTTGGCAATTAACTATTAGGTTAAATTACCTAAACTTCTCTTGACTTTCAGATAATATAATGGTAATTTATATATAAGAACTGTCCATATTCATAATAAAATTAAAGAAAGGAGCAAAAATGAGAGTAAGAAGGAAAAAAGGTTTTACA
>CAYWPX010000002.1:217105-257687 GCA_964460615.1 uncultured Planctomycetia bacterium
CATTATATTATCTAAAAAGGGCGCTTAAGTTATCCTAACTTAGTGCCCTTTTTTTAACAATATTTAAGATCTTTGAATAATTTGGTTATGAAATACTGCCCGAAATAGCCTAAACTTCTCTTGACTTTTCGATAATACCGTGCTATTTTAAAGGATTATATATCGGCGTTATTTGCCGATTTTTTGTGGTTTTGCCTTAAGTTTTGGCAAAAATATACCCTTACTGTGGCGCGGTAGCCAAGGGGCCAAGGCGAGAGTCTGCAAAACTCTTATTCGTCGGTTCAAGTCCGACCCGCGCCTCCAAATCTGCGAAGCAGATTTGGTGCTGAAAGAGCGTTAAGCAATTCGACGAGTAGGAGAATTATAGCTCTTTAAGTGCCAAATAAATGAATGTAAGGTACGTTTGGTACTGCGAGAGCGTTAAGTAATACGCCGAGCAGAAGTATTATAGCTCTCGAAGTGCCAAATCTTTTTATGCGCGTTGCGATAGCGTTAAGAAAACGACGAAAAGCCTGCCTGCCATGCCTACGGCAGGTAAACCGGTAGGCAGGGAGTTTTCGGAGGGCTACCTGCAGAAGTTTTGAACTTAAAGAGCGTTAAGTAATACGATAAATAGATATAATAATTTTGACATAATAATGTATTAAATTGGCCGCCGGAATGGCGAAACTGGCATACGCAACAGACTTAAAATCTGTCGGGGTCACACCCGTGTCGGTTCAACTCCGACTTCCGGCACCATTTTAAGTAGTTGATAGTGAATTGTTGTTTGTGAATAGTGAAAACCATTCACCATTCACTAAAAACTATGAACTATTTGTGGGCTCGTAGCGTCCGCCAATTTACATTGGCGAGACCTCGCCAAAATGTTTGATATTTTGGCGGGCAGTTGGTTAGTGAATAGCCCAAGCTTAGTACTTTTTGAAATTAGTAAAAAATTTTGCGTGGGCTCGTAGCGCAGTTGGTTAGCGCACTTCCTTGACATGGAAGGGGTCGTAGGTTCGAGTCCTACCGGGCCCACCACTGTTAAAAAACCGAAAGGTTTTTTAACGCATCGAATTTTGCGAGACTAATTTCAAAAATTGTTATAATTTTGAAATTAGACCGCTGAATAAAATTCGATGGCGCCTCTTGGCGTGGAAAATGTCAAAAAATTGAATCACAATTTTTAGAGATTTTCCCGCAGGGTTAGATTCGATAGATTAACAAATTAGAAATGGGCGAGTCTTTGCCACAAAGATTGGCGGACAGGCTACCGGGCCACTAGCTAAAAATCTTTCGGATTTTTAGCATATCGAACTTTGGTGAGACTGATTTAGGAAAATTGGTTTTAATTTGACTAAATCAGGCCACCGATTTAAGTTCGATGGGTAGTTAACAATTTTTAGAGATGTGTCCGCCGAATAAGATTTGATGCATAGTAGTTTTATAAGTAAGATTTTAACATTCGGAATCATTTTAATTATGGAATTATCCACATTAAGGCATTCTGTTTCGCATATAATGGCTGAAGCTGTTTGCGATCTTTTTCCCGGGACGAAACTTGGTATAGGGCCGTCTATTGAAGAAGGGTTTTATTATGACTTTGATAGATCAGAGCCGTTTGTACCGGAAGATCTGGTGCGGATCGAAAAAAGAATGCAGGAGATAGTAAAGGATAATTCAAAGTTTGTAAAAGAAGACCTTACAAAAAGCGATGCAGTAGCTTTTTTTGAAAAACTCGGACAAAATTATAAGGTCGAGCTTATTAAAGAGCTACCAGGAGAATCAGTTACTATATATAAGCACGGAAAATTTAGCGATCTTTGTAAAGGGCCTCATATCAATGCTACCGGGGAAGTAAAAGCATTCAAGCTTCTTTCTATTGCAGGCGCATATTGGCGCGGAAGTGAAAAAAATCCGATGCTTCAGCGTATTTATGGAACAGCTTTCTTTTCAGAAGAGGATTTAAAATCATATCTCGCCATGCTTAGTGAAGCTGAAAAAAGAGATCATCGTAAGCTTGGGCGCGATCTGGATCTATTTTCTTTGCAGGAAGAGGCGGGGCCAGGCCTTGTTTTTTGGCATCCGAAGGGTGCCTTGGTCAGGTCAATGATAGAGACATATTGGAGAGCGCAGCATTTGGCAAGCGGATATGAATTAGTTTATACGCCGCATATTGCCAAGCAGGATCTTTGGAAGACGAGCGGACACACAGATTTTTTTACGGAAAATATGTATAAACCTATGGATGTGGATGAGGTCCCATATTTGATCAAACCCATGAATTGCCCGTTTCATCTATTGATATATAAATCGCGCAAACGCAGTTACAGGGAGCTTCCGATCCGATGGGCAGAACTTGGCACCGTATACCGCTATGAAAGATCCGGGGTATTGCACGGCCTTATGAGGGTCCGCGGTTTTACGCAGGATGATGCGCATATTATTTGTACACGCGAACAACTTGACTATGAAACCAAGAGAGTTTTAACATTTGTTCTTAATATGTTAAAGGATTTCGGGTTTACTCAATACGATATATACCTATCGACGAGGCCAGAAACTTATGTAGGACAGCCCGAAGTCTGGGATGAGGCGACAAACGCCCTTAAGTCTGCGCTTCAATCGGCGGGCTTGCCGTTTAAGATAGACGAAGGCGGTGGCGCATTCTATGGGCCTAAGATTGACGTAAAGATAAAAGATGCCATAGGAAGAGTCTGGCAATGCAGTACCATACAGGTTGATTTCAATGAGCCGGAGCGTTTTGACATTACATACGTCGGTCAGGATAACCAAAACCATCGTCCCATAATGATCCACAGGGCGCTTCTTGGATCGATAGAAAGATTTATGGGGGTCCTTATCGAGCATTACGCAGGCGAATTCCCTATATGGCTGGCACCAGTCCAGGCAAAGATAATTCCTATTGCCGAGCGCCATCAGAAATTTGTCGAAGAACTGGAAAATGCTTTAAAGGTTAAAGGGATCAGGGCAGAAGCAGATTTTAGAAATGAAAAGATGCAGTATAAAATAAGGGAAGCAGAGGTAACCAAGGTTCCCTATATGATTGTAATAGGCGATAAGGAAGTTAGCTCAAACGCTATCTCTGTCCGCTCAAAAAGAAACGGCGATCTCGGTTCTATGAACATAAACGATTTTATAAAGAGAGTTAAAGAAGAAGCTTCAAAAAAATCTTAAAATTTTCTTAGCTTATTGGTTATAGTTTTACCATGAACTATGAGCCATGAGCTAAGAACTAAACAGGAGGTGGGATTATTCAAGAGAAATTCAGGGTAAATGATCGTATTAGAGTTAGCCAGGTAAGACTTATTGGGCCGAACGGCGAGCAGATAGGAGTGGTAGCCACTCAGGAAGGTATGAGATTAGCGCAAGAGAGCGGTTTAGACCTTGTCGAAGTTGCTCCGACAGCCAATCCGCCAGTCTGCAGAGTAATGAATTACAGCAAATTTAAATATGAGCAGGAAAAGCGCGAAAAAGAAGCCCGTAAAAAACAGCGCGTAATCCATATTAAAGAGATAAAGCTAAAGCCCAATATTGAAGAACATGATTACATGACAAAGCTCAATCATCTAAGAAGATTTATTGAGCGAAAAGACAAGGTAAAGGTTTCCATGATGTTCCGCGGCAGGGAGATGTCTCACATGGATATCGGCAAGGGAGTAATAGACAGGGTTATTAAGGATATGAGCGATATTGCCGAGATCGAGAAATTTCCAAAGCTTGAAGGTAATACCATGGTCATGTATTTCACGGCTAAATAAAAAAAATAAAATAAAAATCAGAATAAGTTCTGTTTTATATTTATAATCGCTCGATTTTTATATTAAGAATATATTTTTAAGTAAAACCAAAGAAAAGGAAAAACAATGGGAAAGCTCAAAACAAGAAGGTGTGTAGCCAAAAGGCTGCGTTTTACCAAAAGCGGTAAGATCAAAAGAAGAAAATCAGGCAAGGGCCATATTTTAACCAAAAAAACCCGCAAGAGAAAAAGATTGCTAAGAAAAAGCGGGCTCGTGAGTCCGGCAATGGAATCCATGGTAAATAAAGTAATGCCATACGGGAAATAATATAAAAGCAGTACATCGTACTTCGTGTTTTGCATAAATCTAATTTAGGGCAATAAAATACGAGACAAAAGTAAAAGGAGAAAAAAATGCCAAGAGTCAAACATGCTCATTCTTCGCGTGCAAGGCGAAAAAAAGTAATGAAGAAGGCCAAAGGTTTTGTAGGAGGCCGCAGAAAACTTTATAGGACAGCTAAAGAGACTGTACAAAAGGGAATGTATTATAGCTACAGAGATCGAAAAGCCAAAAAAAGGCTTTTTAGGGCTCTTTGGATTGTCAGGTTAAGCGCGGCTTGTAAAGAGATGGGGATTTCCTACAGCAAGTTTATCGGCGGATTAGCAAAAGCAAACGTGACCCTTAATAGAAAAGTCATGGCTGATATAGCTTTGAAAGATAAAGCAGCATTCGAAAAGCTTGTAGCGATAGCCAAGGGTAAATAGTAAAGATAGTGCGGAGTATGGCGTATAGAGTTTTGAGAAAATAATATGCAATTTTACGCGTTACGCCGTACGCACGACGCTATACGGAAAAAAACATGATAGAAGAATTGAAAAAACTGGAAGCTGACGCAGCTACTTCTATAAGCTCAGCCAATACCAAAGAAGAACTCGAATCTCTTAGGATAAAGTATCTGGGAAGAAACGGGATTTTAAGCGATATAATGTCAAAGATCCCGTCAATTCCGGAAGCTGAGCGTCCTAGTATCGGAAGATTGGCTAATGAAGTCAAAAGAAATTTATTGGCTAAATTTGATGAAAAAATCCTAGCAGGTTCCATTGGCGCGGAAGAAACAAAAGCTATTGATATCACACTCCCCGGAATTAAAACGCATATAGGTCAAAAGCATCCTATTACAAAGATCGTTGATGATATTGTAGAAATATTTTTGAGGCTTGGATTTAAGGTTGCAGAAGGCCCTGAGATTGAAAAAGAGTACTATAATTTTGATGCTTTAAATATACCTAAAGACCATCCATCCAGAGAATCCTTTCACACATACTATATTGATAATGATGTAATCTTGAGAAGCCAGACCTCAACTGTCCAGATAAGGGTAATGGAAAAAGAAGAGCCGCCTTTGATGGTAGTTGCGCCCGGGAGAGTATTCAGGCCGGATGCAGTTGATGCCTCACATCTATTCATGTTTAATCAGGTAGAAGGTTTTATGGTGGATAAGGATATAAAATTCACCGATCTTAAAGGAGTGCTGACTTTATTTTGCAGGCAGATGTTCGGAAAAGATATAAAGATGAGGTTTAGGCCGCACTTTTTCCCTTTCACGGAACCAAGCGCAGAGATAGACATATCATGCATCATCTGCGGCGGCAAAGGCTGCAGCGTATGCGGCAGAAAAGGGTGGCTCGAAATCCTCGGGGCTGGAATGATCAATCCGAAGGTTTTTGAATCTGTCGGATACGATCCGAAGATATGGCGCGGATTTGCATTTGGAATGGGAGTCGAAAGAATTGCTATGCTGAAGTACGGCATAGATGATATAAGGCTTTTTTACGAGAACGACATAAGGTTCTTGAGACAATTCTAAAACCAGTACTTCGTACATAGTACATCGTATTTCGAAAACCCAAAAAATAACGATGTACGAAGCCTGCCTGTCGGCAGACAAGTACGAACGACGAAATACGGAATTTATGAAATTATCATACACTTGGCTTAAAGATTATATAGATGTAAAGCTCGCCCCGGAGAAGCTTGCGGATATCCTTACCAACATCGGTTTAGAGGTAAAGGATATTGAGAAGGTTGATAGGGACCATATTTTTGAGATAGAAGTGACTCCCAATAGGCCAGATTGTCTTTCAGTGCTTGGCATAGCCAGAGAATTAAAAGCTGCTACAGGCAAAATGGTGGAATTCCCCAAGACAAAGATAGATGCAAAATTTGCAAAGATGCTCAGTAAAGAAGCAAGAACCTTTGAAATATCCATAGATGATAAAACTCTATGCACCAGATATACAGGCAGGATCATTACAAATGTAAATGTCGGGCCTTCTCCCAAGTGGCTTTCCGATAGATTAATAGCTATGAATCTTAGGCCAGTTAATAATATCGTTGATATTACTAATTTCTGCCTTTTAGAGATGGGGCAGCCAATGCATGCGTTTGATTTTGATAAACTCGAAGGCAGGAAAGTGGTTGTTAGATCAGCAAGAGAAGGCGAGTCAATAATAACGATAGACGGGATTAAAAGAAAACTTTCCAAAGGTATGCTTGTTATCGCAGATGCCCAGAAACCGGTTGCGATCGCAGGCATAATGGGCGGCTTGGAAACCGAAATTACCGATAAAACAAAAAACATACTCCTTGAAAGTGCAATATTTAATCCTGTTTCGGTAAGGAGAACATCTTTTAAATTGGCGCTTTCTACGGATTCCAGCTACAGGTTTGAAAGAGGAGTAGACCCGGGAGCAATACTGGAAGCATCGAATAGGGCTACTATGCTCATTGAAGAGATGGCCGAAGGGAAGATAGGTATCATAAAAGACGCCGGATTTAAGGCGATATCAAAAAGAGCAATACCGCTAAGGCTTGAAAAACTTAATAAGGTCCTTGGTTCCAGCATACCATCAACGCATTTAAGAAAAATTTTGACCAATCTGGGTTTTATGGTAATGGGATCTTACGACAGGCTTTTGGTAGAAATCCCCAGTTTTAGAGGTGACCTGAGGATCGAAGAGGACCTTATAGAAGAGGTGGCAAGGATCACCGGATACGATAATTTTTTATCAACAATACCTCACATTATAGAGCAACCCGTAAAAATGGAATACAGCAAGGTTGTGGAAAATTTTGCTAAAAACACTTTATTAAGCTTAGGCATTGATGAAGCGCAGACTTATAGTCTCGTAAGCACATCGGCGCTGGAGAAAGCATTATTCAATAAAGTTGACGCCGTTCAGATAAAAAACCCATTAAGTGCTGAGCAGGAGAATATGAGGCCGAGCCTTATTCCGGGAATGATTTCGGCTGTTTCTTTTAATATTAACAGAAAAGCAAATCCGATAAAATTATTTGAACTGGGAAGGGTTTATGCCAAAGACCCATCTATTAAGGAAAGCACCAGGTCCAAAACAGGTTATGTCGAACCGCGGAGTTTAGTGATAGCGATCCATGGGGGAGCTGGGGATTGGAAAAGAGGCGCTAGTGAGCTTGATTTTTTTGACCTCAAAGGAATTATCGAAACGCTTTTTTCCGGGCTCGGGATCGAAAATATTGTATTTGAAAAAATTGATATGCCCCTTTATTCAAAAAACAGGGCCGCTATTATAAAAAAAGATAATCTCTGCCTTGGGACGATCGGGGATGTATCAAGCAGGGTGCTCGCAAATTTTGATATAAAGATTGAGAATGTTTCGATCTCGGAAATATTTTTCGATGATGTAATAAAAATAGCCAAACTGGAAAAGAGATTTCAAGAGATACAGCGTTTTCCTTCGGTTTTCAGGGATATATCCATGATAGCGGGTGACAAAATCTCTTCCAGTGAAATAATAAACATAATTAGGGAATTTGGTAAGAATCTTGTTAAAAGCGTCGAGCTTTTGGATCTTTATAAAGGTAAAAACATACCGCAGGGCTCGGTAAGCCTTACTTATAGGGTGGAGTATCTGAGCAAAGAAAAGACTCTTACTGATGAAGAGATAAATCCTATTGATAAAGAAATAAGAGACAATCTTTCCGATAAACTCTCCGTTAAGTTCAGGTAAACCGCGAATTCCAGCTTCCTTGTTTTTGAGTTTTTAATATGATATACTTGTAGTAGAGATAAATAGATTTCCCTGCGGTGTGCGTGATATTTGTGAAATTTTGAGCCAACATTATTTTTATAGGGAGCCTAACTTTAGATGGCCTTTGGGCTATATAAGAGGGCACCCACCTGTACAAAACAGGTTCAAAGTTAGCAAACTACACGGCATTGCGGGGAATTTTTTATTGAAAACCATATGCTGCATGCCTCAAGCCGCAAGCTTCAAAAATAAACCAAAACCTGAGGCCTGCTGCTAGAAGCATGAGGCAATCAATTATGCCATTTACCCCGTTTAGAGGTTCTGTAGGCAAAGTTTCACCAAATTGAGATAAGCCTTTTTATGGAAAGTTCCCAAAACCCTAAGTCAGAAAATAATTATAAATCTCTAACGGGGTTTACATTCGTAGAAATCAAAAAGACCAAAACTAGAATGGTTTTGGTTGTATTTTCCTTCCTTATTTTCTTTTATTTTCTCACAGTTTGTATCCTTGCAGGCGTTTTAAAAGCAATATTTATCCTTGATAATTCCATTGAGTGGGTTCCAAAGCAAAATCTATCATTGGGATTAACAAGTTATGAAATTTTATTTCTACTAATTTTAGCGTTCATTTTAGCGTTAGTGCATTGGTTTATTTCTACAAGAAACCTTGTGAATAAAATCCTCAAAAATATAGGCGCCAAAGAACTTGATCCCAAAGATAATTTTCACCGGAGGCTTAAAAATATCACAGAAGAGATAAGTGTAGCCTCGGGAGGGAAAAATATCGAGATTTATTCAATACCAACTTCAGGGAAAAATGCATTCAGTATATCTGATTTTTCCGGAAGGTCCGCCGTAGGAGTTACCGAAGGATTACTGGCCAGGTTGACCAGGCCTCAGTTGGAAGCGGTGGTTGCCCATGAAGTGGCACATATTGTTTCGGGAGATTCTTTGATAGCTTCTGTAACGAGCTCGATATTCGGATTGTACGCCAGCGTTATAGCAAATCTTGAAAAGGGGCTGGGGAAACGCGGTACGAACCTATATTTTTGGGCAGCTTATATAATATTGTCGGTATTTAAGGGGATGAATTTCTTGTTAATGATGTTTATATCGCGCGAAAAAGAGTACAGGGCAGATGCGGTTGCGGTTGAGCTTTCAAGGGATCCCCTGAGCCTGGCAGAATCTCTTTATATAATATCCAATTCCTGGAGGGGTAACGGGTTTGGAGCTGATTATCTTGAATCGATTTTTTTTATGAACCCAAGTTTTAAAGAGTTGGACGAAAAAGAAGGGATTTTCCCGGAGTTATTTTCTACCCATCCTCCGGCATCTAAAAGGATCCGACTATTGATAGAGCAGGCACATACAAATTTGAAAAGTGTCGTTGAGTCTGCAATGTCAAAACAAGAACCGAACAGAAGGTTCTTTGAAGATATGTCCGAACCAATTAAAAAAAACTCATGGTTTGTCGCCGGACATGGAGGCAAATGGAACGGGCCTTACGGGATAGAGGAGATAGCAAGCGTATCTATTTTGACTCCTCAGGCCTGGGTGCAGAAAATAGGGGAAGATAAAGTAGAGCTTGCCTATGAGGATGCCGAGCTAAACGCGATTTTTAGAAAAGAATACAAAAATAGCGATACGTATGATTGCCCGGCTTGTAAAACCCCATTAAGTGAAATTAATTATGAAGATACTTCTATATATCAGTGCAAATTTTGCAGAGGCGTATTAGTGCCACTGGCCAATATTTCAAAAATTCTTTCAAGGTGCGAGGAAGGTTTTAAATCGGAAGTTTTGAAAATGGCTGCTGCAATAAAATCTTTGCAGGAATCCAGCGATATTTCTAAGCTGCAACCTAAAATTAAGCCGGGTGCCTTATGCCCAAAATGCAAAAAAAGAATGGAAAGAGCTTTTTACAGCTTATACTATCTTATAGAGATAGATAGATGCCATAGTTGCAATATGATATGGTTTGAAAGATTTAAATTGGAAGTTCTCCAGAAGTTGTATGAGGATAATGAGAAGAAGATAACAGAAGTCAGATGACAGACGACAGAAAGTAAGACCAGAAAAAGTCTGAATTCTATTTTCTGACATCTTTTTTCTAATTAAAAAGGTAAAAGACATGGATCTATTTGAAAAAGAGTTTAAAAAAAATTTTGAAAAAAATCTTCCGCTTGCTGTTAAAATGAGGCCAAGATCCATAGAAGAATTTGTGGGCCAGTCTCATATACTTGGCGAGGGGAAGCTTCTGAGGCGTGCAATTGCAGCCGATAAAGTGACATCATTGATTTTTTATGGTCCACCAGGAACTGGAAAGACAGCGCTTGGATTCATAATATCAAGTCTTACAAAATCGCATTTTGAAAGGATAAACGCCGTTACGAGTAATGTGCAGGAGATGAGGTCAATTATCGACGGCGCAAAAAAACGCTTAACTCTTGAAGGAAAGAGAACGATCCTTTTTATCGATGAGATCCATCGTTTTAATAAAGCGCAGCAGGATGTTCTTTTGCCGCACATAGAATCACAAAATCCTATTTTAATAGGCACAACTACGCATAACCCATTTTTTTCTATAGTACCTGCCCTTGTTTCCCGGTCACAGATCTTCGAATTTCATACATTATCTGAAACTGAACTATTGAAAATTCTAAATAGTGCGCTTTTGGATAAAGAAAGAGGCCTCGGCAAACTAAAGATAAAAATTGATGATAATGCCCTTAAATTTTTTGCAAAAGTTTCAAACGGGGATGCCAGAAAAGCTCTCGGAGCGCTGGAATTAGCCGTACTTACGACTAAAGTTAATGAAGATGGCATTATTTATATAGATTTAAATATTGCCCAGGAGTCTATTCAGAAAAAAGCTGTGCTATATGATCGTGGGGAGGATGAACACTATGATACTGCATCGGCTTTTATAAAGAGTATGCGGGGGTCTGATGTGGACGCTACGCTTTATTATTTAGCCAAGATGCTTTATGCAGGAGAGGATCCGAGATTTGTTGCTAGACGAATTGTAATTTGCGCCAGTGAAGACGTCGGTAATGCCGACCCGCAGGCTTTAATTCTTGCAAATGCTGCTTTGCAGATCTCGGAATTCGTAGGATTACCCGAAGCGAGAATTCCTTTGGCTCAGGCTGCGGTTTATATAGCTTGTGCTCCGAAATCAAATGCGGCATATATGGGCTTGGAGAATGCGACAAAGGATGTATCAGAAAATAAAACAATAGAAACTCCGGATTATTTAAAGGATAAATCCTACAAAGGCGCCGAGAAACTGGGGCACGGGGAAGGCTATAAGTACGCTCATGACTATAAGAACCATTATGTAAAACAGGAATATATGAGCCAAAAAAGAAAATACTATTTTCCCGCAGATATCGGATATGAAAAAAAGATCAAAGAATGGCTGGAGAAACTAGCAAAAGAAGAGGACAGACCACAGAAGACAGATAATAGATAAAAAACAAAGTTTTTTCTGTTTTCTGATATCTGGCATCTGTTTTCTATAAATAAAATGTGAAAAATGAATAAAAGCGCAGTACTACTATTATCAGGCGGCCTTGACAGCATCTTAGCCGGCAGGATCATAAAAGATCAGGGCATAGATATTTTGGCATTGCATTTCAGCACTCCTTTTAATTCATCAGGAGATGATGATTTGCGTAAAGCCAAAATCAAGAAGATAGCAGAAGCAATCGGAATAAACGTTGAATTTGTCGATATGTCAGAGGAACTTCTGTCTATTGTAAAAGATCCAAGATTTGGACATGGAACAAGCGTAAACCCATGCATAGATTGCCATCTACATATGTTTAAAAAAGCATTCGAGATAGGTAAAGCTAAAGGAGCTTCTTTTATTGTGACAGGGGAGGTGCTTGGCGAGAGGCCGATGTCGCAGAGAAAAGAGGCTTTAAATATGATAGATAAATACTCAGGACTTAACGGCCTGATACTTAGGCCGTTATCAGCAAAACTATTATCCGAGACTCTTCCTGAAAAAGAAAAAATAGTAGATAGAGGGAAATTGTACTCTATACATGGCCGCGGTAGAAATGAGCAGATAAGGTTGGCAGAAGAATTCGGCATAGAGGATTATCCCTGGCCGGGAGGCGGATGCTTATTGGCTGATAAAACATATGGGATAAAGGTAAAAGATCTTATTAAACATGATGTTTTTGATGTCAGGAATATGATTTTTTTGAAATATGGCAAACATTTCAGGTTATCAAAAGATACAAAGCTGGTAGTTGCGCGCGATGAAAAGGAAGCCAGCGAATTATTAAAACTGGCAGAAGAAGATAATATTATTTTTGAAACAATAGATGTGGCTGGGCCACTGGCAGTTTTGAGAGGCAATGACCAGGATAAATTTGTAAATATTGCCGGAATGATAATTTCAAAGTATTCTCGCAATCCCGATAAAATAGAAATAAAAATAGAGTATTATAGTAAGTCTAGACCAGAAAAAAAACAGATTCTATGTAAACCAATAGAAGAAAGTTTCATAGAAAAGACTAAAATTGGATGATTACGCTTAAGTTGTGAATTGTTAGTTATGGATAATGAGTTAAAGATATACTTCGAATAACCTGATTTAATGGAAAATTATAAAACCTGCCATTATAGACACAAATTAACCAAATAATATTTTTTTAAATAATTCTTGACACATTTTGGTTAATAGTGTATTATGTCTAGTAAATCAGTAGAAACAGTAGATATTAAATTAGGGGATCTATATAGATGAAGCTATCAACAAAGGTAAGATATGGGGTTAGATTAATGCTCGATATTGCCATTAACTACAAAATTGGCCCGGTATTGCTGAAAGACATATCAAAAAGGCAAGAAATTTCAGAAAAATATCTCTGGCAGATCATAGATCTATTGAAAAATGGGGGACTGGTTAAGTCAACACGCGGCGCAAAGGGTGGGTATGCTTTGGCAAAACTTCCTTCCAGTATTACTCTTAAAGATATTGCCGAGGCTTTAGAAGGGCCGATAAACCTTGTAGAATGTGTTAAAACTTCGAATTTTTGCAAGAGATCGGATGTATGCATTTCCAGGGAAGGCTGGACTGAATTAAACAAAAAGATACAGGATGCATTTCAATCGATCACTTTAGAAGAGTTGATGGAAAAAGAAAAAACTAAATTTAAGGAAATCAGTTATGCGATTTAAAAACAATATTAATCTCGGGATTACCAAAATAGATTATTTTTTTATCAAAATATCCCATTGTTGCGGCATGATGATGTATGAGCGCATGTTAATGCGCATACATTGTGGCAGGGGTTGTTGTGTCTAAATTTTAATTTTATTTGATTAAATCTAACCCGCTCTGCCAAACAAGCGGGTTTTTTATTTACGGGAGATTTTGATGAAGAAAGAAATTGCAAAAAAGGATATTGTAAACGATGCGATAATCAAGGATTTAAATAAATCGGTCCTGGATTTAAAATATGGGACCGTGACAATAGTGATCCATGATTCAAAAATAGTTCAGCTGGAAATTACCAGAAAGAACCGATTTGATGATATTTGGACTCTAAAGGATGGAGGTGGTATATAATATATTAAGGAAGAGTTATTAATTTACACGCGTGACAGGATATTTTTATAATTCGGCACAGGGTTTAACCGGTTAACCGGAATTGTTCTTTAAAAAATAATTTACCGAAGCGACCAGTCATCTGGAGATAAAGGTAACAACTAAAATAGTGGAAATCCCTCGCTTAGACCCTTCGCAATAGGAAGCGAAGGTCTACCCAATTGGGTAACCGCTTTGAAATTTTGTCTAACAAAATTTCATACGCAAGCTTGGGACTGTTCATCTCGATATGCCATAATAAAGGAAGAGTCGGGATCCACTAGGGAGAAAAAAATGAAAAAAAACTTTATCTTTGTAGTAGCTTTATTATTATTGGTCGTTTTGAGAATTGAAAGTTCTTATGCAGGTGCTCCGTTTAATAACCTTGAAGGTGTGGGCGGCGTGGCATTTAACCCATTGGCATATCTGGGAGGGGAGTCTTCAGTTAACCCTGAGGACAAAGCCGACGAAAATCCTTCGGATATAAAAAGGTTTACTAAATATATAGGAAACCCGCGTTTTGGAACATGGTACGTTAATTTAGGTGATGTAAATGTTAATTGGTTTAGTTTTGGCGTATCTGATACGCTATTTGACAGGTTAGAAGTATCCTATGGCTATGAAGCAATAAGCCAGAAGAATGCTGCTGACCACACCAAAAACAATATTGGAACTAAACTCCTATTGTTACCGGAAAATTTATTTAACACTAAATTCCTTCCGGCAATATCCATAGGAGGTATTTACAAGCACACCGATAATGTTGTTGCGGGAGCAAGGCGTGATGGGTGGGATGGTTATATAGTTGCCTCAAAAACTATAACCCAACTTCCGCTACCTGTAATATTATCGGCCGGCGGGCTTTTAACAAGCTCATACGCTACCGGAGTTTTTGGTTATAATAAAAGATCCAAACCTACATGGTTTGCCAATGCCGATGTACTTCTAACCGAAAATATTGTTGCAGGCGCTGAATATAAACAAGGCGCTCAATTTAAGGAATTTAAAAATGCCGATTATCTTGATGCGCATGTTGGGTGGTTAGTAAATAAAAACCTTTCGCTTATAGCTGCATATACATATACTGGGGATCAGAAATCTACCAAGAAGGTCGGATTGGGGAATGGGTTTGTAATAAGCGCTCAGTATTCGTTCTGATCGGCCTATATTAGGGGAGGGGCTTAAAGCCCCTCAAATCTATAATGTGGCAATAAAAATAAGGAGACATTTTCAATGAATTTGTGTAGAATTTAATCATAACATGAAATAGCAAAAGAAAGGATTAACAAAATGACTAAAATCGATAACCAACTCAAAATTGAAACGTTAGCTTTACACGGAGGGCAGGAGCCGGATCCGGTGACCGGTTCAAGAGCTGTCCCGATATACCAGACAACTAGTTTCCAGTTCAAAAGCACCGAGCATGCGGCAAATCTCTTCGGATTAAAAGAGTTCGGTAATATTTACACGAGATTAATGAACCCGACAACTGATGTTTTGGAGAAAAGAATTGCTTTACTTGACGGCGGAGTCGGGGCATTGGCAGTTAGTAGCGGACAGTCTGCGATAACCCTGGCACTTTTAAATATTGCCCAATCAGGAGATGAGATAGTCTCGGCGGATAATCTCTACGGCGGGACATATAATCTCTTTCATTACACTTTTAAGCGCTTGGGGATCAAAGTAAATTTTGTAAAATCGAACGATCTAGATGCGATTGAAAAAGCAATTACCCCTAAAACAAAAGCTATCTATGCCGAGTCTATAGGAAACCCCAAGCTTGATGTGGCCGATATAGAAGGCATAGCGAAGGTAGCTCACAAAAATGGTATACCATTTGTTCTGGATAACACAGTTTCGCCTTATCTATTAAGGCCTATAGATCATGGAGTGGATATAGTTGTATACTCTGCCACCAAATTTATCGGCGGGCATGGTACGAGCCTGGGTGGGCTTATTGTGGACTCCGGTAAATTTGACTGGACCAAAGGCGGCAGGTTTCCGCTTATAGATGGCCCGGATCCAAGCTATCACGGAATAAATTTTGTAGAAGCGCTTAAACCGCTCGGGAATATTGCTTATATTATTAAGGCAAGAGTAACTTTACTTCGCGATTTGGGGCCGGCGATCTCGCCCTTTAATTCATTTTTATTTTTGCAGGGGCTTGAGACTCTGCATTTGAGGCTTCCAAGGCATTCGGAGAATGCTTTGGCTGTAGCAAAATTTCTAAAAAAACATCCAAAAGTGGCATGGGTGAATTATCCCGGCCTTGAGGATAGCCCGGAAATAGGACGTGTAAAAAAATATCTTCCTAAAGGAGCCGGGGCAATAATAGGGTTCGGTATAAAAGGCGGGCTTGAAGCCGGAAAAAAATTCATTAATTCTCTGGAGCTTATTTCACATTTAGCCAATGTTGGGGATGCAAAGACTCTTGCAATACATCCTGCTACGACTACCCATCAGCAGCTATCGAGTGAAGAACAGCTTGCAACAGGAGTAACGCCGGATTTTATAAGGCTATCGATAGGCTTGGAACATATAGACGATATAATAAGAGACATCGAGGGTGCTTTAAAAAAATCATAGTAGAAAGGTAAAAAAATGTCTAAAATATATTCTGATATAACAAAGACCATAGGTAATACCCCTTTGGTGAAGCTAAACAGGATTGCTGAAAATATAGATGTAACAATACTTGCAAAAATTGAATCATTCAATCCTCTTTCGAGCGTAAAGGACCGTATTGGTGCGGCTATGATTGAGGATGCCGAAAAAAAAGGAGTATTAAAAAAAGGAACGGTAATTATTGAGCCGACAAGCGGCAATACCGGTATTGCCTTAGCCTTTGTAGCGGCGGCAAAAGGGTATAAATTGATCCTTACAATGCCTGAAACCATGTCCATGGAAAGACGCCAGTTACTCGCGATATTCGGTGCCGAATTGATTCTTACTCCTGGTACAGAGGGTATGAAGGGTGCTGTAAAAAAAGCCGAAGAATTGGTAAAAGAAATTCCGAATGCAATTCTCCTGCAGCAATTCAGTAATCCGGCAAATCCTGAAATCCACAGGCGTACAACAGCCGAAGAGATATGGAATGATACAGATGGCAAAATAGATATCCTTGTGGCCGGTGTCGGAACAGGCGGGACTATTACCGGAGTATCCGAAGTAATAAAACAAAGAAAAAAAGATTTTAAGGCAATTGCCGTAGAGCCGGCTTCTTCGCCTGTACTTTCCGGAGGCCAGCCGGGCCCGCATAAGATACAGGGGATAGGCGCAGGATTTATTCCTCAGGTCTTGAATAAAAATATAATTGATGAGATAATACAGGTTAGCGACGTTGATGCCGGAGCTACAGCAAAGTTGGTGGCAAAGACCGACGGGATCCTTATCGGGATTTCGGGTGGAGCTGCGCTTTGGGCTAGCTTAGAAGTAGCAAAAAGGCCTGAAAATAAAGGAAAAACAATAGTGGTCATTTTACCTGATACCGGCGAGAGGTATTTATCCACGTGGCTATTTAAGGAATAAATAAAATGTCAGAAAAAAATAGTGTCGGCATTGTTGAGACAAAGTATTTTACATTCGGAAATCACCCGGATGAGATAACGCTTGAATCAGGAGAAAAACTTGGGCCGATAACCATAGCCTATGAAACGTATGGCGCGCTTAATCAGGACAGGTCCAATGCTATTTTAGTAACGCACGCTCTTTCCGGGGATGCGCACGCCGCGGGATTACATAAAGGTGACGAAAAGAGCGGCTGGTGGGATGATCTAATCGGACCAGGGAAAGCATTTGATACGGATAAATATTTTGTGATCTCCAGCAATGTATTGGGAGGTTGTAAGGGGACCACAGGCCCGTCAACCATAAATCCGAAAACCAAAAATCCCTACGGCTTGGATTTTCCATTAATAAGTATTTATGACATGGTAAAGGTCCAGAAGCGTTTAGTGGACCATCTTGGTATCGATAAGCTTCTGTCGGTTGCGGGAGGGTCCATGGGAGGGATGCAGGCCCTGGCATGGCTTGTAAAGTATCCGAAAAAAGTCAAGAGTGTTATACCTATTGCAACGGCTCTCAAACATTCGCCCCAGCAGATCGCGTTTAACGAAGTCGGGAGACAGGCAATAATGGCGGATCCTCACTGGAAATCGGGGGATTATTACGACGGACCTCATCCGTCCAAGGGTCTTGCGTTAGCGAGAATGATAGGGCATATTACCTATATGAGCGATGAGTCTATGATGGAAAAATTCGGCAGAGAGAAAAAAGGCAACAAAGAACAATTTAAATTCACCGCTGATTTTGAAGTCGAAGGATACCTGCGTTACAGGGGGGACAATTTTGTAAAAAGATTTGATGCGAATTCTTATCTATATATCACAAAAGCCATGGATGATTTCGATGCGGCAAAAGGAAAACATATTCAGGATATGTTTTACGGCATCGTGGCAAAGATCCTGGTGATTGCTTTTAAATCAGACTGGTTGTATCCTGCTTATCAGTCAAAAGAGATAGTAAAGGCCTGTAAATTAGGCGGAGTGGATGTAACTTATTGCGAGATAGATTCAACCTACGGGCATGATGCGTTTTTATTGGAGATACAGGAAGAGGAGCATCTGATAAAACATTTTCTTAAAAAGGTCCAATAATGAAAGAAGATTATAAAATTATAACAGATCTGATCAACCCAAATTCACTTGTGCTTGATCTTGGATGCGGCAATGGGGAGCTTCTTGAAAAACTTGTTAAAGAAAAAAATGTCCAAGCAAGGGGCATTGAGATCGACGAAGAGGCTATATATAGTTGTGTTGCGAAGGGGCTAAGTGTATTTCACGGCGATATAGATTCAGGGCTTACAGAGTACAGGGATAAATCTTTTGATTTTGTTATATTAAATCAAAGTTTGCAGCAGGTAACCCATTTGGACAAAGTTTTACAGGATGCTCTTAGGGTAGGCAAAAAGGTAGTGGTAGGATTTCCAAACTTTGCATTTTATAAATCAAGATTGCAGATCTTTTTTAAAGGGAGGACGCCGTTAACCTCAAGTTTGCCTTATCAATGGTACGAAACTCCAAATCTGCATTTTTTAAGCATAAAAGATTTTGAAGGATACTGCAAGGATAAAAAAATAAATATAGAAAAAAAGTTTTTTATCGGGGATAAAAAGAGAATTTATATTTATCCGAATCTTTTTAGCAATATAGGAATATTTTTAATTTCAAAGTAGCTTGATTATTTTTATAATTATATTATAATAAAAACAATATCGGGGAGGCCCTAAAAGTTGGGTCTGAGAGTTCTGCATGCTCACAAACCTATGGTTTCGTAGCTAAGCAGATTACCCTTGGATTTTTGCATAATTATGCAGGAATTCAGAACCTGATGCCGAATGGTTCGGCATATTAGAAAATAGTTTTTATAAAACTGTTTTCTAGACTGGATAATGCCAGCGTTCCGACGTTAAGTCGGAGCGTTCCGACGTTGTAAAAAACACAAGTCGGAACGAAGGGAAAAGAGAGAAGATGAAAATACTAACCCTTATAGCCAATACGCGGCATAAGGGTTATTTTTTTCCTTATGGCATATGTCAGGTTTATTAACCAGCCTTTGATTAATTGTCGGAGGTTATAGAACTTCGCCTCACCCTGAGAAATTGTGAAACAATTTCCAGGACTGTGTCCTTAAAAATTGCACTGCAATTTTTAAAATTCTTCGAATTGCAGAGGGTAACAAGTAACAAAATTCTCTAAGCACTCACCACGTGCCTCAGCACTTTGTGCTAGAATTTTGTCACATTCGGCGAAGTAATAAACCTCCGACAGAATGTCAGAGGTTTATTTAGGGGGGCATATGTTTAAAAAAGTTACAGAAGCACAGGTTACAAAGGCAATACTAGGTGAATTTAATAGCTGGTTTAGTGATTATATCATTTCTGATGTAATCATTATTGGTGGCGGGCCAAGCGGTTTAGTTGCGGCAAAATACTTGGCTGAGAGCGGGTTAAAAACTCTTATAGTTGAGAGCAATAATTATATAGGAGGAGGTTTTTGGATAGGCGGGTATTTAATGAATACCCTTACATTTAGAGCTCCTTCCCAGAAACTTCTTGAAGAATTTGGGATTCCCTATAAAAAGTATGCGGAAGATCTTTATATAGCAGATGGCCCCACTGCTTGTTCAAAGCTTATCTGGGAAGCTTGCAAGGCAGGGGCAAAAATACTTAATATGACAAAGTTTGATGACGTGGTACTTCGCAATGGAAGAGTTGAGGGAGCAGTTATCAATTGGACGCCCGTATCTGCGCTTCCAAGGGCAATAACTTGTGTTGACCCCGTATCTATAGAGTCAAAAGTAGTAATAGATGCTACAGGCCATGATGCATGGGTGCTAAAAAGCCTTGAAAAAAGAAACCTCTTAAAAGTTGGTAATTATGGTGCTATGGATATAAATACCTCAGAGGATCTTGTAGTTGAAAAGACAGGTGAGATTTTTCCAGGGCTTTATGTGATGGGGATGGCTGCTGCAACTGCTTATAGCGTTCCAAGAATGGGGCCGACATTCGGCGGGATGCTCTATTCCGGTAAAAAAGCAGCAGAACTCATAAAGTCATCGCTAAAAAAGGAAGTTAATAAAAACATGGATTTAAACATGGTTTTTGCGGTAAAATAATAATATAGTACCTCATATGCGGGGGAAAAATTACCCTCATCTCGCCCTTAATTGTTTTATAATATAGTTAAGGGCAAGATGGGAGTATAAAAACTAGATTGAATAATAATATGACAAAAACAAATTTTGATCCTTATGAGCTTTTAAAATTAATCAAAGAAAGAAAGCCTGTGATTCACCATCTTACCAATTGGGTGACGATCTATGATTGCGCAAATGTTGTAAAGGTCATCGGCGGGTCTCCGGTAATGGCGCATGCGCCCCAAGAGGTAAGAGAGATGGCGGGTATCGCCTCGGCGCTTGTCTTAAATATAGGGACACTTACCAAAGAGCTTATTGAGTCGATGAAGATGGCAGCAAAGAGTGCCAATAAGATCGGCATTCCGGTGGTTTTGGATGTTTGCGGTGCCGGTGCCACAAAATTTCGCGATAATATGAGCTTTGAACTTTTAGATGAAACAAAGATAGACATAATTAAAGGCAACGCTTCTGAAATAGGGCGAATTGCCGGGATGGATGTGAGTACAAAAGGGGTGGATTCCGCCCATATAGAATTTGAACTTGTAGAGACGGCCTTAAAGCTTTCCAAAATAAGGAAATCCACAGTAGTTATTACCGGCCGTGAGGATATCGTTACGGATGGCAATAAGGTTTATATAGTAAAAAACGGCCATCCTATGATGGCAGATATAGTCGGCACAGGTTGTATGGCCTCATCGGTAATAGGCACGTTTGCCGCAGTTGAAAAAGATCTGGCTTATGCAGCTGCCAGCGCGCTGGTAGTTTTTGAAATTTCCTCGGAACTTGCCGCAAAAAACTCTGTCGGCCTCGGGACTTATAAAGTTAGAATATTTGATGAACTTTCAAATTTAAAGGAAGCGCAAATAAAAGATATGGAGAAAGTTGAAGTAAAGATCCTCTAAACGTCCCGCATACTTATTTCTTATCCTCAAAACCCCCGAAGCATTTATTTTTTGTTGACATATAAAATGCAATTGTGATAATATAATATTGTATACTTGACTAAATTAGTTATATATAAGAATCGGGGACCTACATGTCAAAAACAATAAAAGAGATAAATGAGCGTATAAAGCGCGGTGAAGCTGTTATAGTTACTGCCGAAGAGATAATAGATATCGTCGCCAAAAAGGGGACTAAAGAAGCGGCAAAGTTGGTCGATGTTGTAACTACCGGAACTTTCGGGCCGATGTGTTCAAGCAGTGTTTATTTTAATATAGGCCATACCAAGCCAAAAATGAAACTGGGCGGCGGTAAGGCTACTTTGAACGGCGTTCCGGCATATACGGGGCTTGCGGCAGTTGATATTTTTATCGGGGCCGGGGCTATTCCTGATGATGATCCCAGAAACATTGTACACCCCGGTGAATTTAGATATGGCGGCGGGCATGTTATAGAGGATCTTGTGGCGGGTAAGGATATAAAACTGGAAGCAATAACCTACGGGACAGACTGTTATCCGAGAAAAAGTTTAAAGACCCTGATCAATATAAAAGATTTGAATGAAGCCGTGTTATTAAATCCCAGGAACGCGTATCAGAATTATAATGTTGCGGTAAATTTATCAAAAGATAGGACTCTTTATACATACATGGGTGCATTGAAACCGGATCTCGGTAATGCCAATTATTCCAGTGCCGGGCAATTATCACCATTATTAAATGACCCGTATTATAAGACTATAGGTATAGGGACAAGAATTTTCTTGGGCGGCGGGATAGGATATGTGTATTGGCAGGGAACTCAGCATAATCCCGATGTTTTGCGGACGGATAAAGGGGTTCCGAAAATGCCTGCAGGGACATTAGCGCTTTCGGGTGATTTGAAATCGATGAACGATGAATACCTTATCGGCGTATCGTACCAGGGGTATGGAACAAGCCTTAGCGTAGGCGTTGGCATACCGATACCCATATTGGACGAGGAGATGGTAAAATTTACAGCCGTAAAGGATGAAGATATTTATACCCAGATAGTTGACTACAGTGAAAATTACCCGAATGGAATCGGCGCATCACTAGGCGAAGTGAATTATAAGGAGCTAAAGAGCGGTAAGATAAAATTAGATAATAGGATTATTCCTACAGCGTCGCTTTCCAGTTATGTAAAAGCACAAAGAATAGCCGACACTTTAAAAAAATGGATCATTGATAAGAAGTTTTATTTAACCGAATTTGTCAGCCCAATACCTTCTTGTGATTCCGGCATAAAAGTAAGGCCGCTTTTAGAAAGACCTTTTGAATCATAAATATTATACGCATTGTACCGTTCAATACTTAAAATGGGGGGCTATGAAAAAACTTATTATGGTGATTATTCTGGGGTTAGCTATTATCGGAGGATTTGTTTTTTTTAAGGGGAATAACCTGAATGCTCAAGAAGGTAATGTTATTTCAAACGGTACGGACATTAATGCAAAATTAGACCAGATATTAGAAAATCAGTTTCTCATACTTCAGAGATTGGATAATATGCAGACCAATCTTGATAAGATCAGGATCAGAACCTCCGTGAGATAAGGTTTGATCAGATAGTATTTAAAATTAATTATACTGAATGGTTGTCAGGGTTAAATCGCACATATAATCTCGCCATAGGCGGATTATGTGCTCATTAAAATAAAGCTTCGCTTCACAAAAAGTATCAAAATTCCCAGGAATTAGCAAAAACGCTAATTGCCTGATAATTTTGATACATTAATAGCGAAGTAACTCCTCCGACGTTGCCCTTTCAAGGGCAAGTCGGAGTCATTAAGGAGAACTTAACCATGAAAGAAAAAGTTGAAGCAGTAATAACGGAAATAAAAAAAGTGTTAGCTCAGGAAGGCGGAAGCATTGAGCTAGTTGAGGTCGTAAATGGAGTAGTAAAGGTCAGGCTTCAGGGAGCGTGTTCTTCATGCCCTATGAGCCAGATGACTTTGAAGAATTTTGTCGAGAAAACAATAAAAGAGAGAGTTCCCGGAGTGGATAGAGTTGAAGCAGTTAAATAAAAATGCTACAAGTCGCAAGCTGCAAGCTTGATGTTCTAGGCTTTAGCATGTGGCTTGAAGCTAGAAGCGGGTTTTAATAATGATAATCACAAAACAAAAAGACATAAAAAAAATATTAGATTCGCTGGGAGATATCAAAAAAGTCTTCTTTTTCGGATGCGGTGAATGTTCTACAACCTGTAAAACAGGCGGCGAAAAGGAGCTTTTGGCGGCAAAAGAAATTTTTGAGAGAGAGGGTAAAAGCGTCATCGGGTTTGATATACCGAAAGCCCCGTGCGTAGCTTCTCAAACCAAAATGTCAATAGCTAAAAACAGGAAAAAGATCGAAGAAGCGGAATCAGTAGTTGTTTTTGCCTGCGGGCTTGGAACCCAGACCATAAAAGAGAACCTCAGGATGGATAAATTAATTTCTACCGCCTGCGATACTTTATTTATGGGAGCCACGGACTCGAGCGGGAATTTTAAAGAGCTTTGTTCTGCCTGCGGTGAATGCGTACTGGAACTTACGGATGGGATCTGTCCTGTAACAATGTGCGCCAAAGGGCTTTTAAACGGCCCATGCGGGGGAATGGATAAAGGAAAGTGTGAAACCGATAAGACCAGAGACTGCGCCTGGGTCATGATTTATGATAATTTGAAAAAGCAGAATAAGTTGCATCTATTAGATGAGATACAAAAGCCGAAAAACAGATCAAAGCAGAATTTGCCAAGAAAAAGAGAAGCGTAAAGCAGTACGACGTACGGAGTACTGCGTATAGCGTTATATATAAAACGTAGTACGCAATACGCCGTACCAAAGACGGGGAAAATGCGTTTATCCACTCGATCAACATACGGCGTAAGAGCAATGTATAATCTCGCGCTTTTTAATAACGAAGGGCCTTTATCGGTCTTAAGTATCTCCAGGCGCGAAGGGATATCCGTCCAGTATCTGGAGCAATTATTGAATACTCTCAAAAAAAGCGGACTGGTAAAATCTATCAGGGGGCCTAAAGGCGGCTATGTTCTGGCCAGACGCCCTGGCGACATACGCATAGGAGATATTGTAAAAAACCTTGAGGGTGAAATAGGCCCGGTAAATTGCCTCAATACCACTAACAAAAAACATTGCAAAAATGAAAATGATTGCACCACAAAAATACTCTGGGAAAATCTGAGATTAGGCATAGAGAATGTCCTTAATGCTACAACGCTCGAGGATCTTATCATAAAGAAGGCCAAAAAAAGGGTTTCTAAAAAAGGGCATAACAATGGAAAAAATCTATCTTGATAATAATGCTACTACAAGATTAAGCGAAGAGGTTCTGGAGGCGATGCTTCCTTATTATAAAGAAATTTACGGCAATGCTTCGAGTATGCATGCTTTCGGAAGAGAAGCAAGAGCGGCTATTGATAAGGCCCGCGAAAGCGTCAGCAAACTCATTGGAGCAAAAGAGCCAAAAGAGGTTATATTCACTTCAGGCGGGACTGAGTCGGATAATTTTGCGATAAAGGGAGTAGCATACGAATTAAAAGACAAAGGAAAGCATATAATAACCTCTACCATCGAACATCATGCTGTCCTCAATACCCTGAAGTTTTTGGAGGAGAAGGAAGGTTTCAGAGTAACATATGTCGATGTTGATAAAAACGGACTTGTAGATGTCCAAAAAATTAAAGATGCCGTTTCGCCCGATACGATACTTATATCTATAATGTATGCTAATAATGAGGTGGGGACGATCGAGCCGATTAATGAGATAGGAAAATTTGCCGGGAGTAAAGGGATTTTGTTCCACACTGATGCGGTGCAAGCCTGCGGTAAGATCCCAATAGATGTTGTAAAGGATAATATCGATCTATTATCCTTATCGGCGCATAAGATACACGGCCCAAAGGGAGTAGGGGCGTTATACATAAGAAAGGGAGTCAAGCTTACAAAACTTTTTCATGGCGGCCATCATGAATACAATAAAAGAGCCGGAACCGAAAATGTTGCAGGTATAGTAGGCCTCGGAAGAGCAAGTGAACTGGCTTTGATCGGTTTAGAGAAGGAGAATAAGTACCTTACTGATTTGAGAGATAGGCTTCAAAAAGGTATAGAGAGCCTAGTGCCCGAGACTAAGCTTAATGGCCATCCGACAAAACGGCTTCCGAATACACTTAATATCAGCTTTGAATATCTTGAGGGGGAATCGATAATCCTGAATCTCGATCTGGAGGGAATTGCTGTTGCAACGGGTTCCGCCTGCACCTCAGGAAGCCTTGAACCGTCACATGTGTTGACGGCAATGGGTGTAAGTGTTCAGACTTCTCAGGGTTCAATAAGGTTTTCACTGAGTAAGTACAATACTGAAAAAGACGTTGAAAAGGTTCTTAAAACGCTACCACCGATAATAAGCCGGCTTAGGGCGATGTCGCCATTGTATCCTGGGTAGCAATAAATGAAAGCGATTCGAAAGTACGCAGTACAGCGTATTTCGTACCGCGTCAAAAAATTAAAAATTATATCGTCGTACGCAAAACGCCGTACGCCGTACGAAAAGGGGCATATCATGGAAGGACAATATAGCGAAAAAGTAATGGAACATTTTAAAAATCCTCACAATGTAGGGGATATACCTGATGCCAGCGGGGTTGGGAGCGTTGGTAATCCTACTTGCGGGGACATCATGAAACTTTATATTAAAGTTGAGAATAATATTATTATTGACGCAAAGTTTAAAACATTTGGCTGCGGGGCGGCTATAGCTACCTCAAGCATGGTTACGGATATCGTAAAAGGTAAAACAGTTGAAGAGGCCCTCAAGATTTCCAATAGGGCAGTAGCTGAAGCGTTGGGTGGGTTGCCTCCGATTAAGATGCACTGCTCTGTTCTGGCTGAAGAGGCGCTTAAATCCGCGATAGAGGACTATATCAGAAAATCAAAAGGCACAAAATAGCCTTATTTCGAGGTTCCTTAATAGGTTGCTTTTAAACCGAAAATATGATATGCTAGATAAGCTCAAAATCAGAGTTGAAATGCTAAAAAAGCTAAAAAGCCATGATAAGGCTTCAAGCTTAAAAAAGAGCGGTGCAATAAAAATCAAGCTTTTTAATGATATTTTGTTCAAAAAAGCAAAAGTTGTAATGTTCTATGTTTCAAAGGATTACGAAGTAAATACGCATGATATGATTGACGATGCAATTCTCAATGGGAAAACTGTAGTAGTGCCTAAAACGGAAAATGAAACCAAGATGCTTTCAGTCTACGAAATAAGTTCAAGATCCGAATTATTGCCCGGGGGTATGGGAATAATGGAACCCCAAGCCAATAGTTCTAAATCAGCTAAATTAGAAGCAATCGACCTAATAATTGTACCTGGTATAGCCTTTGATAAGCTTGGCCACAGGATCGGCCATGGAAAAGGTTATTATGATAGATTCTTAAAAAAGATATCAGAAGGTACATCCACAATAGGCCTTGCTTTTGATTTTCAGGTCGTAGATAAAATCCCCGCTAGCGCTACAGATTTTCCTGTCCAGAAAGTCATATCAGCATAATTACTTAGACAGAAGACAGAAGTCAGATATCAGAAGACAGATTTGTTATGTTTTCTGTTTTCTGTTATCTGAAATCTGTTTTCTTTAATCTGGCAACCGGAGCTTCTTTTGCCGACCTTAATGGCTCCTAGGAAAATCTGCCCATATTAGGCAGTTTCTTTGTCCATCTCGGTAAAAGTAAGCCATTATATATAGGAGAAGTGAAGATGAATAACCACATTATTTATTTGGGATTGGGTTTTTTAGGGTTGGCATTTTATTCAGCGATACTTTTTGTTTTTGGCTCCCTTTGGAGGAAGAATCTTGCCAAGAAAAAAGTTAAGTATGCAGAAGAAAGAGCGAAGGAGATCGAAGCTCAGGCGCAAAAAAATGCAGAGACCAGGCGTAAAGAGGCAGAGATAGAAGCAAAAGACCTGCTTTATAAGATGCGTTTGGAGTTTGAAAAAGAATCCAGGACAAGAAAAGAGGATATTTCGAACTTAGAGAGAAGATTACAGCAAAGAGAAGAGAACCTTGATAGAAAAGTTGATTTGGTTGAAAGAAAAGAAAAAGACCTTTCTGAAAAGGATAGGCTTGCCATTGAAAAAGAGAAAAATTTTGTTTTGAAGGAAAAAGAACTCGATAGGATCGTAAATGAAGAGAAAGATAAGCTTCAGAAGATTTCAGGCATGACTTCTGAAGAGGCTAAAAAAGTCCTTTTACAAAGGCTTGAGCAGGATATAAAGAATGAATCTGCCGTAATAATCAAAAAAATAGAGGAAGAGACAAGAGAAAAAGCCGATAAAGAAGCGCGAAAAATAATAGGCCTTGCTATACAAAGGTGTGCGGCTGACCATACGGTAGAGACCACGGTAAGCGTTGTCAATCTGCCAAATGATGAAATGAAGGGCAGGATCATCGGCCGTGAAGGTAGGAATATCAGGGCGCTTGAAGTCGCTACAGGGGTAGATGTAATAATAGACGATACACCCGAAGCCGTGATCCTTTCCAGTTTTGATGCTGTAAAAAGAGAGATAGCGAGAATTGCTTTAGAGCGTCTTATGGAAGACGGAAGAATTCATCCAGGGAGAATTGAAGAGATCGTTGAGAAGATCAAAAAAGAGATGGACGTTTCTTTAAGAGAAGAGGGTGAAAAGTCTCTTTTTGATGTCGGGATTCACAATGTACATCCGGAGATTGTTAAATTGATCGGGCGATTAAAATACAGGACTAGTTATGGCCAGAACGTTCTTCAGCACTCAAAAGAGGTGGCGTATCTAATGGGGGTTATGGCTGGAGAACTGAAGATGGACCAGACTTTGGCAAGGCGCATAGGGTTTTTGCATGACATAGGAAAAGCGGTCAGCCATGAAGTTGAAGGCACGCATGCTAAGATCGGCTCAGACCTAGCCAGGAAATTCGGCGAGAATGAAAACATTGCCCACGCCATAGAAGCGCATCACCAGGATATAGAGCCAAAGACGCTTCTTGCTGTTTTAGTGCAGGCAGCAGATGCTATCTCAGCGGCAAGGCCGGGCGCCAGGCGCGAAAGCTTGGAAAGCTATATCAAGCGCTTAGAGAAACTTGAGCAGATAGCGGATTCTTTTAAGGGAGTTGAAAAAGCTTATGCTATCCAGGCAGGACGTGAGATAAGAGTAATGGTCCAGCCGGATAAGATAACAGATGCCCAGGCAGTAGTTTTGGCCAGAGATATCACTAAAAAGATCGAAGAAGGTCTTGAATATCCCGGACAGATTAAAGTAACAGTTATAAGAGAGACAAGAGCTATAGAGTACGCGAAGTAAAATTGCTTCAAGCTTCAGGCCACAGGCTTCAAATTATTGTTAAAAGCATGAAGCATGAAGCTTGCGGCATTTTGAACGGAGTTATTATGAAAGTCCTATTCATCGGAGATATATGCGGTTCGCCGGGTCGTTTGGCAGCCAAAGAGCTTATACCATTAATCAATAAAGAACATCAGATCGATTTTGTGATTGCAAATGGTGAAAATGCAGCCGGTGGAAGCGGCGTTACCCCTTCTATTCTTAGTGAACTTTTATCCAGCGGTATAGACGTCCTGACTTCAGGCGATCATATCTGGAAAAAGCGTGAGATATACCCTGAGCTTGATTCAAACCCTCGAATTCTCCGTCCAGCAAATTATCCCAGCGGCAATCCGGGCAAAGGCGCAACAGTAATAAGCGCCAAGAACGGAATAAAGATAGGAGTGGTCAATCTTGTCGGAAGGGTTTTTATGCAGCCTGTTGAATGTCCGTTCAGGATAGGCCTCGAAGAGGTCAACAAATTAAGAAAAGAGACCAATCTAATATTTGTGGATATGCATGCTGAAGCGACCAGCGAAAAAATAGCTTTAGGTTGGTATCTTGACGGCTCAGTTAGCGCAATATGCGGCACGCATACGCATGTTCAGACAGCCGATGAAAAGATCATGCCTAAAGGCACTGCGTTTATTTCGGATCTTGGTATGACGGGGCCATTTGAATCTGTTATCGGAAGGCGCATAGATGATATCCTGGTAAGATTTATAAATCAGACGCCTATAAAATTTGATATGGCTGAAAATGATATCCGCCTTGATGGTGTAGTTATTGATGTGGACGAAAAAACAGGAAGGTCCAAAAGCATAACGAGAGTGGAAAAAAAGCTGAAATAGATAGAAGACAGACGACAGAGAACAGATAATATAAATCTGTTTTCTGACTTCTGATTTCTGTTATCAGAATTAAATCATGACCAAAATCCTCAAAAAAACAAAACTGGCCCCGAATATTTACCGGATGGATCTTGATGCCCCGGAAGTCGCGAAATTTGCGAAAGCAGGGCAATTTATTATTTTTAAAATTGACGAGTCAGGCGAAAGAGTTCCACTAACGATAGCATCAAGCGATAAAACGAAAGGTACAATATCGATCATATTCCAAACAGCCGGACAAAGTACACAGCGGCTATCGCTTCTAAATGAATTTGACGAGATCATGGACATCTTAGGGCCGCTCGGCAAACCTACCCATTTTGAAAATGTAAAGAAAGCCGTTATTGTTGCCGGCGGGGTCGGTATAGCAGAGGCGCTTCCTGTAACAAAATATGCAAAAGAATCGGGGATCACGGTCTATTCTATTATCGGTTCAAGGTCAAAAGAAAATATGATATTAGCCGATGAGATCAGAAGTTTTTCAGATAAATCAATTATAATGACAGATGACGGGAGTTCGGGTGAAAAAGGATTTGTAACGGATGCTTTAAAAAAATTGTTGGACGAGGAATCGTTCGATATTTGCTACACAGTAGGCCCGGATATAATGATGAAAGCCGTATGCGGCGTCACAAAACCCTTTAATTTAAAAACTATAGTTTCTCTCGATGCCAATATGCTGGATGCTACAGGCATGTGCGCAACCTGCAGGGTGACAGTCGGCGGGAAAGTGAAATTTGCCTGTGTTGACGGTCCTGAATTTGACGGTCACGAAGTTGACTGGGACGGGTTTTTAGTCAGGCAGAAGAGATTTGTTAAAGAAGAAAAGGCATCCTCGGATAATTTTAAAGAACATCAGGGAAAGTGTATTTATAAAAGAAGCTCATAGCTCATGGCTTCGACTACCCGCCTTACGGCGAGTAGTCAGGGCTCATGGATAAAACCCTAGAGCCTGGAGCCTGGAGCATGGAGCAAATGGCTCAATATGTCAAAAATAAAAATGATCGAACAGCCTCCAAAAGAGAGGGTTAAAAATTTCAGCGAAGTTGCCTTGGGTCTAAGCGAAAAAGACGCTGTAGAAGAGGCCAAAAGATGCCTTCAGTGTAAAAAGGCAGCGTGTGTCGGAGGATGTCCGGTAAATATAGATATCCCTGTTTTTATAAAACTTATTTCAGTTGGTGAATTTGAAAAGGCCTACGAAAAATTAAAAGAAAAAAACATGTTTCCTGCGATTTGCGGGAGAGTCTGCCCTCAGGAAGATCAGTGCGAGAAGATGTGCGTCCTTAGCCACAAAAAATCACCCATAGGTATAGGTTATTTGGAAAGGTTCGCCGCTGATTATCATTTTAAGAATAGATCCAAAGCGGCCCCGGAAACCTTAAGTAAAAAAACAGGAAAAAAAGTAGCTGTCATCGGATCTGGGCCGGCAGGATTGACTTGTTCAGCTGAACTTGCTAAAAAAGGTTTTAATGTGACTCTTTTCGAGTCTTTACATAAAGCAGGCGGTGTTTTAGTCTATGGCATACCCGAATTCAGGCTTCCAAAAAATATTGTTGAAGCCGAGATAGAGTATCTGAGGTCCCTGGGTGTAAATATTGTCGTAAATAGGATTATTGGAGAGGGATTTGATATAGAGGATTTGAGAAGAGAAGGATATGAGGCATTTTTTATAGCAACCGGGGCAGGGCTTCCTTATTTTATGGGTATTCCTGGAGAGAACTTAAACGGAGTCTACTCTGCCAATGAATATCTCACTAGAATTAATCTGATGAAAGCCTATAAATTCCCCCAATATGATACACCTGTTACAAGAGGCAAGAATGTTGCTGTTGTCGGGGCAGGTAATGTAGCGATGGATTCAGCAAGATGCGCTATTAGATTAGGTGCTAGCAAGGTAACAATCATCTATAGAAGGACTGAAGCTGAGATGCCGGCAAGGCTTGAAGAGATCGAAAGAGCAAAAGAAGAGGGAATAGAATTTAGGCTATTAACGAATCCTACCAGGATTATCGGAGATGATTCCGGATGGGTAAAGTCCATGGAGTTAATAAAAAATTCTTTAGGAGAGCCAGATAAATCCGGAAGGCCAAGGCCGGTGGCCATTACCGGGAGTGAATACATCGAAAGCTTTGATACTATTGTTGTGGCTATAGGCCAGGGGCCGAACCCTCTTTTAATAAAAAAGGTAAAAGGTCTTAAACTTAACGAAAAAGGGAATGTAGTAGTTGATCACGAAGCTAAAACAAATATTGCCGGCGTTTTTGCCGGCGGGGATATTGCAACGGGGGCTGCAACAGTGATTTCAGCTATGGGAGCCGGAAAGATCGCCGCCAGGAACATAGAAAAATATTTAAGTTAAAAAAAACGGGGACAGGCTACTTTTATTTAACCGGGCTCTAGTATCGAATTTTTATTTAAAAGGAGGAAAATGCCAAGGATTGCGCGCGGATTAGGGGACGGAATTATTTATCATATTCTTAATCGCGGAAATGGTAAACAAACAATTTTTCATAATGATAATGATTACAGAGTTTTTATTAAAATAATGAAAGAAGCAAAAAAGAAATACCCAATAAAGATTTTTTCGTACTGTTTGATGCCAAATCATTTTCATTTTGTTTTAATGCCAATACAAGCTGAAGCGTTGAGCAAATTTATGCAATGGTTAATGACAAGTTATGTTAGAAGATATCATAGTTTTTATCAAACCAGTGGTCATATTTGGCAGGGCAGATTTAAAAGCTTTTCCATCCAAGAAGATGTGTATTTATTTAATGTTTTGAGATATATTGAAAGTAACCCCGTGAGAGTCGGGTTAGTAAAGTCAGCTAGAGAATGGCCGTGGTCTTCTCATCTAGAGCTTATTAATAAAAAAAATTTTTTTCTAATTGACGATCTTCCTTTAAAATTACCTTGCGATTGGGCTCAATTTGTAGATAATCCAATAGTAGAAAAAGAAACCACTGAATTATTAGGTTGCATAAAACGTTGTAGTCCTTATGGGGCTCCTGAGTGGAAATCAAAAATTAGTAAAGAATTAGGGTTGGAATCTACTCTAAGACCCATAGGAAGGCCTAGAAAAAGCAAGTAACAATATGAATGATAAAAGTAGCCTGTCCCCTTTTTCTTCGGGAGAGAAGAAGATCTATTCTATAACAGAGCTTACGAGGTCCATTAGATACATCCTCGAAGACGCGTTTCCAGCTATCTGGATAGAAGGCGAGATATCGAATTTTACGCTTCATTCTTCGGGACATATGTATTTTAGCCTAAAGGATGAAGGAGCGGTAATTTCGGCAGTTATGTTCCGAGGGTCAAACAATGGCCTTAAATTTTTACCAAAAGACGGCACCAAAGTAATTGCATTCGGGAAGATCAGCGTCTATGACAAGCAGGGCCGATACCAGTTTTACGTAGAAGTTATGGAGCCAAAAGGCATAGGTGCTTTGCAGCTTGCTTTTAACCAATTAAGGGAAAGGCTTGAAAAAGAAGGACTCTTTGAAAAATCAAGAAAAAGGCCGATCCCGTATTTACCGAAAAGGATCGGTGTTGTAACATCTCCTACGGGAGCTGCTATAAGGGATATATTAAATGTCGCTAGGCGAAGATTTGCCAATGTGGAGATTATTCTTAATCCTGTAAAAGTCCAGGGAGAAGAGGCAAAGGAAGAGATAAGCACGGCTATAGCCGATTTTAATAAATTTAACCTTACTACTACACCTGACAAAAAAATTGACGTACTTATCGTCGGCCGTGGCGGAGGAAGCCTTGAAGACCTTTGGGCTTTTAATGAGGAGATTGTCGCCAGGGCAATTTTTAATTCTGAGATTCCCATAATAAGCGCTGTCGGGCATGAGATAGATTGGACAATATCGGATTTTGTAGCGGACCTAAGAGCGGCAACGCCATCACAGGCGGCGGAGTTGGTGATACCGGAGAAAAAAGATCTACTCGATGCAATACACAATAATGTCAGCAACTTACGATCGGCTCTTTTAAATAAAATAAGTATTTTATCAAACAATCTTGAATCATTAAAAGAGAGCTACTGCTTTACCGAGCCTATGAATATAATAATGCAGCAACAACAGAGGGTCGACGAACTATTGAAGGATCTATCCTATAGATCAAGGCAGGTTATGCAAATCAATGAAAGTAAATTCGGTCATATTATAGGAAAACTTGACAGCCTTAGCCCTTTGGCGGTTTTAAAAAGGGGATATAGCGTTACATATTCTGAGAGAGACGGGAAAATTTTAAAAGATATATCCTTGGTTAAAAACGGTGATAACATAAGGACAATATTGGGAAAAGGAAGAATTCTATCGAAAGTTGAAGAAGTTTTTTTAGATTAATTTTACTTATAGCTTAAAGCTTATGGCTTATAGCTCTACGCGAGGAATAAAACATGACCGAAATAAAATTTGAAGATGCATTGGCAAAATTAGAAAAAATAGTTACTGAGCTTGAAAATGGCGAATTAAGCCTTGACGATTCTATAAAAAAATATGAGGACGGCATAAAGCTGGCCAGGGTCTGTTCATCGAAGCTTGAGTCCGCCAAGAAAAAGATAGAGGTCCTGGTAAAAAATAGCGACGGAAAATTTGAGCTGGAGCCTTTCAATGAAGATGAAACGGAAGCTTTAACCGAGAAACCCAAAAAAGCAAAAACCAAGAAAAAACAACCGGATGAGCTTCTTTAATTTGCTCATGGCTCATAGCTCTTGGCTCATGGGAAAAATAAAAAAGATATGGAATTAAAGACATACTTAAATAAATATAAAAAAATAGTAGATGCGGAACTGGACAAGTTGCTTCCGGAGGCGGATTGCTATCCTAAGGATATCCATAAGGCAATGCGGTATGCTGTTTTTGCCGGAAATTCAAAAAGGATCAGGCCTATACTTGCTATTACTTCGTGCTTGGCAATGGGAGGCAGATTAAAATCAGTTTTGAAAGTTGCGTGTACCATTGAACTAGTGCATTCTTATTCACTTGTGCATGATGATCTTCCGGCGATGGATAATAGCGATTATAGACGGGGTAAATTTTCCGTTCATAAAAAATTCGGCGAAGATACTGCTATCCTTTGCGGAGACGCGCTTTTAACACTTGCTTTTAAAATTTTGTCCGGGGGAGATAACCCAAAAAAGAATTGCTTAGTAATAGATACCCTTGCTGCCGCCATAGGTTCGCACGGAATGATAGGCGGGCAACTTATTGATATGATGATAAAGGATAAAATTACTGATCTGCCGACAATGGAATATGTGATCAGTCATAAGACAGGTGCATTAATAAAATCAAGTTTAGAGATAGGAGCTATTTGCGCTGGAGCAAACAAAAAAGAAATAAGGGTGATTTCCCAATTCGGGGAGTATGTTGGTTTTGGATTCCAGGTGGTAGACGACATTCTTGACAAAGACGGAATAACTGAAATAATAGGGATAAATGAGTCTTTTGACCTGGCAAAAGACCTGATAATAATGGCAAAAGGCAAAGTAAATATTTTTGGCAAAAAGGCCGATACATTAAATAATATCGCAGATTTTGTTCTTGAGAGAAATAGCTAAAACTGCCACAGGCCTTAAGCCACAGGCTAAAGATTTTATTGGCCTGAAGCTAGAAACTTGCGGCTAGAGGCATTTTAAGGAGCGTATGACTGAATATAAATATCTGGATAAGATAAATTCTCCAATGGATCTAAAAAAGATCCCCGTAGAGGATCTTCCGAAACTCGCTAGTGAGATCAGGGATAGGATCATTACTGTTATCTCAGAGCGCGGAGGCCATTTGGCTTCAAGCCTCGGGACAGTAGAGCTTACTATAGCACTTCATTATGTTCTCAACGCTCCGGATGATATCCTTATTTGGGATGTAGGGCATCAGTCTTATGCGCACAAATTATTAACTGGACGCAGAGCCAGATTTGATACGATAAGGCAATTGGGAGGTATTAGCGGTTTTCCCTCCAGGTTTGAATCAGATTACGATCCTTTTACGGTCGGGCATAGCGCTACATCAATACCCTTGGCTACAGGCGTAAAGAGCGCATTTGACCTGTTGAATGAAAAGAAATTCGTGGTTTCAGTCATAGGGGATGCCTCACTTGGTAGCGGTATGTCTTTCGAAGCCCTGAACCACGCGGGGCATATGAAAAAAAATATCATCGTTATCCTGAACGATAATGAGCGTTCAATATCAAAAAGCGTAGGGGCTCTTTCAAGATATCTGAATAAAATAATTACGGGCCCTTTATATAATAAAGTAAGAAAAGAGGCAGAGGATTTTATTAAGGGTATTCCAAGGGTCGGGACAGGCGCTTTGGTAGCTGCAAGGAAATTTGAAGAGGGAATAAAAAATCTTTTAGTTCCGGGGATGCTCTTTGAAGAGCTGGGATTTAGGTATTTCGGGCCGATAGACGGGCATGATATAGGATTATTAATAAGGACCATCAAGAATGTTTATAATATAGGCGAGCCGGTTTTGATACATATTCTGACCAAAAAGGGCAAAGGCTGCGAATTTGCCGAGAGTCTTCCCGAAAGATTCCATTCCTGCGCCCCTTTTGATATTGAATCGGGAGAGGTAAAGGCAAAGCCTGATACAAAAAAGGAAGAAATCCTCAACAGCGCCAAGACATTTACGGACGTTTTCGGCAAAAAGATCGTTGAGTTGGCGAAAGCTAATGATAAAATTGTTGCAATATCGGCAGCAATGCCTGACGGAACAGGATTAAAAGAATTTGCAAAATTATTCCCCCAGAGATTTTTTGATGTAGGTATCGCTGAGGAGCATGCTGTAACGTTTGCTTCGGGGCTGGCAAAAGGATCTTTTAAGCCCGTTGTTGCCATATATTCTACATTTATGCAGCGCGCTTATGATCAGATAATCCATGATGTTGCTTTACAGGATCAGCCGGTTCTTTTTTGTCTAGATAGGGCAGGGCTTGTAGGCGAAGATGGGCCAACCCATCACGGACTTTTTGATATCAGCTACATGAGATCTATTCCAAATATGGTTGTATCGGCACCAAAAGATGAAAGTGAGCTTGAAAAACTTTTGGAACTCGGGATAAACTATAATGGCCCGTTTTCGATAAGATATCCAAGAGGATCTTCGGGAAATTTTAAATTTGAGACTAAAGCAGTTGATGAGATACAGCTTGGTAAAGGCGAGATCTTAAGGGATGGAAAGGACCTCGCTATATTTGCAATAGGCCCGATGTGCTATATGGCTTTGGAGTTAAGTGATATGCTTAAGGCTTCAGGTGTAAGTGCCGCAGTCATAAATGCCAGATTTGTAAAACCCCTCGATGATGAATTGATAGAAGATGTTTCAAAGAGAACAAAAAAATTCATTACAATAGAAGACGGTGTGATGAGCGGCGGATTCGGAAGCGCGATCCTGGAATTTGTCTCAAGAGAAAACCTGGATGTAAAAGTAAAGATATTCGGGCTTCCGAATGAATTTATTGAGCATGGCAAAAAAGACGAGCTTTTCAAAAAATATAATCTTACACCCGAAGCTATCAGTGAAGTTGTATTAAAAGAGATGTTCGGCAAAGCAACGATTAGGTAAAAAGAATTAATCGCATAATTGCCTAGTTGTAAGTTAATACAGGAATATACTTAAACTGCTAAAATCCTCATGTTAATCGGATTTTTTAACGCAGTTTAAGTATTAAATTTGCATACAAATTTAAGGAGTTACATTGGAAGACAAAGTACGAGTAAGGTTTGCACCAAGCCCGACAGGATATCTTCATATAGGTAGCGCAAGGACCGCTCTATTTAACTGGCTCTATGCGCATAGGTATAACGGAACATTTCTTTTGCGTGTAGAAGATACTGACAGGGTCCGTTCAGAAGAAAAATTTTTAAATGAGATAATGGCTAGTTTAAAGTGGCTTGGCATAAATTGGGATGAAGAGCCTATACATCAGAGTAAGCGTTTTGAAATTTATCGTGAAGAGGCCAGTAAGCTCGTTCAGGCAGGCCTTGCCTATAGGGAGGGGGAGGCATATATCTTTAAAGTTGAAAAAGGCCGCACAATAGAAGTGGATGACATGATACACGGTAAAATCACCTTTAATACAGATGACATTAAAGACCAGGTAATGATAAAATCTGACGGATCTCCAGCTTATAATTTCTGCTGTGTCATAGACGATGCGTATCTTAAAGTTACCCATATAATCCGCGGGGACGATCATGTATCAAATACCCCTAAGCAGATAATGTTTTACCAGGCGCTTGGCCTAACGCCTCCCAAATTCGGCCACATGCCTTTAATTATGGGGATGGACGGAGCAAAGCTCTCGAAGCGCCATGGCGGCACAGCGGTAGAAGAGTATAAAGCCGAAGGATTTTTGCCCGAAGCGCTTATTAATTACCTACTATTACTTGGCTGGTCGCCGGGAGGAGATAAAGAGATAATTTCTCTGGAAGAAGCGGTCAAGGTTTTTGATATAAATAATATGAAGGGCGTCCAAGCTAAATTTGATATACAGAAGCTCAGATGGATAAACGGCGAATATATAATGGCAAAAAAGCCCGAAGAACTATTTGAGCTTATTAAAAAACATTTAGCCGATAATGGTAAAAATATTTCAGATGATGCGCTCTTATTAAAAGTGGTAGAACTCCATAGGATACGAATAAAGACCTTAAGCGAGTTTTTTGATATAGCGGATTATTTTTTTATAGATGATTATAGTATCGATGAAAAAGGAAAAATCAAATATCTTGATTCCAAAGAATATATGAATTTATTGGAAGAATTTTTGGACCGATTGAATAAGTTGGAAGATTTTTCGCATAAATCCATAGAGGACAGTTGCCGGGCATTTATTGAAGATAAAAAAATAAAAGCCGGCGAAATAATCCATCCGACAAGAATGGCCATCAGCGGCAAAACCGCCGGAGCGGGGCTATTTGAGATAATGGAAGTATTGGGCAAGGACAAAGTATTAAGACGAATTAAAAAAGCGGTAGAATAGATATGACTCAAAACGATGAACCAAAAATAACCAATTTTGTTCGTGAGATAATTGACGAACACCTTAGAGTGGGGCGTTTCGGCCAAAAGGTCCATACGCGTTTTCCACCCGAACCAAACGGTTATCTTCATATAGGGCATGCAAAATCGATCTGCCTTAATTTCGGTATCGCCAGGGATTATAAAGGCCTATGCAATCTAAGAATGGATGATACAAATCCCGAAAAAGAAGAAGTAGAGTATGTAGAGTCGATCATAAATGATGTCAAATGGCTTGGTTTTGACTACGGTGACAGGCTTTTTTATGCTTCAGACTATTTTGATAAAATTTTCGAATGCGCTATTGAACTCATCAAGCTTGGAAAGGCCTATGTCTGCGATCTGAGCCCGGAGGAATTCAAAGAATATAGGGGTACAGTTACTACTCCCGGCAAATTTTCTCCTTATAGAGATAGATCTGTCGAAGAAAATCTCGATCTATTTAGTAAAATGAAAAACGGCGAATTCCCCGACGGCTCCAAGGTTTTACGCGGCAAGATCGATATGGCGAGCCCCAATATGCTTCTTAGGGATCCCGTTTTTTATCGTATTAAAAAAGAGCATCATCATAGGACTCTTGATAAGTGGTGTATTTATCCTATGTATGATTTTGCGCACTGCATCTCTGACTCGATAGAAGGCATAACGCACTCTATCTGTACCCTTGAATTTGAGAATAATAGGCCGCTATATGACTGGATACTTGATTCGTTGAAGGCCTATCACCCCCAGCAGATAGAATTCGCTAGATTAAACTTAAGCAACACGATCTTAAGTAAAAGAAAACTATTGCAGCTTGTCGAGGAGAATATCGTTGAAGCCTGGGATGACCCCAGAATGCCGACCCTTTCAGGCCTTAGGCGAAGAGGTTATACCTCGTCATCCATAAAGAATTTTTGTGATGGGATCGGGGTAGCTAAGATGGATAGCATCGTTGATATCAATGTTCTTGAAAATTCTATCCGGGAAGAACTCAATAAGACTGCTCCAAGAGCTATGGCGGTCCTGAATCCACTAAAGATTGTTATTACAAATTATCCTTTGGATAAATCCGAAGAGCTTGAAGCCATAAATAATCCCGAAGATCCTTCGATGGGGACCAGATCGGTGCCATTTTCTAGAGAGCTTTATATTGAACAGGATGATTTTAAGGAAGTTCCTCCTCCAAAATATTTCCGTCTTTCCCCCGGGAAAGAGGTGCGTCTTAGGTATGCATATTTTATTAAATGCGAAAAGGTGATAAAGGATCCTTCCACGGGCGAAGTTATTGAGATACACTGTACATACGACCCGGCAACGCGCGGTGGCGATGCTCCTGATGGCAGAAAAGTAAAGGCAACAATTCACTGGGTATCGGCAAAACATGCACTCGATGCCGAAGTAAGGATCTACGACCACCTCTTTTTAAAGAGGAACCCGGATGATGTGCCTGAAGGGTCTGATTTTAAAATAAATCTAAACCCAAATTCACTCAAAGTTATTAGCAATGCCAAAATAGAACCTTCTTTAGGCGAAGCAAGCCCGGGCGGGAGATTTCAGTTTGAAAGGATTGGATATTTTTACATAGACCCTAAAAATTCTTCTAGCGATAAGAAGGTTTTTAATAAAATAGTGTCCCTAAAAGATACTTGGGCGAAAAGCGTTGAAAAAAAGTAATAGATAGCATACAATATGCTCATTGTATAATTTTATATGGTGTCCTTAATCTTGCGTCATCTCCGAGGCATTTTATCGGGTTTCTGATCATTGGAATATAATGGTTTAAAATTCATAAGGTGATCCCTAGATTTTTTCTGGTTTCCCGCCAAAAAAATGCGGGAATGACAGCCCTCTCAATTTCATTTGTTTCTTGTCATACCCGAAATTTTGGTCGGGTATCTAGTTTTGCTCTTTATAGATTTCTGCCCGAACCATGGGGGAATGACAGTCTATATAGTTTTATCTCGTTCTTGTCATCCCCGAGATTTGTTGTCGGGGATCCAGCAGTCTTTGTTTTTTATCTGCTCTTAGGCATGAATTTTTACTGAAGTTTACGCTAGCGTTTAGTGTAAGCGTGAATTACAAACAAAACAAATAGAATTTGATGAATTAAATTATTGATATATTTATTGCCGGGTTGTGTAACGGTAGCACGGCAGACTCTGGATCTGCTTGTCAAGGTTCAAATCCTTGCCCGGCAACCAATTTTTGGCGAAGCCAAAAATTGGGCGTCCCGAAACTTACGAACGCA
>CAYWPX010000003.1:0-105502 GCA_964460615.1 uncultured Planctomycetia bacterium
GAACTTCAGGAGGTATGTAGCTTAGGTCGTTGGTGATGATGATGGAGTCGATCTTACAAGCTAAATCATCTAAATTTCCAACAGCAAAAGTATTTTTACCTTTATTAAGATGAGCTATAAGCCCATTTCCATCAGTCTGCTTATTTAACCAACTCCATTTTGCTTCCTTTGGATTACCAAGGTAATACATCGAATTGAATGAGTTATTGAGTTTTATATACATAATAGTTGAATTGTTAAGGTCGTTGGGATATGCTCGGACCCAGACGGCATAATCTGCATCTTCGGGTATATAGATAGTGTGCGAGCTTTCGTTGAAAGTAAAGTAAATATTTTGAAGATATGCCTCTGCCCAGGCAGCATGCTCCGTATCATAAACGGTATTATGATGAAGATTATCCATATCTTCTGCTTCAAATTGCAAATAATATCCACATTTTGAAAGTAATGCTAATATGCTAATATTGTTTGACCCGGCATTGATCGCGATCAGTTTGTTAAAAGGTTCATAATTTTGTTTTTTTATTGTGACCAGATAATCGCCATCGTCTAAGGAATGAAGTAATAAATCGAATTTTCCCTCATTGTCCGAGAATTTTGACATTATTATCATCGAACCATTGTTTGTCATAAGAGAGATCTCGGCATTTTCAACCGGGGTCGTATTATTTTGTTCTTTAACGCTTCCATGAATAATGTATTTATAAACAGTAATATGAATTTGCTGTGTTTCGGTATTTCCTTTATTATTTGTTGCGCTAAAGGTGATCGTGTATGGAGTTTGTTGTGCTTGGGATATTGATGGTGTCCATGAAAAAATTCCTTTACCTGCTCCGGTTATTATAAAGGTTGCGCCTTCAGGTAACTCTGAAACCGTCAGATCGATAGGCCCATTACCCGGTTGGTCGGTTGCAAGGATCTCAAATTCAATATTTTCTCCCGCAGTAATATTTTTTGAGCTAGCAGGGATTTCGATCGTCGGCATGTCCTCGATGATTTTTGCGATTCTATCTCTAATTTCAAGAAAAGTTTCTTTAGTAGGCATTGGAGATATCCAATTTGATTGGTCAAGTGTATCAATTTGAGTAATAAATCCCAATGCCTTGTCTCTGCCGATTTTTTGCTCAAGGAGATACAGATAATCATAATCATCTATGCTATCTCTAAGCGTTTCAAGTCTTATAGAGGATACTATCTTATACGGGTTTCTTTTGCTTGGATAAACCAATATGGCTGCCCCGTAGGCAGGAACCGGAAGTACTTTGTATTCGGATGCCCTGGGGTCATTCCATAAGGCGTCAGGATTTTGCATGTTGTTGCCGCTATAAAAATTTACTGCCCAATATAGGGTTGCCTCGCTATTCTTGAGGTAGTTTTGCCACGATATCATTCTTACCCGCAAGGATTCCTGCTGTACAAAATAATCGCAATAAGGCGGAGTATTTAACCCATCGCCAATAATGTAACTCCAGAATTTTTCACCTTTAGCGATTCTTTGGTCGATAAGAGTATTTGAAGGGATCTTTTCCTGCCAATATGAAACCAGCGGACACCAGACATCTACATATCCGTCTAAAGCACTAAAAGGAGTTGAGGAGTCTTTCCATATCTCCCAGTACATATTCCCGGCCTCGACAAATCCCGGCTCTGTATCGGGAGAGCAGTCGTTATGTGTTTTTAGTAGACGATAAAATCCATCATTATATTTAATAATTTCATAGATCTGGTTGTATCCATGGAATCTTCCGGGCTTAGCATCAAATTGCTCAACCCTGTTAAAAACAATTACCATCTCTTCGATTGTATAATTTTGGCTGGGAGCATAAAGAATTAAGTTGTATAAAAGGTCGGAAGGCTTGCTTATTCCGTAAACAGGGAGATCGAGCTGAGCTAAATATTGTAAAAAACCCTTAAGGTTTCCTTCGTCAGCATTAGAGATAAGACTGCTAAGAAAACCGTATAGACCTCTTTTATTAGTGCCGGATTGCTCGCAAATAAGGTTTGTTGCTTCTGCCAAACTATACTCATTTGCGTCAGCACTATCAATCAAATACAGTATAAGCTCAGAAATATCCTCGATGATCGGCCCATATAGAATAAGGTCAGACAAGAAGTTTTTTAAATTACCGTCTGTAGAGTAATTCTTAAGTTTGAGTAAAAACCCGGCGGTAGACCGGTTTTCCCAGTTGAATATATCCGCATTTTGAAAAAATCCTTCCCTGATCTTAATCTTAGCATCGCTTCTGACTAGATTATCATCTTTAAGAGACTGCAAAATATTGCGGACACGGATAGAGTGCTGTAAAACTTTCCCATAGTCTATCCCTGCCATTGGTTCATCTACAGGCTGAAAATCACATTTTTCCCAAAGGTTTACACCTGTTTCATCTGAGTATTTTTCAATATTTTTAAACAAGGTTTCTATAGAGTTGTCATCAAGATACCATAAAGGCAGGTGTATTGTTGAAATTCTCGGATCTTTGAGATAGGATTCACCGATAGATGCGTTAAATTCGTCTTGTTTGATCGGAAGATCTCCTCCCGTAATTCTTCGGGTAAGCAAAAAACCGTAAAACGTTTTAAGGACATCCCAAAACGATTCAACGCCAGGCCCTAATCCATAGTAATAACCAATTGCCTCCCATGAAATCCCGAAAATTGTCTTAAATTTCGGGGTATCAGGTAAAGTAAAATTATAAACATGCAGATTAAACGGAATATCAAAATTAGAACCTGCCGAGTCTGTCAGAGTTATATGGCCTGAATAATCTCCTCCCAGGGTATTTTTTGGTACATAAATATCAACCCATATGGGCTGATTCACGCCGGGCAAAAGATCTAAAGGCGCTTCATCTTCAAAACCCGGCAAGGCATCGGGAAAATCTTTATTAATGCTATAACCCAGGTGAACGTAGTAAGGGACAAAAGCGGAGATATTTTTAACCGTTGGATCAAGCGAATCTATAGCTGGGATTTTATGAATTCCGTCAGAATGGATAAGATCATGTATGGTCAAGGAAGAAATAGTAATATTGGTGCTATTATGCGGTTTTAGAACTATTTGAAATGCTTCGTGCTCATTTTTGGCAGCTTTAATAATTGCAGGCTGGAGAATTTTGGCTGGGTCGTCTTTAAGAACTTTTACCAATGAAGTCTCGGTCCAAATACTGATATTTTGTTCGCCAAAGGCAAAAGTTGTGTTGATTATAACTATCCCAAAACAAAAGAGTAAAAAAGAGGTAGTTAAAGTAATAATAATTTTTGAATTTGTCATATAATGCCCTTTTTTCAAAAAATTAAACTTTAAGATCCCCTCAACAATATGCGTTAAACTTTATTAAACAGTTTTTTAAACTGTTTAGATAGGAAACAAAAAAAATTCATTATTTCAATGAAAAATAATCCCTCTCTTTTAATTATATTATATCTAATATAATATACCATTAAAATAGATATTTTTCAAGGTATAATATCTAAAAGTTTAATTCCCTAACCTATTTAACAATATAATAATTAACCGATTATCTCCAAAGATACATCTATTGATTTGACAGAATGTGTGAGGGCGCCAACTGATATCATGTCTACACCTGTTTTGGCATATTCGGATATGTTATCCAGGGTTATCCCCCCGGACGCTTCGAGAACTATCCTGGGGTTATGCTTATTTTTTTCCAAAACAGCCTCTTTTATTGCCTCCGGGGCCATATTATCAAGCATTATTATGTCCGGATTTGCAGATAAGGCGTCTCTAAAGTGTTCCAAATTCTCAACTTCTACTTCTATTTTGATCTGTTTAGTTACCTTTTTTCTAGCAGCGAGAATAGATTTTATTACATAGGACTCTTTTTTATTCTGAAGATTATGTTTTATTAATGCCAGGTGGTTATCTTTAATTAGAACCTGGTCATAAAGCCCATGTCTGTGGTTAAATCCCCCACCCATCCTGACAGCGTATTTCTCTAATATCCTGAGGTTAGGAGTAGTCTTTCTGGTGTCTACCAGTTTTGTACTGTAGGGTTTAATTTTGTCTACATATGCTTTGGTTTTGGTAGCGATACCTGATAGGTATCCTAGAAAATTAAGCGCCACCCTTTCTCCTGTAAGAATAGCTCTAGCGGGGCCTTCAAGATAAATGACCGCTTTATCTTTTTCAACATAATCCCCATCGGAACAATTAAGCTTTATATGAAGATCTTTATTAATGAGTGAGAAAATCTTTTCACATATCCCAAGTCCGCAGACAACCCCCGGCTCTTTAAAAAATATGTAAGCGCTGGTATTGACCCCCGTAGGGATAAGGGAATTCGTAGTGATATCGCTATTACCAACATCTTCTTTAATGGCGGATTTTATTATATTTAATACTGGTTCAGTTATAAGCATTTTTTTAATATTTTATTTAGGTTTAAAGTGTTTACTTGTGACCTGCGTAGCTAACTTTAGTTAGCGAAGTCCCGAGGTTTAAACCGAGGGGCGGCCTGAAACTTGTGACCTTATTTATTTAATTTTAGGAATTTATGTAACCTTTCAATCTCATCTTTTGTTAATAGTCTGTATTTCCCCTCTTTTATGTCTCCCATAGGTATATTTGCCATTCCGACTCTTTTGAGGTTTACTACCTTAATGGCAAAATATTTAAACATGTTTTTTATCTGATGCTTTCTGCCCTCGCGCATTTCAAGATGTATCACTGAGCCGTTCTCACTTTTAGCGATAAATCTGATCCTGACCGGCAGAGTCATTTTGCCTTCCAAGAGGATACCTTCTTCCAAACGCCCTTTTTCCTGAAGGGTGATAGGCCTATGAAGCTCAACTTCGTATAGTTTTGGAACTTCGAACCTGGGATGTATTATCCTATTGGCCACCTCTCCATCGTTAGTAAGGAGAATGAATCCCGTAGTATCTTTATCGAGCCGTCCGGCAATAAAAAGGCGCCCATATTTTTTTTCAATAAAATCAAAAGGCGTTTTTCTGTAATGTGTGTCGCTAGAGGTAGAGATAACGTCTTTTGGTTTATTTAATACAATATAAACATGGCTAACGGCCAACTCAATCTTTTTTTCGTTAATACTTATTGTGTCGAGCTCCGGGTTGACGCTTAAGCCTTTTTCAAAAACCTTATGGCCGTTTACACTCACGCGCCCAGTTTTTATAAGATCTTCTGCGCTACGCCTTGAGGTGACACCGGCTTTAGATAAAAATGATTGTAATCTCATATTAAAAAAGTACAGAGTACATAGTTCTTAGTACACAGTTAGAAATCAATAAAACTAAATTATTCGAGATCATGGAGATTTGTCTCAAGTTTTTTTATTGTTTCAGTAAGCTCGGCCACTTTTTCTTTTTCCTTCTCAATGATTTCCTCCGGGGCCTTGCTCGTAAAATCCTTGTTATTAAGGCGTGCCTCGGTTGATGAAACTGATCTTTTGGTTTTATCTATCTGAGCAGCAAGCTTAATCCTTTCTTTTTGGATATCTATAATTCCTGAAAGCGGTATATAGATCTCCAGAATGTTTGCAATAACACAAGTCGCTGACATGGGAGGTTTCTTCACATCATCAGAAATTACGAGTGATTCGATCTTTGCAAATTCCTTTAAATATTTTGAATACTCATTTAATATCACGATAGATTTATCGTCCCCTGCCTTAATAAATACGTCAATTTTTTTGGATTGATCTATAGTCCACGTGGAGCGGACATTTCTGATGTTAGTAATTGACTCTATTATAAGATCCATCTCTTTTTCCAGCTCCGGAAGTATCATTTGCTCCTGGATGTGCGGCCATGGTTCAAGCATAATGGTCGAACCGGCCTTACCTGTCAATGTTTGCCATATCTCTTCGGTAATAAATGGCATAATCGGATGCAGCATCCTGAGTGATTTTTCAAGGACCTTATAGAGTATCAACTGGGTATCTTTGTCTTTTATTGTCTGTTTTGATAGTTCTATGTACCAGTCGCAAAAGTCGTTCCAGAAAAATTTGTAAATTAAAAGAGCTGCTTCATTAAAATTGTACCCAACAATTGCTTTTTCAACGTTCTTTAAAGTTGTGTAAAATCTGGAAAGTATCCATTTGCTGGGGAGTTTTAATTCAGAATTTTTATAAAAAAAGCAGAGATCTTCGTTGGGCACATTCTCGAGATTCATAAGAATAAATCTCGAAGCGTTCCAGATCTTATTGGCAAAGTTGCGGCCGGTCTCAAATTTCTTCTCGTTTAAATAAATATCCTGGCCGCCGGAGGTAATAGAAATAATACTGTATCTTAAAGCGTCGGCTCCGACCTTTTCTATTATATCCAGAGGGTCTATTACATTGCCCAGGGATTTGGACATTTTTTTGCCGGAATCATCACGGATCGTTCCGTGTATATAAACATCTCTAAAAGGTATATCGCCGATAAAGTGCAGTCCCGCCATGATCATTCTCGCGACCCAGAAAAATATTATCTCCTGGGCGGTGACAAGGGTGTTTGTGGGGTAGAAATATTCAAGCTCTGTTTGTTTTGGGTTCTGGGGTGTGGGGTTTTGACCCTGAGCCATGAGCTCTGAGCTATGAGCTGAGTCAAATGGCCATCCAAACGTTGCAAAAGGCCAGAGCCATGATGAAAACCATGTATCCAAAACATCCGTATCCTGATAAATATCAGTCGATCCGCACTTCGGGCATTTCTCTGGTTTTGTTCTTGAGACTATAACATCTTTTTCGGTTTTATTGTTTTGCCATGAGCTATTAGCCATGAGCTCATTTGCCTGTTTCTGGCATTCTCTGCAATAATATACCGGAATTCGGTGTCCCCACCATATCTGCCTGGATATACACCATGGACGGATATTATACATCCAGTTTAAATAAACCTTTGTCCATCTCTCAGGATAAAATTTTATTTTACCTTCTTCAACAACCTGAATAGCTTTTTTCGCCAGCTTCGGCATATCAACAAACCACTGTTTAGATAGATATGGCTCAACTACTGTGTGGCAGCGGTAGCAATGTCCGACAGCATGTTTATGCGGCTCAGCCTTAAGAAGAAGTTTTCTTTCTTTGAGGTCCTCTAAAATTGCTTCTCTTGCCTCAAACCTATCCATACCGCGGTAATCAAGGGCGTTTTCATTCATAGTGCCGTCAGGGTTCATTACTACAATAATTTCAAGATCGTGTCTTTGGGCTATGGCAAAGTCGTTTGGATCGTGCGCTGGTGTTACCTTTACGCATCCGGTTCCGAATTCCTTATCTACAACGTCATCCTTTACAAATTTTAGTTCACGTTCAACTAAAGGCAGGATCACAGTTGCATTTTCCAAATCCCTAAATCTCTCATCAGTCGGGTTTATTGCAATAGCAGTGTCGCCCAAAAGCGTCTCCGGCCTTGTCGTTGCTACAACAATATAATCGTACTTCGTACCTCGTACATCGTACATCGTATTGGATTTTATCGGATATTTAATATAATACAACATTCCATCTAAATCTTTATGCGCAGCCTCTTCGTCTGAAAGCGCAGTAAGACATCTTGGGCACCAGTTAATAATGTAGTTACCTCTAAAAATTAATTTTTCTTCGTAGAGCCGGATAAAAGTTTCCTGCACCGCTTTGGAGTATTCTTCATCCATTGTAAAGCGTTCTCTATCCCAATCACAGGAAGAGCCAAGTTTTTTTAGTTGCCTAATGATAGTGGAACCATGGTCTTCTTTCCATTTCCAGACTTTCTCTAAAAATTTTTCGCGGCCAAAGTCGTCTTTTTTCTTTCCTTCTTTTGCTATCATCCTTTCGACAACATTCTGGGTTGCAATGCCGGCATGGTCTGTCCCGGGCATCCAAAGCGCTTCGAAACCTTTCATTCTGTGGTATCTAACGAGGATATCCTGAATAGTGTTATTAAGGGCATGGCCCATGTGTAGGACGCCGGTAACATTGGGCGGCGGAATGATGATGGTAAATGGTTTTTTTTCAGGGTTTACTTTAGCGTGAAAGTATCCCTTTGTTTCCCATCTCTTATAGATCTTATCCTCAACATCGTGAGGGTTATATTGTTTTGGCAGTTCATTCATAATTTATGTTTACGTCGTATTCAACGCTTTTTTGTCCGTCGTCTCTCGTCCATCGCATATCGGTTTTACTATGAGCCATGAGCTATGAGCTAATTTGAGCTATTTCTTCAGGTCTTTCAATAATTTGTATTCAATGGAATCCACAAGCGCATGCCAGCTGGCGTCAATCAAGTTTTCAGAAACACCAATAGTCCACCAAGAATCAGTTTTATCCTGGGATTGTATAAGTACGCGGACTTTTGCGGCGGTTCCGGCTTTTTCGTTTAAGACCCTTACTTTAAAATCAGTCAGGTGCATTTCTTTAAGGTTCGGATAAAAATCTTCCAAGGCCTTTCTAAGAGCATTATCAAGGGCATTAACCGGCCCGTCTCCAAGTCCGGCCGTGTGCTCAAGTTTACCCTTAACTTTAAGCTTAATTATAGCTTCGCTTGTTATTTTCTGGTCGCGCCTTTCGACGATGACCCTGAAATCCTGCAATTCAAAGAATTTTTCAATATTTTTTACAGACTTTTTCATTAATAGCTCAAATGATGCTTCAGCAGCTTCAAATGTGTAGCCGTTCTTTTCTAAATTCTGTACCATCTTAAGAATTTTTTTAGTTTTTGTTGTATCGTTTTTTAATTCTATCTCAACATCTTTAGCTTTGGAAAGAATGGAGCTTTTTCCGCCGAGTTCTGAGACTAAGAGCCGTCTTCTATTTCCAACCAAGGTTGGATCGATATGTTCATAGGATCTCGGATTTTTCATTACAGCATTTACATGGACCCCTGCTTTATGTGCAAAAGCGGAATTCCCGACAAAAGGACTTCCGTCATCCAATTTCATATTGGATATTTCAGCAACAAATCTCGCAAGTTCTGTTAATTCAGTAAGAGCGATTTGTGAAACACAATTTATATTCATTTTTAGTTTAAGGTTTGCAATTATAGGAATGAGATTGGCATTGCCGCATCGCTCGCCGTAACCGTTGATAGTTCCCTGCACCTGAACGCATCCGGCTTCTACCGCAACTAAAGAATTCGCCACGGCAAGGTCCGAATCGTTATGCACATGTATCCCCAGAGGTACGCTGATCTTAGTTTTAACTTCCTCGATGATTTTAAAAATATCTGTCGGGATCGTTCCGCCATTGGTATCGCAAGGGATGATGCAATCCGATCCGGACTCAGCTGCTACTCTAATTGCTTTTAGGGCATAATCGGGGTTTTCTTTATAGGCGTCAAAAAAGTGCTCAGCATCAAAAAAAACCTTGTCAAAATTTTTATCCAGATATTTAACGGTATTTTCAATCATCCTTAAATTCTCGTCCAAAGAGACCTTGAGAACATCCTTAACATGCAGTTCGGAAGTTTTACCGAATATAGTAACTACCCTGGCGCCGCTTTCAATGAGTGCTTTGATATTGGGATCGGTTTTAACTGTTTTATCTTTTCTATGAGTTGACCCAAAGGCAGTGATAACAGAATTTTTTAATTTTAGCTTTTTTACCTCCTTAAAAAAAGCCATCGCCTTAGGATTTGAGCCTGGCCAACCGCCTTCGATGTAATGAATGCCGAATTCATCAAGTTTTTTTGCAATACGCAGCATGTCCTGGACGGAAAAAGATATTCCTTCCATCTGCGCGCCATCTCTTAATGTGGTATCGTATAATTCGACTTTGAACATATGTTTTATCTCCAATATTTAGTACGGAGTATTGAGTGTTGTGTACGGCGTAAAAAAATAATTAGCAATACAAAAAAAATTTTACGATGTACTCCGTGCGCCGTACTATGTACTATTTTATTTCTTCGCTAAATTAAACTTGTCGTGCAATACTCTTACCGCTTCTTCGGCGAATTGTTTTTTGATTACGCAGGAAACTTTTATTTCGCTTGTAGAGATCATTTCAATATTTATTTTTTTGTCCGCTAAAGCTTCAAACATATCGGCTGCTACTCCTGAGTGGCTGCGCATTCCTATGCCCACTATTGAAACTTTAGCCATATCTTGATCAGCTATTACTTTGCCGGCTCCTATTTCTCTAGCAATTTCTTCAGAAGCTTTTATTGTAGAGTTTAGATCGCTTTTATTTATTGTAAACGACAGATCAGTTGCCCCGGTCTTAGAGACGTTCTGGATTATCATGTCGACATTAATATTTTTCTGAGCGATAAATTTAAATATTTTTGCAGCAAGCCCGGGTTTATCCGGAACATCGCAGATCGTAATTTTTGCTTCGTCTTTATTTAAGGCGATACCTCTAACTAAAACATTCTCCATTGATTTTTCCTCCTTGCAGATAATCGTACCCGGATTATAATTAAAACTTGATCTCACATGCAGTTCAATGTCATATTTTCCAGCTGCCTCTATGGATCGCGCTTGCATTACCTGGGCACCTAAGGATGCCATTTCAAGCATCTCTTCATAGCTTATTTTTTCTAATTTTCTTGCGTCTTTAACTATACGCGGATCGGTAGTATAAATCCCATCGACGTCAGTATAGATCTCACAGACCTCTGCTTTAAGAACTTTGGCAAGTGCCGCTGCGGTCATATCAGAGCCGCCGCGCCCTAGAGTCGTAATATCCTGAGACTCGGTAATACCCTGAAAACCGGCCACAATAACGATCTTATCTTTTTTAAGCGCATCCAGAATTCTTTTTGTATCTATATCGATGATCCTTGCTTTTGTGTGAGTAGAATCTGTTCTTATGCCAACCTGAGCTCCTGTAAATGAAATCACCTCTTCGCCCATCTTGTGGATTGCCATAGCCAATAGCGCGCTTGAAACCTGTTCGCCGGTAGCCATAAGCATATCCATCTCCCTTGCAGGTGGGTTATCTGTTATTGCCTTAGAGAGCTCTATCAGGTCATCAGTTGTATCTGCCATAGCGCTTACAACAACTACTACGCTGTATCCGTCCGTTCTGTATTTTACGACTCTTTCTGCGACTACTTTTAGTCTTTCCGGATTGGCGACGCTTGAACCGCCGTATTTTTGAACTATAATGTGCTTCACCCCGTAACTCCTTTATTTATTTTTTTAATTTAAAGTTATTGTAAAAAAATTATAAGCTTCTAAATCCCCTAAACTTCGATCGTTAATTATAGATGAGTTACGGGGCGTACTCTATAATCTTTTCTGTAATAAAGAACTTCATAAGTTTAAAACCTTCTGCAAAGATAAGATTGCTTGTCTTTGAAGATTTTTCTGTATAGACTGAGATATCGCCTTTGTCGATACCATTACCCCATATTACAAATGGAACCGGGTCGCTTGCATGGGTCTTTATGCTGATGGGTGTGGCATGGTCAGGCATAACAAGGATCCTGACATCTTTCTTGTTTTTAGCGTAGTCCAAGGCAGCGCCCACAACGAACTTGTCAAAATTTTCAATAGCCCCGATCTTCGCCCTTAGGTCGCCGTTATGCCCGGCTTCGTCAGGTGCCTCTACATGCACAAAAACAAAATCTTTTTTTGCCAGGGACTCTATTGCGTATTTTCCTTTAGCTGCATAGTCGGTATCGTAATATCCGGTTGCTCCCGGGACGTTTATCGACTCTAGACCCACGATCTTTCCTAAACCTTTTATCAGGTCCACTGCTGATATTACTGAGCCGGTCACCCCGAATTCATTTTTAAAAGAAGGTATCATAGGCGCCTGTCCCTGGCCCCAGAACCAGATCATATTGGCCGGGTTTTCTTTCAGGTCGATCCTGACTTTGTTAATATCGTGTTTTTCAAGAAGTTCTTTGGATTTCTGCATCAGATCAACAAGGATTTCAGCGTATTTCCCTTTGGGTAGATTTTCAGAAATTTTTCCGCCTGTTATATTATGAGGCGGAACGCATTTTAATTTCATCAGGTCTTTCGCCTGAAAATTAATATTTGATCTAAATACGGCAATATGTCTGTAACTAACGCCAGGGTAAAACCGCACAAGTTCACTTCCCAGTTTTTCATCTAAAAATTTGATCAATATCCCGGCTTCTTTGGTCGAAATATGGCCGGAACTATAATCAATAAGAGTGTTGTCGGTGCTCGTTACAAGATTAACTCTAAAAGCAATCTCGCTTTCCTCGAGTTTTATGCCGAGATTAGCTGCCTCAACCGAACCTCTCCCTGAATAGTATTTAGCCGGGTTGTAGCCCAATATCGCAAGGTTTGCAACATCGCTTCCTGGCTCCATCCCTTTTGGAATGGTATGGGAAAGGCCGACTCTTCCGTTTTTTGCCAAAAAATTAATATTCGGGATTTTGGCAACTTCAAGAGGGGTTTGGCCGTTTAATTCCGCCAATGGCCTGTCACTCATTCCGTCGCCTACCAAAACTAAGTACTTCATACTTTGTTCCTTTAAATGTTGCAATAAAGTATTTTTACTTCTCTATTAATTCGACAATTTTTTCTATCTTTGCATCGATTGAAATCGGTTTATTTACATTTGCAATTGCACAGTCGGGGTCTTTGAGGCCATGTCCGGTTAAAACACAAACTATAGTTGATTTTTTTGGAAAATACCCTTCCTTGGCTTTTTTAATAACTCCTGCCACCGATGCTGCAGAAGCTGGTTCGGCAAATACGCCCTCCAGGCCCGCCAATAATTTATAAGCACTTATTATCTCATCATCAGTTACGGCTTCAATAAGCCCTCCGGACTCATCTTTTGCCTCGACAGCATTTTTCCAACTGGCAGGATTACCAATTTTTATGGCTGTAGCGATAGTTTTTGGGTCCTTAATCGGAGTGCCTTTTACAATAGGTGCAGAGCCGGCAGCCTGAAATCCGATCATTTTTGGAAGATTATTTGTAATGTTATTAATTTTATATTCATTATAACCTTTCCAATAAGCTGTAATGTTGCCGGCATTTCCGACAGGGATCGCATGAAAATCCGGTGCTTTGCCTAATGCGTCGCATATTTCAAAAGCACCCGTTTTTTGTCCTTCGATCCTGTAGGGATTAAGAGAGTTAACTAGTGTTATAGGATAGCTTGAAGAAATCTCTTTAACAAGGTTAAGTGCGTCGTCAAAATTGCCCCTTACTGCAATAACCTTTGCATTATGTATCAGCGCCTGAGCAAGTTTACCAAGGGCAATATTCCCCTCAGGAATCAACACAATGCATTTTAAACCAGCTCTTGCTGAATACGCTGCAGCTGAGGCAGAGGTGTTGCCGGTAGAAGCGCAAATAACAGCCTTAGACTTTTCTTCCATAGCTTTTGAGATAGCCATAGTCATACCGCGATCCTTAAAAGAGCCGGTCGGGTTTAAACCCTCGTATTTTAGGTATATTTCGAGGCTTTCATCTCCAATGTGTTTAGCCAGGTTTTTTGCCCTGATCAGCGGCGTATCGCCTTCTAATAGCGTCACAACAGGTGTTTTGTCACTGACCGGTAAAAATTTTCTATATTTTTCTATTAATCCTGTTTTCATATATTTTCCACTCTTATGGCTATGGTTTTCTTTTTAATTGACGATAACTTGTCAATTGATCTAAGAGCATTTTTCATTTCTGATTCGCTTGCTTCGTGAGTCATCATAACGATAGGTACTATGTGTTCTCTGTGCTGCTCTTTCTGGGTGACGCTTGCAATGCTTATATCGTATTTACCGAGTATATTAGCAACTGAGGCAAGTACTCCGGGTTTATCGATCGCTTGAAATCGTATGTAATATCTGGTCTTGATCTCAGAGATATTTTTAATATTCTTTATCGAATTACTAATTTTAAGGTTAAGCGGTTCTCCTCCATAAATTTTCTTTCGTGCTATATCCGCTAAATCTGATATTACGGAAGTTGCCGTCGGGAATTTGCCGGCGCCCAATCCATAAAAAAGCGCTTCTCCGACCAGGTCACCTTTGACATATATTGCGTTATAAGCGTCCTTGATGTTTGAAAGCAGATTATTTTTTGAAATTAAGGTCGGATGAACCCTTAACTCAAGTTCATCATTGTGCTTTTTGGCTATAGCAAGCAGTTTAATTGCGTAGCCGGAGTCTTTTGCAAAGCTGATATCGAGAGCTTCGATCCCTTCTATGCCGTCTCTGTAAATATTATCAATTGGTACAAATTTACCAAAAGCAAGCATTGCCAATACCGAAAGCTTGTGAGCTGAATCCGAACCATTTATATCCAAGGTCGGGTCTTTTTCGGCATAGCCAAGTTTTTGCGCTTCCGATAGAGCTGATTTGAAATCAAGGCCTGAGTCAGTCATTTTAGTCAAAATAAAATTTGAAGTACCGTTAACTATACCGTAAATGCTCTCGATCTTATTAGAAAAGAAGCTTTCCTTGAGAGATTTTATGATTGGTATGCCGCCTCCTACACTTGCTTCAAATCCTATCTCCTGATGAAGCTCGCTAGCCAGATGAAATAGATGTTTACCTTCATGTGAAAGAAGAGCTTTGTTGGCAGTAACTACAGACTTGCCTTTTTTTAGGGCTTTTTCGACGATCTCAGAAGCCGGATGGACTCCCCCCATCAACTCGACAACTATGTCTATATCTTTATTGTCAAGAATATCATTGATGTCTTTAGTTAGTATGTTTTTTGGTAATTTGACGTCTCGTTTGGTTTTAAGGTCTTTGTCGCAAATTTTAACTAATTCCAATTTAAAACCCAGTTTTTCCCTTAGAGTATGCTCTCTTTCTAAGATTACCTTTGACACAGCACTTCCGATGGTTCCAAACCCAATAAGACCAATTTTTATTGTTTTCATATTTTTCCTTAGTTTAAGTCCCACCAATTATCGGACCCTGCTGGGCCATGTATTCCTGTGCCGTTAGTTCCGAAAATCTCACTTGCTAAATACCATCTGCAATGTCCGTCAACAAAATAGCAATTATCCCCTCCCCCATGTCTTCCAATGCTGACATAAGCTGGATTGTTGGAAAGCGAAAGATTTGGGTAAGTGGCGAACATTGTCGCATGTCTAGTGCTATCTGATAAAAAAATTGTTTCAGATTTTTTTTTAATATCTTTGAGCGATTTGTCTGATATAGCCATGTTATAAGCAAAAGATAGATTCCATGAACTAGATTGATTTGGAATCCAATTATATTTTACATTCTTTTGTTCAGGGCAATAATAAATATCAGAACTTTTTAAATAATTGTTTATAGTAACATACCAAGGCACTATAGGACCGCTTATATTCCCAAAGTTTGGGAATATATCATTATGTTCTTCGATATACATATGTATTGCCATGCCGACCTGTCTTAAATTGTTTGCGCATACAGCTCTTTGCCCGGCGCTTCTGCTTTTCTGTAAGGCCGGAACAAGAAAACCTGCAAGAACCGATACAATAACTACCATTATCATTAACTCTATAAGAGTGAAACCATTACCCTTTATCATATTAGGTTCCGCAGTCATTAATACAAATCCCACCAGTTATTTGGGCCTCCGTTGGTTCCACCCATCATTATATCAGGAGGGGGGCCGTGCTGAACCCAAACTTCATTATATGTGCACCACTTAGCATGCCCATCTGCGAAGATATAATTATCTCCTCCCGAATGCCTCTGCGCAGGAAAAGACCCTGACCCAAAAATGTAGAGGCCGGAAAGATAATAATTTTTATAGAACGGGTTAGATACACTTGGAAGTAAAGTACTGTCACTTAATAATATTGTTTCGGATTTCTTTGCAATACCGCTCATATTTGCCGGTGAAAGGCCAATACTATAGTTATAAGAAAAGGGTATGCTATCTATATTGCCGGGAGTATAGCCGATATTTGGCTGATCCGGACAAGACCAGACTTTGGGATTATCAATATATCTGTTCACAGAGTCCATCCAATAAGGGCTTGACATTCTCGGGAATCTATCGTTATTTTCATCAATGTACATAAAAAAAGCCATACCTATCTGCCTGATATTGTTTGAGCAGTTTGTCCGTCTCCCTGCCTCCCGGCCTTTATGAATAGCTCCTATTAACATGCTAGACATAACTCCGACGATAGCTACTACAACAAGTATTTCAATGAGCGTAAAGCCTTTTTTTTGCATATATTCCTTTAAATTTGGTCGGGGGAGGCGGATTTGAACCGCCGACCCCTTGCACCCCAAGCAAGTGCGCTAAACCGGACTGCGCTACCCCCCGACAAATTAGCTACTCAAAGCTTATTATATATTAAAAGTTACGGACTGTCCGCACGAACAATTGATGTTCGTGCGAGACCTCGCCAAAGAATTTGGCGGGCGCTACCCCCCGACAAAATAAAATTTAAAATATCAAAATAATTACACAATTATCAATTCTTAATTTTCATGCTTAGGAGATCTAGTCATAAGATCTCTTACAGCAATTTTAGGTGACTTATTTTTATACAATACTTCATACATTTCGTTAGTAATCGGGACATCGATATTAAGTTTTTTTGCCAGTTCATAAGTTGCTTTTGTAGTCGGCATTCCCTCAACAACTTTTTCGGTTTCCTTTAGTAATTCAGAAGGCGTTTTACCTTTACCTATCTGTTCTCCGAACCATCTGTTCCTGGAATTTTGATTGACACATGTCGTTATCATATCCCCTATACCGCTTAAGCCGTTAAAGGTGTCTTTTTGAGCTCCTAAGGCTACACCCAAACGCATAATTTCTACGATGCCCCTTGTCATAAGGGCAGATTTAGCATTGGTTCCAAAACCCAAACCATCAGAAATACCGGCAGCAATTGCCACGATGTTTTTTAAAGAACCTCCAAGCTCAACCCCTATGATATCCGTCGATGTATATACCCTGAAAGTAGATGATGATAACGCGTTTTGAAGGATAACAGCGCTTTCAATGTCTCTGCTGGCAACAACTGCCGAACCCGGCTCTTTGTTGGCAACTTCACTTGCGATTGTTGGCCCGGATAGAGTAGCGATTTTATAAGCGCTTCCCGTTACTTCCTGAATAATTTCTGACATCCTCTTGAAGCTACCGATCTCAAGGCCTTTAGAAGTGTTTAATAGAATGGCTTTGGGAGCGATTAAAGGCTTGGCTTTTACAAGGATTTCCCTTAAAAATTGTGATGGGGTTGAAAGTATGATTATATCAGAATCAAAAAGCACTTCCTCTAAAGAGCTGCTTAGTACAATAGTTGAAGGGATAATGATGCCGGGCAAAAACTTGACATTTTCCCTTTTCTTTTTCATGGTATCAATATAATCGGGAAAAGCCCCCCAAAGATGCACGTTAAACTTATTATCGGATAATAGTATCGCTAAAGTGCATCCCCATGCGCCATCTCCCAGGACAGCGATCTTTTTTATTTTTTCATTCATAAAGTTCTTATCTTATTACGGTTAGAAGAGTTATATAAATCAAATGACTTTAAATTTTATCACATAATTTAATATTAGTCAATGTTTTTATGACGGGCTAAGAGGGTTATTTCTTAATTTTCTGAAGGAGGGTTTTTAGGGGCAAAGTGTTTATAACATCCTTAGGCTCAAGCCATCCCCTTCTAGCTACGCTCAGTGAAAAGAACATGTTGTTAAGCTGTTCTTTGGTATGGGCATCCGTTGAGAGGGCCATCTTAACGCCTTTATTCTTGGCAGCCCTTGAAGTGACATCGTCGATATCCAGCCTATCAGGAAAGCCATTTATCTCTAAGGCGGTATTCGTGTTATGTGCGCCTTCAATAATCTTTTTTATATCAAGTTCATAGGCCTCTCTTATGCCTATTAGTCTTCCTGACAAATGCGCAATTATATTAACGTATTTATTGTCCATTGCTTTTAGAATTCTTTTTGTGAGCATTTCTTTGCTTTGTTTGAATCCGGTATGTATGGCCGCCGTGACAATATCGAATTCTTTAAGAATAGCATCCGGATAGTCTATTCTTCCGTCTGATAGGATATCTACCTCAGCGCTTTTCAAAATGGTAATTCCTTTTATTTTGCTATTTACCCTGTCGATCTCTTTAAATTTTTTTGAAAGGGTTTTTTCGTCTAAGCCATTCGCTATCATAAGCGATTTTGAATGGTCGGTGGATGCGACATATTGGTACCCTTTTATTAGGCAGTATTTAGCAATATCTTCAATCGACATTACTCCATCGCTATATTTTGAATGCACGTGCAAGTCTCCTAATATATCTTTAGCTTGTATTAGGTTTGGAATATTATAATCTTTTGCCGCTTCGATCTCGCCTGAGTCTTCCCTCAGTTCACATGGTATGTACTGAAGCCCAAGGCATTTATATATTTCCTCTTCATTTTTGCCGGAAATGAATTTATTTTTTTTGAATAGGCCGTATTCGTTCAATTTGAGGCCCTTACTGATAGCGATCTCTCTTAGTCTTATATTATGGGCTTTTGACCCTGTAAAATAACATAAAGCAGCGCCAAAACTTTTTTTGTCTACAACTCTTAGATCTGCTTCAATACCATCTTTTAAGATAACACTGGATTTTGTATGCCCTTTTGCCAGGACTGATTTTACAAAATCCCCGGAAACGAAATAATTCATTATTTTGTCGGGTTTATTTGAAGTAACAAGTATATCAATATCTTTTACTGTTTCTTTCATCCTTCTTGTGCTGCCTGCGATAACTACTTTCTCTGCATCTTTAAGGGTACTGATCTTCTTGACCAAGCCATTGGCTATAGTGTAAGCATTAACTAAGTTTGTTCTCAGATTTGCTTTTTTAAAAAAGTTTATGGATCTAAGGATATTTTGAACGGACTTATCCTTAAACCCGGGCAGTGCCGCGATCGATCCTTTTTTTGCTTTTTCTTCAAGTTCGCCAATTGATTTGATTTTAAGCTTTTCAGAGATCAGCTTAGCTTTTTTAGGCCCGATCCCCTGAATACTCATGAGCTCAAGCGCGATCTTAGGAGTATCCTTAAGAAGCTTGTTATGCAGTTCAATTTCGCCTGTTTTAATAAATTCAAGGATTTTTTGTTCAAGGTCTTGTCCTATGCCGGAGATGTTACGAATTTCATTTCTTTTGGCAATGTCAGAAATGTCTTCGGGCAGATTTTGAATGTTTAGTGCGGCTTTTCGGTAAGAGCGTATCCTAAAAATATTCTCGCCTTTTAGCTCCAATAGATCGGCGATCTGGCTAAATATCTCAGAAATACGCAGATTATTCATCTAGTTGTTAGGTGTTAAATTCAACCTTAACTGGTTTCTTTTCTTCGGGTGTTTCAACTTCGAAAAATTCAACTTTAGTAAAATTAAATATAGAAGCAATGAGATTGATCGGAATGGTTTCGATTTTAGTATTGTAGATCATTACTCTGTCATTATAGTATTGCCTTGCGAAAGATATCTTATTTTCAGTGTTTGTGAGTTCTTCCTGAAGTGCTAGCATATTTTTATTAGCCTTAAGGTCCGGATAATTTTCGACGACGGCAAAAAGCGATTTAAGGGTGCTTGTCAGCATATTTTCTGCCTTTGCTTTAGAGGCAACATCTGATTCATTGATGGACATGCAGGCAGAACGTGCTTTTGTGATATTCTCAAGCACGGATTTTTCAAATTTCATATATCCGCTGGCGGTATTTACAAGGTTAGGTATCAGGTCATACCTTCTTTTTAGCTGGACGTCAATTTGTGACCAGGCATTCTTTACCTGGTTTTTAGCTACAACGAGAATATTATAAATCCCTATAAAGCTGGCAATTATTATTAAAAGAATAATTAACATAACGAGAAGCATTTATTACCTCCAGTCTAATTAGTTATTAAGTAATGATTTAGTGATTTTTTCAACATCAACTTTCAAATCTTTAATTTGATTGTCTAAGGTTTTAATTTTGGTGATTAGAGCCTTAAGGGATCTGTCAGCCGGGTTGTCGCAAATAGTTGCGGCAATATTTTTAATTTCGGCCTTTTTTTGTAAATTCTCTTTTTCTAAATGTAACGATAAAATATCTAATTCTACCAACCCAAGTTTAGAAAGATTTAAGATCTTTTTTTCATCTTTTTTTGAAAAATTAACATTTTTCCCAGCTATTTTTTTTAAATTGGATTTAGCGCTTTTAATAACTTTATTATTAATCATTTTTATTATCCCTGGTTGTTTTCCTGGCTGGCATTACCGATGTAACTTGATATGCCTCTGGTTGATTGTTTAATAAAATCAATAATTTGCCTGACTTCTTTAATGTTACCCATTTTATCAAGCTCGTCGAGGGCATTAGAAACGTTGAGCCCGGATAAATATAGTATTTTGAAGGCCTCTTTAACGGCTTTTACGGATTCCAGCGGCAGTCCGGCGCGTCTTATCCCGACAATATTAAGAGAATATATCGACGAATCGTTTTTGCACAGCATATATGGCGGTATATCCTTATTTACTCTGGTGATACCGCCTACCATAGCCAATGTCCCTATTCTGGCAAACTGATGTACTGCGCAGTTGCCGGAAACTACAGCCTTATCTTCGATAGAGGCATGCCCCGCTATTATTGTGCCGTTACCGATAATGACGCTATTTCCTATAATGCAATCGTGCGCAATGTGTGTATAACCCATAATAAAATTGTTATCACCGATGACAGTGGAAGCATTTTCTTTTGCGGCCCTATGGATATTGGCGTATTCCCTTATAATATTGTTTTTGCCGATTTTTAGATAAGTAACAGATGGTTTGTAGCTCAGATCCTGAGGAACATGTCCTATAACGGCTCCCATATGTATCTCCGTGCCTTCTCCTATTGTAGTGTGAGGGCCGATATAGACATTCTGCCACAGCTTAACATTATTTCCTATAACAGCGTTGTCGTCTATTATACAATAAGGCCCGATTAAAGCTGAATTATCGATCTTTGCTTTAGGGCTAATTATTGCGGTTGTATGTACGGACATGGATTACCTTGTACCTTTGCTATCTCTGAAGAAGATCGTTTTGACACCTTTTCCTATACGCCCGGTATCTTTTACTACGCCATGGACGGTTTCTCCGCAGCCTGATAACAGGCTTATGGCGCAAATTACGAAAATAAATATCACGAAACAAGATACGGTCCTATTGATCTTACTTTTTATATTCATATCTTTTCTCCAATAGATAATTATAATTTCATCAATAAATATACAGTAAATAGACTTTCAAGTCAATAATTTTTATAATTCTTAAAGTGTAAAATCTGCCAATTTCAGGTGGTCACATGGATGAGAGTTATTAGAAGGGTTGGCTATGTAGCTACTTAATGTCTCTTTTCTTTCTAATATAAGGCCCGGCAAAATTCTTATCAACATTTCCTTGATATTCCTGGATCCAGCCATTGGCGAATCCATATTTTTCCAAAAGCTCAGAAGACCTAGTATATTCATTTTCAGATATATACCTATCAATTTCCTCATAAAGCGGAGCTTTGTATGCCGGAAAATATTGACTAAGAAGGCTGATGTGTATTTCGTTAGAGATCTCATCTGATAAAAATCTCAGAGTATCCTCCAGGCCAGAGGCATCATTTGGCAGTATCAGTATTCTTACGATGATCCCGCTCGTAGCTACGCCTTTATCGTCTATAGATAATTTTCCAACCTGCCTAAACATTTCCTTTATGGATTTTTTGTTAAAGTCAACATAATTAGGAGCACCGGAGAATATATTTGAAAATTGGTTTTTAGAGTATCTCATGTCCGGAAGGTATATATCTATAAGCCCATCGAGCAAATGGATGATCTCAGGGTCCTCATATCCGCTTGAATTATAAACAATAGGAATTTTAAGGCCCATCTTGGTAGCCAATTCCAGGGATTTGACTATTTGTGAAATATATATTGTGGGAGTAACCAGGTTAATATTATGGCAGCAATCCCTTTCGAGCTCCAACATTATATTGGCAAGGCCTTCTATGGTCTCGCTGTCACCGGAAATGGTTTGGCTAAAAATATAATTTTGACAATAGACGCATCTTAAATTGCATCCGGAAAAAAATATTGTTCCGGACCCCTTTGTGCCGGAAATTGGCGGTTCCTCGCCATGGTGTTTTTGGTATGAATAGACAACAGGGTTTAAGGGGGCTTTGCAGAACCCAAGCTCGCCTTTAAACCTATTTATATGGCAATGCCTTGGGCAGATATCGCAGTTTCCCAGTCTGTTATAAAGCTCGTCGGAGATTTTAGCAAGTATTTCCAATTTATTAGTGTTATTTGTCATTTTGTTTTAATTCTTTTTTTTAAAGCTTGTGGCCCGAGACTTGAAGCCTGCAGCTATTTATTTATACATGCCAGTTGTAAGCCTCAAAATCTAAATTTGGGACAGTAATTTTGATTAGGGTATTATCAGGCCTTTTTTCCATTATCAGTTCGCCCTTTTCTATTTGTACGTTAAATTTAAGGTCTATGCCGCTTTTGAGGTCAATGGAGCCGAATGGTATAGCAAATTCAAGGATCTCCTTAAAACAAGCAGTATCATAGGCTCTGATTGTCTCATAACGGTCTACAGCCCATTTCTTTAATAAAAAGTCGATTTTACCGGCGTTGTTTATGGGTATTTCAAATTTAATTTGCATATGAGGTATATATAGCCCGACGACCAGGTCTTTGCTCGTTAAGAATTCCTCAGGGACCTTAAGGTCCAGGCGCAAATACAGGTTATCTATATCAAAACCATAATAGATGTTCCTGATTATTGATTCTACCTGATGCATTGTACCGCCCATTTTGCTGACATCGAAGTGCCCTGCTTCGAGCCATTCAAAATAATCAGTAGCTTTTCCATCAATAGTAGGTTTGAAAAATCTTCTAGGAGTTCTTAAGGGTTTCAATTCTTTGGAAATTATCGGGACATCAATATATTTTGGGATGTCTTTTCCAAGAATTGTATAAACATTACTAAGGTGTTTTCTGTAGAGCCTGTCAAACTCATCATCGTTCCCGGATGAATGATGAGGTCCGTACCACCAGTTCCAGTCGCTTCCCTCGGCTATATATATCTCACGCCATGCCAGATCGAATTTAGCCTGAGGTATATCTTTTAATGAATTTTCAAAATATACAAGATCATTTCTTGTTTTTGAAAGATAGTCCCAGGACGTATTTTTTTCAGCTTCACCTGTCCATATCGAGAAATCGCCGTTGATCCAAGAGCCCGGATAAAGCCATTCAATTTTTTCATTTGGCGGCGAATGTTTAAGGTAGCTATCCACCGTTGTTATATTGAAAGAAGGGTCGTTATTGAGAGTATTATAAAGCAGTAATAAAAAATCTCTGCCGTCATTCGGATAATATTCCCATGCGTTTTCACCGTCAAGAATAATTGAGACGAGATTATTATCTTGCCCGGAATTCTGGATCTCTTCCCTGATCTTTTCGAGTCTTCTTGTAAAATCTTTTACAGCATCATGCGGATTCCATCTCTGGTAGACAAAACCGACTGAATCGGATAAAGCGTGATCTCTGAAAATAATTGAAATATCGCCGAATTTACGCATCAAAGAATACGGTTTGTAAAGACGATGTGATTTACCCATCTTAAAAGTCTTAAATAGTATCTCTTCGTCAGTGGCTATCCATTTGATACCATTTTGAACCAATAATTCCAATATCCCCTCGCTAACAGAGCCTTCTGCCGGCCACATACCCTTAGGTTGATAACCAAAGTGCTTTTCAAAGGTTTTAATGGCGTTCTGGACGTGCCAGGATGCATCCTGGGGATGACTGAACTTTTTTGGGAGCTCTGCCCATCCCATGCATTCTTTTGCTACATCGCTATCAACTATAAGCGGGAGGATTGGATGAAAATATGGCGTTACGGAGAGTTCGATCTGTCCTGATTCTGACATTTCTTTATATGTAGGTATAATAGCATTTAATATAGAAATTTGTTTATTGATTATGTATTCTTTGTCTTCTTCGGTAAAATTACTTCCTTTTATAAACAGTTCGCCAATATTTTTGTCCTCATGCCTGTATATTGGGTCAAACCAAACAAGGTTAAACCAAACAACCAGGTCAAGAAAATCCTGAGCCGAAAATTCTTTAACGATACGGGCTATCTTATTTTTCTGAACAAAACGTCCCCTTTTGACTAAAAGGTCATGATAGCGCTTATAAGGCTCAATCATAGTGCCCCAATTACACATAAAAAAATTGAACAGGATAAATTCCTTATCCTTCTCATCAAGGTCTTCAGTCCTCTTTCTGGTTATATCCAAGAATTTTTCTTTAATATTGAGAGGTGATTTTGTGTACTCTTCTATCTGGTCGATAAGCGACGGGACAAGATTAAAGGTCTGCTTTATATTAGGAAAACCTTTAAGAATGCTGGCCATATCAAGATAGTCTTTAATTCCGTGAAGGCGAACCCAAGGAAGGCTGACCTCGTTGGTAAGTATATCTTTGTAATAAGGTTGATGCATATGCCAAACAAAAGCGATATTCAGAACTTTCTTCATTAATATATTAACCTCATTCATTTCAATAAAAAACCCCTTCGACTGTTGGCCGAAGGGGTTTTTTATCCAACAATTTAATTAGAAATTAACCTTTACAGAGCCGATCATCTGAGCTGCAGTAGATCTGGAATCTGTCTGGGAATATGCTGCTCCCGGAGCAAAGAAACCAGCTAATAGGCCAAATGATACATCTTCTGTATAGTCGTATTTTGCAGTAACATCAAGCTCTGATCCATTGTAGTTGGATCTGTTGCCAGTAAGCCTGTCAGCAAACCAATAGAAATTATAGTTTGCTTTTAGTGTCAAGCTATCAATAGGATTCAACGATAAGAAACCTATTAATGACTGGTTATTGCTTAGTATGCTATCTTCGTAGAGCCCAGTAACAGGATTGATCTGTGAATACTGTGCGCTTGGATAGAACCAACCAATAAAGCTTCTTATTGAACTGGTGAATCTTCCTACAAACATTGGATCCCAGCTTCTGTATCTGCCGGAAGCAACTGCCTGATTGTCACCTGCGCCTAAATCATCGCCAGGTCCGCTAAGGAACATCCACTCTGCTCCAAACTTCGGTTTCCAAGAGAATTTGTCTTTTAAACCGGAGTATTCAGCAATAACATCTGCTAACCATGCAGTTCTTTCGATCTTAGCAAACTGCATTGGTGTTCCAAGATAAGTTCCATTCTGGTATGCGCCTTCGAGGGCAACATTTAATTCTTTTATTACGTCTAAGCTACCTCTTAAACCGAAGGTATTGACGTTATTTCTTGATTTTGCGCCATTCCACGGAATGACTGAACCATTGTCATATTTTCCAAAATAATATGCTTCTGCTTCAGCATTCATTGAATTGAATTTATAACCGGCATTAACACCAAGGAGATCTACTTTATCTTCTTCTCCAACGGCATTCTGCCATATTGATGAATAGATAGCATCGACTGTTACTGGATCAAAATCGAGGCTGGCTTTGATAGCATCAAACTTATTCAAAGCTGTGTATTCTTTTGCGGTTATATTTCCCTCTGGATCCGGATTTGTGTAGTTACCGCCAACGATCAAACCTTTACCAAACCATAGTGGCTGGCGACCGATTGTGACTGTGAGTGGTTCATAGAAGAACTGAGAAAGCTTTACATAAGCTTCTTCAATGTTTACATTGAATTCATCTGCATTTGTGGTGTAACTTGTCATGCCGGCAGTGTGGTTGATCCCTCTCACTCCCCAATCTCTCTGGTTGACTATTTTTACAACTGTAGAGACATTGTCAGTAAGGTCTGCATCAACGCCAACTCTTGTGGTTGACATGAACCAATCCTGAGAGTTGTTCTTTGATACTGTTCTTGGAATGTTGTTGCTGGTATCACTGGAAGCATTGAGATTAAAAGCTCTTCTCATAAAACCACGAACGTCTAATTCACCATTAACCTTGATATTCTGTACTTCAGCATAAGACATTCCAACAAATGCAAATGTCATAACAGCTGCAATACAAATAATCATTAATTTCCGCATCTTTTCCTCCTTATAGTTCTTTCACTTTTATATTTATATATGAATTATTTATGTGTACGAGTCTAGTTATAGGCTAGTTTACCTATGTTTAACTCGGTGCTTACGCTTCTATTCCTATATTGTTATATCTGATAACCTCTTGCCTTGTCATTTCATCCCTCCTTTCCGGGCTGGATTAAAGTTACCTATAACAATATAGCTTTATATTAATCATTCCTAACTATTTTGTTAAAAGTATACCATATATTATAAAAATGTCAAGGGTATTTTAACTATTTTAAATTTCTAACTAAATATTTATCCTAACCTATTTTAGTTGTTATAGTTAAGTATTTATAAAAGTAACCTCCATACTATTAAATTTAAAGAGCAATCTTTAAAAAACATTTTAGTGTTATATTAAGTCTTAGATAATTTCCTGGAGTTATCGAACACCTGTTCAATCTCGCTCTTATTAAGCCCGCATTGTTTTAGTATACTGATTGCTTTGGCATCCGTTATAAGGTCATCTGGCCCATGCCCATCAGTATTAATGACTAATTTAGCTTTAAATAATCTAGCAAGTTTGGCAACGTGTTTGTTGGTGAGTGAATGAGCTGGCTTGGCAGAGATTTCAAGATGTACCCCTTTTTGTGCTGCCAGTTTTACATCAGTTTCTTTGATATAGCCGGGATGAGCGAGGATATTTACGCCGGCCAGAATTGCAGATCTATTTGTTCCTTCAATAACCGGCTCGGAAGGCGTTTCGCCATGCGCGACTATAATTTTTGCCCCCTTAAGTCTTGCAAATCTGACCATACGCTTCATCTCTTCTAATGGCGCATGGGTTATTTCAATCCCAGGAAGTACTTTAATTTTCCAATGTTTATTTAGCTCTTTGGCGACCTTAACGATCCTTGGAACTATAAAATCTATATTGGAAGTATCAACATGATCAGTGATAGCAATAGCGGTGTAACCTTTTATATATGCGCGCCTGACAAGTTCACTAGGCAAAAGCTCGCCATCGCTTAATAGGCTGTGAGTGTGAAGATCAATCATTTTTTTAACTCCCCGTATTTCGTACGTCGTACATCGTACAGCGCGAACCTTAAATTTGTAAATAATAATTCACTAAAAATTATTTTCTTTTCTTCCCTTTTTTGATAAGCTGTTTTTTGTTTCTTGTGATAAAGTGTTTAGCAGGCTCTGGGTTTTGAGTAGGAGTATGCTTTAGTATTGCAGCAGCTGGTTCTTTTTTTGTCGTATTGCCCGCTCTTCGTTTGGCGTAACACTCTTTGCAGTAAACCGGACGGTCACCGGTTGGTCTAAATGGCACTTCACAATCTTTGTTACAATCAGCGCAAATTGCCTTAAAGAATTTTCTTTCTTTAAAATTACTATTTTTAGACGGTTCGATAAATTGTACTGGCTTATTTGGTTGTTGAATTGTCTGAGGCAAATTTTTTTCAATACTAGGTTTTTCATAATGCCTACTTAAAATGATATCTATCTTAGTCTCCAGGGATGTGAGCCTGTTTTCAATCCTGTTGACCATTATCGCCAGGTCCATATCTGCCTGTGTTAAGCCAACTTCAACTTTTTTTTCTTTCCGTTTTTTCATATAAATCTCTCATTTTTCTAACAACTAAAGACTAACTTCTATTTACTGCAGTTTTACTGCCCCCGGGCAGCCTGTCCGCCAAAGCTTTGTGGCGGAAGTCGAACTTACAGTTCAGTTTTCCCTTGCATAACCGCTTGAAATTTCTGACAAAAATCGTCAAAAATTTCTTCGCATGCTGCGGGTTACTCATTTTGCATTTCTATGCAAAATGAGTTATGGTGCCCCCGGGCAGAGTCGAACTGCCGACACCAGGTTTAGGAAACCTGTGCTCTATCCATCTGAGCTACAGGGGCATTTGTTGTAACTTATTTATTTTAATATAAATTGCGTAAAAGAGTTATTCTTAAAAATTTGTTGTTAAAGAACTTTGTGTCAAATAAGTGACCAATTTTCAAAAATTTGTGCTCTATCCCTGCCTACCGGCAGGCAGGCATCTAAGAGCTACAGGGGCAACTAAAACAGTACACAAGTTCACAGTACTCAGTTTACAGTAAAAAACAACTCACTTTAGCTGTAGCGCTTGCCCGCCAATGTTTGTGGCGTAAACTACAGGGCTAGATTAAATTAAATCAAAATTTAAGCATGTCGAATTCTATTGTAAAATTTTCGAAGTAGTTTTGAGGAAATTTTAGATGTTTAAAATTCGACAAAAGAAATGTGAACATTTTGAGATATTTTAACCTAAAACCGGCAGGAAGTAAAGAGAGAAATTTAGCACGAATATATATAGGTAATCACTATTTCAGTGCCTTATAGAAAATATGAGTACCTTTTTTAGAAGGTTTTGTTACAACTTTAAAACTTTGATTGAGCCATTTTTCCAGCATAGTTTTATCAATCTTAATATGCGGCGAATGAATAGAGCCAACGAAAATCTTCTGCATTATCCTTCGCCTGATTATTGCGATGAGCCCAAAAAAACCTTTGCTGCGTATTTTTTTTAATAGGCTGGGATTTTCGTGCATGATCAATAACATTCCGCCAGGCTTTAGAACTCTTTGGCCTTCCTCTAGCATTTTGTAGGGCGAAATACTGTGATCAAGAGCGTTCGATATTATTACATTGTCGATACTTTTATCATTAAACGGCAAAAATTCCCCCAACCCTTTAATAAATATCAGATTGCCTCTGTCTATGGGGAACATCTTATCTACATAAGAAGGCCTTTCATTTATGATCCAACCTTCGTAGGGGTCTATGCCAATATATTGAGTTTCTTTTAGATAGCTGTTCATCTGACCGTCTGCGCATCCTATGTCAAGCGTTAGGCCCTTAATGTTACCAATAAATCCAGCGAATTCGTCGTATAAATTTTTGTCTTTAGTGACGATAGCTTCATCCATTATCCTATGGTACCAACCCAAAAAAATATTTTGCCTGGTTTCCCAGGATTTAAAATCGAGATCCTGTAGTTTGTCTTCCGGGACCAGGCTGGTAAATTTATCGCTAGGCTGGGTAAACTTTCTGTTGCAGGCTTTGCAGATGATCGCATCATTTATTCTTGTAAGAGGGGCTTTGCATATCGGGCATACTATTGCAATAGAGTTATTTAATTCGACCGTCATTTAATTGTACCTTTATATATGAATTTTCAACCGAGCCTTTAATATTTGCGTTCACAAAACTTCCGCAGTTATTTACACAAGATGCGTCTTGTGTCTTTAGTTATAATTTTTAATTAAATGGGAATGAAAAAAATCAAAATTTGTCAGGACTTGCCCAATTTTTTTGTCTGCGAAGAATGCCTGCTTCTGAAGATGTGCTGCTTAAGCGCGTAGCATTTGTTCAAAAATTTCCAAAGAAATGTTTTATATTTTGGTTTGGTGAAAATATTTGAAAATATTCTATTAGACAATATCCTTATCATCCAGGACGGCATTCCGAATGTAAATAGCTTTATAAGAAGCGCATAGTAATTGGCTGGAAAAGCAGCAAGGCTTTTTTGATAGACCATACTCGATTCATCTTTAAGGATGTCATCGTTTTTGGCTTTCTCATAAAGTTCGGATGAAGGATAAAAAGTTAAAGAATAACAGGCTATTCTAAAGGGTTTTTTTAGTTTGAGTATCAGGTCAAGACTATCTTTGCTGTCTTCCTCGGATTCGTATGGATTATCAAAAATAAAGTCATAGACTACTTTTACTTTTTTTGCGCTCAAGAATTTACTTAGTTCAAGTATCTTTTCATTATTTAAAGCCCTTTTATAAAGCTGAGAGGTTTTTTTGTTTGCCGTTTGAACGCCTATGTACATGCCTATCATACCTGCATTGATCAGCTTATCAATCATATCAATGTCGACAGTGCTTGGATGGAAGAGGCATCTAAAAGGCAGCCTGATCTTTTCTTTGTACATTTGACAGAATTTTATTACCTCTTCTCTCTTGCCTCCTAAAAGGACGTCGTCGCTCAAGAATATGTTATCAATTACGGGAAACTTGGCTTTGATCCGGGACAATTCTTCTATAAGATTGCCGGCAGTGCGGGCCCTGACATATTTTTGATTAGGGTTAAGGCTTCTAAGGTATGAATTTACACAGTAAGTGCAGGAAAACGGACAACCTCTTGCGCCAAAAGTCCTGTAGATAAGGCCCGGCTTATTCGCGAAATAATCATTATGCTTAAATAGTATCTCTATAGTTTTCTGGTCTAGTTTTCTGATGCTGTTCTCAAAGAGGGTGTATTGGTCCTCGAGGTCATAATCTGGAAAAGGAAGGCTGTCCAGATCCTGTATGAGAGGTCTTAGCGGGTTTCTTATGACCCTATCGCCGCTTTTTAGCCAGATATTTTGAATATCAGAAACGGGTTTTTTATCCTGCAGGCGGCTTGCCAGTTCATAAAGTGCGATCTCCCCTTCGCCTCTGCAAATAAAATCGGCATGGAGAAGGGATTCTTCGGGTTTGACCGTCGGGTGTATTCCTCCCCATATAATGGGTATATTCAGTTCCTCTTTCAGTTTTTTTGTAAGTTGTACGGCGTGTCCGAAATAGTTGGTCATTACAGAAATACCGATCAATTGGCTTCCGCGGCACAGGTCGACTATTTCGTTAAGAAGCTTTTGATCGTATTTTTGTGAATAATCTTTTTCTGAGAGGCCTATAACTTCTTTACATAGAAATATAGAACGGCAGCTCATTCCTTTTGATTTAAGGTATGCTGAGAGCATTCTAATTTCATACGCAAAGACTTCTGAGCTTAGCGAGATTAATACGGTTTTCATAAAAATCTTCCTTATAGCTAGGATTTTGAGTAAGCAATGAAAAATTTCTATTTATAAGTTTGATGAAAACTTATAAATTTGAAATTATTGATCTGAACGGATCCGGATTTATAGATATTCCGCCGGTAAAAGGATAATCAAGCGCAAAAATAGTAAAAAGGATCAAAGAGACCAATATCGACAAAAGGATACTCATTGCAAGTTGAGCAGCAAGATTTTCAGTTCCAAAGAAAAAAGCAAAAGTAATAGTTGTGAGGCCGCCTATTATCAGGACAAACCATAAAACGGGGTGCAAGCCGTTTTTTGAATCCATAAGTCTTGTATCTCGCAATTCACTTAATTGGTTGAGGTTTCTAATTGATTCCTCAAAAAAAGCTTTATCAGTGAAGTCCTTTATTTCGTACTTTGAGTAAAGAAGCCATATTTTTCTAAGTATAGAGCTAACGTTGGGGCTATTTTTACCTTTTTCCATGGTTTTCCATTCATCGTTTACCACTGCGCTGCCATATTCTTTTAGTAAAGCGCGGGTATTTATCTTGAAATCCTCGGGAAAGGCAACCGTATCCCTAACAAGGTCTTCTAAGCAATTTGCTTCCTTTTGGACATTTTGTCTGGAAGCATCAAAGTTTTCCCAAACAATGATGACTACAAATGCCAATAAAACAGCGTAAATGACTCCTAATGTCCCGAATATCGGACCTGCGACATCATTATGGATTTTTAATTTATGGTGGGGTACGAAACGTCTTACGATAAAAAGCCCTATAGTTGACAATATAACAGAACTTAATACCATGATAGCCCCTAATAAAAAGGTAGGAACTATTAGAAGAATTTGTTGAGCGAAAGGCATTTTGATTTCCTATAAAAAAATAAAATTAATAAATTATTCAACTAAAGCAATCTGATCACGGCCATTATTTTTAGCCTTGTATAGCGCATCGTCGGCTTTTTTTATGAGGAACTCCCAATCGGAGGCATCCGAAGGATATTCGGAAATTCCGATAGAAACGGTAAGCTTTCCGTTGGGTTGAGATTCTCTGTTTTGGAAAGGAAAATTTCTTACGTCATCCAATACCCTCTTGGCTCTGGCGAAACCGCCTTTTTTATTTGTTTCAGGAAGTATAATCACAAATTCCTCGCCGCCGTATCTGGCAACTATGTCTATGCCGCTCATCTTGAATACTGTATCGGCATGCCTTGATGTTGTCCTAAGCACTTCCCCGAGTTGTTTTAGGACAACATTGCCCTGTTCATGGCCGTTGAGGTCGTTATAATGTTTGAAGTAATCAATATCAATAAATAGGAGCGTAACGCAATGATTGTATCTTTTGGCTCTGGCAACCTCCTTGGCAAATATCTCTTCAAAATATCTGTAGTTAAAAAGTCCTGTCAAACTGTCTATTATAACTAATTGTTCGAGCCTTTGCTTTTCTCTGAATAGTTCGTTGTTCCTTTCATCATTGCTTTTTTCAACAAGGGATTTTGTAAAAACCAATTCTTTGGTTAGATCGGCAATTGTCTGTTCCATTAGCTTGACGTCGAATCTCAGAAGGTCTCTTATTGAGACTATGCCCACCAGAGAACCGCTGTCAACAATAGGCAGATGGCGGATATTATTTGTCATCATAAGATCGAAGACATCCTTAAAGTTGCTACTTATTGAACCAACCTTGATATCTTTTGTCATAACATCGGAAACGGCAGTTGTCAGATGGTCTTTGCCTTTGCCTATTACTTTTGTAAGTAGGTCTCTTTCGGTAAAAATACCGGCTATCTGCTTATCATTCAAAACAACTATAGAGCCTATATTGTTATTCTGCATAAGAATGCAGGCATCATTGACGCTTTTGGAACCTTCTATGGTTATAACATCTTTAACCATCCAAGCAGTGATATTTTTCATCATAATTCCTTTGTAAATTTATATTTGATAATTAATTATACGTTTTTATATATTAAAGTCAATTTTTTCTTTAAAAAATCAAATATTAGAAGATTAGATCTGAGAAATTGTTATTTATTATCCAAATAATATCCCGTCCCCACGATCCAGTCAAACGGTTCGTAATAGAGGCTATATGACCTTTTTTTTGAAGGTTTGGTCTCCCCTTTTTTTGGGAACCAATAATTGGTATATCCCCCTTGTGGGCTGAGTCCTTTGGTTATAATCTCCCTTACATAAAATATGCCATTTATATTAGCATCTATCCTATTGGTGCCTTCAACATTCTTGTCGCCATATAAAACGACATTGACGCCATCTTTTGTGTCCGCAAAGAAATATCCCTCCTTGTTGTCGCCATACCTCAGATTTCTAAGCAGCTCAGCTCCTAATTTTTTTGCTTCCACTAAAGGTATCTCATTTGTTAAGGCTTTTTTGTAAACTGCTGCCAGGAGGCTTACTGCAGTCTGAACCTCATTCTTTATGATCTTATCCTCATCGCTTAGAAATTCTAAACTTGGAGCTTCTTCACTTTTTATAATATATCCGATTATCTTCCATTCGTTTCCGAAAATTTCAACAGTGTCCCAGATCACATCTCTTTTAATTAATTTATTTGATGCTGTATCTAACATATCAAAAGAGTCTATACCGCTTTGAGACTGGGAGATTTTTCTGAAGACATACAATAAATTCGGGTAAGGCTTGTAATAATTATCAGAAAAGACATTTTTGCCGATCTCATATGCGTCCACGTCGTATAAATTGAGGCCGTTTTTCTGCATAACCCATATATCTATTTTGGATTTTTTCATCAGGGGTTGGATTATTTTATCAAGCATATTCTCTGGTTTTATCAAAATGCTGACGGACCCTAAAAATGAGTTATTTTTATCAAAAACCGGATATTTGAAATCTACGGCATCAAACCCCTCTACGGATCTGAAAACTGTGCTAAAAACAGGGCGCTTAGTACGCAAAATCGTCTTAACCTGTTGTTGATAGCTTATATCTGTTCCCTCAAATTTTCTAAAAGACTCAGGAACAACAGTGACCATAGTGCCTTTCAGATCAATAGTAGCGCAATCATAAGCGTAATGAAGGTTATTGTAGAGCTTATTCAGGGTTTTTCTGGCCTCTTTTCCTTTAAGGCCTGTTTTGGAGAGCTCTTTGGCGGAAATGTTAAGGTTTGAGTCTATGGAGCGGAATTCATACAAAATTCCCGATTTAACCTTATCTAAGGTTTTTTGGGCGTCATCAATGGTTTGGGAAAAAACATCAGAGCTAAGGTATACAAAAAATACAGCAGCTAAGGCTATAATCTTTTTCATAATTAGAAAATTAAAATTTATTCCTTATTTTTCCAACCCCCAATTCCTCCATTCCTACGGACAGATCCTTATTTACCCGGACCTCTCCGTCAGAATTAAACGGAATGTTGGAACAGCCGGTTATTGAAAGCATTGTTATTGCAATAAAAAAAATAGAGATAGCGCATTTTTTTACATATTTTGAAATCAAATCTGTAAAATTTTGGCCTATCTCCATTTGTAAATAACCCCAAATTAATACGTGATAACAGTCTGTACGTTATAACCCTCTAATTTTTTTCTGCCGTTAAGAAAAGATAATTCAATAAGAAACCCTATGCCCACTATTTTACCTTTTTGATTTTTTACTAATTCAGTTACAGCTTCTACAGTTCCACCGGTAGCAAGGAGATCATCCACTATAAGGATATTTGATCCGGGTTTTATGGCATCTTCATGGATCTCAAGGGTGTCTTGGCCATACTCCAGGTCGTAAGTTGCTTTCATGGTTTTATAAGGAAGTTTGCCTTTTTTTCTGACCGGTATGATGCCTGCGCCCAGTTTATAGGCGATCGCAGATCCAAATATAAATCCGCGGGATTCAACACTTACTACGGCGTCGATCTTGCAATTACTAAATTTACCAGTAATTGCGTCAATAGAATCTCTAAACAGCTTCCCTTCTTTTAATAGCGGGGTGATATCCTTAAATATAATTCCTTTTTTTGGAAAATCCGGCACATCTCTAATAACACTTTTTAAAGCAATGTCCATTTAACCCTCCAAATTATACCGTAAGACTACATATTTTAAGTCACAGGTCTCAGGTTGCAGGTCTCAGGTTTTAAAACTTGCAACCTGTGGCGTGTGGCATGTGGCGATTATTTTAGGTCTTTAAATTCATTTCCTGCTTTTTGATGAATGCCCGCAATTTTTTGATAGAGGCCTCTTCTATCTGGCGAACTCTCTCTCTCGTAATACCAAATTTTTTGGCACTATTACTCAGGGTTTGAGTAACACCATCTTTGAGTCCGAACCTCAGAGTTAAAATCTTTCTTTCTCTGGGAGTAAGCTTACCAAGCAAATCTTTAATTCGCTCGGATTGCAGAAAATCCACGATATCTTTTTGCTCGGTAGCTATCATATCGTCACCGATCAGGTCCATGAACTGAGCGTTGCTTCCTTCATCGCCAATAGGAGCGTTTAAAGATGATATTTTGGCAACCATTTTATTTAATAAGCGGACTCTTTTTAAGGATATTTTCATTTTCTTGGCAATTTCGCTCATCCTGGGTTTTCTACGTAGCTTATGAGAAAGTTCTTCGGAAGTTTTTTTAAAGCGCATAGCAAGCTCGACCATATAAACAGGGATCCTTATAGTCTTGCCCTGGTTAGCTATGGCTCTTGTAATGAACTGGCGGATCCACCAAGCGCCATATGTTGAGAACCTAAAACCTTTTTTTGGATTATATTTTTCCACGGCTTTCATTAGACCAATATTACCTTCCTCGATAAGGTCCATGATCGGAACGCCAAGGTAGCTATAACGTTTTGCAATGTTTATTACTAACCGGAGGTTGGAGCGGATCATTTTGTTGCGGGCGGCTCGATTGCCTTTTTTTATTTTTGTTGCGAGGTCGTATTCTTCGTCGGCGGTCAGGAGAGGTATGTTTTTTATATCTTTAATATAAAGCTTAATAGGTTCAGTCATATTTCTTTCTTTTAGCCTATTTAGTTACTTTTAGCAACAATTTATTGAAATCGTTTTACTTTTCTAATAAGTACTTGCGCTGGCCGTAGTTATGACCAGCACAAGTAATTATTAAAGGTAATTATTTCTTAGAACTTAAAACTGCTTTTGCAGCAGCTAAACGTGCTATAGGAACTCTGAATGGAGAGCAGCTTACATAATTCATACCGACTTTATGGCAAAATTCTATAGAAGCAGGATCTCCTCCATGTTCTCCGCAGATACCTACTTTTAGGTCTTTCTTTGTTTTACGGCCTCTTTCAATACCTATTTTGATCAACTCTCCGATGCCTTCCTGATCAATTGTCTGGAATGGATCATTTGGAAGGATCTTTTTGTCTAGGTAGTCAGGTAAAAATCCCCCGATATCATCTCTCGAAAAACCAAAACCCATTTGAGTTAGGTCGTTGGTCCCGAAAGAGAAGAACTCGGCTGACCGGGCTATTTTATCTGCTACTAAAGCAGCTCTTGGTATTTCGATCATTGTGCCGACCATATGAGGTAGGGTCTTGAGATTGTATTTCTTCAGAACTTCCTGATATACTTTCTCAAAAATAGCATACTGATTTTTTAGTTCTGATTCAGCGCACACGACCGGTATCATTATTTCAGGATAGACTTTTTTGCCTGACTTAATGAGCTCAGCCGCTGATTCAAGGATCGCCCTGATCTGCATCTCGCTGACCTCGGGATATGTAATACCAAGCCTTACTCCGCGATGTCCCATCATAGGGTTTGATTCTCGAAGTACTTTGGCTCTATTTTCAAGCTCATCCATACTGATATTTAAGCTCTGAGCAAGTTCTTTAAGCTGTTCTTCCTGGTGAGGAACAAATTCATGAAGCGGCGGATCAAGAAGCCTTATTGTTACCGGGCATCCTTCCATTGCTTCCATAGTTCCTTTCATATCAGATTTAACAAATGGGAACAATTCATTAAGAGCCGCACGTCTCTCATCAGCAGTTTTAGATACGATCATTTTTCTGAGCAAGAATAGAGGTTTCTCCGAGTTTTTTCCATAGAACATATGTTCTGTTCTGAATAACCCGATCCCTTCAGCACCGAAGATCCTGGCCTTCTTTGCATCTTCCGGAGTATCTGCATTTGTTCTTACTTTAAGTTTTCTGATACCATCACAAACCTTAAGAAATGCAAAAAGAAGGTCGTTCTCTTCAGTGGCATCCATCATCGGGAGTTTGCCTTCGTATATGGCTCCTTTTGAACCATTAAGAGTGATCCAATCGCCTTCTTTGAGTTCTTTTTCGCCGACATGAAGAGTTCTATGTTCCATGTCAATATGAACCTCTGAACATCCTACTATGCAGCATTTTCCCCATCCTCTTGCTACAAGCGCAGCGTGCGAAGTCATGCCGCCTCTGGCGGTCAGAATCCCTTCGGCTGCTCTCATACCCTCAACATCCTCAGGGTTTGTCTCTTCTCTGACAAGTATTACGCGTTTACCTTCTTTTCTCCACAGAACGGCATCATTCGCGGTAAGTACTATCATCCCCGCTGCGCCGCCAGGGCCGGCTGGTAGACCTTTTGCAAGAGGTTTTGTCTTAAGCTCGACTTTTGGATCAATGATCGGGTGTAAAAGCTCGTCAAGCTGAGCAGGGCTTACTCTCTGCACTGCCTCTTCCTTGGTTATGAATTTAACCTTAAGCATATCCATAGCCATTTTAACGGCTGCTGGGCCGTTTCTTTTGCCTATGCGGCATTGTAGGATAAAAAGCTTGCCTTTTTCAATAGTAAATTCGATATCCTGCATGTCTCTGTAATGCTTTTCAAGCCTATCCTGGATTGAATAGAGCTCTTTGTAGATACCAGGCATCGTCTCTTCGAGTGATTTAAGGTTTTTATTATATTCACTAGTTGAGTATTTATTAACAGGCGCAGGAGTTCTGATACCGGCAACAACATCTTCTCCCTGGGCGTTGATAAGATATTCTCCGTAAAAATTCTTTTCACCGTTTCCGGGATTTCTGGTGAACGCTACTCCGGTAGCGCTATCCTCACCCATATTACCGAATACCATTGATTGAACTGTAACTGCTGTTCCCCATTCATCCGGTATGCTTTCTATTTTTCTGTATGAAATAGCTCTTCTACCGTTCCATGACGCAAAAACAGCGCTTATACCGCCCCAAAGCTGGTCATTGTGGCTATCCGGGAATTCTTTACCAAGAACTTCTTTGATCCTTTTTTTGAAAAGAGAACAAAGTTCTTTTAGGTCATTGGCATTAAGATCTGTGTCGCTTTTGGCGTTTTTGTCTTTCTTCATCTTCGCCATGATCTTTTCAAGCTGTTTGCGTATGCCCATTTCATCGTTTTCAGGCTCAATTCCGGCAGCCTTTTCCATGACAACGTCAGAATACATCATGATTAGCCGTCTATAAGCGTCATAGACAAATCTCTCATTGCCTGTTTCTTTTACTAAGCCCGGGATCGTCTTTTCAGTCAGGCCTACGTTTAGTACCGTTTCCATCATGCCAGGCATTGATTTTCGTGCGCCTGATCGTACAGAAACAAGTAATGGTTTAACGGGATCGCCGAACTTCCTGCCCATTATCCCTTCAATCTTTCTGACTGCGTTTTCAACTTCCAACTTCAGGCTTGTAGGGTACTTTCTGCCATTCGCATAGTAATAAGTACAAACCTCTGTTGTGATAGTAAATCCTGGTGGTACTGGAAGCTTAAGCTTCGGATGCCCCGCCATTTCTGCTAAGTTTGCGCCTTTTCCTCCGAGAAGATTCTTCATTGACTCATTCCCGTCAGCCTTGCCGCCCCCGAAAGAATAAACCATCTTCTTGGGTGTGCTTTTCGTAGATGCTTTCGAACCCATTTTACTAACTACTCCTTTCCTTGTACTTTTGCCGCTTTGATGTCCAACCTTCTATAGGTTAGGACCTTTCCTAAGTCAGGCAAAAGTATTATTTAAAAGTTTTGACCATTAGGCCAAAATATCATCATTGCCATTTAGGTGCTATCCTATCCGACCAATAATTCCTTACCCAATTTTAATTCAAAACAGAATAATTGCAACAAAAATTTTAATTAATACTGAGTTTATCTTCCAGGTATTTCTTTAGATTCTCAATATCGATTCTTTCCTGAAGCATTGTATCGCGATCACGTACAGTAACTTTCTTGTCCTCCAGGCTTTGTACGTCTATGGTAACACAATAAAGCGTCCCGATCTCATCCTGTCTTCGGTAAAGTTTGCCAATGCTGGCTGTATCGTCATATTTGGTGGCAAAGCTCTTTTTAAGATTGGCGCTAATACTCTTTGCTACTTCTACGATTTGAGGCCTATTCTTAAGAAGCGGTAAAACGGCTACCTTAATAGGAGCCAGTTCTTTATCAAAACCCATTACTACTCTTATGTCGTCCTTAACTTTTTCCTCGCGGTATGCATTGGCCAAAAAAGCAAGAGTTGCCCTATCAACACCTCCCGAAGGCTCAATAACATATGGGATATAGCTCTCTTTCTTCTCCTGGTCGAAATATTTAAGTTCTTTCCCGCTGACCTCAGTATGTCGTTTAAGGTCAAAATCAGTCCTATTGGCTATTCCTTCGAGCTCAGACCACCCGAAAGGGAATTTGTACTCGATATCTGCGCATCCTTTGGCATAATGGGCTAACTCGTCCTTTTCATGATGGCGGATACGAAGATTTTCCTTATTCATCCCTAGGTTGATATACCACTCATATCTTTCATTTATCCAGTATTCGTGCCACTTCTCACTGGTTTCGGGTTGCACAAAAAACTCTATTTCCATCTGCTCGAATTCTCTGGTCCTGAAAGTAAAGTTCCCAGGTGTTATTTCGTTCCTGAATGATTTTCCTATCTGAGCTATACCAAATGGTAGTTTCTTTCTGGATGAATCGAGAACATTTAAAAAATTGACGAAAATACCTTGAGCTGTTTCAGGCCTTAAATATGTTTTTGCAGCTTCATCTTCTAATGGGCCTAAAAAAGTTTTTAACATTAAATTAAAAAGCCTTCCTTCGGTAAGTTCGCCCCCGCATTCCGGGCATTTACCTTTCACGTGGTCAGCGCGGAACCTTTTTTTGCAGGATTTGCAGTCGACCAGCATATCTGCAAAGCCCTCTACGTGCCCTGATGCTTTCCATGTATCAGGATGCATGATAATGGCGCAATCTAATCCTTCCATATCATCCCTCAGAAGGACATTTCTTCTCCACCAGGAATTTTTAACATTACGCTTCAGCTCAGCCCCAAGCGGTCCGTAATCCCACATCCCTCCCACGCCGCCGTATATTTCAGATCCCTGAAATATAAAGCCGCGTCTTTTGCACAGCGAGACGAGCTTGTCCATCAAATTGATTTCTTGCATTTTAACTGACCTTTCTAATAAACTCTACTGATCTTAGTGGTTTATTTAACTGAAAATCTATAAAACTCCTGAGCAGTTTTTCCAGCTCTTTGCCTACGTCGCTGGAAACCTTGATCCTGGATACCCTGTCAAGCCCAAGCCTCGATATATGGCTTATAAATTGGATCGTACCAGGTAAAACTTTAATAGCGTTTTTGGCTTTGATAGAACATTCCTTATCAAGCGTACCGCCGGAAAAGTTACTGAAATATACTTCTTTGTTGATATCTTTTCCGCAAATAGAACACATATCCATTATAGGCATTAGCCCCAAAAGTTCCAAGAGTTTTATCTCAAAGATCCTGGCAACTCTTTTTGGGCTCGAATCCCCTGACAACAACCTTAAACATTCATTGAGCAGGCTAAAAAGAGCCGGATTGGGCTCCTGAGGTTCGGAAAAATTATCAACCAGGTCTATCAGATACATTGCCGTTGTGATCTTATCAAAATCATGCCTGATCTTGGAAAAAAAATCCTTCAGATCGCATTGGGAGACTATGAATAGATCAGATTTTCTTTTATCGTAAAATACTATCTGATTAAGGCTGAATAATTGCGGTATCCCCTGGCTCGATGCTCTTTCGCCCCGAACACCTTTAATGACCCCGTGTATCTTACCAAAATCCTTAGTAAAAAAAGTAACTATAAGGCTTGTTTGCCGCAGATCACGTTTCTTAAGTAACACGCCTTCAGTTTTCTGGATTGGCATTTTAATAAAAATAAAATTTAAGCTTCAAATGTTTTATCTGAAACAACGCCTAACTTGTCCTTATGTTCTACGATTCCACCTGAAATAATGATCTTCATTGCCTCTTCAATAGAAATATTAAGGATTATTAGTTCATTTTTAGGTGTAAAGACAAAAAAACCCGTAGCGGGATTCGGAACAGACCCTATGTAAACTGCCACACAGTTTTTGTTTTGAAGTTTGTTCTCAATATCTGGAAACAGAGTTTCGTTTGTCAAAAATCCCAGTGAGTATATGCCTTTTCTCGGGTATTCGATCAATACCACGGCCTTAAACATATTTTTGCCGCCCTGGCCTAAAAATGCCGACGTGATCTCCTTTGATGCAGAGTATATTTTTCTGACCAAAGGGACATTAAGGAATATACCTTCTGTCAATCGGAGTGCCTTTCGGACTATAAAAATTTTTGTTGCCAATCCCAATAAAATCACCAGCATTATTACTACAATAAAAATCGTGACCTTGGATAAAAATATTAAATAAGGCCTTGCGATAAACGGTTTTAGCGTATCGAATGTATTTGTTATAGGTTCAAGTAATATGCCGTTTAGTTTTGAGAGTAAAAAACTGAGAATGAATATTGTTATAAATGCAGGAAACAGGACAGCAATCCCGGTGACAAAATTATTCCAGATCCTTTTACCTATGCTCATAAGTTATCTACCTATCAGTTGAAAAACTAAAAGAGTTGTTATTGCGCCTAACAGTGCGCCGGCTATCACCTCAAGGTTGGTATGAATTGATTGTTTTACTCTGCTTCGAGCAACCAGAAATGCCATTATAAAACTTAAAATAATGATCAATGGGTTCTCGGTCACTATGGAGATTATCATCCATATCGAAAATGAAAGCGCGGCATGCCCGCTCGGCATCCCCCCTCTTAAAGGGGTGCCTTTTTGGAAAAAAACCTTCCCGATGATAACAAAAGAGATGACTAAGGTCAAGGATATAAGCGTAATATGCCAGTCCGAATGCCTTATTTTAAAAAGCCCGTTTTCAAGGGGAAGGAACAGGTGTTTGGAAAAAATAAGATAGCCTACGATAACCGCATATATTGATGCAAGGAATACTGCACCCGCTGCCACGTCCTTAACGATTCTAGCCAGTATATGGTAAGAATCGCCTATCAGATCAACGGTCAGCTCAATGGCAGTATTGATCATTTCGGATAAGAGGACGAATATTATGGCGCTTCCTACAATAAGCACTTCCGTTGATTCCAGATTCAAAAGAATACTTAATAGTATCACTAAAACAGAAAATAAAAAGTGTATCCTCATATTACGCTGCGTTTTGACAACATATATAAATCCTTCAATTGCGCAGTTAAAACTTTCAACAAAATTATTTTTTTTCATTTAGACCTTATTCAATATATCATTTTGTTTTTTGAACATGATTATTTTTTTGCCTGGTGTCTCATCGTCATAGCCCAGCAAATGCAGAATTCCATGTATAATATACGTTGTCAATTCGGTTTTATAGGAATTATTGTATTTTTGAGCAACTTTTTTTGCACGTTCCGCCGAAATGGCAATATCGCCTAAAAAACCCTTATATCCATTCAGAGGCGTTTTGCAGTTAAATTCGGCAAAAGAAAGAACATCTGTAAATCTGTTGCTGTTTCTAAACCGACGGTTAAGTTTTTTTACAGCCTTGTCATTCAGAAAAAAAATTGAGAAACTGCAATTTTTTCTTATTTTTTCAAATTTTATGACTGATCTTGCGATATAAGTAATCTCTTTATTTTTTAACGGCAGAGGGAAAGATTTAAAGATATTAATTTTATGATTACTCATCGGCAAAGTAAATTTAAACTTCAGTATCGACCCCTGATCCCTCGCTTTTAAGGTCATCCGGGTATTTGATTCTACTATGGAACATGCCGTTCAGAATTCTTTCAAAACTATTGGCGATCTTATGCAAATCCTTTAAAGTCAGATCACAGTCATCAAGCTGCCCGTCAATGAATTTATTATTGATTATTCTTTGCACCAGTTCCTTGATCCTGGTGGGAGTTGGACTTGATATAGACCTGGAAGCTGCTTCTACGGAATCAGCTAATAAAACTATCGCAGTTTCCTTTGTTTGAGGCTTAGGCCCCGGATATCTGAAATCCTCATCTTTTACAGTTGTTCCGTCTTCGGTTTTTTCTAGAGCCTTTTGATAGAAATAGTAAACAAGTCCGTTTCCGTGGTGCTGTTCAATAAAATCTATAATTCTGTTATTAAGATTATATTTCTGCGCTAATTCGACGCCATCCTTGACATGGCTGGTTATAACTAAAGAACTCATACTGGGCTTAAGTCTTTCATGCTGGCTCGTGATAGTGTCAGGCTGATTCTCGCTAAAGTATTCGGCTTTTTCAACTTTGCCGATATCGTGGTAATAAGCGCCTACCCTTGCTAGAAGAGAATTTGCGCCAATGGCTTCGCATGCTTCTTCCGCTAAATTCCCGACTATTATGCTATGGTGGTAAGTTCCGGGCGCTTTCAAGACTAACTGCCTTAAAAGAGGGTGATTCAGGTCTGAAAGTTCAAGCAAAGTGATATTGGTGGAGACCTTAAAAAAATATTCGAAGAAAGGCAGCACGCCCATAACGATTATTGAGCTTACTATGCCGCTGGAAAATCCGGTAAAACCCTCTTTCCAGAAAAAATCAGGCTTAAAATTGTGAAGAAATCCGATCCCTGCTATAGAGAGAAAATTTGCAATACCAACAAAAAGACCTGCCTTCAGGATTTGGGATCTTCGCCTTACCTTTAAGACGGAATAGATACCAACCAAGCCCCCCACCATTGTAGTGATGGTTATACTAAACTGGTCACCGGCCATGATGCCGGTAAATATTGAAAGCATTATCGTCACGATAAATGCAATATGCGAATTTAGAAGTATCGCCAAAAGCATAGAACCGCTTGAGATAGGGATAAAATAAGCAGGCAACGGTGAGATTATAATAGCCTTTGCCACTACTACCATAATGAAAATTATAGAAGATACTAAGTAAAGATTTTTGATCTCAACGAAATACTTTTTTTCATAAATCATAAAATAAATTATTGTTATAGCCATAAAGATCGCCAGCAAAAAACCAACGCCGCCAACATATAGAAGCATCATGCCTATGGTGCTTTTTTTGCTGAAATTTGCTAGCTTAATTAGATGTGTTTTGAGGGCGCGATCCCCTTTTTGAATGACAATTTCATTCTTTTTTACTAAAATCTCTTTAAATATAGGCTGGATGTTCTTAATGACCTCATCTTTTAATTTGTTTGATTCGGCCTGATTAATGATCATGTTGGGTTCAAGAAAAGCCTTAAGAATTTCAATAGCAGCCGGCCGTAGATTCTTGTCTAAGGATTGAAATTGAATAACATCATTATTCAATTTCTCATCAATATTTTCTGACGAGTAAAATTGGCTTAGGGGAGCTTCGCTTTTTTTGTTTGTTTTAGCGTCAAAAATGTATATAGAACTAATCTGGGATTTTAAAAGGGCGTCCATATCGTTATTTTTTAAAATCCCCGCACCAAGGATGTCGTTCAATTCCTTGGAGAGAAAACTTTCCAGAATCCCTTCTTTGTCTGTGCTTATCAATAAACGGATCGTTTCGTCCGACAAAGTGCGAGGTGATTCGAGCTTCAACAAATCGATCTTTTCTTTATCATCGAGGTCAGGTATTTGTTTGATATCGTTAATATTGGCGATAAGGTAGTTAAAATCCGATTTAATATTAAAATTAACGGCGCCGTCTATCTCGAACGCTGGCGGGATCTTCTTGGTTACAAGCTCTTTAGCCTCACTCATTTTATCTTCGTCGATATCGGCCTTATATATGAAATCGTATGGGGCAAAAATATCCGTCATAGCAACGTCACCCTCTTTGAGTTCACCAAAATTAGGGTTCGTGCCGAAATAAGACACTAAAATAAGGATCATAAAAAGAAGAATCACAAAAGCTGCATGCAGATAATAGCTTAAGCTAGTATTCTTTTTATCCCGCCACAATTTGTCCATTGTAATCCCTGTGCCTTATCTGACTAATAATATGTTTTTCACCAAATAATATTACTTATTTAAATTCTCGTAAGCCTTGATTATTTCCTGAACAAGATCATGCCTAACAACATCATCCTTGTTAAAATATACGAATTTAATACCTTCGATCTTATCAAGTATATTTCTTACCTGAGTAAGGCCTGATTCCTTACCAAACGGAAGATCGCTTTGGGTCGGGTCGCCGGTTATAACTGTTTTAGAATCAAAGCCAAGCCTTGTCAGGAACATTTTCATCTGCTCAGGTGTGCAGTTCTGAGCCTCATCGAGAACTATAAAGGAGTCATTTAAAGTCCGCCCTCTCATATAAGCCAGAGGAGCGACTTCAATTATACCTCTTTCAATGTTTTCCTGGATCTTGTCAATTTCCATCATATCATAAAGCGCATCATAAAGAGGCCTCAGATATGGGGTAATTTTTTCGCTAAGGTCTCCCGGTAAAAAACCCAGCTTCTCTCCTGCCTCAATAGCAGGCCTTGTTAATATTATCCTGCTTACAAGTTTCTTTTTAAGAGCATTCACTGCCATAGCCATAGCCAGATATGTTTTCCCCGTTCCGGCCGGCCCTATCCCAAAAACTATATCAAAATGTCGTATAGCGTCTATATATTCTTTTTGAGTTTTGCTTTTTGGGGTAATATATAATCTTTTGGAAGAGACTTCAATTTTATCCAGGTATATATTATGTATATCAGTAGCATTGCCTTTTTTGATGCTGTTTATGGCGTAAAGCATCTCATGGCGCTTGATCAATCCGCCCTTTCTGATTGTCAAAAGTATTTCCTCAAGAAGAATACCGGCCTTAGAAACATTCTCCTTGGTCCCGGTAATAGTTAAATCAAAGCCCCTGGCAGTCAACTTGACGTTAAATTCTTCCTCAATAAGATTGAGGTTTTCGTCATGTTTTCCAAAAAGCGAACGTGCCTCTTCTTCGTTTTCCAGAATAAGTTTTTTGTCCATAGTTTTAAGAAGATTGCCGATTGTGTACCGCTAAATTAATTATGTAGTGCTCTTTTTGGTTGTATTGTATTTAGGAATTTTTATTTCAACGCCTGGTATAATTTTATCCGGTGTTTTTAATTTGTCTTTGTTAACATTATAAATCTTCATCCAGTTTTTGGTCGTTCCGTAAAAATGCATGGAGATCTTCTGAAGCGTATCATTCTTTTTTACTGTATATGTATCGTAACCATCGATTGAGGCCGACAGATTGTCACTATCAGATAGATCGCCTGTTGTGCTCCTTTTCGCTTTTTTAGATTTAATGCTTTTTACCATTTCATCAGATGATTCGAATTCATCATTTGATGAAACCATTGAATTATTATACGACTCAGACTCTGTAGTCGCCTCTCCTATTAGCGAACCTCTGTTACCGGAAAGGTCTTGATTGTTTTTAGCCTGAGATTTTGCTGTTTTAGAACAGCCAGATATGCCAAACGCAAAAAGAGCTACTAAAAATAATGCGACCAATTTATTCGACATGTTTCCTCCTTGATTTTATCTTAACCCGACATTTTCGAGTTTAGAATTTATATTAAATTCTGCAACTCCGCAGAATAAATTACAGTTGTTTTATTCCCAGTTCGTTCAGCTGTTTTGGGTTGACATCGCTTGGGGCCTCTGTCATCAGACATATCCCTTTCTGGGTTTTAGGGAACGCGATTACGTCTCTGATCGATTCATCTTTAGTGAAAAGGGTTGTTAACCTGTCAATACCGAATGCCACGCCCCCGTGAGGCGGTGCCCCAAACCCGAAAGCATCAAGTAAAAATCCAAAGCGAAGTTTTGTTTCTTCCTCGGTTATGCCGATAATCTTAAAGATCTTCTCCTGCAAGGACCTTTCGTGGATTCTTATGCTGCCGCTTCCTATCTCAACTCCGTTAATAACCAGGTCATAAGATCTTGAGCGAATTTTTGATGGGTCTTTATCCAATAATTCCAAGTCATCAGGATGGACCGAAGTAAAAGGATGGTGTTCAGATTCCCATCTCTTCTCCTCGTCGTTGTATTTAAATAAGGGAAAATCAACTACCCATAAAAATTCAAATGTATCTGGTTTGACCAAATTAAGCTTATGCCCAAGATGCTTTCTTAGTGAACCAAGGATCTCCAATGTTTTTAATTGTTTGTCAGATATAAGAAAAATCATATCGCCATCATTAGCGTTACAGGAAGTTTTTATCTCATTCAAAAGTTCTTTGGTAAAAAATTTATCTATAGGGCTGGAAAGGCTATTGTTGAGCACCTTGAAATAGGCCAAGCCGCCTGCCCCCTGAATTTTAGCAAATTCTGTTAGATCATCTATCTCTTTACGCGAAATATTAGCCATACCTGGAGCTGAAATTGCAGCGACTTTACCTCCTTTTTCAATATTTTCCTTAAATATTTTAAAATTAGAATTTTTAACGATCTCAGTCAGATCCGATATTTCCAGGCCGAATCTAAGATCGGGCTTATCGGAACCGTACTTTGACATAGCAATATGATATGGTAAGCGCTTAAAAGGTGTCATTAGATCGCTGCCGGTCAGTTCCTTTACAATGGATTTCATGATCTTTTCGCCGAGAATAAATATATCTTCCTCAACAATAAATGACATTTCTATATCCAGCTGTGTAAATTCAGGCTGCCTGTCCGCCCTTAAATCTTCGTCCCTAAAGCATCTGGCGATCTGAAAATACTTTTCAAGCCCAGATACCATGAGTATTTGTTTAAATAATTGAGGAGACTGAGGAAGGGCATAAAATTTCCCGACATTAAGTCTGCTTGGAACCAAAAAATCCCTAGCGCCTTCAGGAGTGCTTTTAGTAAGTATGGGTGTCTCTATCTCAAGAAAACCATCGCTATCAAGGACATCCCTCATTATCTTGCAGATCCTGTGACGGGCTTTGAGGTTTCGCTGCATTTTAGGCCTTCTAAGGTCCAGAAAACGGTATTGGAGACGGGTCTCTTCTGAAATATTAACATCATCAGAGATCTCGAAAGGCGGTGTCACCGATGTATTTAAAATCCCGATCTTATTAGCGTAGACCTCAATTTTGCCGGTAGAAATCTTATCATTTATTGTGCCATCGGGCCTTTTTTCGACAATTCCCTCTACAAGAACGACAAATTCGCTCCTCAGGCCTTCTGCTATCTTGTGAGATTCCCGGCTGACCTCAGGGTTAAATACTATCTGGGTTATCCCTTCGCGGTCCCTAAGATCAATAAAAATAAGGTTGCCATGGTCACGCCTCGAGTGCACCCAACCGCTCAATTTAACAGTTTCTTTTAAATTAGATTCCTTCAATTCGCCGCATGTATGGCTTCTTAACATTATAAACCTTTAAATTTTATTCAACAGATTGTCTGTGATGTTATCCAAAAGTACTTCCTCTTGGGTTTTATTGATCATATCTCTTAGGATAGGATTTTTTTTGTTTTTAAGGTCAGCATCATTTAGAATAAGAACGTATTTTGCATTTTTTTTATTTGCCTGGCGCATTTGCGCGTTAAGGGATTTATTTTCTAGCTCCATCTCGATCTGTATCGATCTATTGAGCGATAAGCTCTTATTCCTGATGTTATTGGTTATCTTAAATGCCATATCCTGGGCTTCGCTGCCTTCATGGGCGATGAATATGTCAAGCTGAGGCAGAGCTAAATCTTTATTAAGCGCAATAATAAGCCTTTCAATACCCAGCGCAAAGCCGAATGAACCAACGCCGTCGGGTCCGCCAAAATCCCTGACAAGATTATCGTATCTTCCGCCGGCTCCGATAGCATCCTGGGCGCCCAAGTTACTGTGAGTAATTTCAAAAACGGTTCCGGTATAATAATCAAGCCCCCTTACAAGGTTAGCTGTAACGGTAAAATTAATACCGAGTTTAGTAAGGTAGTTTTTGACAATATCAAAGTGCGTTTTGCATGGCGAGCAGATATTTTCGGAGATTAATGGCATGTCTTTGACAATGGCAATACAACCGGGATTTTTGCAGTCAAGTATCCTCAAGACGTTTTTATTTAAGCGTTCTTTGCAATTATCGCATAGTTCTTTGGATCTATTTGATAAATTCTCTTTTAGTATCTCTCCGAATTTTTTCTTATCATCTTTGCAGCCGATGCTGTTTATTTTGATCTGGTAGCCTTCAAGGTCAATTTTTTTAAAGAACATAACCAGTGCCAAAATACTCTCTACATCGCAAAGCGGGCTTTTGGATCCGATTGCCTCGAATCCAATCTGGTGAAACTGCCTGGACCGCCCTTTCTGAGGTCTTTCAGCTCTGAACATTGGGCCGATATAATAATATTTTGTAAAATTGCTTAAATTGTGTATATGATGTTCTACGTAGGCCCTGACAATAGGCGCAGTTCCCTCAGGCCTAAGAGTAATGGATCTATCGCCTCTATCTAAAAAGGTATACATCTCCTTTTGAACGATATCAGTAGTATCGCCAATGCTTTTCAAAAAGAGTGCCGTATCCTCAAAAATAGGTGTCCTGATTTCGCAAGCTCCGAAACTCCCAAAAACAGATCTGGCTTCCTTTTCAAGGGTTTGCCATGCGAATATTTCAGGGGCAAATATGTCCGTTGTTCCTTTGATGCTTTTAATATCCATATATTTATTATATTATTATATAAAATATAATCATATCATAATTAGCCTAAAAGTCAATTAATTAGTGGTTTTTAGGCAATTCTTCTTAACTTATCCTCATCCTTATCCTTAAGCTCAATTTTTTGGATTTTCCAGCCGGAGTCTTCCTGAATCATTGTGAGGGATGCTTCAAAAGTATCATATTCCCAGGTAGGATTGTCTTTAAGATTAAAAGTCACAGTGGCTTCAATTTTAACAAAAGCAGTATTGTCATTGATCGTTATGTCAAAATTTCGTAAATGAACGTTAACGCTCCTATATTGCTCTAAGGTATAATCAATGACAAAAATTAATGACCTTCTGTCGTTTCCATCGGGGTCGTTATAGCTCGGGGAAATTAAATCTGCGATCGTTAACAGATCTTTTCTGTGAATCGCAGACGCACCTTTATTTATTAAGCGTTTTATTCTGCCCATCTCACCTTCTAAATGCATAAGGATCAATGAGGTGCCTAAAAAAATTGCGCTAAAAATTACCGCGGAAATTATAATAAATTTAAATTTGTTCATTTTAACTAGTTATGATTAAAGATGGCAAGGATTTGCAAATTACTGTACCAGTTCAAACAGATGACAATGGATCATGTCTTGAGGCGGCAGCCTTATAAGACCTTTTTTTTCATTATGAGGCCGGGCTTGAACGTTACAACCTTTTTTTGGGGTATCGGCACAGACACTCCGGTTTTAGGGTTTCTACCAAGTCTTCCCTTTCTCACCTTAACCTTAAAAACACCGAAATTCCTTAACTCTACAGTTTCGCTTTTTGACAAACTGTCTACGATAGAATCGAGTGTTTTTTGTATGATCTTTTTAACAAGGGTTTGCTTGATGTTATTGTCCTCTGCAATTTTTAAAGCAATGTCTTTTTTTGTCATAACTACCTCCGATTTATTATTCGGTACCAAAATTGATCTTAGGTGTCTCAGGTAAAACAGGAGCAACTTTTTCTTCACTATTAAGGACCTCACCAGACTTCTCGGAAGATTCGAACTTGATCTTATCCCCCTCGTTGGTCTTAAGAAGATTCGGATTATTCTCTTTTACATAATAAATGATCAAAAGATATACTAATATTATAAAAATTATCAGAAAAAGCAGGTTTGTGATCGGGTTAACAAGGATTTTTCTTAAAAATACTACTAAAGAGCTTACAGATTTGAGCTCTTCGGTTTTATTTTCAAGTTCACCGAGCATTTTGTTGAGCTGTATATAAGAATTGTGCCAGTCGGATTCAATTTTTTTAATACTCAGATCTGATAATGTGGAGATGCTTTCAAGAGATAATACCTGGGTTATAACGTCAAACGTTCTATCGTCTGCAGACGGTTCGAGGGCGAGAGATTCTTTAAGCATTTGGTATTTTCTTGCAATAAGAGATTTAGTTTCCAAAAAATTCTTTTCTTCTTCAGGTGAAACTATATGATCGCTGAGGGCCTTTTTATAAAGATCATGGAATTTTATCCATAACTCCATAAATTCTTTGATGTTTTTAATTTTGCTCTCTAACCTCTTATCTTTCATAGGGTTACCTCTTTTCTGTTTATAATAATATTGCATAATTAAAATTAATAGTCAAGCGAAATTACAAGCCGATAAGCAAAAAAATACCCTGATAAATTCAGGGTCCAGTGTTTCCGAATGCGAAAGCTTTGTTTGGCAGAAAATTCGCTAATCCGAACCTTGCCTATTAGGTGCTTTCGCATTCGGTATTTGGCTTTCAGCATTAAGCGGATATGATAGATTTTTATTTCTTAGCGCTTAATGTCGAAAGCTTCACCTTGATAGTATGTAAATATGCAACAGAAAAAACATAATCCTCGACAACCGCATAAAGATTTCCAAAGACCTTACAGATCAGAACGTCTTCTCCTGAATCGTCGTCTTTTTTTCTTAAAATAAAATATTCTTTTTTGATGGGAGATTCCTTGCAGATCTTAGACTTCATGATCTCTTCGTAACCGGTCACATTGTCAAAATGGTTCATATTTGTTACAAAGTATTTGCAACGTCTTTCGATCTTTGCAATGACACCATCGCCCTCAACAACCTCAGTAATAAGAATGTCTCGCTTTTTAAAGTCATCAGCCGTTAAGTTCTTAAAAATCATTTCTCTCATTTTAGCACCTTAATATAATACTTTGTAAAACATTTAAATTAGTTTACAAAAAAAATAATACTTTTTTTCAATAGTAAGTATATCATATGATTATAGAATTTGCAAGTATTAATTAACTTTTTTAATTTTAATGTTTAGCAGAACAAATTTCTTGTTATTTTGTTGGGGGTTCCAAATCTATGTTCTTCACCTTTCAATAACCTTTGAATATTAGTAATATGTTTATAAGTGCTTATGATACAAATTGTTATGGCCAAAAGCACCAATGGAAATGACATGTTAAGAACTATTAAAACAAAAGGAAGAAAAGCTATAGATATAACTGATGCCAGCGAGATATATCTTGTAGGTATAAAAATTAATAACCAAATAATAAATACAATTAGCGTTGAAACAGGTGAAATTCCAAAGAGGACCCCTGCGCCGGTGGCTATCCCCTTCCCGCCCTTAAAGCGCAAGAATACTGTCCATATATGTCCGGCGATGACAGAGAAACCCATTATTGCCCTTAGCCAATCAAAATCAACGGCAGAATAAGGAATATTATAGAAAAATTCTGCTAAAAACCCTGTGACGATATAACCTTTGAATATATCAATTATAAGTACAAAAACCCCCGGGATCTTGCCTATAACTCTGTAGGCGTTAGTAGCGCCAACATTTCCGCTGCCATGCTCCCTTATGTCGATTTTTTTTAGGTATTTGCCGAAAAGATAACTTGTCGGTAAAGAGCCTATCAGATATGAGATAGAAACCGCTAAAATAATAATGATTATTGTTGTCATGTTTTCTTTTCCTTAAATTCGATTTTGATTGGCGTACCTGTTAAATCATATGTCTTTCTGAGAAAATTCTCAATATAGCTAACCAATTTTCTGTCAACCAACTTAATTTTCTCCACTATAAAAATGAATTTAGGAGGATTTGAGGAACTTTGAGTTGCATATCCGAATCTTAGATTCTTTCTCATTAGCTCATAGGACCTATTTAACTTATTAAGCGTTTCGTTTAAATCGTGAGCAGCTATTTTTCTTGTGTAATTATCATAAACGGAATTTATTATGTTTAATGTTGATTTGACATTCCTATCGGTTTTGCAGGAGATAAAAATAATTGGGAAGTTAGCCATATTTCCCATTTTAGACAAAATCTTTTCCCTGTATTTGGACATTTCGTAATTTTTGACCAGATCCCATTTATTAACAACAATTATTAATCCTTTCTTCTCTTCAAAAACCAAATCCATTATTTTTTTATCATCTTCCCTTAAGCCATCATATCCGTCAATGATCAACATTGCAATATCGCATCTGGAGATTGCCTCTTTAGTTCTGATAGTTGCGTAGTAGTCGGTCGCTTCTTTAACTTTTCTTAGATGCCTTATTCCGGCAGTGTCAATAAGGAGATAATTTTTTTCACCGAAGTTAAAATAAGTATCGATTGAGTCTCTGGTAGTCCCTGCTGTAGGGTGGACAATGACCCTCTCTTCATTTAAAAGAGTATTAAGGTATGAGGATTTACCGACATTCGGCCTTCCGACAATGGCAATTTTAATGATTTCCTTCGGGAGGGTTAGAGAAGATTTTTCCAGGTCCTTTGTTACAGAGTCCATGAGCCTCTGTATTCCGTAATTATGCATTGCAGAGATCTGATATGGCTCACCAAGCCCAAGTTCAAAAAAATCAAAGCTAGAATTTTGCGCATTCTCTTTATCCACCTTGTTCACCACCAAAAAGATCCGTTTGGAGGTTTTGCGTAATTTTTTTGCCAATTCCAAATCCTGCGCCGTAACTCCCGCAAGCCCGTCAACGACGAATAAAAGCAAATTTGCTTCTTCGATGGCCTTGTCAAGCTGTTTAACTATAAGGTCCGTCATAATGTTATTTTTTATTTCCTGGAATCCGCCGGTATCTATAAGTAAAAAGTGTTTATCGTTCCAGCCAACTTCGGCATATAACCTGTCGCGGGTCGTGCCGCTTGCCTCCTGGACTATGGCTTTGCGTTTATTAACTATCCTGTTAAAAAGAGAGGATTTGCCGACATTCGGCCTGCCGACAATGGCAATTTTGGTTATATTGTTATTTGTATGCATTTTAAATTTTAAAATTGTTAAAATTTTTTAGGTTTATGTGAAAGCCCGTGTTCGGATGGGAATGGTTTGGATCACTTAGCATCTTGCTGCCTTTCAAAACATAATCTGTCCCTGAAATAACAGTGAATACCGCAGTAATATCCCAGATTATGAAGGATTTATCCAGCTGGAAGAGTATAGAAATTATAGTTAACATCTGGAAAAAAGTCGTTATTTTGCCGAAGATACTGGGCTTTATATGCAGGTCGCCGGTAACAAGTATCACAACCATTGAACCGATTATTATGATAATGTCACGGCTTATAACAATTAATAATACCCAGGAAGGAAGCTTAAGTTCAACCGGAAGGTCTTTTTCGATCGAAAGGGCTATAAAAGCCGTGATCAGTAAAAGTTTATCCGCTATTGGATCCAAAATAGTTCCCAGTTTTGTTATCTGGTTTAATCTCCTCGCTATTAGCCCGTCGAGTGCATCGGTAAAAACGCAGACTATAAAAATTATTAATGGCAGATAGGAAATGATCCCGCTATATGGCTTATATACCAGTAACGACATAACAAAAAAAGGAATTAAAAGAATTCTGGTAAGCGTGATTCTGTTCGCTAGGTTCATTTATATTGCTCCTAAGTTTATTTAATAAGCCTTATTCTATTAAGGGGCCAGTAAATAAGTATAGCCTTGCCCAGGATATCTTTTTTTTCTACGAAACCCCAGTAACGCGAATCCTTGGAGCTTGAACTATTGTCACCCAAAAAATAATATTGACCTTTTGGTACCTCGGTTTTTTTGCCAACCTCTCCGAAATCGCCTGAATTGTAGTAATAGATGTTTCTTATTTCCTGGGGATCGTCGACCACTTTTCCATCAACTATTATGTAACCATTAGAGATCTCTACTGTCTCTCCGCCTTTTGCGATAAGCCTTTTTATAAAATCTTTCTTCCTGTCCTCTGGATATATGAACACAACTACATCACCTCTTTGAGGTTCTTTAAATCGATAGATGAATTTATTGACCAGTATTCTGTCCCCTTCCTGCAAAGTAGGCTTCATAGAACCACTTGGAATTTTAAATGCTTGAATAACAAATGTTCTTATGATCAGCGCCAATATAAGCGCAATTATAATTGACTCTACCCATTCTTTTATAACTAATTTTGTAGTCTGTTTCATTATAAATCCTTAAAGTTTTGTTCAATCCGTTAAGATGTGCGTTTTGATATCCCGAATCTAAATTTTAAGCGCTGCAAGGAAAGCCTCTTGGGGGATGTCGACCCTTCCAAACTGCTTCATTCGCTTTTTGCCTTCTTTTTGCTTTTCCCATAGTTTTCGTTTTCGGGTAATATCCCCGCCATAGCATTTTGCTGTAACATTTTTCTTCATGGCTGGTATTGTTTCTCGTGCTATTATGTTGCCTCCGATGGCAGCTTGTACGGCAATTTCAAACATCTGTCTCGGTATCAGCTCTTTTAATTTTTCCGCTAGAGCTCTACCTTTGATCTGCGCTTTTTCTCTGTGTACGATGCTTGAAAGAGCGTCGCAGGGTTCGCCATTAATCAATATATCAAGTTTTACTAGTTTAGAATGCTTATATTCAAGGAATTCATAATCTAGCGAACCATATCCTCTGGTCATAGATTTGATCTTATCGTAAAAATCAACAATGATCTCTGAAAGAGGCAGATAATAAACAATTTTTACCTTGTCAGTAGTCAGGTACTCGGTACTTATGTACTCACCTCGCCTTGATTCAGCCAATTCCATAATTGCGCCTATTGAATCAGCCGGTACGATCAGAGATGCAGCCACTATAGGCTCAGAGATCTCATCTATAAAATTCGGGGTAGGGAGTTTGGTCGGATTATCAATTTCTAAAATTGCCCCGTCATTTTTTTTAATTCTATATACTACGCTTGGAGTAGTGAATACCAAATTCTGGTCATATTCTCTTTCAAGGCGTTCTTCGACTATTTCCATGTGTAATAGCCCCAAAAAACCGCACCTGAAACCAAAACCTAAGGATGCCGAACTTTCTGGCTCGTAAATAAACGAGGCATCGGATAGTTTAAGTTTTTCAAGCGAATCCCTGAGTTGTTCAAAATCCTTGCTTGCCACCGGATATACCCCGCAAAATACCATCGGCCTAACCTGTTTGTACCCTTTTAGGGCAAGTGCGGCAGGGTTCTGGGCATCAGTAACCGTATCTCCGATGTCAACTTCTTTGGCAGATCTTATATTGCAAAATATATATCCAACTTCCCCAGGGCCCAATTCATCTACAGGTGTCGGATGTGGATTAGTAACTCCGACCTCAAGCACCTCGTATATGGCATTTTTACCCATAAATTTAATATTCATCCGAGGGACTATTCTGCCATTGGCGATCTTGACAAAAACGATCACGCCTCTATAGGTATCGTAACTTGAATCAAAAATGAGCGCCTGGAGAGGTGCGTCATAACTGCCCTTCGGAGGAGGAATCTTGGTTATTACGTGTTCAAGAATATCCTCTGTACCTGTGCCAAGCTTTGCGCTCGCGAGTATAATTTCCTCCTCAGAGATCCCCAAGATGTTGGATATCTGTTCTCTAACCTTCTCGGGTTCGGCATTAAAAAGGTCTATCTTATTAATAACAGGTATGATCTCTAAATTATTCTCCATAGCAAGATATAGATTTGCTACAGTCTGAGCTTCAACGCCTTGAGATGCGTCAACTACAAGAAGTGCGCCCTCACAGGCAGCTAGTGATTTAGAGACTTCATAAGTGAAATCTACGTGCCCCGGAGTGTCTATAAGATTGAGGACATAAGTTAGACCGTCCTTGGCTTTGTAATTGAGCCTGACAGCGGATGCCTTGATGGTAATGCCGCGTTCCTGCTCAATAGCCATATCATCGAGCATCTGCTCATGGAATTCTCTTTCAGTGATAGTTCCTGTAAATTGGAGAATCCTATCCGCTAAAGTAGACTTACCATGATCAATATGGGCGATAATTGAAAAATTTCTTATTAGGTTTGGTTCTTTCATATTAGATATTTAGAGCAAATTCCTTTCCAAAATTAAGGATTTTTTTAGCATTTTGAACGCTATTTGATTCTGCGTAAACCCTTAGAATGGGTTCGGTTCCGGATAATCTTAGTATTAGCCAGCTTCCATCCTCAAGGATCAATTTAAAGCCGTCAAAAGATTTGATCTCAACTACTTTTTTGTTTAAAACCTCTTTGGGGGGGTTGGTTTTCAGGGTTTCCATTAACTTGGCTTTTTTATCGTCAGGATATTTCATGTCCTCCCTCTGGAATTCGAAAGTTCCGTATTCCTTCTCAACGTCCTTAAGGATCTGCAAAATGGATTTCTTTCTCTTTGCCATCATCTCGAGAAGCAGTATTCCGGATATTAATCCGTCTCTTTCAGGAATATTGTTGATAAATCCGATCCCGCCGGACTCTTCTCCGCCGACCAACACATCTTCCTTAAGCATGTAGTCAGCTATGTACTTAAAACCGACAGGGGTTTCGTGTAAGGTAACGTTATGTTTTTTGCATATTCTATCAATCAGGGTAGTTCCTGATATTGTTTTCACCATACTGCCTTTAAGTTTTTTATCTTCGATGAAATATAAAAGTATCAAACAGATGATCTTGTGGCTTGATATCTGCTTGCCGTCAGGGCTGGCGGCGCCTATCCTATCAACATCGCCGTCAGTTGCAAGTCCTATGTCAAATTTACCTTTTTTTGTAAGGTCAATAAGCTCTCTGAGGTTCTTTTCTATGGGCTCCGGGTTTATGCCGCCAAAATATGTGTTTCTTTCAGTATGTATCGTCGTGACTTTGCAGTTGGTTTTCGAAAGAATGTTCTGCATATAATGGTCTCCGGCTCCGTACATAATATCAACAAGGACCTTTAGCTTCGCATTCTTCAGAAGCCTCAGATCAAGATATTTCTCTACATGCTTGATGTATGGCTTGCAGATATCCTCTATCTTTATTAAGCCGCTTTCTTTTGCTTCATCAAGAATAATGGATCTGATCTCATTTTTAAAGAGATTGGATTCAATCTTATTTATGATCTCAGGGCCGGCAGAACCTCCGAAATGGGCCTTATATTTAATACCGTTATATTGCGGCGGGTTATGGCTGGCAGTAATCATTACTCCGCCGAATAACTTTCTGTTTGCAACAATGAAGCTGACTGCCGGAGTAGGATTTGGTCTATCGGACAGAATTACCTTGATACTATTTCCTGCCAGGACCTCAGCCATCAGCTGGGCGTATGTTTCAGACATAAATCTCGTATCATAACCTACCGCAATAGTTGCGGACGGATCGCTCGATTTTACATAGTCAGCAATCGCCTGTCCCACAACCTTAACATTATCACACGTAAAGTCCTTACTTATAATTGCTCTCCAACCATCTGTACCAAATTTAATTGTACCCACTTACGAGTTCCTCCTTTAGTTAAAATTTGTGATCTATTCAATATTTAATGTGCTGATTATGTCGCTTTCTTTCACCGGGCCGATAATTGACATATTAAGATTAACATTTTTAAAAATCATATTAGCGACTTTTTTAATATCTTCTGTAGTTATCTCGTCGACAATTTTAAGGATTTTATTGATGTCGGTCAGCTTGTCTTCAGCGGATATTTTTTCCCCTACCCATAGCATGCTTGTTGTGGTATCTTCAAGCGCCATTAAAACCTGGCCTTTATAGTATTCCTTTGCGCGCCTGAATTCATCTTTTTTGACATGTTCTTTTTTTATTCTCGAAAGCTCCTTAAGGATTATTCTTATGGCATCTTTTGATTTTTTTATATCTACTCCAGCGCTGATAACGAATGCACCGGTATCGTTATAACTTTTGTTATGGCTGGAAATTTCATAGGCCAGGCCTCTTTTTTCGCGTACCTCCTGAAAAAGCCTTGAAGACATATTGGCACCCAGAATAATATTCAAAAGGCTTGCTGAGTATCTTTCCTTATTTTGCCGGCTTAATCCGTGCAGGCCTATGGCTAAATGCAGCTGTTCAGTGTCTTTAGTAAGGACCTTTAGTCTGGGGCCGATCTCATTTTTAGTGATTTTTTCATAACAATTTATGGACTTGCCAGAAGGTAATCTCAGATTTTTTTCGACTAGTTTTGCAATTTTTTCAATATCAATATTCCCGGCAAACGCTACTATGATATTTCTGGAGTTATAGAATTTATTTTTAAAGTCGATAATGTCATTTTTTGTTATCGAATTTACGGTATCAAAGGTGCCCGCCAATGGCATACCCAGGGGATTAGCCGGCCACATAAGCTCCCCCAGGATCTCATGTACATACTGCATTGGCTGATCAAGATACATTTTAATCTCTTCGATAATGACCGTTCTTTCCTTCTCAATGTCGCTTTCCGCAAACCGGGGATTAGATACCATGTCAGCCAAAACATCAACCGCTATGTCTACATGATTGCCTAGTAATTTGACCAGATAACAGGTAAACTCTTCGCTTGTAAACCCGTTGAAAGACCCGCCGATACCTTCAATGGTCTCTTTAATATTCTTGCCGTCTCTCTTTTTGGTACCTTTGAATAAAAGATGTTCAATAAAATGAGAGATGCCGGAATTGATCTTATTTTCATATCTCCCGCCGCATCTAGCCCAGACACCGCAAGCTACAGATTTCATGCTAGGCATAGGTATTGCTACGACCTCTAAACCATTTTTAAGGGTAATTTTTTTAATCATTTTTTCTGGATTTCTTCATGTCGAGGTATCCTTGTAGGATAAATTGTGCCGCTAATTTATCAGTAATACCTTTACGTTTTTTTCTCGATATATCGGCTTCGATCAACAAATTGTTGGCCTGGACGGTTGATAAGCGCTCATCGAAGTATTCAACTTCGATACCTAAGGTCATATTTAATTTTTGTCCGAAGTTTCTAGCTTCTTCCGCTTTGGGCCCAAGAGTACCGTCCATATTAATTGGCATACCAAGTACGAGGATCCCAACTTTATTGATTTCAAAAAGCTCTTTAATCCTTTTTATTGTGTCTTCAATGGATCTGGCTTCAATTATCTCCAAAGGCCTGGCTATGATACAAAGTTCGTCACTTAAGGCAACGCCAATACGCTTTGTTCCGATGTCAAGCGCCATTATCCTCATCTTTATTTACAAGCCTTTTTTAGAGTAGCGACAAAAGCCGTTACATTATTCACAAGAGTCTTTTTCCCGATGTTTCTTTCAATCGCCTTAACGATAGCGCTTCCGATTATTACTCCGTCAGCGAAACTTGAGATTTCTTTAACCTGCTTAGGCGTTGAAACACCAAAACCAACACAGACAGGTTTTTTGGTGATTTTTTTGATATTGTTCACCCTGGTCTTAAGTTCTTCCGGCAGATTTATCCTTTGCCCTGTAACGCCAGCGATAGATACATAATAAACAAAACCTTTTGATTTTAAACCTATAAGCTTAATTCGTTGATTAGAGCTAGTGGGTGCGGCGAGAAAAACAATATCAATACCGGCCTTTCTGAAAGGTTTAATGATAGTATCGCCCTCATCGCACGGAAGATCAGGTATAATAACACCATCAACACCTGCCTCTTTGGCTAATTTAGCAAATTTTTCAAAACCCAGGTTATTGAAAATATTATAGTATGTCATGAAGATAATAGGTGTATTAACATTTTTGCGGATCTTCCTAACCAAATTAATGACCTGAATTATATTTGTATGATGTTTAAGCGCACGAGTGGATGCAGCCTGAATAGTAGGCCCATCGGCAATCGGGTCGGAAAAGGGTATACCAAGTTCTATTATATCGACGCCGATCCGCGAAAAATTATATATAAGTTTCTCTGTAATAGATAAATCCGGGTCTCCGGCGGTGATATAAGTAATCAGCGCCTTATGATTTTGCCTCTTTAATCTTTTAAATGTAGATTCGATTCTATTCATAATGATCAACGGATCTCTTTGAGATATTTTCTTATTATGTCTATGTCCTTATCGCCTCTACCGGAGACGCATGTAATAATGATTTTATTTTTATTAATTTTCGGCGCCAATTTAAGCGTTTGATAGATAGCATGAGAAGATTCAAGGGCCGGTATGATCCCCTCTGTTTCAGACAAGACCTTTAGGCCGATAAGGGCCTCTGTATCTTTAACTGCAACGTATCTTGCCCGCTTTATCTTTTTGTAATAGGCATGTTCAGGGCCAACGCCGGGATAATCAAGCCCCGCGCTTATAGAATGCGCAATCTCGATCTGACCAAATTTATCATAAAGAAGAAATGATTTTGTGCCGTGGAGGACGCCGACCTTCCCCTTAACAAGCGTTGCGGCATGCTTCTTGGTGCTTATTCCTAAGCCGGCAGCCTCAACGCCGATAAATTTAACATTCTTGAAATTGAAAAAAGGATGAAATAAGCCCATAGCGTTACTTCCGCCGCCAACGCAAGCTATTAGGTAATCCGGTAATCTTTTAGTTAATCTTAGGATCTGGGCTTTTGATTCTATGCCGATAACTGTCTGGAAATTTCTAACGATCATCGGATACGGATGCGGCCCGGCAACGGTGCCGATCACATAATAAGTATCCCCAACATTAGTTACCCAATCGCGCATGGCTTCGTTCATAGCGTCTTTCAGGGTTTTGGATCCGCTGCTTACGGGTATTACGTTTGCCCCTAACAACTTCATTCTGAATACATTGAGTGATTGCCTGGCTATGTCCTCTTCACCCATAAAAATGTCGCATTTAAGGCCAAATTTCGCAGCGCAGGTCGCAGTGGCTACTCCATGCTGGCCGGCCCCGGTTTCTGCAATTATTCTCTTTTTTCCCATACGGCTGGCGAGCAGAACCTGGCCTATAGTATTATTGATCTTATGAGCTCCTGTATGACAGAGATCCTCTCTTTTTAAATAAATCCTGGCGCCTTTAAGTTTATCTGTGAGGCGTTCGGCAAAATATAACGGTGTAGGCCTCCCGGCAAAATTTGCAAGGAGAAAACTGAGCTCTTTTTTAAAAGACCTGTCCTTAGAGAATTTCTTGTAGGCATTCTCCAGTTCGTTAAGCGCGCCCATTAGCGTTTCGGGAACGAACTTACCGCCAAACTCCATAAAATAGCCTTTTTTATCAGGTAAGCGCATTTAAACTCCAATTTAACAAAAAATTATAATTTTTTTAAATGCATTCAGTATAAGTAGAAAATGTTTAAGTTAAGTTCTATATTATAGCATAAGGGTATTTAAATTGGTAGAAAAAACTATTACCCCGTTAGAGATTTTGAAGCATGAATCCATTCCCTTCTATACATTAACTTAAAGCTAATGCGATAGAAAGCTTAATAATCAGTTTGAACTCTAACGGGGTTATAATAACTAGACACAAAAACAGCTCCTTTTTAAGCTAAAAAAGAGCTGTTTTTTATGGTTATTACTAGAATTTTACCTGGACTATTTCATCATTTCCATTAAGCATAAAACTAAAATCAAGAGTACCGTTTTTATAGGTAAACTTTAGTTTTTCATTGTTTAATGTAATAGCCTTTGGTTTTTTGGCGACTTTTAAGGATACGGCTGCTTTGCCATCCCTCGAACCGTCAACATTAATATTCAGCACATTCTTAAGCCATTTAGCCGCAATGATCTCGCAGGTTGCGAACCTGGCGACCACATCTTTTGCTATTTGTACATTAAGAGGCAATAGGTATGAATCTCTGTGCATAAAATGAATTGATCTGAGCGTTGTAGGTTTGGATTCGCCCGGGAAAGTAAGTGTAACATCGGCATCACGTGTTGTATCGTTGAAGTTTGTAATAGACAAGAAGCCGTAGTTATCGGTTTTTCTTAAAACCGCGTGTATGTCATAAGGCTTCACCGTTATATTCCTTTTTGCGCCAACAAGCTCGGCAAAGTTCTTGGCAACATCAATATGATAATCAAATGTATGAGGAATATAGAATCCGATAAAAAGGACCTTACCTTTTTCGACATTCTTAAGTATTGCGCATGGTTCTTTATCTTTAGTCCATGCAAGAACTGTGGCGCCTTTTGGATCAACGATAGTTTGCTCGAAATCAGCAAGAATGTCCTTGCCGGGCGTCGAAACTATCTTGTCGCTTGAGTAGACAAGGTTGTTCCAGGTATATTTAGTTATTTTTATACCAAGATCATCCTGCAGGGTCGTATTATTCTTTAGATTAAGGTCTTTAGTCGGCAACAGCGGATTGACTACCAGCGTACCGCCTTTTTTGACATAATCTGCCAGTTTTTTCTGTGTTGCCCCATCCATGTAAGCTATTGAAAAGATCCAGAGAATTTTATGCTTCAGCAGTTCGTCGATGGTAGCCTTCTCGATATCTACGAGAGGAAAATTAAACCCAGCAACATGTAATAACCTTGCCGGTCCGTCAAAGAAATACCTGTCACGCTTGGCCTCAAATTCTTCTTTATACCTGCCCGAAAGATATTCGGTAGTATAATATGGCTGGTAATAACCCATAGCAAAATTATCATACATCTTATCAGTATCTGCTAGCAGGCTGTTAAAAGACCCGATGAATTTCCCGAACATTTTAAGCGGTTTCATATGGGACCTGTAGTTTCCTTTCGAATCTATAGGTGCCTGCCATTCATGGTAACTTGATCTTTGTGCAATAAGAGGATCGTTTGTTCCTCCGCAGAACATATAGCCATTAATGGAATTTAACCCGTGGGCAGTTGAATATTTGATATTAAGCTCAACATCAGCCTCGTAAAGCCTCGGCCTGTCATTCATTCCTCCGATCTGCATTTCTGCGCATATTGTCGGAGCGCCGGGAGAAGTAATGGTTTTCATCATCTCGGTCATTAAGATTGCATCATGAAAATTTTCAAAATCCAGCCTTCTCATCTGATAAGCTCCGCCGAAGATCGTATTAGGGGTGTACTTAGAAAAATCATGGAACATGGATATACACATAAGGCCCTGGTTTCCGCGTCCTGACATCATATAGTCATAAAAGCCGGGTATATTTGCGCTTAGAGGGATATCTATTCCCGCCTGCCTTACCCTGTCAGCTAAGCTCTTGAAATACAAGGCATAATATTCGCGATAAAATGAGGCAAAATCAAGGCATCTGGATAGCCCTTCAGTATTTGTATCTCCCATTGGCTGTCTTATCTCATCAAAAGACTTAAATGAAGAGCCGTAGGTCTCGTTTAATACTGCGATAGATTTATACTTATTTTTTAAAAAGTTCTGAAATAATTTTGTAGTATTCTCACTGTAGTCAGGGCCTTTGGCAAGCCACTGAATCATAGCGATTTCATTACATAGCTGCATAATTCCGATTGGGCCCCCATTCTCAGTGAGGTTCTCTTTAATAATTGGAAGCACCTTGTCGTACCATTTGGATACAAAGCCCTGGAAGGTCGGATTAAGGTATGACATCATTGTAGGGTTAGTTATAACATTACCCTTAGGATCTTTAATATGCACTTCGGGATATTTGGATGTCAGCCATGTTGGTAATCCTTCTCCCGTGATTTCACCGTTAGAGATAGGACCAATCCTTGGCAGAAAATACATCCCTGCCTCATTGATCAAGTTGATGAACTTAATAACATTTCTTTGAGGATGCGTTTTGCCGGTAAAATCGAATGCTCCCTCATTGATTTCATGCCATATCCAAGGAATATAGCTGGCAATAGTATTTAATCCGGCTTCTTTGGCCTTTTTTATTCGATCTTTCCATTCATTTTCTTTTATTCTGAAATAGTGGATTTCTCCCGAATTAAAATATATCGGAGTTTCGTTTATAAAAAATTTCTTGTCCTTTAAAATTACCCTGCCCTTTTCCATTTCTTCCTCTCCTTAAATAATGTGTCCCGGTGTGATCCCGGGTGAATTATGCCTAACCATCGTAAAAAAATTTTAACGCTATCAGGATAAAAATTTTAATTATACTGAGATTAGGAATGCAATTTTTGCTTCGAAACTATAAGTTTTAAAAAAAATACGCCTTAATTTTTCAAGGCGTTAATTATTGTGGTTGCCTTATATCCATTTAATCAAATTTGAATCCATTTTATAGCATATTTATAACGAGTTGTCAATAGAATTAATCAGTTGCCTACGTCCCCATAATCTCCGTAACTTTTGAAGGGATATTCCCTGATTTAAGAAAAGACTCGCCTATCAATACTGCATTTACACCCAGTTTTTGGAGATATTCCATGTCATCATGGGTTTTGATGCCGCTTTCGGATACAATAGTCACATTCTTCGGCAGAACATTAATAATTTTTTCGGTAATTTTGAGATTTACTTCAAGGGTGTCTAAATTCCTGTTATTAATCCCTATGATATCCGCTCCGACATTGACCGCCCTTTTAGCCTCTTCTTCGTTATGGACTTCAACCAAAGCATCGAGTCCGATCTCTCTGGTTAAATATAGAAAAGTCTCGAGCTCCTTTTCATCCAAAATCCTCGCTATTAATAAAATCGCATCAGCGCCGTGGTATTTTGATTCAAAAACCTGATATTTATCTATGATAAAGTCTTTTCTGAGGACGGATATATTATTACGTGATTTAACGATCGCTATATCTTCGAGGCTGCCGCCAAAGTATTTGTCATCAGTGAGTATCGATAGGGCTCTGGCGCCTGAACGTATGTATTCACCCGCGATCTTAAGCGGATTATAATAATTAAAAATTGTACCTGCTGAAGGAGATTTCTTTTTTAATTCAGCTATCAGAGAAATTTTTCCGGGCCGGCTTATGGCATTTGAAAAACTAGATTTTGTCGGTAAAAAATTAATACTGCTTAAAAGTGTCCTTATAGGAAGAACGTTTTTTGCTTTTTCAATTTCAAGCTTTTTATTTTGGATAATTTCATCTAGGATCATATTAGCCTCTATTTGTAATTTCGGTTAATTGTTCCAGTTTTGATATTGCCGCATAGGAATCTATGCTATGGGCAGCAATCAGCGTTCCCTCTTTAATGTTTTTAGCCATCCCACTTATATAAATCGCACTTGCGGAATTCATTATTACAATATTTCTTCGTGCCGATTTTTCTCCGCTAAGTACATTTCTGATAACATTAGCATTAAATCTAGCGTCTTTACCTTGAATGGACTTCAAAGTTGATTTTTTAAATCCAAAATCTTTTGGGTTGATAGTATAGCGAGAAATCTTATTATTTAGTAATTGCGCTACTTTTGTAGGGCCGGTTATGGAAATTTCGTCTAACCCATCATATCCGTAAACTACCATTGCCCTTTTTGTGCCGAGATTTTTGAGTACTTTGATCACTATATCAACCAGTTTCCCGTCATAGACGCCTAATATCTGGACATTTGTATTTAGAGGATTGGCAAGAGGGCCCAGAATATTAAATATAGTCCTTATTCCGAGATCTTTTCTGACAGGAGCAGCATATTTCATAGCGCCGTGATAAATAGGCGCAAACATAAAACCTATCCCGACCTTATTTATGCAATCTAATAATTTCTCGGGTGAAATGTTGATATTTACGCCCAATTCCTCAAGGACATCGGCGCTTCCGCAGTGGCCCGATGCCGACCGGTTCCCATGTTTTGCGACCTTTATTCCGGCGCCTGCAATTACAAAGGCGCTCGCAGTTGAGATATTAAAAGTATTGATGTTAGTCCCCCCGGTACCGCAAGTATCAACCAGAGGCTCAATTTCTAGATCTATAACCTGTTTACCGTTTTTTATATTGAGCGCTTTTGACCGCATAACCCTTGCTGCAGCCGTGATCTCTTCTACTGTTTCGCCTTTTATCCTTAAGCCTGTCAAAAATGCGCTGATCTGGCTAACGGTTGCCACTCCAGACATAATTTCATTAAAGGCCGACCCCATTTCTTTAGGGGTTAGATCATTTTTTTTAATAAGCTTTTTAATACACTCTTTTATCAACTTACACCTTCAAAAAATTTAAAAGTAATTGTTTGCCGTGTTTTGTTAATATAGATTCCGGATGAAACTGCACTCCCCATACGGGGAAAACCTTGTGCTTGATCCCCATAATTTCCTTATCTTTGGTTTCAGCAATAATCTCAAGGCACTTGGGTAGCGAAGCTCTTTTAATAAGAAGTGAATGATATCTCGTAGCATCGAAAGGGCTGGGGATACCCTTAAAAATTGTTTTTTGATTATGATAGATCCGGGAGGTTTTCCCGTGCATAATATTTGAGGCTCTAACTATCTCGCCGCCATATGCCTGTCCTATGCATTGATGCCCTAAACAGACGCCTAAAATCGGAATAGTTCCCGCAAAGGTTTTTATGACCTCGTTTGATATTCCGGCGTTATTGGGCGTGCCTGGTCCCGGAGAAATGATGATCTTATCCGGTTTTAGTTTATTTATTTTACCGCATGTGATTTTGTCATTACGAAAAACTACGGGGTTTTCGTCAAGCTCCCCGATATACTGCGCGAGATTATATGTAAATGAATCATAGTTATCGATCAAAATTATCATGTCTATATGCCCTTTTCGGATATTTCTATTGCTTTAAAAAGCGCTTTAGCCTTATTGACTGTTTCTTTATATTCATTTTGTGGCTTAGAATCCAGCACTATGCCTGCACCCGCTTGAACATAGGCGGTATTATTTTTTACCAAAATCGTCCTTATGGTAATACAAGTGTCAAGGTTGCCTGTGAACCCGAAATAACCTATACATCCTGCATATATACCTCTTTTTGTGTTCTCCAGCTCATCAATGATCTCCATAGCCCTGATTTTAGGCGCGCCTGAAACTGTACCGGCGGGAAAACATGCTCTTATAACATCAAAACTGTCCTTACCTTTCGAGATCTTTCCCTTTACGCTTGAGACTATATGCATAACATGCGAATATTTTTCGACAGTCATAAAATCTTCCACAACAATAGACTTGAAATCGCATACCTTTCCAAGGTCGTTTCTTCCCAGGTCAACAAGCATTATATGCTCCGAACATTCCTTTGGGTCGTTAAGAAGTTCTTTTTCAAATATCAGGTCTTCGTTCGGGGTAGCGCCTCTGGGTCTTGTTCCGGCTATGGGTCTCGTTTCAGCGGATCCATCCTCACATCTAACGAATAATTCGGGAGAGCACCCGATTATATTAAAATCATTTAAATTAAAATAATACATATAAGGTGATGGGTTTATCGATCTTAGCGCGCGGTAAATATCAAAGGTATTCTTGTTAGTTAATTTAGTAGAAAATCGCTGAGACGGGACTACTTGGATTATATCGCCTGATTTAATATATTCGATAGCTTTTTCGACTAATTTAGCAAATTTGATATTTGTAAGATTAGACTCGATATTCAGTTCTTTGGATGAATCCTCAGCGATATATTTTTGGGGTTTTAGGGGTTTTTTTAGTTTATTGATCAATGCATCAATCTTATTAACTGCAGTATCGTAAGCGTCTTTTGGTGAGCCCTTAATATGAGCATTAGAAACGATCTTGATCCGGTGTTTTATATGGTCAAATATCAGAACAGTATCAGCCAAAATAAAAAGTGTATCAGGAATGGCAATGCTATCAAAGTTCTTGTCAGGAATGTTCTCGAAAAATCTGACTACATCATAACCAAGGTAGCCCACCAATCCACCTGCAAAGCGCGGCAAACCGTCAATATTAACATATTTATAATGAGAGAGAATTTTCTTTATTTCTTCTAAAGGGTCGGTTAGCGTATCAAAGACTTTTTTGGTTTTGCCTTCGGTTATTTCGATAGATCGGTTCTTACTTTTGAATATCATTGAAGGCCTGGACCCGAGAAATGAAAACCTGGCAGTTCTCTCGCCGCCTTCAACGGACTCCAATAAAAACGAGTAACTTCCATCGTCTATTTTAAGAAATGCCGATACGGGGGTCTCAAGATCAGCCATTATCTCTCTATAGACGGGGATAATGTTGCCTTTTTTTGATAGTTCTTTAAATTTATCAAAGCTGGGATAGTGCATTATTTTTTATAAACCTTCTCGGGATTAAATATTCTTTTTTCAGAGATCTTTATAGAGCCATTTTTATCAAATTCCCTGTAATAGCATGTAAAATAACCCGCATGACATGCTGCAACCTTCTGCTCGACCTCTAATAATAAAGAATTACACTCGCAATCTAAGAATGCATTCTTTAATATCTGTATATTCCCAGAGGTTTCACCTTTCATCATAAGCTTATTTTGAGACCTTCTGTACAAATAGATCTTACCGGTTTCAAATGTTTTAATCAATGAGTCCTTATTCATATAACATAAAGTAAGCACTTTATGAGATTTTTTATCCTGTATGATGGCAGGTATCAAACCGGCGTCATTGAATTTAAGCGCATCTATAATAGTCAGCAGATCTTTATTCATATTCTTATCAGTATTCCTTTCTTTCTTAGGTATTTTTTTAATTCGTTGATAGATAATTCTTTATAATGAAACAAAGATGCAGCTAAAGCCGCATCGGCCCTTCCTTTGGTAAAGGCATCTAAAAAATCTTCTTTTGACCCTGCTCCCCCTGACGCAATGACAGGTATCCTTACCGATTCACTTATCCTTTTAGTGAGCTCAAGGTCATAACCAATTTTAGTACCGTCACGGTCCATGCTTGTAAGTAGTATTTCGCCGGCACCTAAAGAGGCGGCTTTTTTCGCCCAAATTAGTGCATCTATGCCTGTTGAATTCCTGCCGCCATTAATATAAACTTCCCAGGATCTGTTTTTAGAAGTAGAGTTATTTTTAAGCTTAGCATCTATAGCAATTACAATACACTGGCTCCCGAATCGCTTAGAGGACTGTTTAATAAAATCAGGGTTTTTAATTGCCGATGTATTAATAGATACCTTGTCACATCCGGCATTCAATAGATCTCTTATGTCTTCAATAGTTCTTATTCCTCCTCCGACAGTAAACGGGATGAATATACTGTCGGCCGTTCTTCTGACAACATCGATCATAGTGCGCCTAGCTTCATATGAAGCGGTTATATCCAAAAAGACCAGTTCATCGGCGCCTTCTCTGTCATACATTACGGCGTTTTCAACGGGATCGCCGGCATCCTTGAGGTCGAGAAAATTAATTCCCTTGACTACCCTTCCCGCTTTTACATCGAGGCAAGGAATAATTCTTTTGGCTAACATAAATTAATCGCCTCTTTTAAATCTATCTTATTTTCATAGATAGCCCTGCCTACAATTGCCCCCTCAAGCCGTTTATCATTAATTGAAATAAGATTTTTTAGGTCATTAAGGCCGGAAACTCCTCCGGAGGCCACTAAATTTGTCTCAGATGAAATATAAGATAGCATCTCCTTTAGACTTTTAATGTTCGGGCCGGTCAACGCCCCGTCAGTAGCAACATCTGTATATATAATTGTTTTTACTCCTAAATTGGAGATCTTTTTTCCGAAATCAAGAGCTTTAACTTTACTGACTTCTTTCCAGCCTCGCATAGCCAGATAACCATCCTTAGCATCAATACTGATAACAATATGGTGACCAAAGGTTTTAATGATCTGTTTCAGAAAATCTTCATCCTCGACGACTCTGGTTGTCAATATTACTCTGTGAACTCCCAGATTAAGAAGATTTTTTATAGCAGCCTTATCTCTTATTCCGCCGCCAAACTCTATAGGAACATTCGTTGACGAAATAATTTTTTTAAGTAATTCAAGGTTCTTAAGTTCACCTGTTTTTGCTCCATCAAGATCAACGACATGAATAAGCTTTGCGCCGCTCAGAGTAAATTTCTCCGCCATGCCTACAGGGTCCTCAGAGTAAACCGTTACTTTGTCAAAATTTCCATGAAGAAGCCTGACAACAGCGCCGTCTTTGATGTCTATAGCGGGTATAATGATCATAGGCTAACGAAATTTTTAAGCATTTTTAAACCGATCTCCTGGCTTTTTTCGGGGTGGAACTGCATAGCAAATATATTACCTTTTGATATGCTGGATGCGAAATTAATTTCATAATTGGTTGTTGATGATATTATGGATTTATCAATAGGATCAACATAATAAGAGTGCACAAAATAAACATATGCGCCGTCGCTAATTCCCTTTAATAGGGGTGAAGTTCTTTTAATTGAATCAAGTGAATTCCAACCCATATGGGGAACTTTGAGATTTTTGTCAGTGAATTTGAATTTTCTTACTTTTCCTTTGATAATCGAAAGCCCTTTTATCCCTTTTGCTTCCTCACTTTCTTCAAACAAAAGCTGCATCCCAAGGCATAGGCCTAAAAACGGCTTATTTAGCTGCAAATATTCTTTAATTGGCTCTAAAAGTCCTCTTTTTTTTAATTCTTTAACTGAATCCCCAAAAGCGCCGACTCCGGGTAAGACCAGTTTATTCGCAATCTTAACATCAGATGGGTCATCGGTAATCATGACCCTTGAACCCATCTTTTCAAAGGCCTTTTCAACGCTTCTAAGGTTTCCCATGCCGTAATCAACAACATAAATCATAATATGCCTTTTGTGGACGGGACACCTTTTCTGCGGCTATCGATCCTTGTGGCATTATCAAGCGCTCGTCCTAATGCTTTAAAGATCGCCTCTACCGTGTGATGTAAATCTCCGACTCTCGGTAATTCTATAATAATGTTTATACCGCTATTTTTTGCAAATGAATCCAAAAATTGTTCAAAATCCTTGAATGAATAACCCTTTTCTTCTCCAAAAACATGGTTTAGAGGATAATTGAGGTATAAAGAGCCTCGGTTACTGATATCAACGGTTGCTCTAGCAAGTACCTCATCCATAGGAGCAGAACCGGCATCAAACCTCCTGATCCCTTTCGAGTTACCCAGAGCTTTTTTAAACGCTTTGCCCAGGCAGATACCTACGTCTTCATTGGTGTGATGAATATCAACCTTTAAATCCCCCGTAGCCTTCAAATTAAGATCAAAAAAACCGTGAAAACTGAAAAGTTCAAGCATGTGGTCAATGATCCCGATACCTGTGTCTATATTAGAATCACCTTTACCGTCTAAGTTTATAATGCAGGTTATCTTGGTTTCTCTGGTCGGCCTTATCTCTTTGCCTATTCGTTTATTTGGCATAATAATTTTCCTTTATGTTTATTCTTTAAATCGTATTTTGATGGATTCTAAATGCTTAGGCAACCCCTCAATGGTAGCAATTTTTTCTATTTCTTTCCTGATATTCTCCAGGGCCTTTTTGGAATATGATATAACATGAGAACTTTTTGTAAAATCATTCAGCGATAACCCTGAAAAAAATCTTGCCGTACCTCCTGTAGGAAGAACATGGCTGGGACCGGCTATATAGTCGCCGACTGATACCGGCGTATATGGCCCAACAAAAATTGCGCCGGCATGCCTTATATTCTTAATAACTTTTTTATAGTTATTTACCAAAACCTCAAGATGTTCAGGCGCAAGCATATTTGCCACCTCAACGGCTTCGTCAATGTTTTTGGTCAAAACTATGTAACCGTTTTCAACCTCTTTCTTCATATTTTTAGCTATGACCTTTGAGCTGGTCACAAGGATTGAAAGCCCGCCGGAGTGCTCGCTCTGAGCCAATAGATCTGCTTTAATAAAATCCTGGTTACTGGTTTTATCCGCAATGATCAATACTTCGCTAGGACCGGCTATCATGTCGATATCGCAATACCCGTAAACCTGTCTTTTGGCTTCGGTTACATAGGGGTTACCGGGGCCTACTATCTTATCGACCTTAGGTATAGTTTTGGTTCCAAAGGCCATTGCAGCTATTGCCTGTGCTCCTCCTATCTTGTAGATCTCATCCACCTTTATCAGGTTAGCTACAACAAGGATATGCGGATCGACGCTGCCGAATTTATTAGGGGGTGTCAATAATATGATCTTTTTAACTCCGGCTAATTTAGCCGGAAGTACTGACATATAGACACTTGAGATAAGTGGCACCTGCCCGCTTGGGACATACACTCCCAACTTTTCCAGCGGCCCGAATTTTTCTCCCAGCATTACGCCGTCATCGAGTTTTATTTTCCAAGATTTCTTAATTTGTTTTTTGTAGAACCTGGTAATATTATCAATAACCACCTTAAGAGTATTGACGAACTCAGGGCTGATATCCTGATAGGCGCCGCTTGTTTCGGTTTCATTGACCTTAAATGAATGAGGTTTTAACTTAATGTTGTCAAACTTTCTTGTGTATTTTACAAGAGCATCATCCCCATACATCCTTACATTTTCAACGATCTGGGAAACAGTTTTGGTGACGCGGATCTTTTTCTCCAGGTACCTATTGCAGAGTTTTTTGAACTGATTTGATCCGACCTTGATTACCTTCATTTTGAAAGCTCCTTCTCGATTATGCCTAAAGCGCTCTTAAGCGATTCGTCGAGCTTATCGGCAGATTTACCGCCTGCCTGAGCAAAATTTGGCCTGCCGCCTCCTGAACCGTCTACAATAGAACTTACGGACTTGATTATACTGACAGCATCTAATCCTTTTTTTACTAAGTCATCCGTGATAGACATGATATAAACAGGTTTTTCATTATTTTTACCGCCAAGCAGGATTGCGCTTGATGAATTTAGCTTGCATTTGATCTCGTCGGAAATAACCCTTAAAATATTTACATCGGTATTGTCAATTCTTTCAATAACCACCTTAGAGTTTAGTATTGATCTGGAATTCTTAACGTAATCATCGATAGACGACTTAGCATTAGACAATTTCAGAGACTGATCCTTCTTTTCTAATCCCTTTAGTATATCAAGAGCCTCATTAAATGAATTTTTCAGCTCATCAATTGCAATCTCAAGCCTATCCAGATCCTTATAACCATATTTTTCTATAGCGACGTTATTGTATTTATTCACAATAAGCATATCGGTCTTCTTAACCCCCAATTTCTCTTCTAATGCATTAACCTCTTTAATTTTTTCTTTAAGACCATTAAGGGTACTTTTAAAAAAATCGATAATGTATTCTTTGGAGCTTTTTCCTGTAACAGCCTCAATCCTTCTGACCCCGGCGGCAATTGAGGATTCGCTTACTATTTTAAAATAACCGATGTCTTTTATGTTATCCAGATGGGTTCCGCCGCATAATTCCTTGGAATAGTTACCTATAGAGATGACGCGGACAAGATCAGAATATTTTTCTCCGAAAATTGCCATTGCCCCGTCCTTTTTTGCATCCTCAATCCTGACATTATCTTTTATGGCAACCTTATCTCCGGTTAATATCTTTTCATTAATTTTAAGCGCAATTTTCCTAAGTTCTATTTCCTCGATCTTATTTTGATGGGAAAAGTCAAATCTAAGATGTTTATCATCTACAACAGACCCGGCCTGCCTTATGTGATCACCAAGGACTTCTCTTAGAGTAAACTGTAATAAATGGGTAGCGGTATGATTCTTCATTATATTTTCACGTCTTTTTTTATCTATGGAAGCTATGACCCTGGTACCTTTAAACAGTTCCGGATCATGTTTAGTAATATGTATGATCGTATTCCCGAATTTTTTGGCGTCAGTGACCTTGATTTTTTTTCCTATAAGTTCAAAGGTCCCTATATCTCCCACCTGTCCGCCGGATTCTCCGTAGAACGGGGTTCTATCAAGTATTATGCCCACTTCTTGGTTTTTTTTGCCTTTTACGAATTCTTTGCCGGTTGATAGATCAATAACTGCTAGTACCTTGGCGTCCTGAGAAAAAGTTTTATAACCGACAAATTCTGTCTTAAACCCAAGGCCGGCTATTTTATCTTCTATTGTTTCTGAAAATATTTCACCATGTGTTTTGCCTCCCGTCCTGGATTTTTCTCTTTGGATCTCAAGCCTTTTATCAAAATCTGATTCGATTATCTTTAATCCTGATTCATTGGCGCATTCTTCAAGGATATCAAAAGGAACTCCATGTGTATCATAAAAATCAAAAGCTCTGTCTATAAGCTCCCTATTGATCAAAGAGGGCTCTAGTGAGGATCTTTTTGCCATATCATTAAAAGCTGTTCTGACCATAGGTACCTTTTCGCTATAAATAATAGAAAATTGGTCCTCTTCTTTTTTTATAGTCTGAGCCGCAACATCTCTGGTTTTTTCAAGTTCAGGATAAGCGGGCTTCATTATCCTGGTAACGGCGTCGACCAGTTTATACAGATATGCATCTTTTATGCCTAAATAATAGAGATGTACAATGGAACGCCTAATTAACTTTCTTATAACATACCCTCTGGACTCATTTGAAGGAAAAATACCATCGTTTATTGAGAAAGTAACGGCTCTTACGTGATCGGCAATTGCATTGACGTGGCTGATATAATCTTGCGGTTTAGCATTAGAAGCAGCTTCAATTTTTTTAGTCAGATCAACAAAAAGATCCGTCTCGAAATTATTAAGAGCTTTTTCCATAACCTGAGTAATTCGTTCCAGCCCCATCCCCGTATCGATGTTTTTATTTTTGAGCGGTTCTAGGACATTAACATCAAGCCTGTTAAACTGAGTAAAAACAAGATTCCATATCTCAAGGTCATTGAAGTAAATTTCAGAACATGGCCCGCAGGGGCCGTTTGGGCCCTCAAGAGGCGCATTTTGCGGCCAATAATTCTCATCCATACCTTTTTTTTGGATTTTTGTATCAGAAAGACCTATTAGTTTATTCCAAATATCAAACGATTCCCGGTCGTCCGCATATACGGTCACCCAAAGGTCATCCTTGGAGAGCTTTAGGACATCAGTCACGTATTCCCACGCCCATTTAATAGCATCTTCCTTAAAATAATCCCCGAATGAGAAATTCCCAAGCATCTCAAAAAATGTATGATGCCCTCTGGTCTTTCCAACCCTGTCCAGATCGCCGGTCCTTAAGCATTTTTGGCAGCTGGTTGCACGGGTATATGTCAGATTTTTACCTAAAAACTTATCTTTAAACTGGTTCATGCCGGCGCCGGTGAATAGAACCGTGGGATCTCCGACCGGAACCAATGAATCACTCGGGACTATAGTATGGCCTTTTGACTTAAAGAATTCCAAATAATTTTTTCTTATATCGTAACTATTCATTCAATTTAATTTCCGAAAACACATTATTTATTGCATCCACGCTGTAACCTTTTGAGGCTAAGAATCTAAACAGCCTAGTTCTGACTTTGCCTGGATCCAGGTTATTAAGTGTTCTGAGTTTTTTTTTCACAAGCACCTTAAGCGATGAATCAAATTCGCCTTCAATGTGCCTAAGGGCTTCTTCAATATTATCAGGGTCTATCCCCAGGCGTCTTAAGTCAAATCTTATTCTGTAGGGGCCGAATCCTTTTATAGAGATTTTAGATCGGGCAAATTTGAGCGCAAAAGACTTATCGTCAATTAATCCGTTCAATTTAAGCTTATTTATGATCGTATCGATAATGTCATGCCCGAAAGACTTCTTATTTAGAGCATCTCTGATTTCTTTTTCACTTCTGGATCTTATACTAAGAAGCTTGTATGAATACCCCAGAGCTTCTTTAAAAGGATCTATAAAGTTGTTATTTTTTTGCTGGCTCCTTAATGATGGCATAGTTATTTAAAGTTCTGATAAGAACATTACCTTTCGAATTTTTAACTACTTTTTGAAAATCATCGGTATTTTTAATAAAGATCTTATTGATCTCCTTTATAACATCACCTACCTTTAATCCGGCATCCAGCGCAGGACTATTTGGCTGTATTTCTTTTATAATAACTCCAAGAGTGTCCTTTAGTGAAAATTTTGCCTGAAGCTCCGGCGTGATATTCACTACTTTCATACCCCTGAAAACAGCTTCACTAGGCAAGGTTTCGCGTGCCACAAAACCGGTATCTTCGGATATAATGGGCCTTTCAGCTACAGTGGCTACAACTTCCATACTCTTCTTATCTCTGATAATTTCAAGTGTGATTTTTTCGCCAACTTTTGCATATCCGACCTTTTGAAGTATATCGGTGGTTCCTGAGATCTTCTCGCTATTAACGGATACTATTACGTCACCTGATTTTAAACCGGCTTTAGCCGCTGGGCCGTCAGGGATAACGGACGAAACAAGGACGCCATCATTCATGCTGATACCGAAGAAATCTGCCAGATCCTGATCAAGAGGTTGGACAGTAACACCTAACCAGCCGTATTTAATCTGCTTTCCTTTTGAAAGGTCATCAATAATATATTTTGCGGTATTTATCGGTATTGCAAAGCCTATTCCCTGATAACCTCCGGTAGTTGAGTAAATAGCAACATTGATGCCAACGATCTTGCCTTCAAGGTCGCAGAGAGGGCCGCCGCTATTCCCGGGGTTAATTGCAGCATCGGTCTGGATAAGGTCAAAATATCCCCTTTCTTTTCCGGCTTGTACGGGAAGAGCTCTATGAAGAGCGCTAACAACGCCAGTTGTAACGGTCGGTTCAGGCGTAGACATCATAAAGCCGAAGGGATTACCTATGGCAATAACCCATTGGCCGGTCCTTACATAGTCTGAGTTGCCTAGCTCTGCATAAGGAAGATCCTTGGCCTCGATCTTGATAACCGCCAAATCGCTTCTTTCATCCGAACCCTTAAGAAGAGCGGAAAATTTTCTGCCATCAGAAAGCGTGACCGTGATCTTATCCGCACCGTCAACAACATGCTCATTCGTTAATATATACCCATCCTTAGAAATAATTACCCCGCTACCAAGTCCCATCTCTTTTTGTTCGGACTGAGGCAGTTCACCGAAAAAATCACTGAAGAACTTATTAAAGAAATCCTCATTTAAATTATTCTGTCCCTGGGGTGTATTAAAGTAGTACCTTCTGGTTGATACTTTTTGGGTTCTTTCGCTTGAAATACTTGCTACTGCCGGGCCTACTAATTCAGCAACTTTTATAAAGCTATATTCGAGATTTTTTTCAGAAGACTGGTCCTTGCTGTCAGGTGTTGAGTGGGAATTCGCAGCATCGGTCCTTGGTGTGATATTGAGCCTTACCGTTATCATGAAACCAACCACGATCCCAAAACTAAGGGCAATTAAAAAAATCAAAAATTTGTTATTAATTTTTTTAATCATATTATTATCTCCAAAATCTAATTGTTAAGAATTTGCTTCTTCTCTTTCTTTAAGTTTTTTTAGAGTTTCCTTTTCGATCTTATCAAGAACTTTCGGGTTCTGTCTAAGATAAATGCGGGCATTTTCCTTGCCTTGCCCCAATTTCTCATCTTGCCAAAGAATCCATGTTCCGCTTTTAGTAAGAACGCCTAATTCTTCCCCAAGGTCAAGTATTGTTGCCGATTTGGAAATCCCCTCGTCATACATAATATCGAATTCAGCTTTTCTAAATGGCGGAGCAACTTTATTCTTGACAACGGTTGCTTTTACTCTGTTACCGACAACTTCATCGCCTTTTTTTAAAGAAGCAATTTTTCTTAGGTCGATCCTTACTGATGAATAAAACTTTAAAGCCCTTCCCCCGGGAGTAGTTTCGGGATTGCCAAACATAACGCCGATCTTTTCTCTGATCTGGTTAATGAATATAACACAGGTTTTGGATTTGGAGATAGCGGCTGTAAGCTTTCTGAGTGCCTGACTCATCAGTCTTGCCTGTAAGCCTATATGAGAGTCTCCCATCTCGCCTTCAATCTCAGACTTTGGGGTAAGAGCTGCAACAGAATCGACAACAACGATATCAAGGGCGTTTGACCTAACCAGTGTTTCCACTATTTCAAGCGCCTGTTCTCCGGTATCAGGCTGTGATATTAGCAATTCATCTAAATTGACGCCTATCTTTTTGGCATAAGTAGAGTCAAATGCATGTTCAGCGTCAATAAAGGCAGCCTGTCCGCCCAATTTTTGAGCCTCAGCTACAATACTTAGCGTAAGAGTAGTTTTGCCGCTCGATTCGGGCCCAAAAATTTCTATAACCCTTCCTCTAGGAACACCGCCAATCCCAAGAGCGTTGTCTACAAGAATGGACCCAGTAGGAATACTACCGACTTCTACCTTAAAATCCTTACCAAGTCTCATTATGGAGCCCTTGCCGAATTGTTTTTCAATCTGGCTAAGAGCAAGTGTTAATGCTTTATCTTTCTCATCCCTGATCTTCTGCGTATTATCAACTTCGGTTTTTACCTTTGTCATCATAATACCTTTCTTTTGTTAAACTCGTTTTGGTTCACGAAAAAATAGGTTAAGGATATCAGTATATCCTTAACCTTAAATTTAGCCCATAAAAAAACTAGGCTTTAGGCTGTAATTCGGATAATAATTTATTAATTTGGCTTGTAGTGTCGCTGATAAACTTGCTATCATTTGGGTTAATCTTTACATTATTGATAAGAAACTCAACTTTTTCTTTTAATTCCGATATGATCTCTTTTTCACGGCTGGCTTTTCTATCAAGATTGTCAAGCATTTGATTAAAGGCATCGGCTATATCCTGTAAATGGTCGCTGCTACGGAATCTTAACGGGTTAATTCTGGTGCCTTGAGCAAAACTGTTAATGTATTGAGTAAGCCTGAATATAGGACCTGCTAACCTGTGCGAAGAGTATATCCCTAAGATCAAAAGAAGTATGCAATTAAGGCCGAGAATAATAAAGATTTTGGAAAGAAATTCGTTTGCAATAGATTCAACAGCCTTAAGCGGGAAGCTTTCCTCACCAGCAATCAGATGGAATAGGTTCAGATACTCTTTATTTAACCAATAAAGGCATCCGCCGAGAAAAAGCGTTATTATGCTAGCCTGGAAAACAAGCATCATCGCGTATGAGAACTGCAATTTTTTATCTACTAAAAAATTTTTTCTTTTGTTAACAAAAACCATTGAAAGAGCCTCATTATTAATTTTTTTTAGTTGAAAGCTGATTGGCCAGCTCTTCAATTTCCTTCATTTGCGTCATCAATGATTCCTGGGTGGTAGAACCTTTTTCTGCCGAGCTTATTACATGGGATATCTTACCCTTAAGTGAATCTAGGACTTTAATATCTTCTTTAGTTTTGCTTTCCAGGGAATCGATCATATTGTTAAAAGCCTTTGCAAGCTCCTGCAAATGGTCCTTCTTTCTTATTTTTACTGTTGAAAGGCTGTTTTCAATCCCGATCAGATTTAAGTACTTTGTCAATCTATATAACGGCCCTGCGTATCTATTGGAGGTGTAGATCCCGACAAAAAATAAGAGAATTGCTATAACCCCCATTCCTAAAGCCAATTTCCATATGAATTGATTTTCAATATCCTTTATATATTCTTTTGAAATCGCATTTTCGCCGGCAATTTTATAAAAAACATCCAAATACTCCTTATTCAGGTACCAAATCGCAAAGCCCAGTATAAATGTTATAAATAGAACATAAAAAATAAGCATACCCGTATAAGAAAGCTGCAGATTTTTATTTATCAGATAGTTCTTTCTTCTATATGTATTTTTATTCATTTTTCCTCCAGCCTTTTTTATCAATATTACTGTTAAATTATACTATTAGTTCGATTCTTTGTAAAGAAAAATCTTGTCCTAAGCCTTTACATGGATTATAATTAATTATCATGAAAACCACTAAAATCAGCAAAGCAGAGATTATTTCAATAGGCACCGAATTATTGCTTGGAAATATTGTAGACACTAATGCTCAATACATCTCAAAGACGCTTTCAAGGTTGGGTGTTAATCTGTACTTCAGGCAGACCGTTGGGGATAGCCCTTCCAGGCTGATCGAGAGCCTAAAGCTTGCTTCAACTAGATCTGATCTGATCATAACAATTGGCGGACTGGGGCCGACAATTGATGATATAACAATTAAAACTGTCGCAAATTTTACTCATGCAAAATTAGTCAAAAACGACTATGTTATTAAGAAGCTTGAGAGTTATTTTTTGGCCAGAGGTTTGAAAGTTCCTCCGGACAATTTTAAGCAGGCGCTGATACCTGAAAAAGGAACGATTATTAAGAATGAATTTGGTACTGCACCCGGAATAATGATCAATTATAATAGTAAGCTCATAATTATGCTGCCAGGCCCTCCAAACGAACTTATCCCGATGTTTGATAAATATATATTTAAGCTTATAAAGAAAAGATATGCCTTAAATAACCCTATTATCTCAAAAACAATAAAGCTTACTTCTATAGGTGAGTCGATAGTTAACGGAAAAGTTAAAGATCTTCTTAAGCTGTCAGGCGAAGCTACTGTCGGTATTTACGCCTGTAATAATGAGGTGCATCTGGTCATTACTGCAAAGTGCCAATCGCCGGGTTTGTCAAATAAGGCCATCAAAGAGATCAGTAAAAAAATCTATGCCCGGCTGAATACATATATTTTCGGCGAAGATGGCGAGACACTTGAAAGCGGTGTCGGGAAACTACTTAATAGGAAAAAACTTACATTATCTATTGCAGAATCTGCTACGGGAGGACTAGTCGCCAATCGGATAACCGACATCTCCGGGTCTTCGGCATATTTTATTTTTGGAGGGGTGTTTTATAGTAATAGATCTAAGGCCGACACTTTAAAAGTTAGCGAGAGAGTCATTAATAAATTCGGGGCTGTCAGCAAAGAAACAGCTGATTTAATGGCTAAGAACATCAGAACGCTCTGTAAGACATCACTTGGATTGTCTATTACCGGGATTGCAGGCCCAACAGGAGGAAGCAAAAATAAGCCTATCGGAACTCACTATATTGCTATTAATGACGGCAGAAAGTCTCTAGTAAAAAAAGTTTTGTTAACCGGTGACAGGAAAACCATTAAATACAATTGTTCACAGCAGGCTCTCAGTGTTTTATGGAGATACCTTAAAGGATATGAGTGAAAACCTAAGATGTTTCATTGCAATAGATATTCCGCTAAATATTAAAAATGAGGTGGCCTTATTTCAAGATAAGCTAAAGGCATTGAATATTGATATTAAATGTGTCGAGGAAGTGAATATTCATATCACTCTTAAATTCCTAGGGTCAATAAGTTCGGATAAAGTTGACTTAATAAAATCGGCTATTTCAAAAGTAGCTATAAGGACATCCGGTTTCGATGCTCATATCGGAAATATAGGATTCTTCCCTAGTGTTACCCACCCCAAAGTTATCTGGTTAGATGTCAATAAGAATTCTCAAGATATTTTGAAGATTTTTAATGATTTGGAAGATGAGTTAGCGGGAATTGGTTTTGAAAAAGATTCAAGGCCTTTCAGGACTCACCTTACCATAGCTAGGTTCAGAAGCTTAAAGAATATTTCAAGCCTTGGGGATTTTGTAAATAAAAATCGATTTAGTTCGTGTGCTGACTTTAAAGTCGATGAGATTGCTTTATATGAAAGTACTTTGACGAGTAAGGGGCCGATCTATACCAAAATATTTGGTGCCAATCTTAAGACGATTTGAATGATCACGTTTGAAATAACCCCCGCCATCAAATCATCGGACATTATTCCAAGAGGGCCATGTAAACGTTCCATATTTTTAATCGGAAATACTTTAGAGATATCAAAAAATCGGAAAAGAATGAACCCCACCAATATAATATTAACTGTTTTGGGCAGGAACATAAGCGCAACCAACATGCCCCCAACCTCATCAATGACGATCCATTTCGGGTCTTCGGTAGGTTTAAGATTCTCGCGTTTTATAAGCACATATCCATAATATATGACCAAGATCGTTACAAGAAAATATATAAAGGGGTTGATGATCAGGCATGCCAGGCAAAGTGCCCCGATACTAGCGAAAGTGCCTTGTGAAAACGGCAGGTATCCTATTCCAAAAAATGATAATAAGGCTTTATCGATCCTTAACATTTAATAAGCTGCCTCCGTATTTGTACAAAAAAGATATACCGCTTAACGCTGTCAGAAAAACAGTTATAAGCATGATGATATAAATAAAATACCCAACCAAAGTATCAACCCTAGCTGACCAGAAGCCATTCATGAGGCCGAAATCCTTTACGATCAGGATTATCAGTATAATGAGTATAGAAACCATCTGGGAAACGGTTTTGTGTTTCCCGCTTTTTGCAGCAGGGATAATAATGTGAAATGTCGCAGCTAAAAGCCTCAGGCTTGTAATAACAAGCTCTCTGGCTATAATGATTATCACCATCCAGGCAGGAATAATATTCATCTGTACAAATGCCAAAAATGCGCTCATAGTCAGGAGTTTGTCAGCTATCGGATCAAGTATTTTCCCTAAATTGGTCACCAGGTTCTTTTCCCTGGCAATTTTTCCATCATAATAATCTGTAATAGCCGCTATCAAAAAGACCAGAAATGCCGCTACTTTAAATATCACCCCTTCTATGAATAATAGATACATAAAAACAAAAACCAAAATTATCCTTAGAATAGTCAGTTTATTAGGCAGATTCATACGGCTTCCCCTATCAGGTCGTATTCCATGCTTCCCTGTATCAGCACATTCACAAACTCCCCCGGTAAAATTTTTCTCTTGGATTTTACGTATATCTCACAATCGATTTCAGGGGCATCCATATAGCTTCTCCCGATATACGAATTCTCTTCATTAAGCACCTTATCAATAAGAACGGGTATTATTTTCCCTTCAAAAGAACTATTAAGAGCTCCTGATATCTCTTTTTGAACAAGCATCAATTCCTTTAAACGGCCTTCTTTGGTCACATCTGATATCTGATCGTTCAATTTGTAAGCAGCGGTTCCTTCCTCATTTGAATAAATAAAAGCGCCAAGCCTTTCAAACTTAGTTGATCTGATAAATTTTATTAGCTCGCTAAATTCTTTAGTTGTTTCGCCGGGGTAGCCTACGATCAGAGATGTCCTTAAAGCTACCCCTGGTATGCTGTTCCTTATCTTATCTATGAGTTTAAGTGTTTCCAGTTTAGTAATTCCTCTATGCATAGACTTGAGTATTTTGTCATTTATATGCTGTAAAGGAAGGTCTATGTACTTACAAATGTTTGCATTATCTTTAATAGTGCTTATCAATTCATCAGTGACAAATGTGGGATGAGTATAGAGAAGTCTCAGCCAAAAGTCTTTTTTAATACCAGAAATATTTTTCAATAGCTCCGGAAGGCATAATTTTTTGTAAATATCAATGCCATAAGCCGTTGTGTCTTGGCCGATTATGTTCAGCTCTGAGACATTTCCCTTTATGAGTAAATTCTTAGCTTCTTTCAGAATGGATTCTTTAGGCCTTGACCTAAAGGGCCCTCGTATTAATGGTATGGCGCAATAGCTGCATTTATGGACACAACCGTCAGAAATTTTTATATAAGCGAGATGTTCGGGGGTAAGATTGATTCGTGAAGATTTATGAGAGTATATATAATTTACATTCTTTGAGGTATAAACCGATTTTTTAGTGCTTTTCATTCTTTTTATTATGTCAGCAAATCTCTCGATCTCATTAATTCCGATAAATGCATCGACCTCATCAAATTCATTCTTCAATTTATCTTTATATCTTTGGGTCAAGCATCCGGCGACTATAAGGTACTTGATCTCGCCCCGTTTTTTGAGTTCGATACCCTCAAGGATAGCGTCAATAGATTCCATTTTGGCATCTTTTATGAAGCCGCATGTGTTTATTATGATTATATCCGTTTTTTTTGACTCATCTACAAGAACGAAACCCGATTTTTTAAGGTTTCCTAAAATAATCTCCGAATCGACCAGATTTCTGGCACAACCTAAACTTATAAGTCTGATTTTCACTGTATTTACCCGATCTAATTCAATTAATTATCACTAAGCAAGAACCATGATGAAATTTATTCGACCTATTAACGCATCGTTAGAATAAAAAATATACAAACATTAAAGTCAAAACGCAAAACCAAATTTACCTGACCAGTAAGCTGATACGTAATTTAGTTTTGCGTCCGATCGAAAATCACTATTTACTAATTACCTTGAACAAATTTCTGGTAATAATGATATTTTGGCCTATTCTGGAGAGGTTTATAGGTTCATTATTAACATAAAACTCAACGGATTCCGGTTTACCTATTTTAAGCTCAATTTTTTCCTTGGCATTCCATGCTTCTTCTGAGCTTCTTTTTAGTTCATTTTGGTATATTACCTTATCGTCGACAGTAACCTTTGCCCAGACCGGTTCACTTGCCTTAAGAACTAAAGAGATATCCTCATTTTCCGGTATGGATAAGATCTGTTCCGTACTGTTAGTGGTTTTTCTGGTAACTTCTTTAGTTTCTCTTGATTGAGCTGCATTTTTTTTAAGCTGAGCTAACTGCATGTTTTCCTTGCGTTTCTGCATGATTTTATTAGAAGCATTTTTTATCAGAATAACCGTAAATGTAAAACCTACGAGTATAACAAGCACCACTAAAATTTTTAAAAATGCTTTTTTGAACTCAGAATCAAAAGCTATAGGATTAGGGACATCTTTTTTTGCCGGCTTAACTTGATCGATCTTTTTAGTGTATAACTCGCTTTTTTTATTAGAGTCACCTTTTTTTGAAACCGGCTCTAATTTCAAAGCGATCTCCTGAGGATTAAGGCCTAGGAATTTGGCGTAGGTCCTAATAAAATATTTAGAATAAGATGGATTTGGCAATTCGTCTAATTTATCCTCTTCGATCAAAGCTATGACCTTCGGGCTTATCTTGGTCTTGACATAGATCTCATCAAGTGAAATCTTTTTTTTAGTTCGTTCGGTTTTTAATATATGTCCTATTGTTGCCATTTGACCCTCGCTTTTAGATATGTTTTATCCTTCTTTAGGTTCAGGAACCCTGTCTACAAGTATTTCTCTGGGTTTGGAACCTCTATACGAGCCAACTATGCCTTCCTGCTCCATAATATCGATCATTCTGGCCGCACGAGTATACCCCAATCCAAGCCTTCTTTGAAGCATGGAAACAGAGGCCTGCTTGGTCTCTAGGATTATTTTGACTGCTTCCTCGTAGAGCTCATCCTTCTCCATTGGCTTACCCAGCGATGATTTAGCAGAGTTCTCTATGTCAGATAATATTTCCTCATTATAAACAGGTTCGCCTTGAGATTTGATAAAACCTACAACCCTGTCTATTTCCTTGTCGGACACTAGCGAACCTTGTGCCCTTACCGGTTTAGCGGCACCCGGCTCAATAAAAAGCATATCGCCTCTTCCTAAAAGTTTGTCAGCGCCATTCATATCTAGGACTGTTCTTGAATCGACCTTTGAAGCGACCTTAAAAGAGATCCTCGCAGGAAAATTAGCCTTAATGACGCCTGTTATGACATCAACTGAAGGCCTCTGGGTAGCCAATACCATATGTATCCCGACAGCTCTCGAAAGCTGAGCCAATCTCATTATGGCATTTTCAATATTCTGCTGCGCAACAGCCATAAGGTCAGCCAATTCATCTATAATTATTACTATATACGGAAGCTTTTTGGGGCTATCAGGCGTATTGTCATTTAAAGCCTTGATCTTTTCATTGTAAGAATCGATATTTCTGGCTCCGATTTTAGCCAACAATCTGTACCTGTCTTCCATCTCAGAAACGACCCAAGCCAAAGCCGCCTGTACTTTTTTTGCCTCTGTAACTACGGGACAGATAAGTTGAGGCAATCCATTATAGACAGCCAGTTCAACCATCTTTGGGTCAACCATGATAAATTTGATTTCTTCAGGAGTATATCGGTATAAAAGGCTTAATATCAACGTATTAACGCATACGGTTTTCCCGGAACCGGTTGTCCCGGCGATCAATAGATGCGGCATGCTTGCAAGGTCCGTTACTACGGAACTGCCTGCAACGTCCTTTCCAAGAGCCAGTGTCAGCTTGCCGTCAGATTTCTGGAATTCGTCGGATGAAAGTATGTCCTTAAGAAAAACCATTTCATTTGAAGTATTCGGGACCTCAACGCCTACAGTGCCCTTGCCAGGGATCGGGGCGACAATTCTGACGCTCTGGGCCTTCATGGCAAGCGATATATCATCATTAAGCGTTGTTATTTTATTGACCTTTACGCCTGCGGCAGGCTCTAATTCGTATCTTGTAATTACAGGGCCTTGCTCAACCCTTACTACTTTAGCTTCTACCCCAAAATCCTGCAATGTCTCTTCCAGTATCCTGGAACTTTCCTCCAAATTATCCTTGATCTTTCTTTCTTCTACTGGCGGAGAGGAATCCAAAAGGTCTAATGAAGGCAGCTTAAAATTACCGATAACCTTCGGGGCAATTGGCTTGACCGCCTTAGGTTGCGCCTTGGGTTGTATAGTGATCTCTTTTTCCCTTGGATTTTCAAAGGCCTCATCCTCGGATTGCGAGAATTTAGAAAAGCCTATAGGAGATTCTTTTCTGTACTGATCACGGTCAGGCTTTAAATTAAGCTTAGATGGAGGGGTCTCGGTCTCATTGACGGAAGTGTTTATCGGAATTTTGGCATCTCTTATTTTCTTGCTTACAGGAGGCAGGGTTTTTTGTTTAAGAGTTTTATTTTTAAGCAGTTTAAGCGTTCCAAAAACAAATTTAGCGAAACCAATAAATATCGGGAAAACCAGAAATTCGGTCGCCAGTATTACAGAAAGCAGGAATAGCGCTGAAGTCACAATAAAGGCGCCGACCATTCCGAAATACTTAACAAAAAAATCTGAAAATATTAATCCTACCAGCCCCCCATCCCTGAATCTGGCAGACGGATCGTCATAAACAAATAGACTAAAAAAAGAGGATGAGGTGACTATTAGAACCAATACGCCAGACAATTTTAAGTATAACTTTTCAGGCTCATTGCCTAATAACCTGTTTGTTGCCCATATGAGAGTAAGAATAGGAAGGATATATCCTGACCATCCCATTATAAAAAATATTATCCCGCCAAGATATGCGCCAGCAACTCCAGCTAAGTTCTTTATGGGGCTATTAACAATAGAAGTATAGTAACTGATATCGCCGGCATCAAACGACAAAAGGCTGATAAAAAGAAGTATAGTGGCAACTATAAGCCCAATGGCCCAGATCTCATTAAGCTTTTTCTGATCCATAAGTTCCTTTAAATATAATTACCTGATTTATTTGATAATTGTAAGCGCTATTATAATATTAGTATACAATACAATGAAAAAAATGAAAATATTTTTTAATAATAATTTCTGAGTAGGCTAATAGTTAATATACTCACAATAAAGACTCAATTATTGATATGACTATCTAACTCCTGTGTGCCCAAAACCACCTGCGGAGCGTTTAGTAGGGTCTAGATCATCTACCTCGATCAATTGTGCTCTGGTCACAGGGGCAAAAATCATTTGTGCAATCCTATCCCCGCGCTTAATCTGATAGGCTGTTTTCCCAAAATTAATCAAAATTAGACTGACCAAGCCTCTATAATCAGAATCGATCGTTCCGGGAGTATTGACTAAACTGATCCCGTGTTTCAGGGCTAGACCGCTTCTTGGCCTGATTTGAGCTTCAAATCCTTTGGGTATGCTAACATAAATTCCGGTGGAAATAAGCTTTATCTCACCCGGATCGATCATGGATTCGCGATCAACATCAGCATATAAATCAATGCCGCTTGAGCCAATTGTGGCATAGCTCGGAAGCGGCAAGTCAAAACAATTATCTTTTCTCTTAACTTTGATTCTTATCTTTTTCACTAGGTTCGATTGCTTTTTTTCGGCTAAGATTAACCCTACCCTGCTGATCTATCTCGATGACCTTAACCATGATCTCATCACCGATCTTAACTACTTCATCAACATTTTTCACATACTTATCAGAAAGCTCTGAAACATGCACAAGCCCGTCTTTTCCGGGAAGGATCTCACAAAAAGCGCCGAATTTTTCTATTCTTTTTACCTTACCAAGGTATACCTTACCTATTTCAACATCTTCGGTAAGTTTTCTGATTATATCAATAGCCTTATTCAAGCTCTCTTCATTATTTGACGCAACCTGAACAGTACCATCATCTTCTATATTAATCTCGGCTTTTGTGTCCTCGATTATTTTTTTAATGATCTTCCCGCCAGAGCCGATAACATCCCTGATTTTATCAGTTGATATCTTGAAACTGACTATCCTTGGGGCATATTTTGACAGATTGCCTCTAGGGGCTGATATGGCTTCGCTCATCTTATTCAGAATGAAGACCCTCGCTACAAGCGCTTCAGCGAGCGCCTTTTCCAGTATCTCAAATGATATATTTTCAATTTTTATATCCATCTGAAGAGCAGTGATACCTTTGGATGTACCTGCTACCTTAAAATCCATATCTCCAAAATGATCCTCTATACCTCCGATGTCAGTAAGAATAACATAATCATTACCCTTTTGTATCAATCCCATGGCTATACCGCTAACAGGGGATTTGATCGGGACTCCGGCATCCATCAAAGCCAATGTACCAGCGCAAACAGTCGCCATGCTGGACGAACCGTTTGACTCAAGGATTTCAGAAACAAGCCTTATGGTATAAGGGAACGAATCTCTATTCGGAAGCATCGGCTTAATAGCTCTTTCAGCCAGTGCTCCGTGGCCTATTTCACGCCTTCCCGGGCCCCTAACAGGCTTAACTTCTCCGACGCTAAACGAAGGGAAGTTATAATGGAGCATGAATTTCTTCACCAATTCGCCCTCAAGGGTCTCCATTGTCTGCTCATCATCGGTCGTACCTAAGGTAGCGATCGACAAGCTTTGGGTCTGTCCTCTTGTAAAAAGACTGGAACCATGAGTCCTTGGAAGCACCCCAACCTCTGAAGTTATAGGTCTGATCTCATTAAATTTCCTCCCGTCAACCCTTACTCTCTCATCAAAAATAATTTTTCTGGCGGTTTCTTCCTCGATCTTTTCAAGGGCATGTTTAACTTCTCCCTCAGAAAAGCCGTCAGGTGAGGAAAACTTTTCGATCATCTCTTTTTCGAAAAGGAATAAAGCCTCAACTCTTGTATCTTTAGAAGGAATCTTCAGGAGCTCATTAACTTTATTGCCTATTGCCGATTTAATGCTATTGAGAAGGTTTTCGTCAAGTTTCTTCAGTTCCGGTTTCATTTTCGTTTTGCCGCATTTAGAAACCAGTTCTTCCTGCATCTTAATGATCGGTTGAATATGATCAAAGCCGAATTTGATAGCCTTAAGCATTACTTCTTCGCTTAATTCATTTGCTCCCGCTTCTACCATAATAACACCATGCTTTGAAGCGGCTATCACAATATCGAGATCACTTTCCTCAACCTCTTTAAATGTAGGGTTCAGTATAAACTCGTTATTGATCATTCCGACCCTAACGGTGCCAACTGGACCTAAAAAAGGAATGCTCGATAAGCTTAAAGCCGCAGATGCACCTGTCATGGCTAATACATCAGAGTCATTTTCACCGTCACTGGATAAAACAAGTGCCATTACCTGCACTTCGTTGTAAAAACCCTCGGGGAAAAGCGGCCTTATAGGCCTATCCATGAGGCGCGAAGAAAGGATCTCCTTTTCAGTAGGCCTACCTTCTCTCTTAAAATACCCTCCGGGTATCCTCCCGGCCGCGTAGGTCTTTTCCTGATATTCGCACGTTAACGGGAAAAAACCCGCATCCGGCTGTGCTTCTCGTTTTGCAACTGCAGTAACCAGAACAACTGTCCCTCCAAGCGTAACAACAACTGCGCCGTCAGCTTGTTTTGCCATCTTGCCGGTTTCAATAGACAGAACTGATCGGCCAAGATTTAATTCTACTTTTTTTGTCATTTTTTTACTACTTTCTGAGGTCTAATTTTTCAATGATTTTTTTATATTCAGTTTCATTGTTTTTCTTTAGGTAGTCTAAGAGCCTTCTCCTTAAGCTAACTAGTTTCAAAAGCCCTTGACGTGAATTGTGGTCATGTTTGTGGGTTTTAAAATGTTCCGTAAGCGCATTTATTCTTTCCGTTAAAAGCGCAATCTGGACAGATGGTGAGCCTGTATCCTTTTCATGTTGTTTGTATTCACCTATCAACTTTTTCTTACTGTCTTTAGTTAACACTGAAAACTTCCTCCTTAAAATTACTTTTCGGTATAACCAGTTACTATATGCCACCAGCACGGGCTTTTTATATACCGGGTCAGCAAAACACACTTTTGCTAACGAATCATTAGTGGATTATAGCACAGGGACTTGGGAAAGTAAAGGAAAATCTATAATATTGATGCTGTTAAAAAAATCACGCGATTAAATAATGTTAGAAATGTCTAAAAGTTACTCACTTCTTCATAATAGCGTGCCCTTCCTGCAATAAGCGCCTTATCATTGAAACATCTTCGGATATTTTAGCCGATAGTTCCGTTGAATTGTCGAACTTGATCTGATCCCTGATTTTTTTTACAATAAAAACTTCCAGATCCTTGCCGTAAATATCGTTGTTATAATCAAAAATAAAAACCTCGATATACGGTATTTTAGGAGCTTTAAAATGAAATGTCGGTTTATTGCCGATTGAGAGAGCCCCCTTATAAACCTCGTGATTAAATTTAACATAACAAGCATAAACTCCATCGGGAGGGATTGCCTCATTGGTGACTTTTAGATTTGCGGTAGGAAAACCGTATTTTTTCCCAATGCCTTCACCTCTAACTACATTGCCGTATATTGAAAAGTCCCTGCCAAGCAATTTCTTTGCCTTAGCCAGTTTACCGGTAAGAACCATGGTTCTGATCCGGGTGCTACTTATCGGTTCATTATTTATCTCTTTTGTTGTCACGATCTTAAGCTTGAAGCCGTATTTTTCAGCAAGTTTTTTTAAAAAAATCGAATCGCCGGATTTATTTTTTCCGAAGGCAAACTTCCTGCTTATCACAAGTTCCTTTAAGTTATAGCGAGAGATCAGTTTTTTTATGAAATTTTCCGGGCTTACGCTGGCAAATTGCTTATCGAAATTAATTACAACTACATTGTCGATGCCCAAATCCTTAATGAATTTTATTCTGTGTTCAAGCGACATGAGTTTTGGCAAGAACATATTTTTTAGTATCTTGGCAGGATGAGGGGAAAAGGTGATCACGATGCTTTTTAATTTATTAATCCTGGCTTCCCTGATAACGGCGTCTATGACAGCCCTGTGGCCAAGATGAACGCCATCGAAATTTCCTATTGTTATTATGGATCTATTTTGTCTTTTCATCTAAATTTATGATCATTTTTTTTAAGTCGTCTGGATTTAAAAGTTTCAAATCGTTTAAACTTATGGATCTGCTTAGATCAAAGGCTCCGGATGCAGTTCTCTTTAAGGTCACAGCATGTGCCCCGCATCCGAGCTTAGCTCCGATATCCAGACATAACTGTCTTATATATGTGCCTTTGGAGCAATTAATTAAAAGCCTTAGAATAGGTTTAGAATATTCAAGGATCTTGACCTCAGTTATGCGTATTTTTCTTTTCGGCAGAACTATAGAGATATTCTTTCGAGCAAATTTATAGAGAGGCTTTCCTTTAAATTTAATAGCCGAATACATTGGCGCTTCCTGCTCTAACTCCCCCATAAAATCAGGTAAAATATTCTCTATGTCAATTTTTCTCGGAAGCGGGCCCTTAAACTCAGAAATAATTCTCCCTTTATTGTCACCCGTATCCGTTGAAAGCCCGAGGCGCACATCAACCTCATAGGTCTTATCCTTTGACATGTACTCAGATTGACTCTTTGTTGCTTTACCTAAGAGTATTATAAGAAGACCGTCAGCAAAAGGATCGAGTGTCCCAGCATGGCCGACCTTTTTTATTTTGAATTTTTTTCTTATAAAATCTACAATATCGTGACTTGTGGGGCCGGCAGGCTTATTTACAAGCAAGAGGCCGTTAATATCATTATACTGGTTCTTATTTTTCGGGAATTTAACTCTAGGGTCCATTAGATTAAAATTAAATATATTAGGGGGTTTTATTTATGAATTTTTCAACTTCTTTGATGATCCGGTCCTTGGCTTTATTAAAAGGTAATCTAATTTTACAACCGGAAGCATTGACGTGCCCGCCACCGCCGAAAATAGAAGCAAGTTTATTTACATCGAACGTGCCCTTCGAACGGAAACTCACATTCATAATCTCCTCTTTTATGTCTTCCCTTATAAAAATTGCGACATCCACTCCCTCTATGGACCTGGCAAAGTTAATAAATTCCTCGGTTCCGTTAGGGCCTATGGAGTATTTTGTCAGCATCTCTTTAGTAGCGTACATCAGAGATATCCTATTATTACCGTAGAGTTTGATATTGGATATGCATTCACCCAAAAAAAGAACTTCGTTAATAGGTTTGGCTTCAAATAGTTTCTGCGCTATAAGATACGGCTTGACGCCAAGTTTAATAAGATCGCCGATGATCATATGAGTGTCTGACGAAGTGTTGTCATATTTAAACGATCCGGTATCGGTCAGCATGGCTACATATAAATAGGTCGCTGCCTCCTCATCTATAGGAGCATCGAAAGCCCTGAAAAGCTTATAGATCTGCTCCCCGCATGAACTTGCTTTAGGTTCAACCCATTTACAATCACCGAAGTTGGTATTAGAGATATGGTGGTCAATGCTCAGTATAGGCACATTTTTGATCAGCTCGTAGACTCTCCCCACTCTGTCAGTTGTCGGACAATCCAAAATAACAGCCGCATCAAAATCATTCTCGACAGACGTTGGAAAATAATTAATCTCATTAAACTTTACGAAAAAATTGAAAAGCTTGGGAGGTTCGTGATCATCAATGATAATGTATTGTTTCTTTAAATATTGAAGCAGTTTAACGAATGCCAGCTGGCTTCCGAGAGAATCGCCTTCAGGATTGATATGCGAAGTAACGGCGAATTTATTGTGACTTTTAATAAAATCCATTACATTATCAATAGTGCTACTCATTAGGCCCCTTTTCTTCTTTTTCCTTTTTTATTTTGTCAAGAATATCATAAATATGCTGGGTGTATTCGCTGGATTTGTCAAACTTAAAGAATATCTCGGGAGCAAATCTGAATTTAATGACATCGCAGAGGCTACGCCTAATAAAAGGCTTGGCCCTATCAAGACCTATCCTGGAAGACTCCTTCGTCTTATCATCTCCGTAGACAGTATAATATATCACTGCGGTTCTGAGGTCGGGAGGTACGTCAACCTTGGTAATAGTAACGAAACCGACTCTTGGGTCTTTTATCTCTGTTTGGATTATCCTGCTGGCCTCTTTCATTATCTGAGAGGCCACTCTGTCCGATCTTTGTGACATAAATTCTCCTTACTATAACTAAACTTTAATTATTGATCTTTGCTATTTTTTTTAAAAAAGCGATCTCGTCTTCTTTGGTTACGATCTTACCGTTCAATTTAGCAACAAGGATCTTATTCAATATAACTTTAAATTGCGGGCCCGGAGTCAGACCAAAATTTTTCAGATCGGTCCCTTTTAAAAATGTATGAGTTGAATTAAGTCTGCTAAAAAACTGATGTACCCTCGCCCTTGCCGATCTCGTATTATTTTTAGCTAATAGGAATATTATAGATTCAAAACTCAAAGGTTCAAGCGTTTGATAAATACGGCTTGGTAAAACATCTGTCCTTGAGCTTAGTATTCCGGATGCCCTTAGACCCAGCGTTTTATTTGATATCAACCTTATCGATTCGGATCTGCTGTACCCGAACTCTTTTGCAAAGCTTCTGGTTTCACTTAAGCTTAATTTATCAATTAAAGCCATCAAAAGTACCAGCCATATATCTAATGGCCTTTTATTCAAAGAAATATTATACCAATTAATCAGTTTAATTACATCATTAAAAATCAATTGTTCGGTTTTATTGAAGATCAGGTTTTTATGCAAAAAATCCAGGCCTATCAGCCGATCAAGCCTGATTAATATTTTTAATGATTTTTTCTCTTTTAGAATCAGGTTAATTTCATCCTTGATCCTATGTTTACCGGTCGTCTCAAGCATTTTTTTACCGGACGCTTCCAATAAAAGTCTCTTAGTAGGACCCGATAACTTAAAGGCGAATCTTTGCTCAAACCTTATCGCTCTAAGGATCCTTGTAGGATCATCAATAAAACTGTTATCATGAAGGACTCTGATCGTTTTATTATTAAGATCATTTATTCCTCCGAAAAAGTCGACAACATCGCCAAAATCCTTTCTCGATAATGAAGCTGCCATGGCATTGATGGTAAAATCGCGCCTGTAAAGATCGGAACGAAGCGAACCGAATTTGACTTCAGGCAGCATAGCCGGTTTTTTGTAGATCTCAGTCCGGGCGGTTGCGATATCGATTTTGAACTTTTTTCTTGTATGGCGGTATAGAGACGTTTCTTCCAAACTAACGCTCAGATCATGAGGCCGGTCTATGTATAAGGATGCTGTGCCGAAATTCTTATGTATAACAAGAGCGCCATTCAGCTTAATTGCAAGGATCTTGGCAAAGCTGATACCATCGCCTTCAACCACCAGATCAAGGTCAAAATCCTTTATTCCTAAAATCAAGTCCCTGACAAGACCTCCTACTATGTATACCGGCATGTTATAAACTGAGGAAAGTTTTGAGATCTTCCTTAATAAAACCCGGAAAGACCCGGGAAAAGACTTATAAATTTTATCTGACACATTTAGTAACGGTTTAATGCCAGAGCCTTTGTGTGTTTTTTTGAATAGATCCTTAAAAAGAACCTTTAAAATATTAGACCTTTCGATCATACCTACAGGTTTACCTTTATCAGCAACTATTATATGACCGGTATTTTTCTCATAGATAATCCTCTGAATATCAAATAACGGGGTATTCGGCTTTATGACATAAAAGTTCGTGCTTATACATCGTTTTACTTCCTTCCCGCCGAACCCAGAAGCCAGGCCCTCATTGAGCTTATCAATAGAAACAACGCCTTTGATATTATTCCTGGATATTACAGGCAAAGACTCAAGATTATGAATTTTAAAATATTTTTTGACTTTGGATATCTTTTCCGAGCTATTAAGCATGCGCGGGAGTTTGGTCATCAAGTCTTTTGCTAAAATATTTATTTTTATGTGTGATTCCAGATTTTTTAATAAAGCTGATTTAATGTCCTCGGGTTCAGAATTTTTCAAAGTGGCGCTTGCTGCGGTTGCATGGCCGCCGCCGCCAAAGAGTTGCAGGATCTTATTAACATCTACACTGGGAATCCTGCTTCGGGCGATCAGATGCGTTTTTGTATGGGATTTGACAATAAGAAAAATTACATGGTAATTCTCAACCTCCAATAGCTTATGCACTAAATTACCCAATTCACCAAGATATGTCGACGCCTCTGCCGTAACGATGGCGATATTAACACCCTTTATGCAATAGCTCTGGGTCTGATGTATCAATGTTGATAGAAATAACAGTTCGCTATTATCGAGCTCCGTATTCAAATAAGTTGAAACAACGCCCAGGTTCGCACCTTTAGAGAGCAAATAGCCGGCCATCTCTATATCTTTTTGGGTGGTGGAGTTGAATGTAAAATTACCCGTTTCTTCATAAATACCTAATGCAAATAGCGTAGCTTCAATAGGATCGAGCTTTAAACCCAGGTTTTTTATTTTCTCGACTAAAATCGTTATTGTAGCCCCGACATTTTCATAGATATCCTTATCGGCAACAATATCAAATCTCGATCTTGGATGATGGTCAATGATCGTCACCGGTATGCCCATATCCACTAACCTGGAAGCCTTGCCTATTCGTCCTATAAGCCTGGTATCCACAATAATGAGCCTCTCATAACCGTTATACTTGCACTCTTTTTCCTGCTTAATTTCAAGTTTATCCTTAGTGAGGGACAAGAATCTTCTTACGCTTTTCTCCTGTGATCCGGGCAGGAGCAATACCGAATCGGGGTAAATTTTTTTAGCTGCGACCAGGCTGGCAAGAGCATCAAAATCCGAGTTTGAGTGAGTAGTTATCAGGTTCATGATTTTTTTGTAGTACGGAGTACAGTGTACGGTGTTCAGAGCACAGCGTTTTGTTACTATGAGCTATGAGCCCTGCCTGCTTTCAGCAGGCGAAGCAATGAGCTATTTACGGCCTTGGATGAAATTTCTTGTGTATGGATTTAAGCCTGTCTTTCTGTATATGCGTATAAATCTGTGTAGTAGATATGTCTGAATGCCCTAACATCTCCTGGACTATCCTCAGGTCCGCCCCTCTCTCTAACATATGCGTGGCGAATGAATGCCTAAGCGTATGAGGAGTAAGATGCTTTTTTATTTTTGCAAGTTTGGCATACCTGTTGATAATTTTCCAGAAATTCTGCCTGGTCATTGCCTTACCGAGCCTTGTTAAAAATAAAGGGTCTTTGCTATTAGAACTTTTTGTAAGCGAAGGCCGTACCGATTTTAGATATTTTTCAAGGATGGTTTTAGCGGAGCTGCCAAACGGCACTATCCTTTCCTTGGATCCCTTGCCTATGCATTTGGCGTATCCCAGATCCAGATTAACGTTACCTAATTCCAAGGAGATCACTTCTGATACCCGCATGCCGGTGGCATACATAACCTCCAGGCACGCCTTATCCCTTAATCCCATCCAGGTCCTTGTGTCGGGAGACCTTAAAAGCCTGTCAACCTCATCAATATCGAGAAATTCCGGAAGGTTTTTCCATAGCTTCGGGGATTCGATATTATTGGAAGGATCATCTTTTAGGAACCTTTCTCTTAATAAGAACCGGAAAAAAACTTTTATCGCAACAAGATTTCTTGATATGGAATTCGCAGAAAGGTCAGAATCCTTAAGGCTGAGAAGATAATCCGTGATATCGTCTTTTGTAACACTGTTTATTTCAGTGAAATTTTTTGATTTTAAATAATTAGAAAATTTTTCCAGATCCATGCGGTAGCTTATAGCGGTGTTTTTCGCAAGGCCTTTTTCTACATTGAGGTAATCGATAAAATTGTCTATTAAAAGCTGAGTATTCATATTTAGATCGTCGGATCGATAAAAGGGTTAGTATCTCTTTCATTGCCTATGGTACAATCCGGGCCATGGCCGGGATAAACAATAGTGTTATCATCGAGCTTAAAAAGCTTATTTTTAATAGAATCAAAAATATCTTTCTCTGAACTTAACGGAAAATCTGTCCTTCCGATACTTCCGCAAAAAAGCGTATCGCCTGTAAAGACATAACCATTACCTTTAAGAGATATGCCCCCCGGGGTATGGCCGGGCGTATGGATAACCTGAAGGGTCTCGCTGCCAATATTAATAATATCACCGTCGTTAAGCGGTATAATCTTATTATTTAATATAATATCAACACCAAAAAACTGCGAAAGGTTCTTGCTGGGATTTTTCAGAAAATCAACTTCAAGCTTGTGGATATAAATAGGTATTTCAAAAGCTCCGTCAGCGCTTATATGGTCTATATGGCCGTGAGTATTGATAATAAATTTAGCATTTAACTTATTTTTCGAAATAAACGCCTTGATCTTATTAGCTTCATAACCAGGATCTATGATACAGGCATCTAGGGTTTTTTTGTCGTAAAGCACATAGCAATTTGTATCAAGAGGCCCCAGAACAATTTTGTGTATTTCCATAATCTCACCTAAAAATTACCATTTATATTCAACTGTATAATTAATTGAATTTTCTCCGTTCTTCGGGACTTTGAGCGTAAATTCAATAGTTTTAGAATCTTTTTTTACATATGGGTCATTGGTGTTGATAATTGTCCAGTCGGACCATCTGTACATATGCTCGACAATCTTCACCTCGATATCATCGTCCTTGTGGTTTTTGATCTTGATCTCAAATGACTCGTCATAAACATGGCCGCTGAATACCTGCCTGAAATCGGTCTGTTTTCTTTCGCCTACTATATCAAAAGCATTTCCGATCTCAATAGTCACCAACTCATCTTTAGGGGTATGATCTATCTGGTCTTCGCCGATAAATTCAAAAGATCCGTCATCATTTTTCTTGTAAGTCCTTATTTTCCCTTTGGGTAACGGTATGCCTAAATTATTGTCTTTTTTGTTATTAAATTCTATTGCAACGCGGACTTTTTTATTTGAGGCTTCTTTGCCGAAAGAAGGATCATCATTTTGATATGAATAATTCATAACACCTGCCTGCTCAAATCCGTCATAGATATAAGTCTTTTTGATCGGTATGGAAGCAGCATTAACAAGTTCTATCTGCTTGGTCTCTTTATCAAGTATGGTCGCGGGCCTTCCAAGGTCGTACAGATGGTACTCAAAAAACGATTTTTCAGTAAAGCCTCCGTCATCCTCATATACCATTGACTTGCTTAAGCCACGAGTCATCATTTCGCGCCCATAACGCTGAGGCATGACCAGATTCACGTCCCCTGCGATCAGTTTAAGCGTTGCATCATTATAGCTAGCACCGCTATTATTATCTAATGTTACCCAGGCAGTGAGGTCAATAAATGTATCGTTTTTATCGCAGATAGCATTGTAATCAGCTTTCCAGCTAATATCCGAGGTGATATAGCTTATCTCGGTCAGCTCCGTGCCTTCAATATTTGAATTGATGATCCAGTTTAAAGTAGGTTTAAGAATAAGGTTCTCAGGTAACTTTGGAAGTAAGATCTCAAGACTGTCAGTTCCGGGAGAGAATATCTTGATCTTTCCGTCAATCTCCATAATAATACCCATAGCATCGGCTGATAATAATTTGCCGGTGCCGCTGCCTATAGTGATCTCCTTGCCGATATATTTTTCCAATAATCTTGATTTATTGACCAGGTCATACTGATAATTCTGCTCCAGTACCTTAATTGCTCCGGGGTTCTTTAATGATCTCATAGTTACAGATGTAGGGTCGATCTTAGAAGCAATATCCACTATTGATAGAGTACTGACACCTTTTTTAAGATTTATAAACCTGGAATCCCTTATAACGGCAAAGTTCTGGTTATAAACAGTAAGATTTATCCCCTCGGTTTTCTGTTCCTCCGAAAACACAAAACTAACCGGTAATGATATTGCAATAAATAAAAAACATATGATACTCTTCATAAGAGTCTCCTTTTTATTATTTAATCTTTCGGAATAAGGTCTTTAACTTTATTATAGGCATAATGAGCATTGACATCCCTGTGAATGGACCTGATAGTGCCCATAGTCGCAGGGCGTTCTTTCAGGATTATAGATCCATCTTTAAGAGAGTCTGCTATAGATGTTAAGGTTTTAACGTGTTTTTGAAGCTTAGGCTTCATATTTTCGGGTACATACTTTATCAGGTCATCCAATTGAGACGCAGCTTCATTGAGATTCCTCATGTCGGATTTGTAGTTAAATGACTCATAGTCGAGGAGATTATCCATCCAAGAATTAAAATAATTTATATGCTCTTTATATAAAGCGACATTGGTCCCCCGCTTAAAATCTTTCTCTGAATAAAACTTTTGGACAATAGGCTTAGGCTTGCTTTTTCTAAAAAATTTCTTCTGAACCGAAGAACAACCTGCAATAGTGATACTTAAACAACATATCAATAATAATCCAAAATAAGATCTGAGCATATTATTTTCCTATAATTTTTTTAAATTCAGCCTCATCTATCACCTTCACACCCAGGCCTTTTGCCTTTTCAAACTTTGAGCCAGGATCGGCTCCGACCACAAGATAATCAGTATTCTTGCTAACGCTTGATGATACGGTGCCTCCAAGCATTCTAATAAGGGTTTCCGCGTCCTCGCGTTTAAATTCTTTAAGAGTCCCGGTAATTACAAAAGAGAATCCCTCTAGTTTACCGGTGGTTTTAGGTTTAGTTTCTTCAAATGCTATACCTGCTTTTTTTAATTTTTCAAGGACTTTTAAATTTTTATCAGTCTTAAAGAAATCTATAATGCTTTCGGCCATTACAGGGCCGATTTCATTGATACCGGTCAGTTCGTCTATAGTAGCCAATCTAAGTTTATCAATAGATCTGAAATATTCGGATAATACCCAAGCCGTATTTTCACCGACATGCCTGATCCCTAAGGCAAATATCAATCTAGGTAAAGTTGTATCTTTTGACTTTTCTATAGCACTAATGAGATTATTGGCCGACCTACTGGCTATCCGTTCCAGTTTGACAATATCATCAAATTTCAGAAAATAAATATCTCCATAATCCTTAATAAGACCTCTATCAACTAACTGATTAACAATTGCTTCGCCAAGATTTTCGATATCCATGGCCGTGCGGCCGGAAAAATGCAGGATCCTTTCCTTTACCTGGGCCGGACAGGAGATATTTTCGCATCTGATTGCTACTTCATTCTTAGATTTAAAAACCTTTGAATCGCAGACAGGACACTTTAAAGGCATAATAAATGGTTTTTCTTTGCCGGTTCTTTTAGATTTTACAACTTCTACTATTTGAGGAATAATTTCCCCGCTTTTTTCAACTAATACAGTATCGTGTATGCGGATGTCTTTTCTTGATATTTCATCCATATTATGAAGTGTTGACCTGGTAACGGTTGTCCCGGATAAATGCACAGGTTCTAATATCGCTACCGGCGTAAGAGTACCGGTTCTGCCCACCTGGATTATTATATCCTTTACCTGAGTTGTTTTTCTTTCGGCAGGAAATTTGTATGCGATCATATAACGCGGGCTTTTTGAGGTTACACCAAGATTCTGTTGCTGCCTAAGGGAATTAACTTTAATGACCATACCATCGATATTATAATCAAGAGAGTCCTTTTTTGATTGCCAGTGGTAACAGTAATCTATAACATCGTTAATATTCTTGCATAACTTTACATAGGGGTTAACTCTAAAACCGGAGGATTTAAGGTAATCTATAACATCGTACTGGGTTTCTAATTTAAGTCCTTCCACATAACCGACTCCATAAGCGAACATATCCAGTGACCTTTTAGCCGTAACGGAAGGGTCCAGCAGTTTCAAAGACCCTGCCGCGGCATTTCTGGGATTGGCAAATAGCTCCTCCCCTGCCTTTTCTCTTTGTGAGTTCAGCAAATTAAAACCTTTTTTGGTCATATAGACCTCGCCTCTGATTTCAATTGATATGGGGGTACCGCTTTTACTTTCAAAGTAAAGAGGAATGCTTTTAATGGTTTTAAGATTAACGCTTACATCATCCCCGGTTTCGCCGTCGCCCCTTGTAGCGCCGTTGATGAATTTGCCATTCTTGTATAAAAGGTTGATACTGACCCCGTCGAACTTAAGTTCAACAAAATATTCATATCTCTCATCACCAGTATTTTTCCGAACTCTTTTGTCGAATTCAACAAGCTCTTCAGCACTATAAGTATTGTCCATGCTTAGCATAGGAACAAGGTGTTTTATTGATTTAAATCCTTTGATCGGTTCTCCGCTGACTCTTTGGGTAGGAGAATCAGGGGTAATTAATTCTGGATGCTTATCTTCAAGTTCTTTTAATCTACGAAAAAGACGGTCATATTCATGATCACTTATCTCGGGCTTATTTGATACATAATAGAGCTTATCGTGATGGTTGATAATTTTTCTAAGCTCATCTATCTGGCTTTTAATGTTCATAAATGTTTAATAACTTCCGATAACGCTACCTGCCTATTTCAAGCCTTTGAGCAAGAAATTCAGGCAAACCATTTTTAATTATTTTATCCTGCGCTTTTTTGATATTATACGGCACTCTGATAAACTCGATCAGGGACTTCGTAGAATCATAAACGACATATGAAGCATCAGGGTTATTATCTCGAGGCTGGCCAATGCTTCCTACGTTGATTATGTATTTACATTTCATATTTAAGCTAAATTTATCGGTCCTTATACGGGAGATCCGTATCCCGTCATATTCATAAATCCCCGGTATATGGGTATGGCCCACAAAACAAAGATGTTTATCCATAAGTCTAAATGTTCCGTTCATTTCATTTTCTGTAAATAGATAATTGAAGCTGTTTGGAGTATCAAGAGACCCGTGGACCATGACAAAATCATCGTCAGAGAACATCAATTCAAGGTTATTTAAATATTCCAATTCGGCGGTTTTAAGTAGTCCTCTCGACCATAGGGCGGCAACCTTTGCTACATGGCTGAAATTTTGTATATCATGCCTTCCCGTGACCCCCCAGTCATGATTGCCGGCAACCACATAAGGTTTAAGGGATTGGACGAGGCTGATACAAAGAGACGGATCTGCGCCATAACCTACAATATCGCCTATACATAAGTATTTATCAGGATTAATGGTTTTGAAGCTTTCTATAGAAGACTCAAAAGCCTCTAAGTTGGAGTGTACGTCAGAAAAGATAACATATTTCATTTTGATTTACTTAAATTTTCTTCAGCTTTTTTTAAATGCTCAAGGCAAATCTTATGATGATAATCGTCGCTTGGGAATAATTTGATGGCTCGTTTCCACTCTTTAACCTCGTTAGCGTAATCGCCTTTTTTTCTATAAGCATGAGCGATAAGCCTGTCGATATAAGAAGGATGCGGATAATAGACAGCCATCCTAAAAAACCTGATAGCCTCATCAAAATCCTCAACTTTATTATAATAGATCCAACCTAGATTAAAATATAGATCGAACCGTTTCTTATTTTTAGCAATACCTTCCTGTAAAAAACGTATACCTTCGCTAAGAAATTGTTTTTTAAGATTCTCGTCATCCGTATAGGCATAGAAATTATATGCCAGATGCCACGCCCCTATCTCCCATGCCTCCAGAAAATTTGGCTGAAGCCAGGTGATCATACGGACTATCGGAAGCATTCTTGTCCATTCGCCCTTATGCCAATACTCATCCATTTTTATCCAGAGAATATCAGCGGCTAAACCCTTAAACCCGCCGGCGACAAAATTAGAAAAAAATTCACCCGGGACAATGACCACATTATCTTCGATATTGTTTATTATCCGCTGAGTTTTGAGCTCTTCCTGCAGGGGTACTGTAAAAATAAATATCAGCAAAGCAGTGAAAACTAAAATCAGTTTGCTGTATTTTTGTATGAATTCAGACATTAGTTTATTTCTCTTTCATTAAAAAGCAAAAAAGCAAAAAGCAGCATTATAACAGTATACATTATCCCGTACTGCATGGTTTTGAATACATACAACGAACTTATATCTGTACCTACGATAACAGCGTCTCTAATATTGAATTTCTCAAAATCGGGAAGCATTTTATTAAGCATGATCATGGCAATCTTTACGCCTACAAGTTTTGCATCTTCGGCCATATGCAATAGATAGCCGCTTAGATTCCCTGCAATGAAGATCATAAAACCGAACGCCAGATTAAACGAAGCGGATGCCACTGTTGAAACGCAGATAGATATTGAAACCAGGACCAACATCTCTATAAAAGTAAGCACCAGTGCGGATAGGATATTCAGGTCAAAAACCTTATCTTTTAGGTATACGATGGCTATGGTCATAAGGCTCATTATAAAAGTAATAAGGAGGACCGTTAAAGCTGCGCCTAAGAATTTTCCCATCAGGAACTGAACCCTTGATACAGGCTTTGAAAGGACCGTAACGATAGTTTTCTTGTCTATCTCATCCGGTATAAGCGTACCGGCGGTATAGATGGATATCAACATCCCAAAAAAGACGATCGCCCCTAAACAGATATCCTTTATGATCTTCGATTCTTCCCCCGGAGAAAACTGAGTAAAAAAGAGAGAACTAGCAATAATCAATACAGCGAATATCAACAGGATGTTCAGGATTTTTTTTCTAAGCAGTTCAAGGACTGTGCTAATAGCTAATGTTACAACCTTATTCACTTGTAATTCTCCTTGTTTTTATAGTTTCGACAAAAAGGTCCTTCAGTGTTTCTTTAGGCGTACTTATATCCTCTATATTGAGGTTATTGTCCCTGGCAAATTTTTCAAAAGAGCTCTTTATTATATTAGAATCTCCTTTTAAAGTGAATTGCACCTGATCTTTTCGTTTTAAAAGGTCATCCAGCTTTCCGATCTTTATAAGTTCGCCTTTATACAAGATCGCTACTCTGTCACACGATTCCTGAACCTCACTCAACAGATGGCTGGAAAGAAAAATTGTCATACCTTTATCCCTGAGCTTTCTAAGTAAATTCTGAATTTCTAAGGAACCGATCGGATCAAGTCCCACGGTCGGCTCATCCAGTATCAAAAGCTTTGGATTATTTATTAGGCTTGCAGCCAAGCCTACTCTTTGGACCATGCCCTTAGAAAAATTACGGATCTTAAGGGATTTGTACTTACTTATACCGACTAAATCAAGCAGTTCATCTATCTTCTCAAGTTTATCCTTAGCGCTTATATTAAAGAGACTGGCGTAAAAATCCAAAAGCTCAACAGGATTCATGAATTCATAAAAATTAGGTGTCTCAGGAAGGTACCCGATGAAATTTTTGTTATGTGTATCCCTGGGGCCTTTACCCAAAATACTTATCTTGCCTTTAGATTGTTTAATCAGGCCAAGAATGATCTTGATAAATGTTGTCTTGCCGCTACCATTCGGACCTAATAACCCGAATATCTCACCTTGCTCGATCTGAATACTTAAATTATTTAAAGCGAGTATTCTATCCTTACCGACAGAACCCCTGTAGATCTTAGTAAGATTTTCAGTGTGAATGACTGACATTTTTTACTCCGTTTTTTTATATTTATGGTCGGTGTGCACTCGGATTTTTAGTAGCTACACATTCATATTTACTTACATGCTACAATCCCGAAGTTATACCCGATTAAGTACTACATTCGGGAGAACCGAGCTACCTATGCCTCAATTGTTACTTTGTTTTGGTCGGGGTGCACTCGGATTTCTAATACCTAATCTTCTATAGAGTTACTAATCATGGTATAGTCCCGAAGTTATACCCGATTAATTACTACATTCGGGAGAACCGAGCTACCTATGCCTCAATTGTTACTTTGTTTTGGT
>CAYWPX010000003.1:105602-219046 GCA_964460615.1 uncultured Planctomycetia bacterium
CGGGGCGCTCGGATTTGAACCGAGGACCTCTTGGTCCCGAACCAAGCGCGCTAGCCAAGCTGCGCTACGCCCCGATAAATACTTATTTCAATATATCCTGTTAATCTCTCAAGTAGAAGCTGCCCGCCTGAATAAAAACTATTCAGGCGAGGTCTCGCCATTTCATGGCGGACGCTACGCCCCGCCCTTTTGTGTACATAACAACATATAATTAATATATAACACCGAATCATTTTATCATCACTAAAATAAGTAGTCAATAAAAAACCCCGTTAAAATTAATTAACGGGGTTTAAGAAGATCAAATTTTAATAATCACCTAATACGAATTCAGGTTCGATGATAGGTGCGTAATTTTTTGGATATGGTATAAAAAATGTGGCTGTTTCGTATACTCCAACCAAAGTCCTGTATACTCCATCGATCAGACCCTTTAGTACTCCATAGGTTGCTGCAGCTGCCGGGCCATTCTCTTCCTGGACTTCTTGAATTTTATATGGAAGCTCAACCATGCCAGTTAATGAATTCGCAAGTCCTCGACCTAACTTTCGTATAGGGTCCTGAGCGTAAGCATTCACAGTAATGGTAAAAGTCATTATTACTATAATTATCAGAATCAATCCTTTAAGTTTTCTCATTAACACTCCCTCCTTATTTGCTTAATAGATAATTTACTATCAATAATAGATAAAGTCAAATAAAATTTTAAAAAGAATAAAAATCAGTTAAACCCATGTTCCTTCAGAAAATCACGGTCAAGTGATTTTTTGGTATTGCTCCCGATTTTTACATATTTACCCAGGATGTCAGCTTCTATATTAACCAGATCGTTGGGTTTAATCAGATTCAAATTGGTATTCTTAAGTGTGTGCGGGATCAGGTAAAGCAAAATAGATGAGCCGGAAACATTTCCGATGGTTAAGCTAACTCCGTTGACTGATATAGAACCCTTATTAACAAGATAATCGCTTATATCTTTGTTTTTTTCAATTTCGAGCTCCCAGAAGTTTTTAGTCTGTTTGCTTTTTAGGACTTTAGATACGCAATCGATATGACCTGTTACGTAGTGCCCTCCAATCCTTGAATTTGCTGCCAAGGCCCTTTCCAGATTGACAGTGGAGCCTTTCCGAAGGTACTTTAAATTTGTTTTGTCCAGCGTCTCGCCCATTATATCAAATTTCATAATATTTTTATTTATGAGGGTTACCGTAAGACAAACGCCATTTACGTTTATACTGTCGCCCAATTTAGTCCCGTCAATGACTTTTTTGGCTGAGAGCTCAAGCACACTTATTTTATGTGTATGCTTAATAGAGTTAACTATTCCGGTTTCTTCAACTATACCTGTAAACATAATTATATATCGCCTTTTATTAAAATGTCCCTGCCGATACGACTAACATGCATATGTTTAATTTTTATGGATTTATTAACGAATTTTACGCCTTTTCCCCCGATACTTGAGCAGGCATCCTTTCCCCCGATAATTATTGGCGCAATGAATAATAGTATTTTATTAACCAGCTTTTCGTTCAATAATGAAGCCGCCAGTTCACTTCCACCCTCTACCAGTATTTTATATATCCCGAAACATTTCAATCTCTCCAAAGCTATCTTAAGAGGGATATGCCCTCCTTTTGTTTTTATATAGATAAATTCTATATTATTTTTTTTAAATTTTAAAAATTCTTTTTTAGAAATTGGCTTATTGGAAACGATAAAGACCCTTGAGGTATCCGTGTTTTTGAATAAATTGCTATTTTTTGGGATTCTGGTATGATCGCCCAGACAGATCCTGGCGGGTTGATGGGTCTTACCTTCCTTAAATAATCTGTTTAAAAGAATTGGGTTATCTTTAATAAGGGTATTCATTCCCACCATTACAGCATCGGATCTTGAGCGCAGGTTGTGTACATAAACCCTGGAAGTTAGATCGGATATCCATTTAGAGTCGCCAGAATAAGTAGCAATTTTTCCATCAAGACTCTGGGCAAGCTTAAGCGTAACAAGGGGCAGCTTACCTGATATATATTCTTTAAACTTCTTATTGAGAGATTCAGAAGGGCCGTTAAGCACGGGATATCTGACATCAACATTATTATCCCGGAGCTTCTTTACTCCGTTGCCGTTATTCAATGGATTAGGATCTAACATACCGATAACCACCCTCTTTATCTTATTTTTGATAATTGCATCGGTGCAAGGAGGGGTTTTCCCAAAGTGATTGCATGGTTCCAAATTTACGTACAATGTCGCGCCATTGGCAGGGGTTTTGCAGGATCTAAGAGCCTCTATTTCAGCGTGCGGCATGCCGAACCCTTTATGATAGCCTGACCCGATTATAATACCATCCTTAACTATAAGCGAACCGACCAAAGGGTTGGGATAGGTTTTACCCTCGGCTTTTTTGGCTAATTTGAGGCATAGCCTCATATAGTATTCATCGTTTCTTTTAATGTTCATTTTTAGGTTTTGATCTTTTAAGTTCTTCAATATATTCATACGGTACCTTAACCTTACCGATAAAAATATCTCTTTTAGCCAACCCGTGGCAATCCGAACCGCCTGTTATAATAAGGTTATGTTCTTTGGCATAATTGGCGTAAATTTTTCTTATAGAATAAGGATGGTCAGGGTGATATACCTCAATACCATCTATGCCGTATTTGATAAATTCACCAAGCGTGATGTTATTACTTATCAGATATGGATGAGCAAGCACAGCTACCCCGCCATATTTTTTTATAAGATCGATCCCTTCGCGGGGCGATAATTTAAAACCACTAACATAATACGGCCCCTTATTGCCGATAAACCTTTTGAATGCCTCATCTTTTGTCCTCACAAAACCTTTTTTTTGCAAAAGCGTGGCGATATGGAGCCTGCCGATAGATTCGCACTTAGAGGACGATACGACTTCTTCAAAATCAATCGGCATACCGGCCTTAGCCAGTTTTTCAAGAATTTTTTTTGTGCGCTCAATGCGTGACCTTCTTAATTCAGAAAGCGCATCTTTAAATGAATTATTTTCCCAATCTACCAGATATCCAAGTATATGGACCTCCGTACCATCTTTCTCGCATGAAAGTTCCAGCCCCGGTATAACCTCCAGACAAAAAGATTTAGACTCTTCAATGGCTTCGGCAATACCGCCGACACTGTCATGATCGGTAATACCGACGGCCTTCAAACCCTTACCAGCCGCGTAATGAACAACTTCCTTCGGACTGAACGTTGAATCGGAATAATACGTATGGATATGCAGATCGGCGTAACATTTATTATCTTCTGACTGATTGGCATTGGTGGCTTTATTAGGCATAATTGCTCATTTCAAATATGCTACAAGTCACAAGTCTCAGGCCACATAAAAAAATGTGGCTTGCAACTTGAATCCTGAGACAATAATTATTTGGCAGTTTTAGATTCAGTTCTGTATATCTGGTCAAGAATACCGTTGACAAATCTGCCCGAATCCTTATCGCCGAATTTCTTGGCTATATCAACAGCTTCATTTATTGAAACTTTAGGCGGAATATCGGACATGAATAATATCTCAAATATGGCGGCTCTGAGGATATTGCGATCAACTATCGCCATTCGATTGATCTCCCAGTTAGTGGCATATTTGGTAATAACCTCATCGATAGTTTTGATATTATTAACTACACCCTTTACGATCAATTCGGCGAATTCCTTGATCGAATTATCAGGTTCGATTTCCTGGTTATTCCAGAAATCTTTTGTTGATTCTTCAAAACTATCTTTGGTTATATCTATCCTATAAAGGATCTTAAGGGCATACTCTCTGGCTTTTGATCTTTTTCTCATTATTTTATCCTTTCGGATAAATTGGCCATTTCAATCGCGCTTAATGCAGCATCCCGGCCTTTATTCCCGCTCTTTGTACCAGCGCGTTCGATGGCTTGCTCAAGCGTTTCAGCTGTTATGACCCCGAAGATGCAAGGTATATTTGTATCCAGGGAGATCTTAGCAATGCCCTTAGAAGCTTCACTGGCAATATAATCAAAATGAGGGGTTTCTCCTTTTATAAGAGTGCCCAAGCAGATTACAGCATCATACTTCTTGGTTTTTGCCATTTTTTGGGTGATAAAAGGTATTTCAAATGATCCCGGGACATAAGTGATATCTATCGACTTCTCATCAACACCGTGCCTGGTCAATGTGTCGATCGCGCCGGCGACCAACCTGTCTGTAATAAAATCATTGAACGTAGAAACCACAATACCAAATGATTTTCCTTTTCCGATTAATTCGCCTTTAATTATTTTAGCCATTTTTTTCCTCCGATTTTATTTGTCCAATATACTGCGTAATGCGTAATAGGTACGGTGTTTAAAACTCTATACGCCGTACGCAATACGCTGCACTTATATCTATGTTTCTCCTAATAAATGTCCCATTTTTTCCTTTTTTACTTTCAAATATTTTTTATTAACCGGGTTTGGGCTGATCTCTATAGGTACCCTTTTAGTAACTTTGAGCCCATAACCCTCCAAACCAACAATCTTTTGAGGATTATTAGTAAGTAATCTTATATTTTTTAGGCCCAGATCGGCAAGGATCTGTGCCCCGATACCATAATCTCTTAAATCAGCCTTAAATCCAAGGGCTTCGTTCGCTTCAACCGTATCAAGCCCCTTATCCTGCAAAGAATATGCCTTTAATTTATTAGCAAGCCCGATCCCTCTTCCTTCCTGTCGCATATACAACAAAACGCCTGTTTTTTCCTTCTGGATAGCCAAAAGAGCGTGTTTTAGCTGATTGCCGCAGTCGCACCTATGGGAACCAAAAACATCGCCGGTAAGGCACTCCGAATGAACTCTCAATAGAATGCCCTTTTTCTTTTCCTTAGTTATATCGCCCATAACCAAAGCAAGATGATGTTCTTTTTCAATAGTTGACTCGTAGGTGATTATTTTAAATATCCCGAAATCTGTCGGCAGGTTGGATTCGGACACCCTTTTAACGAGCCTTTCGGATCTTCTTCTGTATTTAATAAGATCGGCAATAGTCCCTATTTTAAGGTTATGTTTATTGGCGAATTTGATCAGGTCGTCTCGCCTGGCCATAGAACCATCTTCATTCATGATTTCACAAATTACTCCGGCTGGATACAATCCCGCAAGCTTCATAAGATCCACACTTGCTTCTGTATGCCCAGCCCTTACTAAAACTCCTCCTTCTTTTGCTCTTAATGGAAAGACATGCCCCGGCTTAACAAAATCTTCCGGTTTTGTATGCGGATTGACCAATAAGCTGATAGTATGAGCCCTGTCATTAGCAGATATTCCGGTAGTAATGTTTTTGGCTGAGTCTATCGAGATAGTCCATGCAGTTTTGAATGGGTCACTAGGGACGTTTGACATAGGGTGCAATCCCAGATCATCAAGCCTCGAACCTTCCATAGGAGCGCATACGAGGCCTTTACCATAGGTTGCCATAAAATTTATATGCTGAGGAGTAATAAGCTCTGCACTACCGACAAGGTCACCCTCGTTTTCACGGTCCTCATCGTCAACAATGATAACAAGTCTGCCCTTTTTTAAGTCTTTAATAATTTCTTCGATCTTATTAAACATTTAAGCACTGTCTTTCGTTATTAGTAATTCATATACCAAAAAAAATAACCCCGGACAAAATTCTCTCGGGGCTCTATAATTATTCTAACTGTTCACTGCTAACTGTACACTGTGAACTTAATCATCTTCTATCATCTAGACTGTACTATCGGTACCTGAATTTCACAGGTTCAATCCCGCTTTTGACAGGAGTCGCGGACTTTATCACCAAACTTCATAGAAGTGTCGGTGTGCGCTTTGTGGTTACACCTGGCACATAAGGAAGTGCCAGAGAACACCTCGTGGTGCTACACCCGGCGCTAAAGGAAGCGCCGGTGTGCGCATGTGCGCACCGCCGGTCGGGAATTCTTAGATACGATGTAATCGAGCTAAGGCACCCTGCCCCGAAGATGTATTAATTATACTATTATTTCTAAATTTGTCAAGCAAATAGAAATAAGTCCATTTTTTGAATCTATAAAAATTTATTTATAACTTATTGATAATCAAAAGGTTATAACGCGGTGCCTGGCACCAATAGAAAGGTCGTATTCAAATTGGCGTATGAATTATAATAGTAGGGATCTAATTGTGAAAATATCAGGTATTTTAATCTATGATACCCATTGAAACTAATATGGGAATTGCTTCAGCATCGCCAATATAAGAAACCCACCCCGAACCATCAAAAATATTAACCTGATACTCTCCGTTCTCATCAAAAGATAGGATGAATATCGGAAGACTCTTATATCTGAACCTTAGATTGACAGCATCATCATTATCAGCATTACTTGGATTTATATTTATATGTTCCGTTGCTTCATGTGAGTGTCCTCTTGAGCTAAGCATAGTCCCGGAATATATCGACATAGACTCAGCATTAGTTGCTTTGTATTGCACTCCTTTAGTGACTATGGTCAGTTTTTCACCGCCATAACTAATTGTTGATATGCCATATTCCCGCTCATTATCCCTGACCAGGTCCCGGAGCTCATCGGCGGATAAGTTATTAAAAACAGCCATTTCAAACGGCTTACCGCTTTTAAGCCTTTCTATGGCTTGTCTATTATCAGACTCTAAATTATCCATGTATGCCTGGAACAACCATTGATTAAATTCATCTTTCGATAGATCATCAGATAAATCTCTAAAATAGTAATAAAGGCTCCATGATGAACTTTCCCCCTCCGCTGTATCGTATGCGGTTAGATATAACGCTATACGCAGTAAATGATTTGCAAAAAAGTATGAATTTGAATAATGATGCATTAAGCATACTGCCTGAAACATCAGATCATTAATATTATTTTCGTTTATGGCTAGACTTATACTGCGCTCATATATATCATCAGTAATTTCATCCTGGTCGCCCGAGGCGATCGCCTCTAATAGATTTGGGTCTATAAGGTCGTTTTCGTAAAGAGTGGAGTTAATTTTAGCATACAAAGCCTGTAAGCTTAAGGATTGGGTAAGAACTGAGCGGATATTTGAAAGCAGATTGCCGTATTTTAAAGTTATCGGAATTCCTTTAGATGACAAAAATTGCAGCTCTGCTTCTTTGGATAATGATTCATTAAGGATCTTGATCTTAAGATCATCTGTTAATCCTGAAGATGTATCTATGTTTAAATAACCGGCTAAAACAAGCCATTGATTATCCGTTAATTCATTTATTACATCGGTGATTAATATGGCTGTTGTGGGGAATGAAAATATAGAACTAATAATAGCGTGATTAATTTCATGTATATAGGTAGACTCCCTTTTAATATCACCCGAAAGAATTACCCCGCCGATATTTTCATCATTTAAGTCACTTCTTATCAGCACAACTCCTGACTTTAAGGCAAGGCCTTGGATATTATTTGGATCATTAACGCTGATATTAAGCTCTTGGCTAATTTTCCTCAATACGTCCCCGGAAGCAAATTTGACAGCGTAAGACTCGAAACTGGAAGCATAGGAATACGAATTTATTGTTTCGCTGGCTGCCCTGATAATCTCTTTAGACATATTTGTTAAGCCATCTTCTCTGAATATTAGATCCAATAAAGGCTCAATCGCTTCATAATAATCCCATTTTTTCAGGCTTCTAGCGGCATTGAGTCGAATATACGGATCTTCTTCATTCAGGGCTTTTATAAGTAGCAATGGAGAGCTCCTTAGAGAAGCTATTTCTCCGCCTTCATTAATGGTGGAAATGCTCATACCGGTTTTATTACTAATATCTTCGCCAAACCTTATCGAACGAAGCCTGGTGCCGAAATCGGCTTCGCCAAGAATAGGTTTAAGTTCCAAAGCAAGCTTATTTAAAGCAAAGGTTTCATATTTATTTTGTGAATATGTAGGGGAACGAGTAATATTTATGCCTTTGATATTAAAATACTTTGTCCTTAGGCTGGAAACAAACGCTGAAATGGCCATAGAAATGCTGGCCTCAGATAGATTTACATAGTCACTGCTTATAAAATAGTCCAGATCGATTGTTAATATCACAGGTTTATCGGAAATAGGTAAATTAAAAACCGTACCAGTTTTAAAATCAATATATTCAAGGTTTGTAGTGTCTGGATATGAATATACCCACCATGCCTTAGCTATCAAACCTTCATTTTTTAGATAAGGAATCCAGTTGGCAAGGTTAAGGTTTGCCTCCGGATTATACTCATCATGGTGAAGGTCTACGTTAATAAGGGTGTAATCATTATTCCATTCGCCGCTATCAACTTTTTCTTTTATCCAACCATAAACAGCGTCATGATCCGTAGAATCCAAAAAAGCAATATCTTGATTTGCGAATGATTCTACATACGATTCATACATGAATACTTTTAAAAGATCCCCATTCAAATCATAAACAGATCTTTTTATAAATCCGTCAACCTCTTCTTCGTCAATTTTTTGAGAATTTGCTACTGCTCCCAAAAGATCAGGGTTTATTAGATCGTTTTCCTTTGTAATTCTGTCTACCTCATCCTGAAGTACTTTAAGGTCATCTGCACAGTTGCCATAAGTTGCGCCTATTACATCGTTCCACCAGAATATAAGATCAATGTCCGTCAAAAGCGTCATTTCAGCCGGTGAAATACTATTTATTTCAAGCAAAAACTGAAGCTCGTCCCGCTTTGCTACCAGTTCATTCAGTATCCTTATTTTATACATCTGCGCCGTTTCGCCGTTTACAGTATCCTGATGGGACACCATCAATCTATCGGCCAGCTGGTCTATGGTCTCACCAAACCAGTCACCGTAAGCAACTATCATATCATCAGCAGCGTCAAGTACCATCAGAGTTGTCGAGGGGTTTGAATAAAGAGAATTTATAATGGCGTGGTCTACTTCGTGGATAAAAGTTGACTCTCTGTGATCATTGTCAAGATCGTTTCTAATAAGAATAATGCCTGATTTCAGACAAAGGCCGGAGATGTTATTTATATCAGCAGCATTAATATTAAGCGACTGTCCAATTTTTTTGAGAAGTTCGCCTGATACAAAATATACTCCATAATCGAGAAAATGTTCGCTGAATGTTAAATTATCAAGATATCCGGATAGCTGATTAATCAAACCAATGTCATCTGTATTTTCAACCTGATTTATTCTTTGGCTGATAGTATAATCCGTATTTAACTCTGAAAAATTTATAGTATGGTTTACCTCGGTATCTCCCGGCCCTTTAAGCGTTAACTCTAACGAAGAATTAAGAGCAATATTTATAGAAGCGTTCATCCTTTTGACAAAATCAGTCAAAAAGTACCCATCAGCATCATATTGGGATATCAATAAATTAATTTCGTTGCCATATTCACCGCTAGCATCTTCAAAAATCTCCCTTCGTTTCATCATAATTGCCTTGGCAAGTTCTGTAGCGATTTGTGAAGGCGTATTATATTCATTCTGAAGCTCCATAACTACCGAATTAAGTTTATTGGCAGTTTCAGTGATGCTGGAGTAAATCTTGAATTTAAGATTATTAGCTGTGTTCTCAATTGAGTCAACCTTCATCCCGATAACTAAATCAGGGTAATCTGACTCGCTAACGTAATTATCAATGAATGTTACTGTGCTTATGCCGCCGCTAGTATTTTTTATAGGAATAGTCTGTTTAAATCCCTGCCCGACAGCAAGGCCTGTATTCTCGCCCTGTATATAAAGAACTCCGTTATAAATATCTGCGTACATATTCGTATATAGCCTTTCATCTTCAGGCAAACCCAAATCATCCACTGCAGGTATCTCAGGAATTGTCGAGTATACTACCAACCCGTCAATAAGCTTTATATCTCCTACCTTATTTCCATCTTCGTCGTACAACGATGCTTCCTGTATAAGCCCTTTGTCAAGATTACTAGAAATAGTTATTCCTTCGCTAATATGTATAGCCGCAATGTCTCTTAATTCGGCTACAGACATTTGATGCTGAAACATATCCTGCCAATAACTGGTCGAAACGCCTCCACCGTTTACCCCTATCCCGGAAATTGCAGTTATGCCTTTTTGGGCAAGCTCAACTTCCTTACCAAGGAAAGAATTATTTGCTCCTTCACATATGATTTTTAAGCGTGAACTTAAAAGTGGTATAGTTGAATCATTGATACAGTATGGGTTAGCTGCCGGAACCAATACGTCAACCTCTGCGCCCCATATTTCATTATTATCAGCGCTGACCCTTGTAGCGCAATCCTTTAAATGGACTGCGACATTCCTTTGGTCAATAGGAATCATGCTGAAACGTTGCAGTTCTTCTACAGTAAATCCGGATTCTTTATAAGCAATACCATTAATGTCCGAGATCACAGTTACCTTATATCCCCGCCTTGCAAGTTTCAAAGCAGCTGAAAGTCCTACGTCGCCTGCACCCTGCACAGCGACTCTCACTTCGTCAGCCTTTGGGTCCAAGCCAATGGCGCCTACTGCCACATCAACAGAATCCGCTGTCCCATGGCCTGTGACAGCAAGTTTGGGGTGAGGGAAAGCACCAAATTCTTCCATACCGCCTGTAACACCCGCACCTACGATCTTTTTTATGCTTAGCAATAAATCCGCGTTAAAAGACAGATTGTCTATATCTAATTTACCGTTTCTTATGAAATTTAAGATCTCTTTACGCATTAAAACAGCAAGATCGTCTTTTAAGAACCTGATATTGAACGCCATTTCAATATTTGAAAGCGCAGAATTATACTCAGTTAGAGGGTCGTTTGATCCAGCTATTTGCGTGAGCGTAGAACCAACCAGATCATTATTATTCCTGATAAGCATCAATTCATTTTTTAGATGTTCAATATATCTTGCAACTATTGAATCAGCTATTAGCTGCATATCGCTGTCAGACATATTCATATCAGGCCCCGCAACATATCTGGATATCAAGCCCAGGTCTACGGCTGTATATGCCCAGTTTTTTAAAGTATTATATTTGTTCGCCCCAGGAGATAATTTCATAAATGTCTTTGCGCCTTCATAAGAAAGCCCCCAAAGAAGATTTTTCCAGTACATAGCAGCTGCAAGATCTTTGATTTCTTTAAAAGCGCCTGTTACAGCAGTATAATCAAGATTTATAGACTGGGAGTCACTTTCCACTTCATAGGGCACCTTATTTCTCATGCCTCCTTTTGAAAAAAGATTATTTGAGAACTGCTCTATCTGATCATCGCCGACAATTGTAGTAATTTCAAAGCCTTCCGAAGGATTATATATAAATGTGAGCTCTCTTATCAGGCTGTTACCCGTCCAATCACCTCCGACAAAAGATATCCCAAGAGGAGTACCGGCAGTTTTTAGAGCGCAATAGGCATTTGTATCCTTGATCTTATAAATAAGATCAATAAGTTTCAATAGGCCGTTTCTGATCTCAGTATCCGAGATCGCCGGAATAACAATATTTTCTATTCTATACCTTGATTCTGCCTCTATAGCTGTATTACCGGTTTTAAATCTTGATTCAAGCAGATTATTTATTAAGGTCCATAGTTCGTTATTTGAGGCCAAATATCTTCTTATGTCAGATGAAGGATAAATATCGGCAGGACTGATATTAAAACTTGCTATATACAAAAATTCTGTCAAGTTCAGGACCATCTCTTTGTTTATCTCTGTACCGCTAAGGCTATCCAATCCATCACGGTCCTTTATCTGGGATAGAACATTGTGGACATGCTCAATAGAATTATTTACCAATATATCCCACCCCTCTTTTGACCTATCAACCTTAAACCTTGCTGTTATAGGGTTAGAGGCTTTCCCGCCGAATATCTGCACCTCATCAAGCTCACCGCTACTTAAAAAAACTTTCCTTTCAAGTAAGCCGGGATATATAGTTACCTTGCCATAGTTCTCAGGGCCGGCAACACCATAATACGTAATATTTCTTTCAAAGTTCCCGGGTATAACACTTGACTCAATAGCAGTAAAGACCTTTTCTCTCTGCGTAGGCGGGTAATTATTGATATTCCCCAGGGTATCGTCATATAAGAATTCCTCTATCTGGAATATATTAGAAGACTCGATAACAGTATTGTCATCGTAAATATTTGACCTTAAATAATCGGTAAAATAATCGCCGAGTACATCAATTATTGCCATTGCATTATATTCAAAACCCCTTTTAATATGAAGGATCAGGTCAATATCATCAGTTTTATTCGCCAGGCCTTCTGCAGTACTACCTGTAAGCCACGCGCCATCAAGATAATCAAGAGATTTAGAAAGATACAGCATTGTTCTCACCGCGATCTGATGTCTTAATACGGCATTTGAATAATTATAATATGAAGGGTTATTATTTAATTCCTGCTTGAGGTCGTCTAAAGTAGCAATGCCTAATATTCTTAGAGTTTCATTTATTGATTCCTCTAACATCCGATCTGCTTCTTTTTCCAATAAAGCCTGGGGTATAGACTGTTCATAAAGCTGATTAAAATCGTTTATGAGCTCATTTCTCTGGATATCGCCATTTTCATTAAAGGTAAAGCGCTTAATTTTAATATCGTCGATTAAAACATATTCGATTACCGGAGCATCGATACCCGAGGCAAATTTATTGAGGAAAAAGAATTCTTTCTCTTCTAACCCAAATCCGAAATAGATGGCCCCAAGTAAATTATTAATATCATCGGCGCTTAAAAGGCTGAATCCGGTCTTACCTTCTATTAGGAATTGATCTAATAAATTCCTCACTCGAGACAAGGGCATTCCCGAAATTAATGAGCTGAAATTTTCGGAAAACTTAATATCAAAAAGCATTTTACATGCTGAAGAAAGTTGGATTGAAGCATCATTAAGAAAAATATTGATAAACAATGAATCCTTAAGCAAATCAGAGGGAATTACAGCCGCGTCTTCAAGGCAAATTTTATAAAGGCTGATTTTTTCTGAAAAAGAAGGCTCTCTTGTATTGCTTGTTTTAAAATCATCAATAAGTTCATAATAATTATCCATTATCTCCATACCGCCATTACACAAAACCTCAAGCTCTCGAAGGACGTTATGGACAAAAGCTAAAGAAGATTCCTTATCCAACTCATTATTGGATGGATCGACAGGATCTCTTTTCCTTAATACATGCATAAGAAGAGTGTTATTGGTAAGTGAATGCTGAGGTATGACAATAATTTCCGTATCATCTGCGAGCCTTAAAATCACTCCCGACCCAAAAGCTTCATAACTGGCAACTTCGGCGCTATTTAACACTTTCGGCCTTTTCGAAGATGTGACAAGAGAATACATAAAGCTTAACATTGAATCATAATTATCAAAGCTAAAACTCGAATAGTCATGTACCAGAGCGGCCGGCTGGCCGTAACCATCGTTTATAAATTGATACTCATCATGCCCTAACCTGTTGGCAATCTCATATGAAGCATTTGACCGTGCAGTAATATCGTCGGAACGTATCTCATCATAAAAATAATTAAGATCTTTTAGTCTGAGGTTTGACAAAAAGTCCACAAATGCATTAACCATCGAATCAAAACCATCATCTTCTCTGTATTTAAAAGCACCGCAGATAGTATCCATAGCTTCAGAAAAAGGAATAGAGTGAAATCTGGCAAGAGCTATAAGTGTGGCGGCATTTTCCTTTGAAATATATTCAAGATTTCTACCGTAGTATGCCCCAAGGGACTCAACCCATTCCCTTATTTCATTTTCATCCAATATTTTAAACATAAACCAATTAGCAACCAGCTCGTGCAATGCAAAAAATACAGCGTCCATATCAACATATTTAGAGAAATCAAATATCAATCCGCTGATATAACCATTATCCTCTATCCCAAATTTTTCTGAAATACTCTTAATCGCAGAATCTGTATTTATCATTCCCGGGGAATCATATAAAATCGAATGGCCAATCTCATGGACTAAATTATCAGGTGTCAGGTCATCGAGCGGGTCAGCAATATTTAAAAGTAAAACCCTTGATACCCCTGTTTCATCAAAGTCGCTACTATTAAGGTCATAATACCTAATATAATCGTAAGCAGATGTTGTAACGCTATCCAGCCCTATGGGTTGCTCTATGCTGCTGAAATTGAATTTAAATATGACCTTATTGATTTTTTTGCCTACACCAAGCGAACCAGCTTTATCATAGGCCTCATTCAGCAATCTAGGTATTTCCTGATTAGATAGATAATAAGATCTTCTGAGAAGATTTAACAATAGTTCTTGCCCTTCGCCCGATTCCTTTAAAACGCTAAACATCAAAACTATGCTATTAGGATCAAAAGCAGCGTTATACAAATATTCATCTGTCCAAGCTTCAATAGCCGATAAAAGCTTTTCCGGTGAATCAAGCGGGTCATAACTAAGGCTTGAAATAAACGCCTCAGCAGGGTCCATCCTGCTTGCAAGCGCCTCAATCTTATCTGGCGTCAAGGTTTCATCCGTGCTTAAAATAACCGCAATATCGGACTGTAGCTCTGCCAAAGTCCCTATTAATGACAATTTACCCCAGAATAGCTGTGGGTCGTCAGAGCCCATCTGAAATATGTTCCTTAGACTGTTAAGCCTAGCTTGGTCAGCGCTAAGAGGATAATTTCTTAAAAGGTATTCTTCACCGAATATTTGGGCAAGGGCCTCGCTAATAAGCTTTGTTTTGTATTCAATAGGAGATTCTCCGGTACTGATGCGGGGTAAACCTAAAATTGTACGTAAATTTTCCCAATCAAATGACTTCGTATCAAGTTCAGTCAACGTTTTTATCAGAGCATTTCTGGTGTCAGGGTTGCTGTATAAGTGGCTTATAGCAACATGGATTATTTCATGTAAAAATGTAGACTGCGTAAAACCGTCACCAAGTTCATTCCTTATAAGAACTACGCCTGATTTAAGTGATAGACCTCTTATATTATCTATATCATCTGCATAAATATTCAAAGACTGCGCTATCTTTTTTAAGCAATCGCCTGATACAAAATGCACATTATAATCAAGGAAATTCTCTGAAGTAGAAGATATGTTTAGAGAATTACTGATCGCCCTTATAATCTCAAGCGATTCCGGAGTTTCCCCGGGCTCATTCTCCAAAATATCCAAGAGAGCACCTGCTACCACAGCGTCATGAAATTCACCAAGTGCTTCGACAGATTTAAGCCTGATAGAGTAATTTTCATTTTTTAATAAAGGTATTAAATTAACCGGCCATGCTTCGATTTTATCAATGTTGCCACCGGAATTATGTATAATAACTTCCCTGGATGGACTAAATTCTATGGACCTCAGTCTTTCTGACATGTCAGCCGGTCCAAGGATCCGTTCGAGTTCTTGAGATAACATATTTATAGCATATTGCTCAAAACGAGTATTGATAAATAACCTTGATCTAGTAATATTAATGCCCTTTACGTTGTATCCTTTTGAAATGATCATATCTACGATTGCTTTTACCTCTTTCGCAACAAACTCTTCGTCAAGCAAAACGTAGTTTTTTGATATCAAATAATCAAGATCGATACTAATAATAACTGGCTTACTTGATAAAGGGAGAGAATTTATATCGTCGGTTTTAAAATTAACGTCAGCAAAATCATTTACAAGCTCTTCTTCAGTATAGGCCCACCAGTAATTGCCGATGAATCCGTCATTTCTAAGATGTAAAACAAAATTTGCGGAATCAACATCCGGAGTTGTTTCGTAGCAGTCATGATGATAATCAAAATTGATAAAAGTATAATCAGCTTCCCATTCGCCTTTATCAACCTTGTCCTTTATCCACCAGTAAACAGCTGCGTGCTCAGTAGTGTCTATAAAAGAGATGGAGCTGTTTTTAAAGGAATCGATATAAGGTTCGATATAATCTGTTCTAGTTGCTTTTCCCGATTCATCCAGAATTTCGACCTTTCTGATACCGTTATTTATTGTTATGGTTAATTTGACTGAACTATCCGCAATGGCATTTAATAGATAAGGATTCAAAAACTGGTTTTCCCTTGAAATCTCATTGACCTTTTTATATAAGGCATCGAGATTTAAATAACCCTGATCAAATATTTCATCGAGGATATTTAATGTAATATATTCGGGCGAAGTAATATTTATAATATTCACATCAAGAAGAAAACCTAATGAATCCCTCTGGGCAATTACTTCATTTAAAACCCTTATTCTATAGTCTGTTTCCGTTTCTCCTAAGATAAGCTGCCTGGTAGGAATATCAAGATAAGATATTGCTAATTCATCAAGTGAAATACCGATCTTTGAGAGAGCACCCAAAAGATCGCTAATCGAATTAAAAATTAGACCTCTGGTCGTTAAATCAGAGTAAATTGAGTTGTAAATAAGATGATCTGTTTCATGGATAAAGGTCGATTCCTTGTATGAATCGGTAAGATCGTTTCTTATAAGAACTACACCCGATTTTAACGTGAGCCCGTTGATAAAAGAAGGGTCGTTCACCGGGATATTAAGATCCTCAGCCAAAGCAATAAGCGTGTCTATACCGACATAATAAACCCCATAATCCAAGAAATTTGAAGAAGCATTGAAATTATTGATCAATTGAGCCAAGCGCTGTCGGGTAACAACATCTGTTTCTCTTTCAAGTAAACTGATCAATAAATCTGCGGTATCAGAGTTTGCCGATCCCCCTATCATCACTAGACCCCTCAGATTGTCATTTGGGTCGCTATTGAGTATAAGTGATTTCCCGTAATTGGAAAGTACCGCATTTGCCCTATCGGCGATTTCATTTAATGCATAATCGGTAAGAACATCGTAATGGGCCCTTGTCTCATAATACTGATGCATACCTGAGTCAGAGCCGTAAGGAAACCAATCATCTTTGTCACCGTTAGACAATGTGCTGAATAATGCCAGATAGGGTTTGTTCAAAGCATTCGCAAGATGCAATAATCCCCCCTCAACCGTTATGACCATGTCACTAAGATAAATAAAATTTTTAAGCCACTTCTCTTTTCCGCTTTCAGCAGTTGAGGGTAATATTTTTACTCTGGCCCTTTGGATGGGATCAGGCATCAACTTTTCAAGTTCATCATTAAATTTATCAACATAAATAGAATTAAACCTATCATTTCTAACTAAAATTATATCTGCATCCTGCTTACTAAGCACACCGGACACCAGTTTTGCAAGCCTCTCCATTTCCATAAATCCCTTGTCCGAGGCCTCGCCGCCAAAACCATTAATAGCGATCAAAGGCCTTAATCTAGAAGATGGATCGGTAGTTATGCCATTATCAGTTAGCCAATCTTGGGCTTCCTGGAATTCTAAAGAGGTTTCGTCTATATAAATAGATGCATTGCCGGAGTTATCGCTAAGATTAAGCGCTCTTACCAAAGATTCAGCAGGACTATAGAAATTATTATCATCTTCTGAATAAATATGCCTTAGAACTCCGTCTATGTAGATACCGCAATCATTCTTATCATAAACGAATTTTGAAGTATTGGTAATAATAGCAGCCGGATTGAATAATGTCAGATATTCATAAGCGCTAAAACCATAATTGGAGCTGTCAGCCACAAATACAAGCCCGTAGGAGGAATCATTAAGAACAGTGGAAACATTGGTATCGTCATTGGGTAAAATAGTTACATTTGGATTATCATAAAGATACGGCCTGTTGCTAATCACATCTATTTGAAGGCCGGGATTAAAAGATAACAATGCCTCTATGACCTGATTGGATCTGATTATATGGTCTCCCATACCATCCATAACCCCGTCAAAAATAAGGATCTTATTAATACCAGTCATTTTCCCGGAGACAAGAGTCGCAATGTAACTTGGCGGATAGATCTTCTCGCTTGGGTCAAGCGATGGGTCATCAATAACAGAAATTATACTGTTTCTTAGATCATTATTCCCCGTACTTTCATACACAGCGCATAATGTCTTGACGGAGTTAATCCTCAGATCAGGATCATATTCCTTATTGGTGCCTACAATGGCATTTGCGGCGATATCATATATCCTCTTTAGATAAACCTCATTATCCGTAGAACCAGCCATCTCTCTTAAAGAAAGAGCTAATACTCTCCTGATCTTTATTTTTTCATCAAAAACACCTGTATCAAAAAAAGAACTTGCAAGGTCTATGATCCTTAATTGTGTTTCATTATCAAGTTTAATGGAAGCAAATTTGTTTAATGACTTGCAAAAATTAACCCTCAAATCTTCGCCGAATCCATCAAATTTGATTATCTCAGAATAAGAATGCATTAACTCACTAAAAACTTCTATATCTGAGGAATTTAGAGATATCTTTTCAAGGATTGACGCCATGAACTTAAAAGGCGCTGTATCGATATGAGTCTTTGAATAAGCGGTGACCTTGGAAAAGAGAGACAATATCATCAACTGAATATCAGAGTCTTCCACCTGATACGACATTGCCTCCAGGCATGCGGCTACAAATTGAAAATTATCGGCGTCATTAACCTTAATAACCTGATCTAAGAAACTTATTGTATCGCTTTGTATGTTTTTATCTCTAATATTTCCGCATAATCTTATTATTGAGCTTTGTATATCCTGAGTATTTAATCCATCGTCATCGGAAGACCTGCTATAAAGCTCCTTTAACAGCTCAAATAGATCCGATTGCGCCAAAGGATCATCTACTCTTCCGCTATGAATCAGAAGCGGTTGCCTTATTACAAGATGCCTTACCTCGTCAGACGTATCTTTCGCTACACCAATTAATATCTCCTTTAATAAGCTAGTTATATTATTCTGGCTTTTTGCATCATTAGATTCAGTCACAATAAGAGTAAGCTCCTTTGCGGCATCAAGCCTGTCATTTAGAAAAAAGCTTTGGAATCGTTCTTTAAGGAGTAAAAGTTTTTCGTCTATTGGGTTTGAGGAGGCAATAGCATCAATAAGCTCGGGGCTCAATAGCTCATTATCCCTAGATCTCTGGTCGATCCATGATATTAAGTCTCTAATAGCAAATTTATTATAATTCTCTAATATATCAGTAAACCAGAATAATTTTTCATATTCACTTGAAGAATCATCGATAATACCGATATCATAAAGATACTGAAGAGCATCTTTTTGTGCAATAATTTCATTTAAAACCCTGATCTTAAATTGCTCATAGGTTTCGCCGTTAGAAATATCTCTTGCCGGTATACCAAAATATGCCGCATAATTATCTATATCCCAGAAATACTCATTTTCAATTATATCCATCATTTCATTTACTGACTGATCAACGACATTCCTTGTAAAACTATCGGAATAAATAGCATTAAAAATAAGATGGTCTGTTTCGTGGATAAACGTTGAATTTCTGGTGTCCGCATCAAGATCATTTCTTATCAGTATAACTCCTGATTTAAGGCAGATCCCATTTAAGCCGCCATTGTAAGGGATTTTAAGCAAAGATGCTGCCTTCGTTAAAAGCCCGTTATCGACATAAGAAACCCTGAATTTTAAAAAGTTTGACCCCTTGCTATAATTATTTATCGCCTTTAACGCCTCTAATATGACTGCATCATCGGATTCGCTATTTAATAAATTTACAAGTGCATATAAGGCCTTTGGGGTGTTAATTCTTCCAAGGGCTTTAATAGTATCTATTTTTCTTGATATATCAGCAGTATTATTGAAGAAATCTACTAATGGATCATTAATGCTACCTAGCTTTAACAGAGTAAAATCATAATCACCCATAGGAACTGCTCTTTGAGCTGTTTCGGTATCATTTGTCGGAGCCGTTGAGAGGTCTATGGAATCAAGCCCATATGTCTTCCCCGCACCCCTTATCGATTCGTAATAATCAGCTAATTCTCTGGCGGGTTTACCAAATTTTTTAATATAACCTAAAAGCTGGGAATCCAGGATCTCATTAGTAACGCCGAGATAATACCATAAATTATTTATGCCTTTTGTATCCCTAAGATGGCTGAAATCAAGCCCCAATACATTATCATCTTCATCTACACCGAAATGAGAAAGAAAGCTTACATTATGTTCATCGACCATAATAGCCCCTCTTCTGATAAATTCCGAATATAGAACAATTAACTTGTCTATCAATTCTTTTGCTTTGGCTATATTACCGGTTGCAAGAAGAACCTCAATCCTAGAATCAAGCGGTTCTAACTTCTTTACAACTACACCATCGGCTTTTTTATAATTATCCTGCTCAATTATAACTCCCTGCGAAGTAATGGAGACTGCCTTCATTGGAGAGTACAAGCCTCCAAGCCTCGTAGTAATGATCTTATAGGGTGTAAAAAACTTTTTTTCCATATCGCCAAATCTTGAAGCAAGCTTAATAGCTTCATCAAAATTATCATCACAGTAAAAATCATAGAAATTCCATTTAAATTCCTTAAAATCCATCCCGAATCTTGCATTAAAACTATTAAGGAAATCCTTGATCACAAACCAAAAATCGTCATCATTAATAGATCCCATCGCCTGGATAATACCGGGAGAGATCAAATCTCCTTCAATCTTTATTCTTTCCAATTCAATCTGAAGAGCTCTGATAAAAGGGCTAGAGCTAACGTTAATATCCACATTCACAATATCACCGGTTGAAAGTTCTATGCTTACATTCTGTGGGGTAGTTGAGATATTAAGAACATAGTAAAGCTTATCAAGCCTTACCTGGCTGAAATTCAAAGAATTAACATTTTTAAGATATTCCTGATAAATTGTCTGTGCAAGAGCTTCATTTAAAAGCCTTGTTTGATAAGCTGAAAGCGATTCAGAGACTTTCTGTTTCGGTACACCTAGAAAATCTGCGAAATTATTCGGCAATGTATGAGCCGAAATTAAATTCATTAAAAATTCTGTTACGGAAGACTTAATAAGGGAATTATTAACGGAATAAACTGAAGAAAAAATAGCATGGTTTATTTCATGGAGGAAAACCGCTTCCCTTAAATTATCATCCAGGTCATTACGAATAAGGATAACACCGGATTTTAACGCCAACCCATCAATATTATTAACATCAGAAACCGGTATATTAAGGGCAATAGCGATTTTTTTGAGGACGTCTCCTGAAACAAAATGAACTCCATAATTAAGAAAATCGGAATCCTGAGGTAGGGTATTTAGTGTTAATGATGCTAATTTTATTAAGATGTCGTCTCTGCCGACATAAGACGACTCAATTGCACCTAATATCCTCTCAATATTTGCGGTCGGGTCAATGGGGCTTATCTTCAGCTCAACAATCCTGTTATTTGTAGTTTCTGCTACTAATATCCTGCCATCATTAAGCTGTGTTATCCCGTTCTGTAAATAAAAAAGACCACCTTCATCAACCAACTTAAAAGTCGTCACCCATCGAAGGTTTGAATCCAATATCATTATTCCGCCGGTTTTATTATCCGTAATAGCGATCCTGCCGTCTTCCAGCTGGATAATAGACCTTGGTAAAACTGATTTAGATGTTACAGCGCCGAAATTATCGATATTATTAAGCCAAACCATATCCTCATCAAAAACAACGATCCTGGAATTATTTGTATCACAGGCAAGAATCCTTCCGTCTTTTAACTGAGTTATACCATTTAACCCGTTAAATGAGAAGTTGTCATCGCCAAAGCTGGTTATATTCTTCAAAAAAGTCAAGTCTTCATTAAGCAATACTATTCTTGACCGTGAATCGCTTACCAAAATCGTACCGTCAATCAACTGGACAATATTAGTCGGGTTGATAAAAAGGCTGTTTCCCGTTTCATCAGCAGTAACCACCTGAGACGAAGAAAAATCATGATTTAGGACCAAAAGCCTTTTATTACCGGAATCAGCTATTATAATCCTGCCGTCTTTTAGAAGAGATAAGCCATTCGGCGACTTAAGATCTATATCGCTATCCGTATCCTTACTTATGGTCCCGGCCCAGCTAAGGTCAGAATTTAAAATAACCAACCTATTATTTCTAGTATCTGATACCAGTATCCTGCCATCAGCCAGCTGTAAAGTTTGATTCGGGTTGTCAAAATTATTTATACCGCTACCTTTAGTACCGATCGTCCTTAAATTAACTTCTCTTATTAATATATACGGGTTACCCGCGAGATTTACATCAAGAACCTCACTGATTATTTCTATTAGCGGCTCAATGACCACATTTCCAAGCGTAGCATCAGGGTCCAGGTCCAATCCTTCAAATAAACTCGAAACGACATCATTTATATTGTTGCTGATATTTAATGAAATTACGGGTTCTCCGCCAAATTCGCTTAAGAAATTAGCCAGACCTTCATTTATTATCTCAACTGCCCTCTCCTTGGTAAGGCCATTTAAATATGCGGAATGGATTGTTATCATTATCCATTCGGCAAGATTTTGGCCGAGATAATGCCTTATGTTATTTAAATCAATCGGTTTAAGGTGTTCAAAATCTGCCAGACCGCTAAGCCTCATATTTGGATAGCTGAAGGATGTGCTGAGCTCGACTATTTCTCCTACGCCTCTTCCATTCACGCTCTCATCGTATTCACCTGTACCCATATCCCATTGCCAATACCCTTTCATATCCCTGGATGTATTGTGTGACATAGAGGCAAGTGTGGTATGCAAGTAGCCCGCTTTAAACAAATCGGCGATATCTGTTAATATTTTTTTTGAAGCAACGGAGATCTCAGAATCAGAAAGTCCAAAATTGTTCAGATATTCGAAATACGACTTTTTAACCCTATATTTAATGCAAAGATGTCCGTCATTAATTGATATGCCGGGCGGAAGCATACTTGTATCTACACTAAAACGGTGAATATAGGTCCCATCCAAAGACAGCATAAGTTCCGGGGCAGAGTCAAGGATATTACGGGCAACGAGGATCCCTGTTATTTCATTTTCCAAGTCATCGGCCGTTTCCCCTAGTTTGGCGAATTTATAGGCAATAAAACTTTCAGGATCATCAGGGTCCTGTGTTAATAAGGTCCTCCCCGCCCAGGCAGGATTAAGGCTTTCAATATCATCCATGCTTATCGATTCCATAGCATCAAGATAGCCGGCAGAAAAAGATAAGTCACTTTTCTTTAATGAGGCAGATTTTTCAAAATATGACCATATCTGAGGTACAGTTGACCTGTATGCCTGTACCGTGTAGGATGAATCATCATCAATATTAATAGTTATATTAGAAGGAACCATAGAAAAAGCCGATCTAAGGTTTTGGAGTAGAGAGTTATCATTAAATTCCGAATCAAAAATATTCTCCAGAAATTCCATCTCTGCAAGTTTTGCCAGGCCTTCCCTAAGGACCCACAAGTCATTTTTTCCATTAGTAAGCGTCCCTAAGCTCGCGCGAATAAGAGAGATGTTTACATGGCTTAACATCTTTTCAAGGTCTTGCCTCAATGCATGCTGCACCAGATGTTCTTCACCGTGATAATATGACGCAGTTCTTTTTATAGCAGAGTTTTCCGCAATTTCTTTCCAATTGCTCTTATATTCAATTTTTGCAAGACAAAGATGGCAATCCGCAGCCCCATAATAAAGATTTATGGTATCACCGTCATGCAACACTGCGCCGCCTCCCGCAATCTCCGCATCACAACTTATGACAACATTATTTATCCAGCCATTTGAAGTTTCATATGGCGCCTCCGGAGAGAGAACAGGCGAATTTGTCCTGTACAAGACCCGGGTAGGATCATCACCGTCTAAGATCGCATAACCTAATCTATAAACATGGTTATTATCTACACCATGATAAAATAGAAGCCAATTACCATCTTCTGTCTTTATTGGCGGCGCGGATGCCCCTATATGGTGGCAGTCCCACATACCAGGCCTTGGCTTTAGAACGATTTCGCCGCTCGTCCAGGTTCCCATGATATTGTCGGGATCGTCAGAGAAAGCTATCTCTATATTAGGATAAATTCTATGAAACATGGCATATTTGCCATTAATCTTTTCAGGGAATATAACATGATCCTTATCTTCATTACCGTTAACAAAGGGCAGCGATCTTTCCCATCTTGTCCAGTTATTATCAGCTAAACTCAGCAGAAAATCTGCTTTGCTGATTCTTGCAATCGCAGGCTGCCAGCTGAACTTTGTGGCATCAACCCTATGCACAGCCGTATATGCCATATAGATATAATCGCCGATAACAGTGATCTTGGCATCTTCGACCCCTCCGTCTTCATATGGTAATTGCGGAGCAAAAACAGGATCGGGAAACCTCTGGTCAATAGTAACGCCGTCTGTCGTAACAGCAAGTCCAAAGCGTGAAATAGTGTTTGTAGCATCATTGGATCCGGCTGGATCAAGTTTCTGGACAGCTCTATAAATCAAATAATATCTTCCATCAAGATAAAAAGTGCCTGCATTAAAAGTGGCGAAAGATTCCCACTCATGCCCAGAAGTAGCAATAGGAGAAATAAGCGGATTTTTAACATCGCGGACCGCCTTTAAGAACTCATAATCAGGGTGATCATAACTAATAAGTATCACACCGTTAGTAAGTGTTAGTTCATAAGCGTTCATTTCCAATCCAAGCGTTACTGCTACAAGATTTAAAACTGCCTGCGATACCTCAAACCTGCCATAGGACTGAAAAGCGGTCTTTTGCTGTAGATTGTTTAGGGTCATTGCGGCAGCTTTTAATTTATTGTTATCAGGGCTTGGTTTAGTGATCTCATCTTGGATTATTTCAATAGCAATCCCCGGATCCATTGAAGGAATATTAATAGAAACTATTTTTCCATCCTGGTAACTAGTTATGTATTTAATTTTTCCTTTAGAATCGTACTCAATTGCAAGCGAAACAGGGTTAGGATTGCCCTTAAAATGAAGTTCATCTCCTGGACCATACGTGACATTCCCCATATCCGCCATTGAATCAAAAGGAAGTATATCACCATACTGATTAACAACTATAAGCTTACCGTCTTCGATAGTTACAATATAATCTGCCGGTAAATTATTTCTAAATATTTGGCCGGTATTCCAGTCGGTAACTTTAAATATGTACCTGTTGTCGACATTATAGAATCTTTCCATTATGAACTTGTTTAAATCTATTCCGGAAATACTGACCGGGGTATTGAAAGGAGCTCCGATAACCGCTTTAAGCTCAGCATCATTTTTAATAAACACTGTTGCCAGTTTTGCTGAAATGGGGTTCATGCAATAAAAAACATCGAATTTCATCCCGCGCATTTTTGCATAGGCACTGAATAAATTAATGGTCGTCGCAGCAATACCCTTGTTTCTATAGTTTGGATCAACCTCTATATCAAACCATGTAACACTGTCCTGGCTTTCAATACTCCTTATCCTGACAGTTATCTTACCAACTCTAACAAAACCATTGTTCGGATCCTTCACATATATACCATAATCATATGCACCAATGCCTGTATCCGCTGCCTCGATCTTAAGCTGGATATTGTCTGCCGTTTCAAAGGTAAGGCCCTTTAATTCGGTAGGGATCAAAGCCTCATCATAGGTAAAGCTTTGGATTAACGAAAGATTTTTGTCATAAACCTTCGAAATCAAGCCATCAGAGTTTGTTATGATTAGATTGCCGGTTACAGAATCTATTGTAGTAGTAGCATCCTTAGTACCATCATTATTAATTTTAAGGTCAAATATTTCTCCGTTATACTGAGCTGATAATGATTTAAGTTTTTCCCTTAATTCCTCTTCCTTGCCTTCCTTAGCGATAAAAAATAGAAATCCTCCGCCACCAGCGCCCATGGGCTTGACACCTGATATAAGGTCGATAGTTTCGGCGATCAGGCTATCTATCACGGGGCTTGTCACACTGCCTGTTACGGTTTTAAAATACTCGAACATCTTTGTCATGGTTAGGCCAAGTCTATCAATATCGCCTGCCATTAAAGCATCTCTAGCCTCATCATCCAAATTACGGGATTCGATCATAGCTGTAAATTTTTCATCATCACGCGATAAATATGCATTAACTATATCTCTAAGTATATTTGATGCAGTGTGAGGTTCGCCAATATAATATAGGACCGATCTTTCCTTTAATCTGGTAAGCGTTTCATCTGAAGGAACAATAGGTGTATTTATCGGCAGAGGAAAACCTTTAATATATGAGATAAATTTAAACCCGCCAAAGAGCCCACCCATTGAATCCTGCCACCCGCCCCCCACTCCTAATAGCTGCTCAAGATAAAATACATTATAAATAAGTTGCTCATCAGTTTTTTCCTGCCCGGAAAATCTATAAAGGGCATTAAGGACTCCTGCTCCTAAAATGCTGGATACTCCCAATCCTGAACCTTTAGGAACATCACACCTAGCATATATCTCAAACCCTCCACCAAAATCCCTTAGGATATCACCAAATGACCTTGTGTCATCAGCCCTGACAATGCCAGACTGAAGGATAGCAGCCTTAATCAATCTTAGCTTGTCGTCAGATCGGTTATAATTTAACAATTGCTCTAATGAAGTAATCTCTTCATTTGCGTTCTGGTCTATGGATCTAATGACTATCTTGGACTCAGGAACCCTTTTTATAATTATCTTAATTGGACTGTCGCCATTAAGATCAGCAGCTACATTAACTGCCGCACCGCCTTTTTCGCTAGATATAACAAAAAGGTCACTAGCCACGCCATGCGTCATATCTATTCTTACCGGGCATGAAACAAGAATGGGATTATTAAGATAAGCCTGATTTACCTTTAAACCTGCAGGAGGCAAAGATACGGTTTTTCGAACAGCTTCAGAAATAACTTTAAACTGTATTTCCTGATAAATTCTGGCTAACCATTCATATGCGTCTAGATTTGTTTTATCTACTGCAATAAGATTAATAAAATATTGCTCTGCCGCTTCAAAGTTGCCGCTATTAAAAAGGTCTACACCATCCTGGGGGACAGCTTTTGAAACAGCATTATTTGTGACGGGTAAGTATTTGGAATAAATATTTGAAAGTATATTGTAAACTCTTGCTTTATTCAAGAGGTCGGTTTCAGATTCTAAATATGATTTAAGTTCATTTATAAATTCGTTGATATTGCTTTCACGGTCTAGTTTAGAAAAAATTGCGCCTACATTAAGATCTTCTTTGTTTTTTATTACTCTAATGGCAGTCTTAATAGTTTTTTCTTCAGCAGTATTAATATTTAAATATTTAAACAGAAAAACAAGATCCCCGGCATTTAAGGAAAAATCGCTTAGTACAGCAAGCAGAAGATCCTGAAGCTTTTCATCTGAATTAATAATTTCAGCAAAGTTATTTATTCCCTGAGATATAAAATCTTCTAGGGTTTTTCTTACTTTTTGTTTTATTAAGGGGGTTTGTAAAAGGTTTTCGAAAGGTTCTGGGATTAGGAGGGTTGCTAAAAAGCTTACTGCCTGCTGCAGAGCTTGTCCGGAGCTCTGCAGCGCTGTCCGGCGAAAGACTTCTCCTGCTAACCAGCCTTTGTCTGTCGGGATATTACTAGCAAGTTTAATATATTCACTTTCACTAGTATAATAATCTGGAGTTACTCCGGATTTTGCAAGTTCTGATTTCCAGCTTTCAAACTGCTCTATCAAAGCAATCTGGTCAGAACTAATGGTCTGTAAAAGAAAGATGATATCATTTATTAGATACGAATTATTAAGATTGTTGTACTCCCTAACCTCTTCCAAAGTCAATGGTGCTTCTATATAATTAGAGGTAACAACGGTAATATAGAGCTTATTGCCATTAAGTACGCTAACCTTAACTGTTGAATCGTCATCCATCACAAATTCGACCTGAGTATCAGCAATATTTTTTACTTTTGTAACAGTAGACCCATTAATAGTGAAAGTGCCTGCCTCTTTGGCACCAAGCAGCCTTAATATTTTTGCCGCCTCATCATTGTTGGCGCAATCAAACCATCTGTAATCAAAACTCTTTAATAGTATTGGAGAGTCATTGTTATAGGTGATCATTTCAGATATTCTATTATAATCACCTTTTAATATTTCTGTCCTGGTATTATTGGCTAAAGCTATGGCACCGAGAATACCGGAAGTTATAACGTCATTCTCCCGGGTAATCCTATCCATCTCATCAATAAGGAGATTGAATGTTAAGGTAAAATTATTGAATATTTCGTTATAAAAATTAAGTAGATCGACCTCAAAATACCCGTCACCAATTTCCCCGATATCATAAAGGAATTGGTAATGGTCTCTTGAGGCAATCATTTCATTAAGGACTCTTATCTTAAAATTGTCAAAGGTTTCACCGTTAACCTGATCCCACCTGCCAAGACCGCAATAGTCCGCCATACTTTCAATATCCCAATAATAGTAATTCTCAAGAATACTGGACAAATCATTAGCAGCATCTAAAACCAACTGTTTGGTATCCTGATTTGTAAATACACTGTTATAAACTGCGTGATCGGTTTCATGGATAAAGGCGGCGTCCTTATAATCGGCGCTTAAGGACTGGTTTATAAGCACTAAACCTGAACTAAGTGTCAAAGCCAAGATATTATTTGGATCATAGACGGAGGCTTTTAAAGCATTAGCAATTTTGGTCAAAACCTGCTGTGAGGTGAACTTAACGCCCAGATTTAAAAATGTATTATTATAACCGGCGTTATTTAAAATTGAAGCGATTACAGCCATTCTATTCTTATCTGCCTGGCTTGCTGATCCCCAGAGAGGTAAAGCTGATAACTGATTTATAAAATAGTTTATTATCTCTTCATTTATAGTATCATCGAGTTTCGATTTTGAAGAGTCAAATCCTGAAACGCCTGCAATATCCTGTTCGATCAGGGACGAAAGTTTCTCAGGCTCAGTCCCGTAGAAAACATTTTGAGAGACAAGCTCCACAGCCTCATGAGCGATAAGCGCAATGATCTCATCTTCTTTTTGGTTACTAAGAAGGATATCAATAAAGCCCTTTCCTATATATATGGTATTAGAGGTTAAGTCAGAATAACCGAAAGAAAACGCCGATTCATCAGATATAATTATACCGGGATTACCATCTTTTGCCTGCAAAAGGACAACTTTTGAACCCCTTAAATAATCAGCGACATCGGTGTACCCTAATTCAATAAGCTTATTCACAGCCTTAGTTACTAGGCCATTATAGATGGTCCCTGAAGCAGTAAGCTCAGCTCCATTTTTGTAAATATTTGTTTTTGTCGAAAGGGGATCATTAATAACAGATAAAATAGAATCTTCGGATATATTCTGCCCCTTTTGGATACCGGTTGCCTTGTCGGCATCGGATAGATCGTTCTCTATATTATCTAAAACAATACCATCAACTTCATCGTCAGTTGGTGGCTGCGCACCGCCTTCTGCAATCTCTAAGGCATTACTTACACCATAAGCGACAATAATATTTGTGGCATCTGTCTGGCCATATCCGAGTGCCATTATGGCATTTCTGACAGGCAAGGCCGATGTAGCATATTGGAATGCATTATCCTTGCCTCTTTGCAGTATAAATCTAACGGCATCTGTCTGATTAAAACCAAGCGATACAATCTGGTCGCGCACTTGTATAGAACCCTGAGCATATTGGTAAGCCCTATCATTACCTATTAATAAAATAAACATTGTAGCGGCATGAGCATTATAACCAAGGCCTTGTATCCTTGTAATGGTTGACAGGACATCCTGGGCATATTGAAGGGCTTTGTCTTTACCGCGGCTTAGTATAAATTTAACAGCATAATTTTCGCTAAAGCCGAGGGCAACGATCTCAGTTTTTACGCTGACTGAATCCTGAGCATATTTAAGAGCATTGGCAACGCCTCTTTGTTCTATAATTTTAGTAGCTGAATCTCTTGAAAAACCAAGCGATTCAATCTGCGGCCTAATAGCTAGGGCAGACTGGGCAACAGATAAAGCTTTATCTTTGCCGTGTTGTATGACAAGCCTGTCTGCAGTAGTATGATTAAAACCCAGAGAAATTATCTGGTTTCTAATAGCGACTGCATCCTGGGCGTATTGGAGAGCATTATCTATATTTACCTTAATCGATAGCGTTGTGGCAAAGCGTTCGCAGTAACCCAACTGTATTATCTGATTTCTAATTTCAAGCGAATCTAAGGCGCGTTGATAAGCCCCATTCTTACCAAAACCTACAACCAGACTTGTTGCATCAGTTAGACTAAAACCAAGTTCGATTATTTGATCCCGCACAACGATAGCTTCTTTTGCATACTGCAACGCATCATCCTTCCCGGTAGTTACAAATTGATTGGCAGCATATCTAAAAAAACCTAAAGCAACGATCTGGTCGCTTATTATTTTTGCTTCAATGGCATATTGGAGGGTATTATCTCTGCTGTGCTTAACAAGAAGATTAACTGCTGTATTATTGCTGTATCCCAAAGAGATCATCTGGTCAAATTGAGAAACCGGGAAAAGCTGGAAAAGCACTCTTCTTAACTGTGGCTCTGTAAGCCCTCTGGCTTTATAGTCATTGATCATTTTTTGCAATCGAGTTGCAAGCGCACTGGTATTAAAAGTTGCTAAAGATAAAATATAATCTTTTTCTTGAGATGTAATAATGCCGTCACTGACGAGTTTATTTTTAGAACCTTCTCTAAAACGAATGAGTGAATTTGCAAATATTTCAGCATAGTTACTGTCTATGCCGGCGCTAATAAATGCATTTTGTAAATAAGTAAAATAAGGCTCTTCATTTAGTTTTAAAATACCTCCCTTTAATCCATAGGTTGTCTTTAAATAAAACCTATAATTAGCTATAAGCGAAGATATAACATTATCCAGCCTCGATTTTGTATCATCAAGCGGCGATACCCCGGCAATATCTTGTTCAATAAAATTAGAAAGTTCTTCAGGTTCTGTCCCATAAAGGACATCCTGGCTTGTTAATTCTGTTGCTTCGTGAGCTATTAGCCCTAAAAGTGAATTAATATCTCCGTTTGTTATGAGGTGATCTACGAGGCCCTTTGCAAGGTAAATGGTTTTTGAGGATTTATCCGAATATCCGAATGAAAAATGATTTTCATCTCCTATATATAATCCCGGAGACCTGTTTTTCGGCTGGACCAAAATGATTTTTGAAAGCGCTAGCATTTCAGCAACATCAGTATAGCCAAGGCTATTAAGTCTATTAATGGTTTCATCTACAAAACCGTTATACGGTGAAGAATCAGTAACATCTCCTCCATTATATATAGTAGACAAGGTAGTCTCAGAATCGTCTAATATATTTCTTATTATAGCTTCGCTTACTCCCTGCCCCTTTTGAATGCTTTCTGTAGATTTTTCTCTTTCGATATCTATCTGGCGTGCTATCTCTCTTACGCTTTCCCTGTCAAGAATTGTATTAAGGCTTGAAATAAGCCACTCGTAATAAGAAACATCATAACCTCTATCAAGCATATACTCGGCATATCCCCTTAATGCCAGCCCTTCCTGGATCATCCTTATAATGAATTCTTCATCCGATTCATCATATCTTTGGTATTCTGTCATATTACCCATGAAGTACAAGTCATCGGCTTCACTTCTGGATACAGTCTGCAATAGACCGCTAGACCCTTCATATATACCTAAACCATTGTTTTTAGAACTTGAAAAAACTAATTTACCGCCTACTTCAGTAGCATCTTCTATGTAGTCATTATATATATCACCAAACTCATCGCCTGTAGCCTTATACCAGTTAACACCGTCCTCGCTCATCCATACAGCTGATTCATAGTTAACAAGGCCTACAAGTTTGCCATTATATTCAATCATTTTGTGCATAATACCGTCTATTTCACCGGAAGAAACCAATGTCCAGTTAATGCCATCACTGGTGCGATAAACAGCACTTGTATAATCAACCCAAGGATATTCACCCAGCCAATTCATCTCATAAATCGTTGCATATAACTGCCCCTTAAATACTCCTAATCCATTAATACTATAAATACTTGGATCTCCAAATCCAGGGTCATTGGCGAGTTCCCAATTGACCCCGTCAAAGGTCCTCCAAACCTGCGCTCCGGACTGTGTCCTGCCAAAGCTGGAAGAACTCATTGTAGTCATATATAATGCACCGTTAAATACCGTAAAATTATACCCACCACAGTTAGACAGATCACCAAAACTTCTGGCTCCGACATCTTCCCATACTCCGAAGGGGCTTATAGCCCTTCTCATCTGAAAAGTGCCATCCCAGTCGTTTGAATAAGCGCTGTAAAAATAATCACCGAATTTTATAAAATCATTTGCGCCCCACCCTCTGTTGCCGACATACTGTATAGTCCAATTACTACCGTCAGGCGTCCCGGCAAAATAATGCCCACCGGAACTGTCGCTCATCAATACATATACACCATTGCCATCAATAGAATATATTTTGTCCACGTTATACATATAGGTATAACCAAAATCAGCTGAATCAAAAACCTTTGATTGTACTCCTTCATCATTAAGCCTGAACACCTTAACACTATCATTATGATTAGCTGTTGCAACGTATAATTCATTATTAAATTGAGCTAAGTGCGGGCTGCTGTTTCTATTGTCACCGAATGAATCTGATATCTTACTCTCCCATCCAAAATCAGGTTTGTTAATTAAATCCGGGTTTTTTTGTTCAGCCTTTTCAAAAAATATCATATTAGATTGCTTAATATATTCAGCATTGGCCTCGTCTTCGCCGAGGTCGTTCCTGATAAGGATAATCCCAGAATCAAGTTTTATGCTTTTTATATCAAACGGGTCATAAACACTTATAGCAAGCGCAGAAGCAACAGTTTCAAGTACCGGCTGAGAGACGTAAAAGACATCCAGTCCTCCATCCTGCAAAACTGCCGGTTTATGATATTCATTAATCGCTTCAGATAAAATGCTTATAAGATCAGCCTCGGCACTAACATTGGAGTCTAAAGTCTCAAGCATAGTAAATATAGAATTAAAGGCCGCATTTCTTACGGCGCTATTTGTACTTTTTAAGGAATTTACCATAGGGTTAACAACCAGTTGATCATACCACTCTACTAAACCATTATAGTTTAAAAGAGCCCTGAGATATGCACCGATAAGAACTTTCCCATTTTCAAGTTTCAGCGGTATGTCCGGCCCGATAATAGGAGGGATCATGCCGCCTGTTTCCGGGTCGTTGTCAACGTAGACCGGCTGCGGTACTTCCTGGCCGATAATTGCAACGGCATCCAATATCCAATCCGAATTCATAACATTAAAATCCCTGATTATCGCACTCTTTGATACCACTTGTAAGCTCATAGGAACATTTGATGTCCTTGCCTTACCAGCCATTACCGAAACCTCTATAGGAATACCCATTTCTCTCATTTTCTTCTCAATAATAAACTTGGAGAGAAAACCATATGTTCCGACAGCTATTTCATCGATTAAAATAATTCCCTGATAAGGTTTTAATCCGTTTAAAACGCCTGACGCCTGATATTGGGCCCAAATACCGTCCATAATCTGGCCGGCAGTAAATTCAGCACCATCAGCGCCTAAGAAAATTATATCTGGGCTTGTATAAAGTTCATCAAAAAATTCATCCATCAGCTCATCATCGGTAGCGTCAGCATCACTGGCTGAATACCTGTATTTAGCAAAAAGGCTTTGAAGGGTTTCAGAAACGTAATTTCTGAACTGTTCGCCCACAGTATCTCTTGAAAGAAAATACATATAATCATTATATCCTTTGCCTCTTATAATCTTATCAGTAGAGCCAGTCTGGTATATACTACCGGCATTTCTGGCGAAATATATATATCTGGTATACCCGGTAGGAATATAATAATTAAAATAGGGATTTGCTCTTCCCAATTTCACAAGATCGTTATAAGAACGCGTAATGGAAGTATTTTCTGATTCAACCTGTATGATTTGATCATCTCCATAGATGTCGCTGTCATCTATAGATGCAAGGAGCGATCCGATAGGCGCTAAACCGATCTCGGGAACAATACCGGATTCATTACCATAAATATACTTTGATAAACCCTTGTATTCCTGGCTTACAGGAGTATATCCGGCAAGAAGAATGTTTGTCCTAACGATTAATTTTTCCCTGATCTCCTGGGTAGTGAATTTTCTATAACTACCTTCAGAATCAACCTTAAAATCTCCTGTACCCAGTACCTTCCAGTATTCAGTAACATTATTAACATTTACATCTACCTCAACCAGAATCGAGTTCAGAGGGTATCCCGCTGCATTTTTTGTAACGCTTTTAACTATGGAGCCATAATGCGCTGCCAGCTGATTTCTTAAGGCATCCAGTGATACCTGGCCTTCATAGCCGGGATTTAATACTATGGTAAGTTTATCCATAGGGCCTTTTATAGTAACAGCATTTATAGCCATCATCTCATTACCGGGAACTCTCCATATTGCAGGGCCAACATCTCTCAAAGCAGTATAAACAGTCCCTATAAGCGTATCTACCTTTAGGCTGATATCATCAACCTCAGGCAATTCAAACCTTTTTAGGGATGCAAAAGCATTAAGTATCGCGATCTTTACTGTCGGATTATACTCGTATTTATCAAAACTGGTTACAAGAGAAAGGATGGACTCGGTTACATTATTACTTACCAACTGATCTATTATATAAAGCCTGTCATCATCGGAAAGCTCCGAAATATTCATAACCTTGGCCACATTTTCAACAGTAAGGCGTTTTTTTCCAAGCGCTTTGTATAATATAACCGCCTTATCTTTACCTAAATAATTAAGTATATTCTTGATTGCAATAGCCTTATTAGGCTTAATTGCAAGGCTATCGCTAGCCATAACATCTAAAAGTTCCGGCGTAACCGTATAGTCATTGAGCGAATCCAATGTATATCTTAAAGCATTAAAATAGGCTAATCCCGAATCAGCAGAAGGATAAAATCCATCCGAATTCTTGGTTGCTGAAAGAGTGAGTATCTGCCTTAAAGCATTCAATTTATCCAAGTCGCTTCCATTCCCTGTTGTAAGAGTGCCCTTTGCCTCTTTTATTTCCAGGCCTGTCAGCGTAGCAAGCATTTCGTTTAAAATATAAACATTATTCCTTGCCGAAGTAAGCCCCAAAACATCTCTAAGCGCTTCAAATAAAGGTTTATTGCGGCTTGTGGATTTAAAAGTATAGGAAACATTGCCTTTTTGGCCCAAAACACGCAAAGCATCCTCAATAAGTTTTCTTCCGTATCCCTGGTCAGAATAAATACTTGAAAAAGCGGCATGAGAAACGCCGTGATATATAACATAAGTCTTGGCGTCATAAATATCGGGAGTTGTATTATCCTCCCTCAAAAACACTAAACCGCCCGAGAGTGTAATTTCCTCGGGCGCATTTGCCTCAAAACCATAGTTCCTTTTGAGGGAACTAATGATCTTATCGTAAACACCTAAAGGCGGTATATAGATTGCGCTGGCAATAAAATCGGCCTTACTGGCATAGCTGACACCTATGCCCTGAAGCTTCGCGACAGCGCTATCAATAACGGCAGTATCGGTAGTCGAGTCTATGACATCGAACAGCATGCTTATATCAGTAAGGGCTTTTTTGATCAAGTAAAGGATTGATTCATCAAGACGAGTACCGGCTATCTGGCTAGGGCCGGCTATTTTTATTTCTATATCTTCAGCAATTGCGTGGTCTCTATTGGCAAGCTCTGCCGCTTCGTGTCCGAGTAAGGAAAGTATTTCATCAACATTATCTTTTTCTTCTAAGATATAATCCACTAGGCCCTGAGGTATATATATGGTATTTGTGGCTTTATCAACAAATCCAAATGAATGGTAGTTGTCATCAATGACAAGAATTCCAGGAGAACGATTATTGGGATTGACAAGTACGACATTGGCATTAAAAAGCGCATCAGCTACATCCGCGTAACCAAGGCTTCTCAATCTTGCTATGGCATCAACTACCAGATTTTCGTAAACCGTTCCGACAGCATTGTCAACACCATAAGAAAATAGCTCTGTTTTTGAAGTAGTTGGCGCATTTATCACTGCCGTTACAGAAGATGGAGGAATGTTCCCTTTATTAAGATCCTCATAAGTAAGGTTCAGGACTCTGCATGCATAATCGCTAAGTTCGCCGACAGGGTCGCTTATTAACAGTCTAAACGCATTTAAAATGTATTCTACTTCACCACTATTCTCTGGTCCGCCCTGTTCGGCAATTGTTAGCCTCTTTGCTAATTCTTCGACAGCTATTAACCTTGTTGGCCTGGATATATCATTTCTCTGCATAAAATTGATAACATCGGCTGTCGAAAAACCGGATAGATTGCTTACATAACCTCCGTTATTGATTGTTTGATTCCTTAAATAATAATCGGTCTTATTCCTTACCCTGTTTGTGAGATCCAGTGAAAGAGCATCAACTTGTGCCCTATCATTAGCCAGAGTAGCTGTAGTTGTAGTCTTGTCGGCTTCAATATAAAACTTAACTGTCGGCTCTGTGCCTGATCCTCTTACAATAACCTTGAAATTAATCGTCTTGCCATCAATTGTAGTATAGGTAAACTTAAATACAGGGGCCCCGAATAAAGTCATTGAAGTTACTGCTGACACCGAAGCAATCCCGGAAGGTAAGGATACAGCTATATCATTCCTCACATCATTTACTATGGATTGAATATTATTATTAATAAAAGCAATGTCTTCGGATCTGTTGGGGCCTGTGAGTTCGAGAGTAGTCTGAGGATTTGCTGTATAGTTAAATGCCTTATAGGTCTCGTTCAAGATCTGCCATATCGTGAGATTGGCAAAGGTACCTGTAACTCTTTTCTTTGCTGCAGCCAGTTCAGCGATCAGGGTTGCTGCTAAAATTCCGTCTTTTTCATTGGTATGGGAGCTCATTGCAATTCCATCAGTATCTTCGCAGGCAAAAATTACATTGTACTTTGACATAAGATCAGAAACGTTTTTCATACCATTATTGGACCTGATAACCTTAAGATTATATGCCGCAAATTCCGGAGAACTTGCGATCCTTTCAATAATATCACTATTCAGGTAAGTCGCCACAATAACTCCATTCATAAGTTCGGGCTTATTGAGGCGTTTCATTTCACGTAATCTGTAATATAAAAGCGCTGCTGAGATCTGGTTAGCTGTCAACCTGACCCAGTTACCATTATCATCCTTAACAGCTACTGCATACCTGTCACCATCAGGGTCATTGGCGATTACTATATCAACGGGCCTTCCTGCCGCTTCCTCCGCCATGGCCTTCTGTATCGCAAGGTCCAACACTCCATCAGCTGAAGGATTAGGGCTTGGTACTCCGGGATAATTTCCATCAGGTGTATTATGTCCATCGTCTGTTACGACGACCACTGTGGATCCGAAGCTTGTCAATACCTCAGGAGCCAGCGCCCTCGAAGTAGAAAAAAGCGGGTCCCAAACGATCCTCAAAGAAGAGAATCCGGAAGTATTCAGCACTTTGGATTTGATGCTGTTTAAGTAGTTAGTTTTAACATCAAGGTTTATTACTGAACCGGTTCCTCCGGTAAATTTCACATTGTTTTGGTTTATGACTGTCATATGGCTGTATATGGCATCAGACTCATCATTCATGACCTGGCCGCCAAACGAATTAGAAACTTTATATCCGTTATATTCTTTTGTATTATGGCTGGCTGTGATCTCTACTCCATATGCCGCCTGAACCTGCTTAATAGCAAAACTTAACATCGGGCTTGGCCTGTCAATAACAGTAACACCATCTGTAAGGCGGTATACCTTTATCCCATTTGCCTTAAGAACATTAACTGTTTCGCTGGCGAATAAGGCCGAATTATTCCTAGTATCGTAAGATACAACAACGCCTTTATTCATTACTTCCGCACCCTGAGCAATAATATAATCTGCAAGCGCCTGAGTCGCTTTGCGGACTGTATAAACATTCAGCCTGTTCGGGCCGACTCCCATGATATTTCTCATACCGGCTGTCCCGAATTTTAAGTCCTCTTTGAAAGCATCGGCTATTTCATCAAACTCTCCGGACTCGATAAGAGATATTATCTCATCTTTTGAAACTCCGAATTCCGGCCCCATCCATATGTTTATATTCCTAAATATAGATCTGATCATATCTTCTGAAAGATTCATTGAAGGTGACTTAAATGCAAGATAAAGGGCTTCGAGCGCGTTTCTACCGTCACTTAAAGTGGTATTGCCTAGCGTCTCAAATTCACTCGTATAATATGTGATATGCGAATAATCGTTATTATATCTTAAAGAAGTAACTGCGGTATCAAGAAGCGATTTGGCCAGATCCCTGGTGGCAATGTATTCTTCATCAGTAGGATTTTCATTAACACCTTTAAAATGTTTGTATATACCGGTTATCGGATCATGCCAATTAAAACCATTTTTCACTCTGTCCTGATAAAGCAATCCCGCCTCTTTCATATCGCGTTTTGCACCTGCTATCACAAGTCCTGCAGTATAAGCCTTATTCATGGCTTCTGCTATAGCCTGTCTATTGCTGCCGAATGTACTATTGAGCTCATCTATATTAACAAGCGTAGTTGCTTCGGCTAAGGCAAATAACTGCAATTCATCAAATGCAGCCAAATTAGCATTTGATTGGGCGGACCATCTTTCGACTGCATTCCTTACATCAGTGCCATATGCCAGCTCAACCATTTCAAGATTTGCATCCGAAATTTCATCCAGGGCCTGCGCCGCTTCAGCTCTTACAAAACTATTCGGATGGTCCAAAAGCTCAATAAGCGTTGGAACTATCTGATAGGCCTTAAGGTCAGCCGCTTCCCTGATAGTCTTAATAATATCACCGGCATTTGTCAGGTTGCTTATTAATGCGGCAAGGAGTTCCTGCTTAAAAGTTTTTGCCCTGAAATACTGATAAACATAGTCAGTGGCAATCTGGGCATTTTTAAAATCCCAGCCGGCAGTATTCCTATCGCACAAAGATATAAAATCTGCATTCTCGCCACCGGTGGTAACAACAGAATCTAATGTCGGATACTGGCCAAGATACTCAGGATGAAGAGCCCTTAATGCCAGGTATCTCTGATTAACATCTGTTATGGCATTTAAAAGCGCTTTGGTATTCGCCGGCGCATGATCGACAACAGCCTTCCAGTAAACTGCGGTTGAAGTCATCATGTCCCTTACGGTGGTTTTACTGAATGGAAGATTAATAATGGCTCTTACAGTTGTGAACTGATAGTTTCCATCAGCATCCTTGATCTTTATGCTGGTAAGGTGTTCATCGGGATAAACGTCAAGAACAGAACCGGAATCCTTAAAATATCTGTCAATAACAGCACCCTCGCCAGCCACGCTTACGTTGGTACCGTTTATATTAAGGGTATGAGTGAAATTTATGGTAATACCCCTTAAATCGGATTGCAATATCTGTGTATCCTTAGGTATCCTTAAGGTCGTCCCTACGGGGATCGTGAACATGACCTTTGAAAGTATAACTCCGTCTTCTAGTATCAGCTTCCCGCCGCCTTCTATTACCACATCCTCTGCATAATACTTATTTGACGGATTAGATGGCTCAATGTTGCCGGAGCATCTGAATATATTCTCATCAAGAGGTATGCCTAAGGCTTTTCTTCCTTCTTCATCAAAAGCGGTGGTTCTTGTAAGGTCAAAAAGCTGGCCAAGATCGCCCATATCCTTCCAGACGTGTCCTGGGCCGAAGTCAACCACATATATCTTATTTCTTGTAGGTTCATTAAGAAGTACTTCATCAATAATTGTCTTCATATTCTGCCAGTCTTCATCGGTAATATTCTTATGCGGTAGCGCCATCCATGCGTTCATATCGACAACAAATCTGGACTGGTACGCGCACTGCATAAACGATACAGGAAGCCTGTCAAGCGTACCGATCATAGGATCAGCGCTTGTGCTTTGGGTCTGGCTGAGCCTGGTATAGATCTTTTCCATGATATCTTTATTAACGATCTCAAGGAAAGGATTCTTAAAGAATGAATCGCCGCGCTTAAATGCCTCATAAACATATTTGAGCAATCTTGCACTGTCATCTTCTTTCTCACCAAACCACGTCATTTCACCGGTAGTATTATTAGCCGCAAAAGTACCTAGATCTGCAAGTCTTTCGTTTCTGATAAACTCAGCTATTGTTACGCCAGGTGTTATTTCATATGTACCAAGCCATGTATTGAAGCTTGTGCGTTTCGCGGCGTCATAAGAAACATTCTTTGGATCAAGCATGTTCCACGCTATGGTTACATTTGAATTAACATTGGCTTTAAGCCAGTTTTCCATGCTAGTTATAAATGTTGAATTTGAAAATTCTGTAACACAAGCGCCTGTTGTAATAAATGCGGCATTATTTTCTAATGATCTGTCAACTCTTACCGACGTACCCATTGCCGCACCGTGGTTTGTAGTAGTTATTTCGTATGAAATACCGGTCTGGGTATTGGCAATCTTGACAAGATATTCACCATTATCAAGCTCGGTCGTCTCCTGGGTATAAGTCGCATTATAGAGCCAAACATAAGGTTCTGCGCCTTCGTAGAACATAATCTCGCCAAACCAGTCGCTATCGTCCCTGTTGATCATATAAACATCCGTCATGTTGCCGCTGCAATCCCAATAGTCCGTGTCAGCAACCATATCGACCGGCTTAAGCGCATCACCAAGCGCCTGGTTCTTATACCTTAACTGGCCAAGGAATGTAAAGTTGTCCGATGCGGCCCATCCGATAAAGTTCTTTAATGCGCCCGGGATCTGGGTAAGCATAGAAAGTATAACCAACACCTGAAGGTCTCTTGAATTAACCCCTGTCAACATCTCCCAAAGCCCCGCATATGCATAACCAAGCGTTTTAACAGAACCTCTGGTCTTATTGCCTCCATCTGTAACCATGATCTGAGTGGCATCATAATATTTGTTTCTATCCTGTAAAAGCATCTTTATAAGACCAAGCGCACCTGGGAAATCATGTTTTCTCTCATCTCTGTTTTCAACAGAAAGAATGGTTTCGATATTACCGTTATATTCCTCCATAAGGTTTGCATTGGCATCATCATATATCTGCCTCAGATCTATATCCCTGATAAGCTCTTTGATATTTGTGGAGGTAACGAGCTTATATACCCCTTCCTTAACTGCCTCTCTCAACCTATAGAGATGAGCGACATTTTCATCAAAATCACTCATTACAAATACCTGATCGCTCATCAGATGGCCTGAGAATAATGATTTTAATTCCTCAAGTTTAGTTTTTCTCTCTTCCTCGATATTGCTTAGTATCTCTTCGAGTTTTCTAAGGGCTTCGAGCCTTGCAAGTTCTCTTTCCTTATCCAGCTCATCTTCTCTATCTGCTAATTCCTGACCCTGCAAAGTCTGAGCTGCAACACTCATATTTACTGCATAGTCGTCTTCAATTTTCTTGATTTCAGCATCAAACAAGGCTTTTCCTTCAGCAACATTGTTATTTACGGATGCTATCCAATTACCCATCGCAGCTACCCACAGATCCAGCCTACCCTTATCCTGAAGCGTCAAGGTATTTATATCTACCGCCTCTATGACATAAACAAGAGCCTCATAGTTTACATACGTCCAATTGGAGGTATTGAGATTGAACTTATGAATAATACCTTCGACTCCCAGTCGCGTAGCTACATCATACTCTTTCTCGATATTCTGAAGATTATTAACAACTATTTTTGCCTGATTGGTTGAATATTTACGGGCTATTAAAACGACACCTTCATTAGCATGTGTCCAACCATATCCTTCCGCTGTTTCATAAACGTCTCTATCTAACTGAAGCTGACTTACGGGGACTCTCTCAACATAGAAACCTGCCCTTTCTAAATCCGCTTCCATAGTATATCTGTCAGAATCGTAGTGGGTAACTATGAGGATACCGTCATTAGAAAGCGCATTATAGAGCCTTGAAGCAGCGTTCCTGAAAAGGTCTGCTTTATAGAACGCATCACCAGGACCACCAGAACCGCTTGGATGATCAAGGTTGATAATATTGAACGAACCCGGCTCTACTGAATCAAGATATTCAAGAATGCCATTCTGTTCTATACTGGTCCTCTGGATATTTTCATAGATTATCCTGTCGATCGCCTCGGCTACTCTGTCAGCTTGATACTCTACACCATGGTAAGTTGCATTATTGGCAAACATGTCGTAGAAGACCTGATCAACAAGAGCATTCCTGTAAAAACCACTGCCAAGGTTGAGGACTTTAACTGCTCCATCGGCCTGTGATAAGGTAACATTCTTTGATTCAAAGATATATTTAAGCCTTGCAAACCTTGAAGCATCGGCTAATAATCTATAGACAAATATTGAAGCCCTCTGGGTATCAGTCAAGCCAGCCTGGCTGGCAAGTTCATTAACAAATCCCTGATAATGCACAATAATACCTGATGACAGAAGCTGGCCGACCCATCCAGGCAGTTTGTTACTAGCTCTAAGGTTATTTAATATGTTAATAGCTTCTGTCTTGATACCGGCAGGCATCCATTCAAGTACTGTCGCTATTGAAATAATATTTAGCTGAGCACTTATAGTGCTTAATGAATCTGCGGCAAGGTTATTAATGGTGGTTGCTGTAATTTCTTTTGCAAATCTCGGATTAAGCACTGCCTTATATTCATTGAGCCTTGTCTGGACCTGGGCTGCATCAACTAAACCCAGCTTATAAGCCCTGAGAGTTTCATCATAGAGCCTTGCAGCATCAAGAGGATCAATAGCATCGGTATCAATATCTTTAATATTATAGAATTTGATTGAGTATGTAGCTCCTGAATGCGACATCACTGCGATCCACTCAACACCCCTTCTGAATGCATCCTGCAATTCCTGGTATGAAGGAACGGTCGCATCTACACTCGTTGAAGTTGAATAAGCATGAGTAACAAAATATGCCGAATCAGACAATGCCTGAACAACAGGATTGTAATAGTAAGTATTTTCAGCGCCTGATATAACTAGCCAGTTCTTATTAACCGCAAAGGTCTTTCCAGTTGCTATTTCATTGGCTATATCAAGATCAGTTACCGAGTCATAATCAAGCACATCCATAGGATCGATAAGTTGCTTGAGGGAAACATTATTGGAAATAACATCTCTTAAAGGAACTCCATCAGCATAGGCAGCCAAAGGAACTCCGTTGGGTTTAATAATTCTAAGGTAAGGAGTACCGTCCTGCCCTCTTACCAGTTCAAGCCTTCCACCATCGGTAAGAGCTTCGGTAATGAATTCTGCCCATGTCAACTCTTCTGCCTCAGGCTTATTAAGAGTTGCATTATTAGTGAACTGGAGTATCCTTCCTGCAAGATCTGCTGAGGTTTTGACCTCAACAAGAGAACCCTTTGCGTCAACCAATCTTCCGGTAAGGTTTTGTACAACCGGATATCCGTTTATGATACTTATTTTACCGGTAAACGGCACCTGAGTTCCGAGTGATTGAGACATGGCAAATATCGCTTTTAACGAATCCCATACCGACTTAGGAACAAGGAGATTTGAATCGCCAAACGTTATTACCCGGGCAATATCATTTATGGTAAATTCATTGACCGCATCAAGTACATTTTCCTTCACCTTTCTGATAAAGTTACTTATAAGATAATAATCTACCTGGCCGACAAAATAATCCACAGCACCGAGAGTTGCAGCATATGGATCAAGACCCTGTTCGACCAACTGGTTGTATACAAGATCGACATTTGCCAGAACTTTAGAAATATTTCCCTGAATACCTGATACATCAAGATTATCCTTGACCCTGCCGGTAGTACTATTAATATATTCGGAAGAACCTAAATATGCCTGTTTGATATCGTTGAGATATATCGCCGGAGCTCTGTTTAATTTACCAAGTTTATAGCTATTCAACAATCCAACACCGGAAGCCCCCTGAGCCTGAACAATAGCAGTCAAAATATCAATTTCATAATCAAGTGCGACATAGTTATATAGTTTTGCAATAATAGCCAGGTATTCCTTCGCCTCTCTCTTAGCTTCAGAGTCTCCTGATTGCGTCTGTGACAACACGGCCGTCATCATATTGGCAATGGATTTAAGAGTAGCTATTATCTCAAAATCATTCTTCCTTGCTTCGCTTTCAGGTTCGGTCAAGTGTGATACTTCGTGAGATATGTAGATAAGGAGATCCATAAGAGTTACTTCATTGCTTACAAAAATGGTATTACCGACCAACCTCAAGGCAGCCTTTCTACTTAGATTTACATTAGTCGGATCTACAAACTTCAAATTGATATTGTTTATATTGGAAGCATCTTTGAACATCTCTAAAAGCTTCTCAATAAACCATGAACCGAGCTTATCAGAGGATGTTATTTCGCTCGCCCTCTGTTTAAGTATGTCAAGATGGTTCGTTAATACTGAATCATTCTTTAAAGCAATAAATTCATTATAAGCACTTACCAATCTCGTGAATTCCTGATTACCGGAATCCTGCGGCCTGATAGTAATGTTCGATGTCGGGGTATCCGACGGCTCCGTCCTTCTGATGACCATTTCTTCATCTTTAACAGTTGTGAACGGATTAATACCAAGTCCGGCAAATATTGCCCAAGCAGTCGCATTTGTATCAATATTGACAAGGCTTTGATCTAACAGACCATTGGCATAGTCCCAAGAATTGGTGGATAGCCCGTAGTTACCTGCACTCATCGAGCTTTCAATAATGGAATTATTGATCAACTTCGTTGTACCTGAAAGGATCGATGCATAATAGCTGTCAACGGATGGCAGTGAGCTTAAATAAGCAGCCAGCAAAGATATCTTGGAGCTAAGAGCATAATCAATAGGAAGAACATCTTCGCTTGTATCTGCTATCCTGCCGTATGAATCAACATTCATGGTAGCTTTGTACCCGACAAGTCCCGTCACAGGGTCAGTGATCTGATATGCTATATTGATCCCAAGTAAGAACGCCCTCAGGCTTTCAACAGAGCTCAAATTCTGGTCAGACTCAATGTAATTATGCAGGCCCTCATTAATGTCACCGGAAGTCATTACGAGCAATAATGTCGTAGCCGCATCAAGGCTATAGCTATCGGTTTCAACATAATTACCGCTGGCATCAAAGGTTACTGAATCACGGATGATCCTAACTGATTGTTCTTCCTCAGAAGTATCCTGCTTTGTAGTAAATGAGTACTTGCCTAAGAATCTTCCGATATTCTGCGCCTTCACAAGTAAATCCTCATCGGAAGTAATCTTCGCATATTCCAATAATGCCCTATAGGCTACAGCATTAGTGCCTATGCTGTAGTTCTTGTAACCGCCTTCTATTTCGTTAAATATAGCGCCGTTTCTGGAATATCTGATCGGGTCAGTGAGGAACGACACCAGATTAGCCGCCAAAGCATTGTAAGAGGCATCACCTGTCTCTTCAAAATATCTGGTAATAAGGAAGAGCACCATCGAAGTCGCTTCAAAGGAGGATGTGCCATCGCCTAAACCATTAACAGTGTCGTAATTCTCACAGAAACCTTTAAATACGCCTCCATCATTAAACAAGAGCTGATAATCATATTCTTCGACAAAGAAGTTAAGGATCCTCTTCACGGTCTCTACAGAAGCGTCATCACCTCTGAATAATAACTCTAACCCGGCAAAACCCTGTAGCCCGGCAGAGGTTATAATTGTGTTGTCATCAGAAGCTATAAGGCTTCTGTCATTTGTAAGAAGCGCTTCATGCGAATTGATGAGAGATCTCATCTTACCGGTCATCGCATCAGCCTGCTCAGGAGAAACCCCGGTATCTGTAGAGGTAGTAGGTTCTTTACCCATAATTTCTCTGATTGTATCCGAAGCCTTCATAAGCGCTTCCTTTGATGCCTGACTAAGGAACTCATATTCAGCAGCGCCTCTCTCACTTTCGAGTATATCGCTGATCCTAGAAGCCATCTCATCATCCAATGCCATATTCTTTTCAAATAAATTCCACAGATACTCAAATCGTGAATTGTAATTAACAATAGGATTCAAAGTAACTGTAGCTTCCCAGTTGGAGATAGCACCGGGCAATCCCGTAGACGCCGCGCAATTATTCATTTCAGTAAGAAGCCCTAATAATGCTCCTGCAACATCCTGCCCAGCTGCCTTGGCATTAGTTATAGCAACAAGCTGTTTATATACATCTCTTAACGTTACTGATGCAATAGTACCCGGAGTACTGGCAGCAACTAAGGACTGGACCTCATTCATAAGGCCTGCCAATGCATTTCCCGGCTCTGTCGCAAGATATAACGCATTTCTCTCTAACCTCGCCTCATCACTGGCGCTTAACATATAGATGTTGGTCAGTCTTGAGGATTCATTGGATATATAGGTCGACAAGCTTCCTATAAGCGATCCATAAGTTAGATTGATATAAGTAGCAGAACTTGAAATAGACTCTTTTAATTCATCGATCCTGTCAAGCGAGCTCATGATAACTGCTTCATCAGCTAATACCTCGCCAACACTTCTATCTGCATCCGAGATAACAGATCTGAGATAATTATAATAATAAATTTCACTTCTTAATGCATTAATGTTTGTAACATGAGCTCTTATGGAAGCCGCGGCAGCCTTCTTAGTTGTATTGCCTGTCGCATCAAGCGCCTGAGCAATAGCCTCCAGAACCGATTCATAAGTCTCAGGTGCCTTGGCTTTAATGATGGTCAGTTCTTCGTCTATTCTAGCAGCTTCTCTCTCATGCTTAGTTGCCTCAAATTCCGCAACTATACTTTCCATAGCACCGATAAGATTCAGTTTAGTAATATTCTCAAAAAGTTCTTTTGCAAATCCATACGCAGACAAGCCGTCATTGTTTGCAATAGCCCTAAGATCTGGATTGGCATTATAGCTCTCTAATAAGGCGTATACTATATCAGCCTGGCTTGCAAGATCCGGCTGGCCAAGGTCGCGTAAACGGGAAGCTATACTTGAGAACAATGCCGGATCAACCGTATCATCACCGTCATAAATTCTCTTTACAAGCTGGCCTATTGAACCGGCTTTGGACTCTTCGGTCACAACAGATCTTTCGCTATGATAGCGCCTTTCAGCCAGCATCATATTGATCCTGTAATCAATTGAATCGGAATTTGCAACAAGAGGAGTAGTATTTAATAATTGGCTGAATGTCATGCCGTTCAGATCCTGCGCTATATATGAAGCAATATCCGTCATAGGCGCACCGACAGAGGCTGATTTCTTCTCGATCGCTCTCGATATTACATAACCAAGCCTGTAGATCTTGTTGTTATTGGTTTCAAGTATGTTTTCAAGTTTTTCAGTTAGCGTGCTGCCATCAGCCGAACTTATCAATTCTTTAAGATCAAATGATATATTGGCGACATCAGCTCTGTTCAGAACCATGTTATTCATAAGGGTAGTGATCTCAGTTGAAAGGCTCAAAGCTGAAATAAGGCTATTGATATCATTTATCATTACTTGATCTACTGAAGGATTAAGCGCGTTTTTAAGTTTATTCAGATAGGTAACCGTTGATGAAGAATAACTGCTTAAATACTGCCTGTTCTGATTCAGGAATGTCCTCAGAGTTGACGCCTCATCAATACTTGACTGGATTATTGAACTATAAACAGAATCAGTAATGTAGTTGTTTACATCGGCAAATGCGCTTGAATTATCTGTATAACCATTCCTTATCAGGCCATAAATTGAAATCGCAAGTTCAAATCTTGAAGCATCATTGACCGGCAATGACATTAACTGGGTAAGAAGCCCTGAAATCCTCTGACCTTCTGCTTCAGTGAATACAACAGGGTACTCATTGCCATTAATGGAATCCTCTGTCAACCCAAGCCTTATTCGTAACATATCGTAGACATTGTTACCAGAACTGTCTTTGGTTGCGCTATCCAGCACCATCATAACATTGATAAATTCGGTTAATCCCATATTCAGGTCAAACGATGCCGGGTCTATACCATAAACCTTTTCAAGTCTATCCTTAAGAAGTCCCCATATTCTTTCTTCCTCAACCTTAAGTTTTCCGATTTCTAGCATTATCTGCAGCCTTATATCGGCATTTGAATCAGGATATGCAGCTAACTGCTCTTCTAATACCCTTCTTGTTCTCGTGGTATTCATTGCAGATTCAAAAGCGGTTTCAGCTTCACTGACCAGCTTGGTATATTCGTCGCTCATCGCCTGGTCAAAACCATCTGACTCCTGTGACGTCCCAAAGTAACTGGCATCAACATTACTGGACCATGTAGCAACCGACATGGCTATGGCATCCTGCCTGTCGTTATAAGGAGTAAGATCATCCCATATTATTCCGTCATAATCAGTTGAAGCATAATTGGTGAGTAACGCATCCTGAACCTCTGCCACAAGGTCCCTTGAACGGTCAGCCGAAAATCTATTTCTTGTAAAACCTTCATAACCGCCTATCAAATCAGCAACCTGACCTAAATTCTTAAGAATGTAATTATCGGCACTGGCATCTCCTGAGAAATTATCCAGATAAATGAGGTAATTATCAAACCTCATGTCCTGCACGCCGTTCTGCTGATCAATAGCATCAAGTTCGCCTGCCAATGAATGCAGAGAAGCTCTTTCGGCATCAGTTAAATTGTAGTATGAAACAGCATCTATTGCACATGCCGCGACCTCAGTGTTAATATCCTCTAAATCAAATATATTTTTCTGATATGCAGACTTTACTTCAAGATAATACTCTGCCATTTCATGGACGAGCAACTGATGCATAAGGAGCGCCATAGCTTCTCCGCCGTCTGCAGAGAGATTCACATAGCTATCTTTTAAGAACTCATCTATCAGAATAACATTATGCCCTTCCTCAACGTCGTAGAACATCCTTGCGGCTGACTGCAGGCCTTTAGCCCATCTGACGGTGATACCTTCCTCTTCAAACATATCATAGAGATACCTATGGTCGGTTGCAAGTTTAGTAAGAGCTTCTGTCAACCTATCACCAAGCTCATTTTCCAGTTCGGTATTAGCTGTATCAAATCCTATCTCCTTACCTATCTTCATATCCTCGCTAATACCATCTGCATTAAGCCTTCTTCCAAAGGTAGAATGCATTATCTTAAATGCTATACCTATCGTTCCGCCGCCCAGGCTTCCTCCCTGTGGTATACCGGTATTTGATTTTTCATAGAAAACATCGATAGATCCGTTCTTATGCATTGTTGATACAGCAAGCCTGAGGTAATGATTTGCAAAATCACTCGGATCCGCCTGGCCAAATGCCTTAATAAGAACATTCTTTGAAACCTTAAGTTCAGCTGAAACCCTTGTCAAAAATTCATTCCTCATCCTGTCTTCAGTTGTCTCAAATTCGTTAGTCTTAAGGGCTTCACTCCAGTTAGTCTTTCTTGTAGCAAAATCAACGCCCAAACTCAACCTGCCTGACTTATACTGACTTGTAAGCGCAAATTCTGCAACGGTAGTTTGAGCGATTTCAAGAAGCGCTTTGGCTCCAACTGAAAGCTTATCGTTTAAAGAAATCATTGCTGAAGGCTCTAATTTGAATCTATCGCTCAATCCTACTCCTCCAAAATTAGTTGCATTAGGCTCCCAGAACCATGTACCAGGCTTTGGAGAACCGGGGAAGTATTTTGACGCGCCAAACCCAAGAGCAAGATGCAACTTAGGATCATTGTTAAATATAACGCCGTTAATATCAATGCCACCGAATGCAGTCCCACCTTGGGTAGCTCCAAGTAAACCTTTAAGACTTATTCTCCCGCCGTTATTAAGCCCGTATGTTGTGCCAGCTCCTATGTAACCGGCAGGCGTGCTTCCTGTGTTAACGTCAGAATTCGGAATCTGCAGGCCGCCATACATCAAATAATAATTTCTGAAGAATGTTGCGCCCTGCACCTGAGAAAGCGTAGCTTCTCCGGTAGGAGTCTTTAGCAGGTTAGTTCCGCCTGAAATAACAGTCTGGCCGGCGTTTATAAATATCGGCTTTGACCATGCACTTGCTATTCCAGCCTGTCCTTCCTGAGAAACTATCCTGACCCTTACATATTTGTGTCCGAAACTCTGATCACAGCTAATTGTAGTCTGAATATCAGAATATGTCTTAGTATAGCCGCCTTCCGGGAACTCAGGGTATTTAGAAGTCTGGACAACATATATAGTCTTTCCATATGTAGCTCCATTAGGCTCACTAACTGTAACATTAAAGCCTAAATCATTAGGTATGACTCCTGTAACCGTAGGAGCATCCATGGCTTCTGGGATATTCAGATTAGATATACTGCCAACATAAGGCGTACCCTCAACCAAACCAGCCATGTTTCCGGTGCAAGGAGTAATTCTTGCAAATTTAAGGCCCGGTGTCTGGTTTTTAATATATGCCCTGACCTTGCCCGAAGAAGGCTGAACTACATAATCTTCGACAAATACCTCATTGCTATTATCAAAGGATCCGGAAGCATTAGTAGTTACTTCGACCTTATAAGCTGTGGCGCCCGGGACCATATCAAATTCTACCCAGTAGTTGCCCTTAGACTCTGTGAAACCGTTAATAGCCTTCAATTGAGTAGGCAAAGCAAAGAACATGGATACAGGATCTGACCACGAAACCACCTGCGCTCCGTCTGGGCCATCTTCAAATATTGCGTACCTGACCCACTTGTGAGTTCCGGTGCTGTCATAGCTTCTATTGAGATACTGGCTCATGGTGGTTCCATCCGGATAGTATTCAGCAACCGGCTTGACAAATTTGCTGGTTGAACTATCAACTGAGAAGTACTGATCATTAGATGTCTGTATCGCCAATCTCTGGCCCGGGCTTGTCTTAGTCCAGCTCAACTGATAGCCCATAACCGGGTAATAGTTAACCCCAAAAACCGATGAAGGCGAAGGCATCTCAGCGCTTGATATCAGCGATTTATCAACAGTTTTTACATTAGCAGATTTTACAGGGCCCATCTTGTTGCCATGAAGAACTATGATAGCATAGTTATCATAAAGCGTAGTCTTGCTCCAAAGGTTTATATAACCAACTGAAGAGCTCTGGTTCTTACCTACGCCAACTATCTTAACTCCGCTTGCTAGTTCTCCGTTCTGAACAAAAACAGGGCTAGCGCCATTTACTCCGACAAGCATGTAGGTAACGTCATATTTATCGCTTGTGCCGGGTATTGTTTCGCCGGTTGCATAAGGAGTATTAAACGTAAGTTTGTTGCCTGAGATCGAAGGAGTTGATAAGCTGGCAGCATTCAAAGCCGATGGCGCATCTATCGCCTGTGATAAAGCATATTCTGTCCATCCGCCGACTGGGTATCCGTTTTCATCGATCTTTCTTATGCGGACCTTTGTATGGCCTTCGCTCTTATATAAGTAAGCGCTTGTAGCATCACTTGCGGTACCATAGACTGATACAGGACCAGTGGTAAAGTCTGTAGCTGTAGTCTGGATCTCAAGCCTTGCGCCATTTGCCCAGTTAAGCTCATAAGCGCTTCCATTAAGAGGGTTCTGTGCATTAATACCGATTTCTTCTCCGGCGCTTACTATCTGAGTAGCCGAGAGATCAACTTCTTTATACTGGTCTATAGAGGTTAATGACTGGGTTGATTTTACCTGACCGGTTGTTAATCCATGTAAAACAATTATAGCTGCCTTCTTGAAGGACTTATCAGTTATATTCACATAACCTGTGCCATCGGCCAAATTGGTTCCCATGCCGATTATCTGTACGCCTGGCGCCAATTCTCCTTCAGCTCCGACAAATACTCCGTCGCCGTCTTCATTGAGATTATTGGTACCGACAAGCATATAAGTAACAGTATATTTACTTGAGCTTCCAGGAACAGTATCACCGGTAACACCCTTGAAGGTGATCTTATCATTACCGACAGATATATCAGCAAGATTGGCAGATTTTGCACTAGGAGCTACTATATTAATATTTACAGTTGTATACCCTGTAACCGGATGTCCATACTGGTCAACCTGACGGATCCTCAGTTTTTTGTGGCCAAGCGACTTATATAAGTTAAGAGCCGAAGTTCCGGCAGGAACTGAGTATGTAACAACATTGCTTGTGAACTTGCCATCTACTTCTGTGAAATCACCGTCTGTTGTCTGAATATCTATAGCTTTCGAAGTATCAGTCCAGCTGTATGTATATTTACCGTCAAATGTACCTGCCTGAGCAGTCGGAATAGTCATTCCGGTGACTTTGGCAGTAACATCAAGAATCTGATTTGATACACCTTGAGTTGATTTTGCATAACCATCTTGTAATCCGTGGAGCACAATGATGGCAAAATTACTGAATGATTTATCCCAAACATTCGCATAGCCTCTGCCACCGGCGTTGGTACCGGAACCGACTACGCTTATAGAGCTGGCAGAATAAGGCTCACCGTCTTTAACGGTTATAGGACTATTTGAACCAACAACAATGTATGTAACTTTATAACTTCCATTTTCAGGATTTACTGCATTGAAATCAAGCTTAGAACCTACCACATTAACTGTACCAAGCAGGTTAGTTCCCATTACCGCCGGTGCATCTATAGGAACTGAAAGATTGACTTCAGACCAGTCAGATGTCGGGAACCCGTTCTCATCAACAGTTCTGACTCTTATCTTCGTATGACCTTCACTCTTATATAATGCCAAACTCTTATCAGTTGCTTTTGTCCCATAACTATAAACTGTGCCCGTCGCAAAGTTAGTGTTTGTAGTCTGTATCTCTATCTTAGAAGGATTCGTCCAGTTAAGTACATAACCGCTTGTTACCGAAGGCGCATCCGCCATGCCTATAGCACGCCTTGCATCAATAACTCTAACTGTGCTCAAGTAACCAGCAAGATCTTCTGACTGTACAGACATTGACCAGCCGGTCTTATTACCCTGCATTACGACAATAGCTGTATATTTATACTTACTGTTCGTTGTGACATTGACATAACCTTTGCCTTCACCAGCATTCTTTCCCATACCGATTATTTCAGTGCCGCTCGCCAATTCACCGTCTTTTACAAATATCGGTTTTCCATCTCTATCAGCATTATCAGTCCCAATAAGTACATACTGAATATCAAAACCGGTGTCTGCAGTAACTGCATCAAATTCAAGTCTTTCCCCGGAAGCTGTGATATTCTTTATAGCATCTCCAGCCTTAACAGCCGGCGCCTGGACATTCAGGCCAAAGCTTGGTGAGAATTCTGAAATAGCCTGGCCATTTGCATCAACGATCCTGACTCTTGCATATGTATGGCCGGCGCTCTTATAAAGATTTTGTGAAGTCTGGCCGCTTACTGTACCGTAAGTTGACACATTACTTGAGAAATCAGACTTACTTGATGTCTGTATCTCTATTCTGTATGTTGAGTTTGTCCACGTAAGAGTATATGCAGTGCCGTTAAGAGGATTGGAAGTATTTAATCCGATAGTCGAAGCCGCATTAGCTGATGTTATAGGATTGCTGGACGCAAGAGTTGTTGTAACCTCTTTATACTGATATGTCGCCCCTTGAGTAGACATAGCATAACCAGTTGCACTAGAACCGTGCAACACTACAATTGCAGCTTTCCCTCCGGATTTCTTATTCCAGACGTTTACATATCCTGTCGCGCCATCATTCTTACCTGCGCCTATTATCTGGACATCCGAAGCAAGCTCTTTAGTGGTAGGATCTACTATTGCGCTGGATGAATTTGAAGACCAGACCAATAGATATGTAACCTCTTTACCTGTATCGGCTGTCTTTGCGTCAAATTTGATCCTGTACTGCTTAGCAGGATCAATACCGACATTCGTCAAATTAGCATCTCTAACTACAGGCGAATTAATGCCCGCTGACTTAGTAAGTACGCCGCTCCAAGGAGTTTTCTTTATTCCATTTTCCTTTAAGACATATTTAATATACCTATGCCCCTGGCTCTTATATAGCGGTTGTGAATTTGTTCCGGCAGGGGTTGCATAGACCGATTTATTAGCAAAATCTGCTGTGTCGCTTGTCCAGATCTCGAGAACTTCATTATCTTTAAGATTGTAGGACCAGCTGAATACCCCGTCAGTAATAGTAGTCTGACCAAGAAGGTCTTCCGGTGATTCAACAACAAGCCCATCAAGGCTTATCGGATCGCTTTCCCTGCCTTGTACTGAGCCGTTCACACCTGAATCAGGCCTGATCTTTATGTCCGTGGCATTGCTGTCAGTAATATAAGCTTTTGCATAAGTTGAGTCATCTGTCGGCTGAGGTATCACAGCCAATGTTTGCCAAGTACCACCTATCTTAACAAAAACTGAATACTGAGTAACGCCTTCCTGGAGGTCCCAGATAACTTCATTTGTACCTTTGCGGAAGGTTATATCACCCATTCTCTCAGCTTCCGGAACAGTGATCTGGGAGGTCAAATGAGTAGGCGTAGTCCATGAAGTAACCTGAGAGCTCGGCTTACCGGTAGCAACTTTAGTAACAATGGCATATCTGACATAGGTGTGCCCGGCACTCTTTACTAACGGCATGCTTGTGCCTGTGCCATCAAAATAATATGTAGAAGAAGTTGCAAAGCTAGTTGTCTTGCTGGTCTGAATAAGGATTGCTTTGCCTGCCGGTATCTGTTTTGTCCAGGTAGCGACATAGTTATAACCGCCGCTAACACCGACTGAAGGTTTACCACCGTATTCAGCGAAGGTAGGAATATGAATATTCATTGAACTTATTGCTGAAGAAGCTTTACCCTTTATCTCTTTTTCGCCTGTTCCTCTAATCGCTATTACTTTAATATGTCCATTCTTAAACACCGTCCAGTTGGTATTTTCTGTAACTGCTATGACTTCATACTTACCGTTTGCCCCGGATGTGGACTGCATTACAACATACCTGTCAGCTCCGCTTACAGCATTCCAACTCAGGTTGTTGCCTGACCATGCAAATCTCGTAGGAGCTGAAGGAGGCGCAGGAACGCTGATAGGAACACTGAATGCACCGGTAAACGGAGTTACCAGTTCATTGTTCCTCACTAAAGCAACTCTCATGTACTTGTCGCCCCTTGACCTGTCAAGGTAAATATAAGTCTTTCTGTAATCTTTGCCTAATTCATATTTATGGACATTCTTAAACGAAGGATCACTAGATGTCTGTATGGATAATGAATAACCTGCCGGCAAAGCATTCCAGCTGAGCTTATACCCATCGGTAATGCAGTTTAACTTATTTATACCTGCGAAAGACAGCGGATTTGGAACAGCAATATTAACTGCTATCGGGCTAGTAAATCCTGTAACAAGTTCGCTCTTTTTGCCGGCATCGGTCGCAAGAGCAACTCTAATATATTTTGCGCCGTTAGATTTGAATAAATAGACATAACTATCTTGGCCGTCAAGATTATAGTCTTCGTATCTACTGAAGCTCGAAGTAACACTTGTCTGTACTACCCATTTATATCCTCTCGGGGCTTTATTAAGATTAAGTCTGTATCCATCGGATATCTGAGATGAGCTAAGGCCGCTCGCTGTCAATGGGTTTCTGGAACTAATGGCAGGAATCCTCATAGCACCTGTAAACTCAGTTACAAAATTCCCATTATCATCTACTAATGCCAGCCTTATATAAGTATCACCGTCAGCCCCTACAAGCCTAACATGATTGGATCCGGCAGCGGCAGTATTCCCTTGAATAATTCTAGTATTTTTGAATGTTCTATCTTTAGAAGTATTTACTGCAAGCCTGTAACCTGCCGGCAGGTTGTTAAATACCAACTTATTTCCGTCAACTATGTGAGCGCCGATATTAGCCGCTGTAAGACCGGTTGCCCCAAGCGGATTAAGTACCTGCACATTGTGTAAAGCAACTGCTTTAGAGGCATTGCCTCTAACGAATTGGTTCTTTACTCCTGTAAGAGCTCTTACTCTTATCGCCTTTGCATTAGTAATAGGAATAAAGAATTTAACGGTGCCATTAACAGGATGATCTATATAATATCTCTTGACATATCTTTCGCTGGAAAATACCCTGTTTGCTGCATCATTTTCAGTTTCACCAGATAATTTTCTGATAGGTGCAGTGGAAATTTCTATCTCATAACCTGTCGCACCCGGAACCGATGCAAATGTGAAGAGATTCGTTCCGGTCGTATTCCTGAAAGTACTGGCATTCGGTGGATTAGCCGCTGCGGGAGCTTCAAAACCAAGCCTTGTCAAATTGCCGGAAGTATAAGCATTACCGGTCTCTCTTTTCTTAATAGAACCGTTAGCCCCTCTTTCCAGCACTCTTATAGTATAAATTCTAACATATTTATGCCCAGCGCTGCTTTTAAGATAAACTGAAGTGTTGTTTGCGCCTCTTACTGAATACCCGACGGTCTTACTGTTCGGGAAGGTCGGATCGGATGAGGTCTGAACATAATATTCTATATCGCCGGTTGTATTAGCCGGTTTGGCCCATGACAACTTATAGTCATTTGTTATCTTGAATGTGGTAGCAACGGGTGGTTGCGTAGCACGTCTTGGGACCAGGTTTGACAGGTTCAATGCCTCTGCAGGAGTGGTTATCGCAGGATTACCCAACAATGTCACTCCAAGTAATATCGTTGCGACAATTCTCTTATTGGCGATCTTTGAAATTGCCTTCAAAAGGCCTGCTCTTAATCTAGGAATAAATCCGATATTGTCAACGACAGAACCTTCTCCGCCATTGAGGCCATATGTAAGCATTCCGTCTTCATTCTCAGTAGCAACTACAGAACCAAATTTTTCAAGTAACTCATTAAGCTGATTCTCGGCTTCAACCCTGCTTACCCCGAATTCACTTGCATAAGAATAGATATCGTAAGAAACATCGTTTGCAAGCATATTGCAATAAGCCATATTGATATTAAGAGTTTTTCTTGAGGTAAAGTTATGATAGTAATAAGTAACACCGTCCTGCGTATCGCTCTTTATGTTGCTATTGTTGAGAACGAGATTTTCTAAAATTGCCTCCAAATCCTCGTCTTCAGATTCGCCGTATAACTCCCTTACCTTGTCAAGAGTGATGACATCTCCCTCCATCATCCTGTTATAGAGAGTAGCTGAAGTTAATTCTTCAAATGAAATATCAGGATCTGTAATAGCGTTGAACCTATATAACAACCTGCCGTCATCAGAACGTGATTTTATGACTTCTCCGGAGAATATATTATAAGCATAACCAAGATCTCTATTGGCGGTAGAATAGCTGATCTTACCGTCTTCGCCGAAGTGTTCGACAAGAGCATCTCTATATTCCTTGATTGTAATATAAGCACCACCCTTAGACTGGAGATATGCCATAAGGAAGTTAAGGCGTTCCATCCTCTTATCAACTTTTTCTGCGCCGGCCAAAGCTGCATCTGAAATTTCGGCGTCAAGAACAAACGTATCATTAATATATACAAGCACCTCATTTGCCTCGGCTTCGGTCAAGTCACCTCTCATATAAGCGGCCTGGAGCATTGAAGCGACTTCACCCAGCGACATTATCTCGTCGTTATCTATCAAATAACTTAAGTTAAGCTTCCATATTTCCTTATCAAGTTTGTCTTCTTCGGCTTCTTCTGCCTCAGCATGGGTCTTTGGTTCGCCCAGGACCGCTGTATGTTCCATCATCTCGTGAAGTACCTGCCTAAAGAGAGCTTCCCCGGTTAAATAGCTTGTAACAACAATATCGCCTGAATTAATGTCTGCTCTATTAAGATTAGCCGCCTCAATATCAGAAACAACGTGGCCGCTCACATAAAGCATTCTTCCGAATTCGCCTTCTTCGTCCAATAACTGCAAGGCTATGGAAGGCGCCCCGCTGGCATTTGTAACAAGCTTGACTCTACCGGAATCGATAAAGTTCATTGCTTCATTATACTCATCTGTCCCTGAACCAAAGTAGTTCCTGAATCCTTCTTCTAATGCCGCATATGCGTCAATATCATTAACAGCTTCATCTACAGCTGCTTCAGCTAATGCATCCTGAAGCTCTAAACCAACCTCCGGATGCGATGAACCCTTGTTGATCAATTTGTCTGAATCAATTATCTTCTTACCGGACAGCGGATCTATGCCTCTTCTAAGCATGTCTACCCACGCTGTTGCACCCACATGGGCAAATCTGTTATCTAAAGGATAAAGTTGTCCGTCTTCGCCGACAATAGCTATGATGCCGCCATTATATTCAACGACTTTACTGAATTGAGAATATAAAGCTGCGCCCTTTTCATCGTCCCCAGTCAAAAACGCCAACATAGCAGCACCTGCTGTTAATTCAGAGTTAAACGACGGACTGCCTTCGACAACCTTAGACGCATACCCTTCAAGAGTAACTTTACCGTAAGAAACTTTATTAAGGGATATTTTGTCAAGGTATGGGAGAGTATTAAATGTAGCAGGATCTATACCTGTAACATCCTTGGTCGCATATAATGCTAAAGGCGCCCAAATATTGTGAGTAGTAGGCTCTTCGCTTGAATAATTCGGATAAATGAACTTTCCAGTGCCTTCATCAGTTGTACCAACCAAGAAGTTTTCACCTGTCCACATACCGCCCTGAGACACATTCTTGGTCATCCATGTTAAGGCAAGTTTACCGGCATCGATATACTTCTGGTTACCGATAACTTGTCCCAATTTGATGAGCGCAGCTCCTGCAGTAGCATTATGTTCGGTTGAGGCCCATTCAATAGGGATATAATACTTGGTATCATAGTTATCTCCCAGATAATCGGCGTTTGGATATTCAAGTCCGCCCTTTATCGCTCCGTATATAGGACTTGAAGAGTTCACTATCTGGAACTGTGACACCCATTCGGCTGCTTTTGTAGCTGCATCAAGGTATTTGGCATCATGGGTCTTTTCATATAAGTTAGTTAAGAACATGATATTCCATGAAACAGGGCCAACCGCTATATTACCGGCATTAATCTGGCCGTTAACATCATAACCGTCTACCCACCCGCCTCTAAGGTTTATACCTTTTACAACAACGCTTTGTTTAAACTGTTTTGATATCAGGTTATCTGCAAGTACCTTAGCAGTCGCAAGATCCTGCTGAGTACCGCTTGCAACAAGCGAAATGCCGGTAACACCGACGTCATACGTCCAGCTGGAACTGTTGTTATACTGCTTGTAGCTCCTTAAAACTCCGTCAGAAGATATCTGGTCTCTTAAGAATGTTTCCATATTGGCTACGGAAACAACCGCCGGGCCGGTCTTCAAGGCATCCATAAGTTTCGGCCCGCCTACAATACCTCCGATTCCTAAGGTAGCAATGAGTACCGCTACAAACGCTTTTTTATCTTTTACCCATTTTATAAGCTGGTCTATCCTTGAAACATTAGGAGTAAGTATTTTATCTGTGATCTGAATAGCTTCTTGAACATTAGTATCATCAATAGCATCCTGTAGTAACGAAAGTATTCCATCATCACCTCTGGCTAACAATGCCTCTCGTATCTCAGGATAATAAACCCCTTCGGTTTTGGCATATTCAATAACGTCGTATGTCAATTGGTTACTGTCGGTGTCATATAATGTAAGTCCATCAAGTCTTTCGAGCGTCCTTGAATCAAGGCCCTGAGCAGACAAGACTTCAAGAGCAAATCCCTTTTCATCCTGAGTTAAGGACTTAAAGAGAATATCCGCAAAATTCAAATTGTCTATTTCATCTGTCTTTGTGAGGAAGAACAAGATCTCTATTTTTGCGTCTATGGATAACTCCGTAAAATCCTGTACCTTGCGTATCGCAAGCATAACCTCGGTAATATCAGCCGGCGGTGCCCTGTTACCAAGAGCATCCAACTTGACATGCCTTAGCTCTTCTTTTAATTCCATCTTGAGCAGGTCCTTGGAATCAAGTATGTCGTTATCAAGAGTATAGGTCGGGATACCATTATCATCATAAGAAACTCTCGCAAGCTTGCTGTTCCAGACAACTATATTGAGGTTAGTACTAAGCGGGATACCCAGTTCTATCGCTGCTTCCTTAAGATTCTTGGCCATCCTCAGGTTTTCATCATTAGAATCAAATCTGGAGAGGTCGTCACCGCCTAATGTTGTAATCAATCCTTCAAAAGTCCCGTAATATATTATGGTCGTATTGCCGGGCCTTCTGGATATAGATGAAGTATTTACGCTTGAAGGCGTAACATGGACCGCTCCAAGAGCCGTGAAGGCATCCTTAATATTCTTAACTATCTCCTGATAACCGGCTCCTTCTATAGGTATCGTTCCTTCGGGACTATCCGTATAATCGCCCAATCCCATATTCCCCGCCGGATCATCCTTAGTATCGCCTACACCCATCAGGGTCTGCCATGTGAAGATATTGTGGCCGTCTGAACCGTTTGTAGTAAATAATTTGTTTGTGGCATACCTTGCATCATTGTTATTAAGATCATCCAATAATTCCTGCAACGCATTCCTATAATCAGGCTTCAGTTTACTTGAATACATCTCAACGCCTCTTATCTGAGTATAAGAAGTCAGGAAGGCCCTCAAATATGTCATCTGGTCTTCAAGCGTCACTCTTTCGCCGCTCTTATAGGTCACCTCAACAGGATGTGGTAATACCAAGACACCTTTTTGAGCAGTTACAAAGTTTATAACATCATTTATCGGCTGACCGTCCCTTATTCCTGATCTTTCGAAAGAAACATAACCCGTCGGGCCGTAATTAGGATCTTCTGGGTTGGTTGACCTGTTCTTTTTGAAATATTTTGCATTAACTTCTTTATAATTCGAACAACCCAATCTTTCGGGGCCGTATTTCTGGAAAAGAATGAGCGATAACTGATAGGAATTGGTCAAGTCGGATATCTTACCTTGTAAATCTTCTTTGGTAAGTTCCAGCCCTTCATACCAATCCGGATGCAGATTCTTCTCGTTAAAGTTAGAATTAAATTGCATTCTCATCTTTTCAGCCCTATTAACACCGGTACCGAAAGCATTAGGATCAAAATAAATTCCATCCATTGTATTTACCATATTTACTACTGGTGAGCTATTAAGGAACGTCTTATATGCATCGGCACTGCCTCTATTAGGGAAATAACCTATCAGATGCTGGCCGCCGGTTATACCTCTGGGGTCATCAATAAAATCAAATTCAACACCTGTAATAACTTCAATTCCAAGCTTATCCGAAGAAGCGTAGCCGGCAGAAAGAACCTCGCCTGCTCTTAAAGCTTCATAATGGCTCCTAAAGGTGTTATGATCAATGATACCTATTGAGCTCAAGCCCTTCATCCATGCTTCGAGCACAGCTCCTGCCGGAGTAAGGTTGCCATCTGAATAATAGGTATGGTAATGCATATCAACTCTGCCTTTTAATTCAAAGGTTCGTTTTACCAAATTTTCATTACTCTTTATGGCCTGTAGTGCCTGTAAGCGCCTTGCAACCCTGGCATCTTCGCTTACTTCATTCGGAAGCTTGTCATTGACCACTACAAATCCGGCTACAACCTTTTCAGCTGCCTTAGCTGAACCGCTGTCAAGTATGGCTTTCATACCATCGATTATAGTCTTATGCATCGCAGGAGTGGCATAATTGATGGCAGTATTATAAGCTGCTACCGCCTTTTCTATCTGGCCAAGAGCCATAAAGTTGGAAGCGTCTGCAAGTGCCGTATAAGCATCTTTTCTACCGATATAAGACAGGTTCATGAAGTTGCCATTCTGATCATACATTTCAACCCTGTCTTTGTTTATGATAATATAACCGCCTGATATCGCTCCGCCACTAGTAACATAAAAATTATATTTCTCCCCATCAGGTGTCATAACAACAGGGCTTAATGTATATTCTGAATTGACATCTCCCCTTATAAGCTCAATAAATGTTGCATCAAGAGAGGCCTCGTGCAGAGCGCCAATTTCAGCAACATCAAGATCAAACATGGTCCTGATGTCATTCTTTCTCTCACCAATTGCGCCAATAAGGTATGACTCTAATCCACCGTCTCTAAGGACCTGATTAAACATTTCTATAGGATTCTGTCTCTGGGCGCGGGTCTTTCTGTTCCATCTGCCGGGAACATTTTCAGTGCTCAACTGATCCAACCAATCATTGACCATGCTTAAGCTATGAGACCCTGTAAGGTTTTTACTACTGGTAAGCTGTTCGGCCAGAGATAAACTTCCATTAATGATCGCGCTGATCTGCTCAGGCTTAATTGCCTGAAGGATCGTTGCCAAATTGCTCAATTTGTCATCGTCAGTCTTTGCCATTTTGTATGCTTCATTAACAAAAAGCTTCTGATCATGCCTTACAATATTAAATATTTTTTCAAACTGTACCGAATCAAAATAAGGCAGGAACTCAGAAAAACCACCTGTAGGCCTTGAGAACATCGTGCCGCCAAAGTCAATATGTACTATATCCTGATTGGTACCCGAATTATCCGAGACATCATTGAAATCCGGGCTATTGAACATCATATTCCAAGGAGTCCTATCAGAATCCCTTAAGAGAGCTGATAGCATCAATGCCCCATATACCCTTGCATCATCATGATATCTCTCCAAGAGATTCAACCCGCCATCTTCATATCCAGGCAAAAATTCTATGGCCAGCCTCAGTTCTTTCTTGCGCTGATATGGCCCGCCTGTTGCGCTCAGATCTCTCTCATACGGTTTGCCTTTAGCATAGTCTTTAACTTTATAACCGTTCTCATCTACCCTGAAACCTTCTACGGATATATATGCCCCATCCCTGTCATGTATATAGGCATATACCAGAGATGTCTTTGGTACCGGTAAACCCATTAGCGCAAAGAACCTCTGTGTCATATAATCGATCAGTATCGTATATTCATTGCCGCCTTTTACTAAATACAATTGACCTGTGTGTTCATCCTTATAGAGATCAATAGGATTGGTTGTCGGCCTTGTAGGCACCCCAAAGAACTTCTGATAAGAAAGATTCTCAAAGTCTGCCTGGGAAATCAGGTCCTGACCGTTAGCGGCTTCACTGGCAGTCTTATTGGTAATATCAGAATAATTAGCCGGATCCTCCCTATTAGATTCTAAGTCAGCGCTGATCAATCTGTATACTATAAAGACATCTATAGGTATGCCGTCAATTTCATAATTACCAGTTGTATTAAAATAAGACCTGAGAATATCTCTCGGTCCGTTGGAGCGGATCTCTTCTCTTATTCTGATCACGTCATCGTTAATACTATTATTGATAGCCTGGAGATACACATCAAAACCCTCAGGCCTCATATTAACAAGTGCTTTTGCCGAAGCATTCCTAAGTTTGTCCCTGTCATCATCTGTACCGCTCAAATAGTCATCACCGTTCAAGGCCAGGTTTACAAGCTCTTTCCTGATATTCTCGGCAACTTCAGCGTCAATCTTAGAACCTTCGCCATAATTAAGAGATCCGATAACATCTATCATCTGTATCTCGTTCTCCGAAGGCGCATGATTCGAGATATTTGCCACTAAAGACTCCAGTCTTTCAATACCATAAGACGACCCTATGCTCTTAAGAGTCCCGGCGGCAGCCTTAACTAGTTCAATGGTATTATCAGCTTCTGAATTTTCTAAAATATTAAGAAGAAGCGTTATTCCTCTTTCTCTTAATTCCTTGACAGAAGCATTATAGCTGGGGTTTGAAGGATCTATCAAAGGCGAATTATCCTTGATCCTACCAAGCATATCCTTAAGCACATGTCCTGCAATGGTAGTTCTGATCTGCATTCTTATATTAATGTAGTAATCGCTGTCGTATGGGAAATAAGCTTTGGCTATGTTACCATCTACATCTTCAATGATATCAAGCAGTCTCTGCATCATCGTTGGATTATTCTCAACTCTTATCGGATTTATCGCCTCGGTAATAGCCGGCCAACCCCAGAATTCTTTATCATCACCTAAGGATTTAATACATCTATTGAACGCCATTTCCCATATACGGATATTTTTGGATTCAAGCATTTCAGTGATAATTTCTTTGGCGTTTTTCCACAGGTCTTCATCAGTGAATTTATTCTTCAGTACTCCAAATATTAATTCAAGCGCCTGCTGCCTGTAATAATTTGTCCCAAAGGTATCTTCCATCTCAAGGTTAAAATACATCCACCTGAGGTTCCACAATGTTTCTATTCTCTTGGGAAGCTTGTCGGGTGACAGATCTCTCAGTTCATTTCTGGCGGCAGTGATATATGCGCTAGCATAATTCTGAGTAGAACTACCTAACCCAACATTTTCTTCCCATTCAGAGGTTCTTAGCCCCGGCGCCATAGCCTGATAAAGTGCAAGTTTTTCATATCTAGTCAAACTCGGATGGTTAGCAATAATAGCATCCAGCTTATCAAACCTTCCGGACCCTGAGAAATTGGAACCAGCCAAGTCAAGCCATGATGCTGGATCAGAGCTGATCAATGTTAGCGCCTCTGACATGGCATTTCTTGCCTCATTGGAGTAGGTCGCGGCGGTAAGAACCGTCAAGCTAAATAGATGCTCCCACCCATATTTCAGCCCGCTATTATTGTATATCTCTACGAGGTATTGTTTCCTTGCAAGTTGCGTTGAGCTTGGGTTGTTTGTCACATATGTATTATATGCCTGTACAAGTGGAGTAAGCTTGTCTAATGAAATCTGATGTTTGGCTTTTACAACTGCTTTTCTTGCAGCGTCTGATACTGGTTTTGTTGCTAATACGGTTTCGATCTTTAGCATCAGTTTATTCTGGAGGGCGACGTTGGAGGTAGAAAGAATGCTATAAACTAGATTTGGCAATTCTGAAGCCAATTTAGCAGCTAAAGCCGCGAGATCAGCACCATCAGTTTTTATTAAAGTAAGCTCTGGATCAAATAAAGAATCAATAGCCAATTCCAACCTTCCTTCATCTGTTTCTGAATGCAGGCTGGCCGCTATTTGACCAAAAAGTATATGCGATTGTTCATTATCAGCACTCAACGCCTGTTTAATAGCTTCAGGATAATTGCCTATGGCAATATGCCCATAATTAACCTGGGCTTTTATTTCATCTATTAGATCCTTGTATTTTTCGCTTTCTGCAAAATCACCTACATTTATCGCCAGCATAATATCCAAAACATCAAATATTGGCGTCAGTATACTAAGCTTCTGAGTTATATCATTTACAGAGCTAAATGTCAGGAGATCATTGAGATTGGTTATATTAAGCCCTGCTGCTATGCCGGCAACTTCAGGATTAAATGAGGTTGTCATATTATTTCTGCCAATAAGGAGATTTCTAATAAAGTTTGTGGCAGACTGGAAGTATGTATTAGCATTTGCGCCCAATTCACCGGAAATATATTTAGCAACTGCTTCATCAATGCTGAATTCAACTCCATATTCGGTTTCAAAGGCAGCTTTAAATGAATTGAAGTTAGTTAAACCCATAAGCCCGGACAATTCTGCTTCAGTAAGCTTATTATTGACTTTGGAGTATAGTAAATGCCCCACAATATCATGCCACTGTCCGACGTACCTGTCAGTTGAAGCGCTGCTCATATTGATCAGTTTCGCAACTTCTGAGAAGAGGTTCAGGAAACCTATATCAGTAGTAACCATTTCTTTGTCTTCTATAACAGGGTTACCATTATCATCAATTCCAGTCTGTATACTCACTGTTTCGACTTTAAAATCTGACCTATTGGCATTTACTATATCCATAAATGCGGATATAGACTCCTCAGAAACTCCCAAACTTCTCAATCTGCTTTCTATTGACGTTGTAAGAGTTGTGCTGAAATAATTGTGTACCGGCGGCTTGCCGTATGGAACCCTGGTGGCCGGATCAAGGCCTAAGGTATCCATCATAGCATCCCTTAGATCAACAGCAAGGTTGTATTTTTCAAAAGAGTTATTGAGAACTGTATGCTTCTGTATCTCTTTTGTAAATATCTGCCAGATACCCTTATCCTGATACCTCACCATTTCTATAATAGCGCTTCTTATACCGTTTAATTTGGGTAATCCTACTGCATCATAAAGATCAAGGATCTTCTTGGGATTATCTCTAAAGTTGCCATTTGCTTCGGCAAGCTCGGTAAGTTTCTTGAATTTCTCCTCAACGCTTGGGGTAGTAGTCTGAGCGCTCCCCCATGTATTATATTGGGCAGCAACATTATTTATATCCTTATTGGTTGAGATATTAGTAATTGCCCCCACTCCTGCTGAAATAAGCGGGCCGACAATATATGCCAGGGCATATAACGAACCGACTACCCACGCGCCCCAGACAACTGGGTTAGTAGCATCAGTAGTATACTTGAAGATATTTCCGAACAAACCAGTTAATAGTATTACAAAAGGAGCATGACCAATAGTGCGAATAAATGTCCCGTATATACCTTTTGAATCAAGGAACTGCGATAATCCCAGGAACGGCTTCAACCAAATACTTGCTTTATTGTATTCTTCCTGCTGTTTTGCCGTAAGATCATGAGGTACGTTGTTCCAGAAAGAAATAAGCGGGCTAAGTAAATACGCTCCTGATACTGCTATACTAAACGGTGACAAGCTCAAAGCAGCCCAAGTCAATAAAGCACCACCAATTATTGTTGGTATCAACTCAAGATTAGCAAGGTCAGATCTCAACTGAAGCCAAGGAGTTAAAGTTGTGGTATTTCCCTTTTCATCAGTTCTAGTGTGAGTATAGCCCGGGATCAATAAAGTAATCATATCCCATGGAATTTGTAACAGATATTTAATGGGAAGCAACTGGCTAATCTTAGCATCATCTTCTACAGAAGATGTAGATACGAATTTTGCCTTCTCGCCAAGTAATTTAATAAATGTCTCCCACATCGCCACTATTGCAAGTGCCGGATAGAATAAAGTTGAGTAGGATACAAAATTGAGCATCTTCTTAGGTGTCTTTGCCATATTAACAAAGAAAATAATAAGAGGCGACATCAACGTCAACACTGTGATAACGAGGAATTGCGGCCCCACAACACGGCCTGCCTCAAGGGGAACATATGAATCATATAATAACGCCTGTATCAGATAGAATACGAATACGAAGTTAAGAGGCAAATTGGATACAGGCACAGTAACATCCAGTTTCTCTATGGTAGTCATCTGTGAACTCCAGATCTTACCTCTCATGGCGTTCTTAAAGACGCCGAATAAGAACCCTGCTTCACCTGCAAGTATGCCTTTCTGGAGTAACGACATATCTCCCAGTATATTCGATACATAGTTCCATATCTGGCCAAAGTAACCACCTACGCTGGTAACGGTATTATGTTCCACTCCGCCGCCGCCCGTAAACAAACTCAATAAACCGAATGTCGCAGCAAAAGCTCCCAATGCCCATAAGGCATCGGTGGCTTTCTTTGTTCCGAGGAATATATAATCCCTGAAGAATTCTACTGTACCGCCGGACCATTTTTTGTGCCTTACATAGAATTGTGTGAAGTTCTCAGGGAAACCTTCCATGGCGGATACACCTCTGGCGAATACACCGTAGTTACCGTGTTTTTTCATAAACCTCGCCTGCAGAGAGAACGCCAAGTCTTCGGAAACTATTTCTGGCCATCCCTGTCCGGACCTGCCGTCATAGGAACTCCATCTTACATCTCTCCATACGCTTCTTCTGTAGAGAACTCCATGGCCGAGAAGCATTACGAATCCGCCTTTATTTCTCGGATGCTGGTACTGGTTCCAGTGGTGGTCAACGCCCGTGCCTACCTCATCGCTGAATTTTGTCTGGATCGTAGGATCGAATACGTGATTCGACTGTACAAACGCAACCTCATCATCATAGAAGTACGGCAGCATCTCCTCAACGTAATTCTCTGAGAATATTTCATCCTTATCGGTTAGAAGAAGGAAGTCATCAGCATCTGTTGTTTCAGCCTGCAGTGACAGGTTCATTTGCCCTGCTTTTGACCCGCCCTCAACATCGGATATTATTATTTCAACATCCGGATATTTTGCTCTTAAATATTCAACCGTATCAAGTAAATATTGATAACGGATCCTCTTCTTTTCATCACTAAGTTTCTTGTTGGCAAGTATACTGCTGGAAATAATTACTCTATAGTTGCCATGGTGTCTAAACGACTGATTAACAACTGATTCAAGGGCCTTTAAATTGCCTCCATCTTTACCGGGTTCACCTATACCGCTTGACGTCGGATACAACGCAGTAACGGTCTTCCCTCTAAAATCGCTATAATTCTTTAGCGGCATATCACCCTTATCAAAATATGACATACCTTCCACAACCCAGTTGAAAGCACCATATAACCAGAATATGCCCCAGAACGCGAATATGTTGATCAGATTGAGCTTGATCCAAGGATCCTGTTCAGATATAAGTTTTAGTTCAGGTATAATGGTCATCGCCGCAGCGGATAATGATAATCCGATGATAGTGCCCCAGTTCCTCCAGCTCTTACGGGATTTTTCACTGGAGTTTTTGTTTTCGCCGGCTTTAATGAATTTGGATATAAATGTGAATAAGGCTCCGAGGCCGGGTATTATTTCCATATTTAACTGGCTTGAAGATTCCTGGGCTGTTTCAGCCAATGCCTGTTTAAGCCTCGCTATTATGCCCCTTGCTTCTTCTTTTGTAGCCTCATCAGCTGTAGCCAGATTACCTGAATCGAGCTCTCTCTCAAGATCGTCGATCATTTTCTGTGAGTCTAGCGCACCGGTATTTTCATCCGTCAAGGTTGTACCTTCTTCATTGGCTAGTTTATTTAGGAACTTATCAGAAAGCTCTTTATAGACCTGGGCAGCTTTTGTTTTCACATCATCAGTTATACCCAGGTTATGAGCATCAAAAGCCCATCTCTGCAGAGTCGATAAAGCCGGGACAAGGAATAATTCAGAAGTAAAGTCAAGGTTTCTCAATGCTTCCATTAACGCTATTTCATAAGCAACATTTTCTTCGGTTGCTATTTCATCATAGCAATATTCGTAAATACCCGACAACTCTACTACAAGAACATCAACAGCTTTCTCTGAACCCATCTCTGCTAGTTTTTCAACATAGTGATTTCTCAGTTCAGCCAGCTCAGGCCTTTCAGCGGCCGTTGGGTAATTGGCAATTACTATTCCGATATTTTCTATAAGCTTACCAAGGGCAATAACTGCATCTCCCGAATCATTCTGGCCTGCATTGACTAAGAAGGTCAGTATAACTTCCCTCAGTTCTATATCGGACTTCGACCCTTCGATCCTGTTACCCATGTATTCCAAGGCATCGCTATTGAAGGCTATATTGTCAAGGGCTTCAAGTATATTGCTCTTTTGTATATTAGTGGTAGCGGCTTTGTAATAAGCAAAAGATTTTTCCAATATCAAGATCATAAGCTGTAAATGCTTCCCGCTATCCTGGGATTCATCATAAGCCTGAGCTCTTAGTACAGCTTCATTTAAAGCGTCTTTTGCCGCCTCTACTATCAAAGGTGAAGAACTATTCAGTCCATAAATGGACAATAAATCGCTTACGATGTTAGTAGTGTTCATTGTAGCGCCTGTTACGCCCAGTCTAGCCCTCGAGAGAACTTCTTTGTAAATATTTAGACCGCTCAGAGCCTTATTTGGATCGGTGCTTCTCACTCTTGCAAAGGCCTCTACTGAGATCCATTTGTCAAATTCGGCTCCAAAATCAACACCACTATTAACTGCAGCAATAATTGTATCGATCTTATTTATCATATCTGATTCGGCTGAACCCAATATTCCTCTTGCGTATGCTATAACAAGCTCGTCTTTCTGTTCCTGCGTCAAAACATTCACATTTGGCCTTAAATTAATAATATTTAAGGCTGTTGACACATCAGTTTTAGAGACAACCTGTATCAGGATACCGCCAATGGAAGTATTAGAGACCTTCTGTATCGTAACGCCAAGTTTAGCGGCGTTATATTCAAAAGCCTTTATCCAGAAATCTTCATTTTCGAGTGTTGGGCTGATATCATGACCGGGCCTAAAATGTATGAGCCCGCCGGCTTTTGTGATCCTGAGCGCTTCGCTTATAAAATTATCAATTGACATCATATCAGGAGCTTCATCTTCATAATCAACAATAGAGTCTATCAATGCCAATTTATCAACCGTTGAATCACCAATACTAAGCCTGCCTTTGGTAGCATCACCCATTGTGAACTGGGCATTCAAAGGAACTCCATTAGAAGGCAAATTCCTACTTGTAAGGCTATTCAGGAAGTCTTTAAGCTTAAGGCCCTTTAATGTAAACGCCCTTTCAGTCTGAGGTGAATTGAGATATCTTATTAGCTTTCTCATAAGATTAAGGACTATCGGGGACTTAACAAAACCGATTACCGTGACCCCGTCCATTCTCCCGGCTGTAAGAACATCATTGCCGTCTTTTGATAATGATACGTAAAGATCTCCGGCAGTTAATGAAAGAGGGTTCAATATATCACCGGCAGAATATGATGTAGCAGACGGTTCTGACTGATCAACGACGAGCTCTTTAGCCGGTTCTCCTGTTACTATAATACCGACATTATCTATAAGGTCTTTATATGAATTATGAGTGGATATATCAAGACCATTATAGGACTTATTCTTAAGGTAAGATTCTGCAGCGATAAACGCAATAGGATTGGTTACTGCAACGGATACATTCTTGATCTTACCGTTATATGCTACCTCGCTGATCCACTTCATAACCGCAAGATACACATTGATATCCTCATCGGTTGAAGTGATCGGGGAAGTCGGGCCGAAGGATGAGATGTTCATATTGGAACCACTCATTGAGTATGATATCTCGCCTTTCACTACTCCATTGACAACTATGTCATAAACATTTATACCTTTTTCAACAAGCAGTATCTGGTCAAGATCTGACTCAACAACATTTTCTATTGCAACGACTATATTGGCATCACCCTTAAGTACCACACCTTTGCCGCTTGCTATCTGAGCGTCGATCTTGGCCTTAACCTGGTTATCAGAGAGATTATAGGATATCCATGCCTGGGTAGCTTCATCAAACATCTGGATATTTTTAAGGAATCTCGAATAAATAGCTAAGGTCGCTGAATCCAAAGCTGCAGGAAGATGGAGCTTCTTACCTTCGCTTCTTGCTATAGTAACTATCTTATTTAATTCAGTTACGAGATCCCCGCCTATCTTATTAAGTTTGAATACCTGGACTTCATCTACCTTAGAAACATATCTTACATCAGCGTTCACAGCATCAAATGACGCCGAGTTAAGGAAGTCAGCCATATCGTTATCGCTGGCATCTTCCAAGACCATAGGTGTAGCAGTATTCTTTATAGCGTTAAATTCCGCTAGTGCAACCTGGGTTGAAGGGAATCTTTCATTAAATGCGTTGCGCATCAAAGAAATTGCCTGCAGATTACTGAATGACGCCGCAAACTGATCGCCATCAAGACTTGGGTTACCGGCCAGATCCTTTACGGCTACCAGCGCTTCAACATCTATGATGACTACATTACCATTTTCGTCCACTCCGTAGTTATCCGCGAATCTTGTTATGTCAAGATCTACATAACCGGCTGCCCATAAAGCAGTCATAAGCCTTACGACATTTTCAAGGAGCGCTTTAGCGCCTTCAGGGTCACCGTTATTTAAAAGCTCATTTGTTTTTTCATTGAGCGTTGTCACTTTATTCTGTACAAGCGCGTGGGTAATCGTTTGGGTGTGCATAACATTGGCTTCGTCTAGATAAGTAATATTCAGGTTTTCCAATGCCGTATAAGGAGCCGCTATTCCTCCTAAATATGCCTTCAAGGTCTGATATTTCTGCCAAGCGCTTGGGTCTGAAGTCATATCTTTGATTACAAAATTACTGCCATCCTTGGAATAAACAGGGTTTGTTGCCCCTGAACCCACGAGATGTAAAGGTTCGAACATATCAGTCATAGAATCAAGGAACGCTTTTCTAGCAGTATCAGTTTCAAACATTTTTACATAGTTGGCTTTGGCTTTGTCAGGATCTTTTTCAAAGTTTGCCTTGAATGACTCTCCATCAATCGCCTCAAGTGAACCTTTAATAACCGCCAAGATATCGCCTTTTACCTTTTGGTCTAAAAGGCCGCTATTAACCATAGGAGTAAGGAGTAGTCCATCGATATAAGTTTCGGAATCCTTGTGGCTGAATCTATCCATTTCAACCGCGTCCATCTCGGTACCTTCTGCATTGAAATCATACATATGATAATCATAGCCTTTGACATCGCCTGATTCAGTCACTCCATAATTAAGCATTCTCTTGCCGTCAAGGTCAATAATGCCCCTCTGCCACATCTTGATCTGGACATCACAGTAGCTGTCAAAAATTCTCTTTAATTCATCATACTTTTCCTGGATAAGCTTATTCTTCAATTCCTGGTCATAAGATTCATTGTTCTTGATAGCCATAACTGCCTGGGCGATCAACTTGACTTTATCCTGTATGATCGTAAGGCGTTCCTGTGCCCTTATTTTGGTAAATGTTCTGACAACCTTTGAGCCATTGTCATTTTCAATGACAGGTATACCGGCTTCATCTTCTATATCAATGGTTCTTGCAAATATATCGCCAAGGGCTTCTTCAGTGTCTCTAAGGTGCTTTGTATCTAATCCCAAAGGATCACTATCTTCACTTACAACTTTGACTACATACTTTTCGCCTGCGATCTCAAAGACCTCGGCTTCAGCGCCGCTAGCCAGGCTTATGATCTCCCTACCGCTTTCTCTTGTGATAAATTCTTTATACTTAGCATCCATTGACACCTTTAACGAGTCAGGATCTATACCCATTTCACTAAGCTTATTTCTTAATCCCTGGTCCACGGCGCCAGCTGAAAGCTTACCGCTCAGGTAGCCAAGAACTATGGATTTGGATTCACTCTGATATAGATCAAAGAAATTAACAACATACGGCCATGCTTGCTCCCATGCCCCTGATCCGATCGGGCCTATAGTAGTAACACATATATCCTGCATCAACTTTAACGCATTTTCATATGACAGGCCGACAAAATCAGCTATCCGATCTTTATAGGCGGCTATTGATTTGTTGATTTTATTCATAACGGCCTTATCGGCATTAGTAGGCTCGCCTAACAAATATTCATATGAACTTCTAAAATTGAAATCAGCATCGCCGGTCGGATAAAGGTTCACCACAAATGCTCCGCCGGTTATGCTTAATGTCCCGTCTTCAAGGACCCTTGTGATTATGTCATCCTTATCTACCTGAATATTTGTCAATATATATATAACAGACCTGTAGTATCCTCTTGCCATATCCTGATTGCCTTTAAATTCCGCAATCCTTGCAAGTGTCAGAAGTGCCAGAGCTTCGATCCTATTAAGATGGTTTTTCTGTGCCTGGAATGCCACATTTATTGCCACCATCTTTGACTTCTCGATCTCAGCCGAATCATTCCATCCAAGGTTTAGCAATGCATTAGTAATGGCGAGATACCTTTCTATATCTGTGCTGTCAAGGCCGCCTTTCATCCAGGTAATATTATCCGGAGCAAAGAAAAGCCTTGCGCTCTTAAGGCCTTCTATATCTTTATTTCTGAGTGCTAACTGCGCATCTCTAAGCTTCAGAGAATAATACCCGCCGGCTATCTGGGCTGAAGATATCAGACCTCTTACAGCATCATTTGTCAGGTCTTTTATACCCGGGTACGCATCCGTAAATCTGACAAATGTGATCAACTGATCTATTATTTCATCATCAACCTGTTTTTTACTAACGGCACTAAAGGCAATATTGTAATAAGCAGCTGATGTTGTTTCCTTGATCATATCAAGAAGTATTGATCTTTCATTATCAGATAAACTCACCAAATATTTGAGATCACTTATCCTGCACATGATCTCGCTCACGGCAGGATTGAATCCGGTTGTATTCAGGTGTTCTGCTTCGTGTACGAGGATCATCTTAAGGAATGCAACCTTCTGTTCCTTTGTATAAAGTGTATTTGTAATCAGATTGATATTTATATCAATACTGGCGTCATATCCTATGCTATGGTTTGCAAAACCCAGGAAGTCAACATTTTCATAGAACCTTATTTCATCAAACATAGAAAGGTTAAATTGGCTCCCGAGCTGGCTTACCGCTTCGCTTAATAACTCACTTATTAAGCTATGAGTCGGGTCAAATGCCAGTACGCGCTGATTGATATCGTGGGTTGCCACAGCTAAGACTACCTGAGGTTTATCGGTATTTGGCGTATCTATCTCAATGCTGAAGGCCTCATTGGCAGTCACAAGAGAGAAATCGGGTATAATAGCGCCGGCATTCCTTGCTATAGCATAGTTAACCGCTTCAATAAGATATGTAGTATCAGAATTTAGGATCAGGTTTGCATTGCCCAATGCCGCATCATGGCCCGCAAGCGGCATACCTATCGAGGCCAATAATTTAACTCTGTCCCTTACAGAATCTCTTACACTGTTTAAGAGAGATTCTGTAATATCCGTAGCGCTCCCTGTCAATTCATCGATCGCCAATGTCAAGATATCCATTGCATCAAGCGCTGTCTGATGATTATCGGGGTCTTTGGCTGCTATGATCTTTGCCACATTAAGAGCCTCATCAGCTAAGATCGTCTTTCCGTCGGCGATAGCTTTTGTCCTTATATAATTTGCAAAGGCAAGAGAATCGGTATCATTAAACACCAGGTTGGCAAGGCCTGTTTTATCACCCTTTGCTATTATTTGGATATCTGACAGCTTTGTACCTTCCGCTGCTTCAGTATAGTAGAGGTCGTCGAGATACTGAAGTGATTCGTTTATATTCTTTAAAAGAGGCCAGAAATTAACATGAGCAAAATTACTGTCATAGGCAAAGAGAACCATTGCCATTCCATAGTCGCTCAGGTTGTATTCGGCCTGTATCTGAACGAGGTCATTTACAGAAGCAAACCTGTTATTCTTTGTTTCTAGGGCCTTAATAGCGTTATTCACTCTTACTATCATGCCAAGACTTGCAATAGAAACGTTATTAGATATGAACTCGGCATTCATCAGTTCACCGTTTGCGCCATTCCCGTCCCTTAACTTCTTTATGTCTGCAATTTCTGAAGGCGTGAAAGAAAGATTAAGTATCTGATAAACCATTGTCTCCGGCAATCCTGTATCCTGAGCTATCTTGGCTATGTCTAATGGATTAACAAGTTTAAATCCTGTTATAAGTTTTTCAACGGCGTTAGCTGCGGCAACAAGCTGAGTATTACTGGATCCCTTAAATATTCCCAAAGATAATTTAGCAGAATCAATTAATTGTTTTCTCTTCGATTCAAGTTCGTTGATCTTGGATTCTATTTCATTGACTACGCTCTCTTCCTGGTTAGCTTTCCAGTTATTGAGATATAACCTCACCATATCGCTGGATAGCATATCTGCAAATTTGATTTCACCCTGTTTATCAGGATCGCTTATTATGCTGAGTAAAATCTGCCTTATCTGAGCATCTACGCTTCTTAACTCATTTTCAGATGCCGCAACAGGATTATTTACATTTGCTGCCAGATCAGTAATATCCAGGACAATACTATTATCCATAGCGGATAGATTGGCTTCCGCCTGTATAAGCGCGTCATAATTGGCCACAGGGTCCATGAGGAACATTCTGGCAAACGCGGTATTTATCTCCGCTTTTCTGGTGATATTAAGCCTTGTAGATATTTCGGTGAGCGAGAATACCTCATTTTCCGGATCACTAATATAATCAACATCGAAAGTAATGGTGTGGCTCTTTACATATTCGCTCAGATTCGCCTGGGCTTCTTCAAATTCTGCTTTAGCTTCATCCATTCTTACCTTATGGACTTCTTCGGCCTCGCCGTCTAGTTCTCTAAATGCGGCTACTAAATTTGACTGGGCAACGCTAACTGCGGCCCTAAGCTGGTCTATCTGGTACTGCCTTGTGACAAGCCTCTGCACCATTGAACTTGCCTGCATATCCTGGGTCTTGCCGGCTATAAGTGCTAAGACCTGGTATTGCGGGTTAGAGGATTTTATTATATTTTTAATATTTGTAATATTTCTTAGGTTAGCCGCTACATCACCACCGTCCCATGAAAGAACTCCGGCAAACCCTATAGCCGCTTCACCTATCATAAGGATGGCATTAACTTCATTATCTCCGAAAGTATCAAGCGATATTGCGCTCGCATCGATAAGAGCACCGATAAGATCCACTGCTTTCTTATCATCGTCGCCTGCATTTGGTATAAGGGCATCTATAACATTAGGATCTGAGTTTATCTTATTCCTTAAGCTCATAACCGCTTTTATGAACTTCTTTGCTCCGTCAGTAACATTCTTAAGGCCGGTAGCGGGATCAGTGGTTGTTAATCCTCTTGCGTCAAGCTGTGATCTGATGGCGCTCTTTGCCTCTTCGCTAATGCCTTCCATGCTGTCAATAGCTTCATCAACTGTCTCGGTGGCAGAAATCTCAACCTTTTTCTCTGTGGACATAGGTGCCACTTTTGGAAGCATGCTTTCTGTAATACTGGCATTTATTGATTCGAGGCATTCTGATAAACTACCCGCTAAAGCGATCGGTGTTACAGAGCTATCCGAGGTAAGGGCAAGATTTATATCTGTGGTAGAAACAGCCATGGCTTCTGCTGAAATACTGCTTCCGACAGCAGTATTGGCAATGGCTTTAAATTCATCCGAATTTGTGATAGCATTCAGGAAGTTATCGGCTTTTTCCTTAGCCGCTTTGAGGCCATCAAGGCCTGTCTGGGCATTTCCTAAGCCGATATTTGTATCAACACCGGACTGATTCTGGAAGTCACTTATGGCCTTTTCGAGGAATGAATATTCAGCTTCTGTAGAAGCAGTAGCCCTGAGGCCTTCTAAGAAATGGACTAACGATTCATCTATAGCATCTGTAAGGTGCCTGTATAATAAATTTTGTCTTTCCGTTTGTTCGTTTGCATCAATAAGAGCCATAAACTCATCTTTTGTCACTTCATTGGCAAACCCTGTCGGCGGCGCCCTTTCAGCGTCAATATGGTCAATAACTAGTGAGTGCAAAAGCGCGGCATTGGCGGCTCCATTTGAAGTCACATCATATGTAAACCTTAACTGCCCTCCGGCAAGGTCCGCAGCTACATCATCAAGGGAGATCCTGCCTTCCCTGAATGCCTGGGCATCTTCGGCGGTATAAGCATATACGAACTTTCCGCCAAGCCTTACACCCCTATCTCTATTGAGCAATTGTTCTATATCGGTAGCCTTTGAGAATTTATCTGTTATTGCATGTACTTCTACATTACCGTTAAATACAACATCTATACCTCTTGTTGCGCCAAGTGTGAACCAGAATCCGACATTATCGCCCGGGCGGACATCCATATATTTCTTTACATCCGGGTCCTCGGCTGTTGGATTGGCTTTTTCGAAATCAATCCTGTTATGTTCGCCAAGATTAAGCCTGCCATCAACAATGTCACTGGCAGTAACCCTGTACCAGTCTTCATGCTGGCCTTTCACTATAAACACATCTCTCTTTGAAGCATCTGTCGCAGTTAACAATTTTATTATGATTCCATCTCTTACTATCGATTCATCAGTTCCAACTTGTCCATTGAGGAAGGCGACACCCTTCTTGGATCCGTCAACCGTCAAAGAATCTACAAGGTTTTCTCCGCTTGCATATGTCTTTATCATGCTGTCTGTTATCTTATCCACAGCTCTCTTTGTAGTTCCCTCTACCATCTCGACAACGTTAACACCCAGCATCATTAAAGCTGCATAAGAAACGCTGTCTAATGTTCCCGAGAAACCTGAGAACGTAGCGTCAAATTGGGCATCATACATATGGCGGATAGTATTCATACGACTTGACCTGCGGGTTTCGCCCTGCATCTCAACATTATCCAAGTTGCCGTTCTCGCCCATTATAGATCTCATAAATGCCAGCTGTGTTGCGCCGGCAAGATACGGATCAGACTGTTGCAATCTCGGGGCTATTACGCCGTTGGCCATTACCCTGATATCGCCGGTCTCAGCGCAATAAGCGACATCCTTACCTTCAGTCTGCCTCAGAGCTTTTGCCCATCCGACTAAAGCAGCCCTGTAACCCATGATAGCAGCTTTCTGCTGGTCAGTTAGATCAAGTTTATTTACATCTTCGGCCTTAAAGTCTTCGAGAGTGACATTTCTCTTTCCTTTAACATCCGAGTTGATAGCATCTACGATACCATTCAGGACATCCACGCCGTTATTGGTCGAACCATAACTAAGCTCACCGTCATTGAACTTAACATCAAATAACGACACATTATCTGCGGCCATATACTGGTCGTAGGTAAGATCAAGGATATTATTTTCTGAATCTAAAACTCTGTATGTAAGAAGGTTTCTTCTTATGGCGCTGATCCAAGCCATTCCTCCGTCAGTTTCATATAATGACTCTATTGTCATACCATTAACTTCAACATTACCTATAATGGTCATCAGTCTTGATATAACGGCTTTCTGATCCTTGGTAAGTTTTGTTGTATCCTGGCCGGCTTGCGTACCGTTAGAATAGAACGAAGTATCAGCTTCATCTGATATGAAATTGGCTTTATTATAAACAAGGTTAAATGCATCCACAACCGCCTGATCCTCAGGGGTCTTTATATTTTCGCCTATCTGGTCTCTTGCCTGTACCAGGAAGTCAAGACCCTGGCCGTCAATTATCCTTACCCTGTTATTAGCAAGAGCTGTCAATACTGCCTGCCTTTTGGCCGGATCATTGCTTCTAAGCTGATGCAAAGTATCTTCGGTGAATATTGTAGAAGTAAGGCCAAATGCAGCAAGAACATCCTGTAAAGGCTGGTTCTGGATAGTCTGGTTAAACAAATCTTTACTTGAAAGTACAAAGTTTGTCGGCCTTGTGCTATCAGCCTGGCTCATTAATACAGTAGCTATAGCAAATATGACGTCGGTCTTTCCAGTACCGGCAGGAATTCTAAAGAAATTATCTGCGCCGTTATAGGCAAGTTCTGCTATGGCACGTATAACATTTACATCATTTCTCATGCCTATAGTAAATCCTCTCATTGCCTCTACCTGGGCTATGATCGAATTAAACAGGACTGCATTAGCTTTCTGGGCATCACTGCCGAATGATTCGTCTGCCCTGTATTTACCGTCATTATCCTGGATTATCCTTACAGGCAAAGTATCCCAGTTAGATTCTCTTGATGTAACCTTGCCGGCATCATCAATCTTTATAACTTCAAATATACCGTGGCTGATGCCATTAAGCGTCTCTATGCCAGTTGCAAGCCTGATCTCCAATTCCCCTTTAGTATTTATAGACGCGCTTATCGGAGTAGCGTCTATATCGGCATTATCAAGTGCTTTCTGGCTTAATACAGTTATACCTTCAAAAGCTTTACCTTCAGCAGTAGAAACAAATTTTCCGTCTTTTGTCCTGAATACATACTTTACACTTTCAGTGCCATCAGCCAGTGTTTCAGTGATAGTCTCTACCACTATCGGCTGATCAGCTATTGAAACGCTTCTCGTTACTGTGCTTCCATTGAAGGTAGTGGTTACAGAACCATCTTTGGTCTTAGAGGTTATAGAGTAATTGCCGTTAGCATCTATCGTATTTTCCGTACTTGTGTAAACCGCATTCAACGCCTCGTTCATCCCTGTTTCTGTAGGCAGATAATCAAAGGCATCCTGGCATGTGGAATAATCTAATGGAAGCGCATTCAGCCTTGTGGTATCGACTTTACCTGTGTTCATAATGCTGTTTAATAGCGGCGCAACTGCATAACCAAGGGTTGCCTGGTTATTTGTATAGATATTATTTAAAGCGCTATACATAGCCTCCAGCTGGGTTGTTGAATATGAATTACCCTGATTCAACCTTCCGGTAATAGCGGTAGTAATATTGGTCATGGCATTATCAAACTGGGACTGCGTAAGGTTGAGGTCGCCACTCTGGGCAAAATAAGTAAGGTTGACAAGTAGATTACCAAGTACGTGGCTATCTAATGTAGAGATTGTCTGGCTGTTTGCCACTGCACTTGTAACAGTAGCGCATAATGTGCTTATTTTCCCTCGTATTGCCCTTGCTCTATTGCTAAGGTCTGTGCTTGCAAAAGCGCCATTAGCCAAAGCATTGTCAATGGCAACAGCTGTTTCAACTGCGTCATTTAAAGCGGCCACCGTATCGCCCATAGACCCTACGGCAAAATCAGCAGTAGAGAAACTCTGGGAGAGATTGTCAGCAAGTATAATAAGATTATTAAGAAGCTGGTTATTACTTAATACTGCTACACTTGTAGATGAATTGGTCGTAAGAGAATCGATCAAAGAACTGATAGTCCTTAAGGTGGTCAATGCATTGGCGCCATTTGCATAAGACTGCGTAGTATTGGATCCCTGGAACCGGACTATATTGGAAGCGATCCTTGATATATTGGCTCCGAGGTCATTTAAAGCCCTTTCCTTTGTGGCTTCGTCAATAGCATTCTCCTGGATAGCCCTTGAAGTCTCTATAAGGCTTGATAAGAGATTAAGATGTGTATCAACATTCGTAGCATCAGTAGAGAAGTCCATATTTGCTACAGTTCTATTTATCCTTGCAGCAACAGAAACCAAATTATTCCTTGCTTCTAATACTGCGCTTTGATAAGCATTGGCTGACATAGCATCACCGGACGGCCTCGGCATACCATTGGTTAAAATGTCCAGCGCAGCCGTGGCATTGCTCAGGAGCGCTGCGGCATTATTTATATCTATATTACTTCTTGATAAAGACGCCTGCATCTGACTTGTTATATTAACCTGCGTATTGATAAGAGTCACTTTTATAGCATCCAACTGGGCAATATTCACAGATGATAAATTTGCATTCTCAAGTGTTGCGATCGAATTTGCTACCTGGGTAATAACCTCTGAAACAGCTGAAAGCCCGTCAATACTTATACCGGTATTGGTTAGCCTTAAAGATCCATTGGTAATAAGATAATTGAGAGATGTCTGTATCTTTGTAACCGCGTCGTTTATAGCTGTCTGGGACTGGATGTCTCCTGAAACTCTTGCCGCTAATTCAGGAGATTTAATAGCCGCATTTATTACCTGTGCTGATTGTGCGACATTATATAACTCTCTGCCTGATTTAATACCTTCAAACAATCTTGATGCATTTACATTTGCCCCTTCTAATTCACCACCACCGGAAACGTATTCCGCGGCATAATTAGCTATATTACCAGCAATTTTTTGGTCAACACCAAACTTCATTAGACTGTTTTGTATATAATAGCCGTATGTAGGTTCAACTATACCTTCGTCGATGACCGCTGTTAATGCCTGAAGAACGGGGTATTTTTCAGCCAAACCTTCTAATCCAAACTGACCACTTACCATCTTATTAAAATTACCAATATAGGGTATATCTCCAAGCATTCTGCTTATAGGACCCATAGTAGGAGCTATAATAGCACCTATAACAGCGCCCTGTTGAAAAGCCTGGAGTGCTGTACCCTCGCCAAACTGGTCAAATTGCTCACTTATTGCATTAAAAACACCACCAATACCAAACGGGGCATTCTGAAAAGTTTGCCCTAAATAATTAAATGCGCCGGATAACGGCTTAAATAATCCCATTTGGCCTGCGCCCCAGAATCCAACTCCAAGCGCTCCAACTTTTAAAGAATTAAGCGCAGTATTAGCTATTGCTAATCCTGAAGTTTTCAATGCCCAGCCACCTGCGCCATCAGCTAATGTAATACCACCCCATTTTGCCAATGTAGGCGAAGTAAGCCCTATAAGCTTGACAGTATTAAATCCGATCCCCGCTGCTGTCTGGCCAATCGATCTTACTGAATTGGCTAATAAAGCTCCTACCTGGCCTTCAAACGACAGTGTGCCGCTTGTTCCAACAGTTGTAGCAAAATTAATAGCCAAATTTTTTCCTATGTTAATCCCAGCTTGAAGAGCTCCGACAGCAATTCTGCCCAAAGCCTGTTCTAAGGTAGCAGTTGTAGCAAATTTTAAGGACAAATTTGTAATACCTGTTGTTATTGCTCCTCTAAGTCCGGCTAAGGCCGCACCCACAGTAACTTGTGACGCTGTACCTGTTAAAAGTTTTATACCAGCGCCAACACCGGCAGTCATTAGTCCGCCCCAAACTACATCAACAGCTCCTGCGGCCCAAGGATTCCAATCCTTTGTCCCAATAAAACCTCTCCACTCATCCTGAAGATACTGTGTATTCACTGCATTCATAATTGTAAGATTACGAAGATATCCAAGTTCAGCATCAGTAGTCAACCCAAAATTAAATCCTACAGTATCACCAAGGTAATTACCAAGAGCATTAGATACATAACCAGCTTGAGACTCGGCCCATGAACCTAAAGTCAATAAACCTGTACCAAAATTCCTGAAGAAGGATGTGCCAGCCGCTAGCAATGAACTCTCTTCCCAGTCCTTTCTTCTATACTGTGTTCTCAGAGTATCTGTCATTAATTTCTTAGTCTCGCTGACGCTTAAATTTCTGTCTCCTGTAGCGCCATAAGCATGATATTCATATCCATGCTTTTCTTCATTCCATGTTAAATTTGCAGGATTCATTCCTCCGGCAGCCAAAAGCTGAGGTATTGTGGCAGCATCGACAGACGCTGTAAATGCCCAATTTATCCCTTTCCTTCTGTTGTCATCATAAGCAAGGTCCCTAGCCTTATTTCCAATATCTAATAAATAAGCCTGACTATGCTGGGAGGCTATTTCAGACATCATTCTATTCTGCTCGGCCTGGTAATCCATTTGAGCATATTTATTATAAATAAACTGCTTAGCATCGGCACTTATTGTCCCTCCATTCCACGCCTTTTCCATCATAATATCCATCTCAGCCTGATTCCTAAAGTAAAAACTATTCCATGCATAATTACCTGTACCGATCTGGCTTGCAGGATTAAATAAAGATGTCCAACTGCTGGAAGAATTAACAGATGCAAGGTATTTAGCTCTAAATTCTTCGGGAGTCATTAATGTGCTGCCATCAGGGCCCATAGCTTTTAACCAGTTATTGCTTACATAATTATCATAAAGCATATCGACATATTTAGGATGCGTGGCGTATTGAGACTTTACATGCCACTTACCATTTTTATCAAAAGTCCCTGTCTGGTTCATCTTGTTTCTTAGAGCAACAATATCATTATAATTAGCACCATAGGGTTTTCCAAAGAACACAACACCGTCTGGATTCTCTTTAGCAAATTTGGCAACTATCTCAGCTTTTTGGGCGTTGATTATAGCGGTATTAAGCCTCTTACCTGCCGCATTAATAGAGTTTGACAACCCCTTAAGGGAATTATTTAAATTATTAACACTGGTAGAAACATTATTTATCTTTTTGGCAAATCCATTTACATCGTTAAGCGATAAATTGCCGCTATATAAGGCATCTTTGAAATTTCCCTTATACTGCGCCATTAATTGCTGATAAGAATCTAATTTATTACCCTTACTGCCGACTGACCCGATCAATGACGCAAATCTCTTGTATTCAGGCAAACTTCTATACTTGGCCGGTACTTTAGCCAGGGCTGCATTCAGCTTATCCTGCGATGCGCCGATAGAAGATGAAAGTTTATTGAAATTTGCTTCAAGGTCTTTAACTGCTACCATGATCTTAAGAGCCGATCCGTAGGTAAAGAACTTGGTCAATTTGTCAGCACTTCCTTCGCTAAGTGCTTCATTATAGAACGCTAATGTCTGCCTATAGAGACTGTCTTCATTCTTAATATCTTCTCCGATCTTCGACATCGACCCGGAATTTTTGGTAAGCCAATTCTTTAGGTTAACAAGTTCCCTCTTTGTGGAGTCATCAACCGGTGAGCCATTCAAGAATAAATGGCCATTGGCTGTCCATTGTGACTTTGCACTCGGATCAAACCATGTCTTCCAGTCTACCTTGTAACCATAGGTCGTACCATCCTCTGCTGTGATCCTCAGGACATCCTGTGACGGAATATATGTTGTCCCTTTAGTATCATTCCATAAACCCATATCTGCTAAATAGTAGAATGGGTTATTAAAATCCTGAACCACATGATTAGAACTGTCTGTCAATGAAGTTAGATTCTGAGCTTTAAACGCAATGAAATTATTACTGACATCTTCAAATCCATTAAAATATGAGCTAGTTGCTCCGGACCAGTTATTTGCCCATATACCGCTATAGCCGTTGGTTAAATATCCGCTAGTATAATTAGCTAACATCGGATCTTGTGTACCATATTGCGTCCACGCTACAGAACGAACTTCTCCATTCTGTATAACATTGCCAGCGCCTATAGCGCCACCGGTCCAATAATAATTACCATTAGTACTACCGCTTATTGGCGGAGCTGATGGTATACCGGCTACTGACTCAGATGATCCTGATGTGAAATTATTGGTATAGACCATCTGGGAAACAGTATCAACTAATGATTTTCCGCCATCCGTACTGTAAAATCTCCCGTCTTCGCTTAATAAGATTATCTGTCCATCCTGAGTTTCTACAGGAAGCATATTGACAGAACCGCCGCCATAAGAAGCGTCAATTGTCACACCAAAAGTCTCTTTGCCCTGGTATGGATTTGTAGAAACATCAATCGGCCTATATCCGACCATAAAAGCATTAGTAAGATCACTAGATCCATAATTTGCCCATGGCAGATCTCCAAAAAGCGAACTTTCACTTGTATTGGTTCCAAACGGGTTATAGGCATAAGCTTCCCATCCCGTAACCTCTTCTGGGATAGGGCTTACCTGGTTAAATGTAACAGGCGGCTCGTAGAACGGAAGCGCATCTGTTTCCACATTGTAAAACCAGTCTGTTACTACCTGTTTAGAAGCAAATTCTTCCTGAGTTAATGTCCTTGCGATACCATATGTATTGGCTAATGCCTGAAGTTCTTCGTTACTAGAGGCAGATACAATAAATCTGGCATTTGTCTGCCCGTCGATCATCTGCCAATATCCGCCGCTAACAGGCGATAAGAGCACTGGACTGCCGCCTTTGGTAGGAACAGCGTAGAATCTTGAGTCATACGACAAATAATCATCAAACGATTTAGTGCTTTCATTATAAATCAATGTTACATTAGCCCCATAACTTGTAACCCCCGTATATGCATTCAAGCCCTGATTCAAAGTAAATGTTACATAATCCAGCATCCCGTAGTCTTCATCATAAACTTCCTTAAGGATAGTACCCTCTGTTAAATCTGCATGAATGAATCCATTAGTGGAATCGAGGCTACTCCAGATCCAATGGCCTTCATCATTTGTTGTAATAAATGCATTCTTAACTTCCATTCCGCCTATATTAAGACTATCAACTACTTGCCCTGCGGAAATCACTTCTCCCGTTAAAATATTAGTTTTGTAGTATGTCCCGCTAAGTGAGTCATAAAGATCGTATCCGGCTCTGTAATTAGGACTGGATCTATCCCATCTAAAGCTTTCAGTAGCATAATTATGCACAATGGAGTTTAATTCGGGATTAGCCTTTAACACCTGTTCTGAAACATTATACATTCCTATCAATGTTCGCCTGTTAGGATCGTTCGCATCTTTACTGAAATCAATGTTATATAAGTTTACTGTAACATTGTTAGCATCGTACCTTGAGACCTCAGCGGTAATTGCCGGATTGCCAAATAGATCAAAATACGGGTTTTCAAATGAATTAAAGAAGGTCCCTGATAGAGACATAGAATCCAATCCAAATTTCGATAAACCTAATGAAGGATTTAGTTCAATAGGCACTAAAGAAAGGTTTAAATTAGTCAAATCACTTGCCTTTAAAGTCTGACTATTTAACCAGCCATTAAATCTGTTTAAAATTCTCTGAATCTTCGCGTCATTTTCCGTTTTCCATATCGTATATTGCTTCTTCCATAATTCTGTCTTCCAATTATTGATGTCTGCATCAATAGATCTTGTAATAAAGTTTATACCTAAGAAATTAGTGACTGCTCTTATAGCCGGCTTAACGACTTTATAACTGAACCAATCGCTTATCCCCACCCTTGCGATCCTCGTAGAGCCGTCAGGCATAGTTTGCTTTAATGGTATTATCGGTATTTCGCTTATCGCGCCCTGATAGAGATTTCTCCCGAAGGTTGACCACGGGTTAAACCCAAGATCAACATTAACACCGTATTTTTTCCAAATTTTATATTCCTGGTATTCCACCATCACGTAAGCTTTTGCGGTATCCTTTACGGCATTCCAGAATACTTTGTTATACCATTTTGCATCTGCGTCTGGGCCGGGCAGCCATTCGCTGAGAGCCGCACTTAAAAATGCCTCATCGAACGGTATCTTAAATATCCACGAATTTAAAGCCGCTGTTGCCGTCACCCTTGCAAGCGCCCACCAGAAACCAGCCCCTGGTATAAGAGCGTTTACAACGATCTGAATAGCAATATTAATGACTATATCTTTTACGGCTTCCCATGCCTTATTGACCCATTCTCTTACAGTCGGAGATACTGCATAAGCGGTTGCCGCAACAAATATAATAGCTATAAATGAACAAGCGCCTCTTGTCCTCATCATCTCTTCGCGGGACATTCTCTTTTCAGAAGTAACGCTTGCGATATTCTTGACCATCGCCTTGCCGTCCCAGCGCTGGACAAAATCCCTAAGTTTAAGCACTCTCTCAACGCCGTTTTCAATGACTGTTACGGTGTGATTATCAAGGTCTGTGGTACCGCTGATCGCTTTTACTACCATAAAATGCTCGTCTTTGGTGTAAACAGTGATCTCACTACCTTCGACCGACAGCAACGACTGCAATTCTGTCAAAGTAAGGTTCTTTGCGCCGGCGTAGTTATTGGTGCCGGTCCTGTTTAATAGCGATCCAACAACTGACATAGAATACATGGAAATAAGCGCCTGGCTGCCTGTATTGGCAGTCATGAACCCGAAAATTATTTCTAATATCATCAGCTCTGCCGCTATGCCTACTGAAGATATATTGCCGCTTGAATATGTATAATATAATGTGTTACCGGGAGTGGTTGACGGAACATAACCAGTAAGTACTACAAGCATAGACTCCACAACGCTTCGTCCAAAGTGTTTCTGGGTAAGCGCATTTAAAGTCGCCTGCAATGTATCGGTAACATTATAGATCTTTAGTGATGAGCTGAATGACTTGATGGCATCTGCCAAAGCCACGAAGTTGCTTCCGAGGCCAGAGAAGGCTGCAGAAGAAGTGATAGACCCGCTAATAACATTGTAAATTTGAGCGAAGAATGAGGTTATCCTGCTCTTTACAGTCGCCATGAAGTTAGTATTGGCGTCATACTCAGTCTTATACCCTGTAACCGTATCAGTAGTAAGATATGTCTTTAACTGCGAAATATTCCTGGTAGCATTGAGATACTGATTCCTGAAGTTGGTTAATTCTGCGGCACCGCCGACCTCAGTCGGATATCTGCCAAGGATATCAAAGAAGACTTTTCTGATCGCCTCATCAATTGCCTTATTTAAAAGTTCAGTCTTCTTAGTTTCAGCTATACCTTTACCGTAAGTACCATTATTTATCCAGCTGCCATAAGTTGAGGTTAATGAAGAAACCCTTAAATCAGACTGGCTTTTAACCATGTTAAATGCATCTAACCAGGCAGAATAGCCGGTAGTAGAAGTTAGGGAGGAAGTTACTCTGTCAGTCCTTGATCTATCGCCTGAAGCATATTCCCATATAATGTATGGAAGGTTATCTATATTGCAATTAAAATATGTGAAAAGCTTTGTAAAATATTCCAACTCTTCTATCGAGCCATCTCTTGGGGTAGTTAAAAAACCGCCTTTTCTGAATATATTGTTATTTATTAAATAATCCCTGATCCTGTAAGTATCGCCGATAATATCGGTATTGGCTCTAAGCATAATATCAGCGGTAATCTTTGACCATGAAATGTATGGAGGGCCAACTATGGACTTAATGTCACTCAGAAGATTTTCCTGAATAAGATTCCTTATAGACGGGTCTGTAACAATAGAAGCATTGATTGTCGCGATCCAGCCGGGAGTACTCTTGTTAATCGTTATAAAATCTGAAGTGGTGGGAGCTGATGGGAAATATATTACGGAATATCTAAGGTATTTATTGTATAAGTTTACCAGTTTCTCAAGGGTCAGGTTATAATATTCTTTTGTAAATACCTGGTAAGGATAATTGGTTGTATTCGAAAGGTCGCTATAGTTACCGAAAGACGGGCCGAAGAAATCGGAAATATAATTAAATGACTGCGCCAATTCAGCGGCTGTCGGCGCCCTGCCGAGGAAAAGCTTGTAAATAGCGTCTATTATAGTAGGCTTATCTGCTGCTTCAGGCTTTACTGTATTAGTAAACGTAAGCGACGGCATCTGCGTCTTATCTTCCACGCCTTTATATTCAAAATACCACGGCTTAGAAGGAGTGCCAATCCCCTGTTGATTCGGATTAAGGACCGTAAGATATATGCCAAACTGAGGAGTGTGATTTGTTGTTATGACTGTTGTCTTATCGGCCTTAACAACACTGTAAGCAGTGCCACCCGATGTTTTCCACTGTGTCCAGTCTTCGCCATAATTATACTCATATTCCAATCCAAGGGTTTCGCCGACACCATTATTATATAAAGCCGAAAAATATACATTCTTGGATGACGGCATATCCTGAATACGGGTATCAACTTTATAATCAGTAACGGTTTTTGTAATACTCTTGTTGCTGAAATTCATCGGCACGCCGCCGGTAAGCGAATAATTACTAAATCCTATTTCTGCATTAACACCCGGAGTCCATGTCCCGATATTCCCATTAGCTACCCATGGGTTAGCTGCGATTTCTGAGCCATAAAGCTGATACATAGCCGGTATCGCATAATCAAGCCACGGCTTAAGGCTGTCTTCAGAGTGCCCTCCCTCAGTAAGATTTTCATCATCCATAAATTCTGAATATGCCTTACTGCCTACACTGTCTAGTATTGACATATACCAGTTATAGAAGTCAGCGCTGAAATCGCTTATTTCAACCGACTTGGATATCATGCCATCAACAGTATCCCTCACATAATAGGTATCGGTTGTTGTCAGACCATATGTTTCTATCTCTTTAAATCCGCTGTATCTCTTTACTCCGCTTATTATGATCTTATCAACTTCAACTCCGGAAGCAAAGGCCAGGTCATACGGTTTTGTTGTATCGGTGATATTTACGGGATAAGTCCCGACCGGCGCGCCTGCCTTATAAAGAGTTACTGTAACTGTCCCCATCGGCTGTGCCAGGATATTTGTTCCATACAACCTCAGGAGGTTAATCTTTCTTGTCGAATCCCATATCATCCTGATTTCTGAATTGTCTACATTAGAAGCCCATGCGCCCATCCACTTTCTTGTGGCTAGGGAACCATCTATCACATTACCGCCATAATACGCATTGTTAGAATCTGAGTAGAAGCTTGATACCTCAACTTTGGCAGTCTTTGCCATATTTACACCGGCGTTACAGACTTCTTTTGTTGCCTCTCCGGTAATCGACATGTAGCGGGTTGTGCTCTTTGTTGCATGAGCCTTATCATATACTTCAATTTCTCTAAATCCTGTATCGCCGGTACCTGTTGTTGCTACACTTAATCTAAGAGTAGTAGCACCTGCTACGGAAATATCATTAGGAATTAATATCTCATACCCTGTGCTGATAGGAAGGTACTGGACAGGTATGGTCCTAAGAACTGTTGAACCGGACATAAACTGTACATTAGCATTTGTAATCTTACCGGACATTTCATCTGCTTTATTTGAAACATTAGTATAAAGGACTATCTTCCTGATATCTTTACTCTCTGACCATGTCAGATCAACATTATAATTTTTGATAGAGGTGCTCCACGCGCCGGTAGCCCAGCTCGCACCATTACCTTCGGCATAGTAATATGTGGTAGTTTTCATAGGGTCGCCATCGGTAAGCGAAGTAACCGTTGTCCCGTTGGCTTTTACGACTGCGGTCCTTGCGATATTGTCGGATTCATCAAATGAATTTATATTTGTTGAATCGGTCTTCATCTGCCTTACATTACCGAACTTATCGTATACTTGATTGGTATATGAGGTTTCATAGGTATCATAAATAGTGTTGTAAATTTCCACCTCACCGACCGCTGTATTAGTGTGCCTCTGTATATATACCCTCGAAACACCTTCTGTTGCGGCAAATTTAACATCTACCTTATTTCCATCTGTATCAAAATAGTTGCTTTTATTTACAGCAAACTGCTTAAGTACATTACCGCTTACATCAAAGAGCGTTATATTCCACATACTGTCATCATCAGATGCCGGATTCTCTTCTGTGTCTCTTTTGACGTCACGGATAATGATCCTGTCTAATGTTTTTACATTAGTACCATAATTAAACTGCATCCAAGCGGTATCATAAGCGCCTGATGCAGGTTTCCACTCACCGGCGTTATCTTTATAATTAAAGGCTCCATCGATCAAATTTAAATTTGAAGAGCCTGACGCAGTTGCACTTGTTGTGATACTGGCATAGCTTGCAACGTTTTTACTGCCTATACCGCCTACACTAATATCTTTATTTATTGTGCCATCGGCATTATAGATAGTCTTTCTGGTATAGTTATTATCGCCGAGAGCAATATTGGGGTTAAAATACAAAGTTCCGTCGCTCTTAACGGCTCTGTTGGAAGTACTGCCCTGCCAAGTAGTAATAACATTGTCTTTCGAATCAAGCTCATATTTGAAGAATATAGTGTTGCCCAATGAATCAATAGCTTTTGTAACTCTGCCGTTTTCATCAAAGTAGGTTATTGAGATCCTGCCGTTATCGCCCTGCTCATAAGAAACTGCTATATTACCTTTGGAATCATAATCATAACTTCTCTTAACATGCTTAAGAGTATTATCAACTCCAAGGAATGGATTGGTCATGAGAACATCGGAAGTATAAGTAGCCCCTCCTGGTGTAACACTGCCTGAAATAGTACCGGATCCCTGATAACTTATTACTGATGTAGAGTATTTATAATTTCCCTTTATTTTCCCGGACATCAGACTTACTGCCTCAGAGTTCATGCCATTATCCACGGCTTCTATCATTTCACCTAAATCATCAAATTTATAGCAAGATATATACTGCGTAAGAACAGTAGAGGTAACTCCGCTTGCTTCTTCATAAGAATCCTTAAGCATAGAGGTAAGATCATAATGCGATACAACTTTGCCGCTGGCGTCTGTTTCATAAATAAAGTAATGATTTCTACCCTGGCTGTCTGTCATGCTTGTGGCCCTGCCATTTACCTCATCCTGGAAATACGTGACTTTGGAAGCGTCATCAGAATAAACTTTTAAGTTTGAATTTGTAAATGAGGCACCTGAGGTTTCAAGCTTGATTGAATGGCTGCCCGCTTTCAGTAGATAAGTGTAATATCTTGTCTTCTGTATACCCTGGTCAACTGCGCCCCTGAAAGATGATGGGCTCTTAAATGCGGATATCTTTGCTCCGTCTATAGAAATCTGTAGTTCACTATCGGCGGCCGCCAATGCTGTGATCTCTATTGTAACCAAAGTCTCGGTGGCTACGTTTATATTTAAAGTTTTTGAAGCACTAACTAAAGGTAATGTTTCACCGGTAATCAGAGTGGTATAAGGAACTGCCGCAAACGCCCCGCCATAAAGCGCTGTTTCAACTTTTTCGTATCGTTTTATAAGATCGCCTTTAGAATCTCTGAAGTTCTTATAGTATGTCTTTCTTCCATTTTTATCCTGAACGCTCTACATATCGCCATAAATATTATACGTAGTTATGCTGTCAACATAATTAACCCCGGATGCATTTGTTTTCGTCTGCGTAGCAGTTAAAATATTACCCTTTGCGTCTTTTGTATAACTGAATTTTGTGATATTACCGTTATTATCTATTGATTGCAGGTTATCACCGCTTCGCGGATCCATTACTACTCTTTCAACCTTATTGTTTCTTGCCGGGGTTGTATTTATTACTTCGGTGATCTCGCCTCTATAATTCCTGTTATAAGTAATATTTTTGACAATTCCGTATTCATTGGTCGATGCTATCGGATTACCCAAGAGATCATACTCAATGGTGCCGGTTGCAACAAACTGCTCATCGCCGGTAGTAATATCCTTACCGATCTTTTTGTATTCTATTCTCTTTTTAATATCTCCGGTTGCAAATCTTTCATAACCAATCCTTGTTTCTGCGCCGTTCTGGTCAATAATGGATACCAGGCTGCCATCCTCAAAGAATTTCTGGCTATAGTTCGTAACCTGGTCATTTGCATCTATCACGCCATCGCAATTTATGTCAGTATCTCTGTAGCTTGCTTTCTCTATGGAACTGGTGACATTGCCAAGGGCGTCCTTAAGATATGCGTATTCTGTAACCCTGCTATTCTTATCGGTAAATTTTACAACGTCCCCTTCCAGATTGTACTCAGTATCTTCATAGAAGGTTATAGTCTGGTCCGCAACTCCGTCCTGGTTTATGTCATCTTTATAGGTAGTAGTTCTTCTCATCTTTGTTGTATTACCGAGAGAATCATTGGTATAAGTAAAGGTGATTGTCTTATTGAACTGCGCGTCAGTTCCTTTGCGGTCTTCGACTTCGCTCATTACTGCGCCGTTTATATAGAAATTCTTTGTCTTTTTGACTTCTATGTATTCATAGGTACCGTCGTTATTAATATCCTCATGTCGGGTAGTCGTCTCATGGCTTGCTATGACATTTAATTTGTTATCCCATTCATAAGTGAATGAGCTGTTATTTCCGTTTTTATCCGTAAGGGCCTTTATTGATCCGTCAGCATTATAGTAGGTAGTCATGCTGTATGAATAAGGATCCGTTGCCCCTCCTTCATATGAGAAAAAGGTCTGGGTGATCCTTGTCCTGTTACCTTTATAATCCTTGTTGTACTGATAATAGATCCTGTTGCCCTTATTGTCTTTTGAATAATCAAGCTCCCCGACCATGGTAAGATCGCCGTAAGTGTTAATAGAGCCTGTTTCGGTAACAAAGTATTTATCCAGATACTTGGAATCAAGCTGGCCATTGCTGTTTGTATCTTCGCCGGCATCAAGAACGCCATTACCGTTTACATCCTCGCCTCTAAATGCCCAGTCTGTTTCCCTGACTGAAGCGACATTGCCCTTGTCGTCAAATGCATAGTTGCTATACATGGTCTTATGGCCATTCTCATCTATCAATGCCTTTATCTGCCCGATCCAGCCGGCTTTTTGACTGGCCGGTACAGAAGCGGGAACAGTTGATTCTACATAATATTCATAACCTTTAACGTTGGTGATTACATTGCTTGCATTGGTAGGATCGGTGTATGTCATCGAGGTATACATATATTTCGTTCTACCGCTTGCTGAGTCTTTTAAATAACTATATTTTGTACTAATACCATTTTCATCTACGGACTCTATCATCTCGGAATTATTGTTGTACTCTTTGGATGAAGAGACAACAAAATACGCCGGGTCAGTTGAATGCGCCGTATATTCTTCCTTTGACACGCTTACGACTTCTGCTCCTGACCTCTTGTAGTAAATTTTCTGCACAGTCTTAGAATAACCTATAGCATAGTTATTATAACCGTTCGCGTCAGTCGGATACTCAAAATAGTACATAATTTCATTCTTATCTTTAATAAGCGTTATTTTTCCATCTGCATCGTAGTAAGATGTCTGGGCCCCGTAATAAGATCTCTTGTCTTTGGTGATCGTGTAATCAAGATTGCCGTCATCTTTATATACATATGTAATAACAGAATCATATGATTCATAAGAAACTGCCCTCTGTTCTCCGTCAACATCAGCATATCTTGTGAGAGAAGTGACTCCCTGTGCAAGCGCATTAGGCCTATTGGGATTTGACTCTGTGGTATTGATCAGCTTGCCTGTCGCGGAATCGTAATAATAGAGCGTCCTTGGATGAATATTTGATTTGTATGTCGTATCCGCCCCTAAGCTGTAGATCACGGCTACCTTTTCGGAATTACCCGTTCCCTGGAATACGGTGACGGTCCTTTCAACAGAGCCATCCATAAGCTTTCTAACGCTTATGCAATAGTCCATATCTGCGTTATCCGAACCGGCTTCATCACTATCAATATCAAGAGTAATGCCTGTGAGATTAAGGGTGGCTCCTATGACATTAGGATCCGGAGTAATTTCGCCCTTATAGAAATAATAAGTTTCCATTGAATTTGAAGGATCGATCATCCTGACCATTCTCTCGTTGCCGGATGTGCCCTCGTAGAAATATGTCACCAACGTCTCCTGGCCTCTGGAATCAGTAGACTGCTCTTTAGCGGTTGCAAGGACTCCATTGACATAAACATAAGTCCTTGTTGTTTCAGGAGTGGCGCTGCCGTTAAAGAATTCCTGTTTTTCAACCCTGCCGTCTGCTACCGAGAAATAACTCTTGTTAAGCAGGTTATCAACAGTCAAACTTGCTCCTTTATACTTGGCCACTGTAATAAGCCTATCCGTATATGTAGCGTCATAAGTGTTGACGAGCCAATATTTCTGGTTTCCTTTAATGACATTGTTGGAAGCGTCAAGAGAAGCTTCGAATATATTGAGAGGGCTGCTGTTTGTATCATAATAAGTCAATTCATTCTGGCTAGGATCGTATACGCTATCCAGCTTATCGCTTGTTGTATTGTAAAAATAGATGCCTTTTATCTTATCGTTTTCATCCTTAACGGTGACTTTTTTGACTTTTGCTATGCCATTTACGGTTTCATACTCATAAGTTGTAACGTTTTTATAACTCTTGAAGGAAACATCTGATATGTAGTCATAATAGACTATCTCTTCAGATTTAACGAGCCTTCCTGACTGGTAAGTATAAAGATAAGACCTTACTCTATATTGATTACTTAGCGCTATAGCCGCATCCAGAGTACCGTCCTGATCAATGTCCTCACCGGCGTCAATTACAGCATCATTATCGAGGTCTTCTCCCAGCATATTACCTTTGTAAACCACTAAAACCTGGCCAAAGTTATCAAGGGTGCTGGTTTCATTCTTATAGTAGTTATAAATTTTTGAAATAGCTTCTCTGTCGCTGTCATAGGCATATCTGACTTTATCTGTTACATTACCCATTTTATCTTTTATTACTACTATTTTATTGATAAGTTTTTTATTACCTGTTGCGGAATTATAATATAAATCTGAAATAACTGTACCGTTAGCTACGCCTGAATCATTGTACCTGGTCTCGGTAATATTGGTGACATTCCCTGTTGTAGCATTGTAGGTGTAAGCGTATGAATTTCTCAAGTCCGCAGCAACTTTTGTCTTATTGGGCGTATAATCATTATTATAGACTGATGTCACTTCACCGGAATAAGCATCAAAGAAACTTGTTGTGTTTGACGCCTTATTATAAGAAGATATCAGCCTGCCTGAATCGGTATTGTAATAATTTTTAATAACATTTCCGGTAGAATCCGTCATTTCAGTATGCTCAACAGAATTACCGGAATAGAAATAAGTAGTAGTAGATGTCTGCGTAATAACATTATTGTAGCTATCTTTATCATAATTGTTTGATGTAACTGTCCTTATAAGGTTATTGGTATCATAGGTATAAGCATAATCAGCCAAAAGTGCATAATTTACTCCCACCGGCGCCACTCCTGTATAGGCAGTAGAACCAAGATACCTGTAAATAGCTACGGGGTTGCCGGTATTATCAAATTCTGTAACCTGCTTGTCCCTTTCTGAATAGCTTCTTAAAAGCGCTCCGTAGTTGGCCGTTACATCAAAATAATAATAAGTTTTCCAGTTATCGCTGTCAGTGATGTAATAATTCTGGACGAATGTATAACCTCCAACAGTTGTATAGTTATAAGTTGTAGTTGAGGTTGTAGTTAATGTCTCTCCGCCGCCATTTACCTTGTCATATGAGGTCTCGGTAGATGTGCTGATATTATAGACATTTGCAGTAAAGGTATAAGTATAATGCTTTAACTGGTAGTATTCGCCAGTTCCAAGGCCATTCTGGTCATAATAAATATCTGATGGCTGCCCTTTTTCAATACCGGTCGTATAATATAATGTTGTCCTCTTCCTGGATAAGTCGTGTGATTTAGTCAGAATGCCATTTGTATAGGTATAGGTAGTTCTATTATTAAATCTATCGGTATAAGCTGTTAAATTGCCGTCTTCATCGTACTCTCTTATGCTAAGGCCATTTCCGTTTACCTTATCATATTCTTTTATTGTCTGAAGGGTTAATTTGCTGTCAAATGTATACTCATAATGATATAACCATCCAGATAACTTAAGCGCATTTTCATCGGGAGTAGTAGAGTAAGTCCCTTTATAAACATCTCTGGGCTGATTCTTATCATCATAATATGTAAACTGCTTTTTAGTCTGGTCAAATGAGAAAGCAAGACCGTTAGTATTGTAGAAATAATCAGTTCTTGCGCCATTCTTATCGATGATGCACATAAGGTTGCCGTTAAAATTATTGGTCAGGTACCCGCGCTTAGTAAAAAGATTGGCATATGTTCCGGTCTGAGGATTAAAGGTGGAAAGATCTGTGCCTATGGCGTAATTACTCATATCATATTCGTAAGATATGAATTTTACGTCATTGGACCTTATGGTATCAGATATAGATGAATATACATAATATTTGCTGACAGGGACATTATAAGTAGTTCCAGAATTCCATCCATATACATAATCAGCCACTCTCTGAGTAGCATCAAGCGGATTGTCCTTATAATAGGTTCTCAAAGCACCCGCGCCGTCTACACCATTTGGCTTATAGGTTGTGTAGCTAAGCTTACCGCCGGAATATACATAATCCGTTACGGCGCCATTCTGATTAATAGAGCTTACTACATCGCCTACTGTGGCTGTATAGCCATTTGTGTTTGTCTTATAGATTGACTTATCATAAACATAATAATATTTTCCGCTTCTGTAGAAATATATATCACCGGCTACCGGCACAGTATCAGAAGGTTTCGTCATATCAAATCTAATAGATGTCTCCATCTCCAGATTATTTCCATAAACAGAGAATGTATATTCATAGTGGTATAACTGTTTCGTAAGGTCGCCGTAAACGCCGGCATAAGTATCCTCAACAAAATTATCCTTATTGAAATAATCTGTAGTCTTAGCATTAGTTGTCGGGTCGGTTTTTTCTATGGCATAGCTTACTCCGACCAGTGACTCCGTATCGTAGTAATATTTATATCTTCCTAATACAGTTGTTCCATTATTGTCATAGGCAATTACCGTATCTATCTTTCCGTAACTATTAAAGGTAGTGACATTATATTTCTGTGTACCTGTTATATACTCAGTCTGGCTAAGGACATCTCCGAGGTTGCCGTTGGCATCACTATAAGCATAAGAATATGTCTTCTTTAAAACGTACGCTGTGCTGACCCACTCATAATATTCAGTCATCAACCCGCGTTTATTATAAACGATCTTTTTATTCGGAGACCCTGTTTTGTCTTCCGAATAAAGCAAATATCCTTCAGCATCATAGGTGTATTGGATATTATCTATTTTAGTCCTGTCAGTCTCAACCCTATTGAAAGACCTGTAGACTTTTCCTATATTGGCCGAACCTGCATCATCGTCATTATTATAGTAAAATTTAGTTGTTACAGTCGGCTGAACAGTAATGCCGGCCTTATAAAATTCGGTTGCCATACCAACCTTTGTGCCGGTTACTGTCCCGTTCACACTACCTTCATAATCTGCGCTGAATAAAGTGGTAACATTGCCGGGATACAAACCTTTATAATCATCAGCAACCTGCGACCTGCCCGTGACTGTAGATGAGGTAAACCTAATATTATCAATAAAAGCGTTTGCTCCGGTTGTAGTAACGGTGTATACATTTCCTATTCTGAACTTTGGATATGTAGTGCTGGATATAGTGGTAGGATAATAGAAAGTTGTGGTATTGTCCCTGTAAGCCCTCTGCTCACCATTAACATATAATGCTACAAATTTAGTTGTAGCGCTAAAATTCCATGTTACTGTTAACTTGTACCATTCACCAACTTCTACATTGCCATTCATGGCAATTTCAGTCTTGCTTGTACCATTACCCATGGTAAAAATAAAACCTTTTACTTTGCCGCCTCCGATACTGGTCGGGTCAAACGCCAGTCTTAAATGTTGTTCAGTCCCGCCCGTTCCTCCGGCCCCAAGATAAAAGTAGTTGTGAACTGATGTTACATCCATTGGTTTTACCCACATATCCAATGTACCTGTGGCAAATGTAGAGAGTATGCCTGTCCTTGAATAATCAACTGCCTGGTTATTGCCTATGAATAAGGATTGCCCTGTTGCTTTCTTTTCAAAATATTTTTCAACCGATCTTTTTATAGCCCCTTTTGAATCCATATAATAATTATAGTGGACCAGATGGGTTTCTGGAGACAGATAGCCATTGAGATTCATTATAAAATTATTATATCCCCTGTAATCCCCCTTATAAACATCTGTTACATTTCCAGTGGCGTCATAAAAAGTTGTCTGGCCGTTAAATTCGTCATATATAGTCCTCAAATCACCCATATGCTGCACACCATTGATCCAAACGGGCGTGTATTCATAGTAAAATTTATTATTATTATTATCTATTACCTCGACAATTTTCCCTTCATTAATATCATAAATGTTAGTCGTAACATCATCCATCACTTGCCCGCCGTCTACCGTGACTTTTCTTGTATCTTTTCTCTGGATGATATTGCCGTTCTCGTCAAAGGTATAATCATAGTGATAAAGCAGATTGGCGGGAAGTTTTGCGGCATCGCCGTTTCCTTTATATATATCAGTCACATTGGCTTTATCATCATAATATGATGTCTGATTATTCTTCTGGTCATAGACATATTTCAGATTCCCAAAATTATCATACTCATAAGCATAGGTTCTATTATTCAATACATCAAGTTGGGTCTTGGATTTGCCGCGCTTTGCCGCAACATCTGTATAGGCCGGATCACCGGTTCTGCCGTTATAATAAGTCGTGTCATAGGTCTCTGATAAGGTAATTAATCCGCCCTTAGCGATGTTACCTGTTATAGCAACTCTCCCCGTTGCTGAATTAGTACCTTCAAAATCATCAAAGAATGTCTGTCCTGTTGCCCCAAACAATGGTGTAGAGAGATAATCTTCCTTAAGCTGATCCAATGTCTTACCATAATTAAACCCGACTATATTATCAACCGTGCCGTTCAATCCCCTCGAAGTCGCATTTACACTACCGTTTCCAAAGTAAAACGTTGATGGAAGTGACGGTGTGGCAAATGTTGCACTCCCTATAAGCGTACCGTCAATATAAGCGTAGAATCTGCCGCCTGACCAGGTTATGGCAAAGTGATGCCATTTGTTATTGAAGTTTGCAAATTTGAACGGGCTATCATCGGCAGGGGCATCAAGGTCCAATGTGACGGCATTTGTCTCATTAACGCCATATCTGAAATATATCTTATTATTAGCAGTACCAGCTTTTCTCATGTAGATACCAAGATAACTTGTACTACTTACCGTATCAGTGGTAGCGCATTTCAATATAGATGTATCCTTACCTGATGCCCACTCAGGCTGATACCAGAATTCAACCGTTCCCTGGCTATAGTTCGTAACTAATTGCTTATCGTACCTTATACCTGTGTTTGTAAAATCTTCATTGCCATAACCGCCGCTACTGGCTCCTTCAAGCCTCTTATAGCCGATCTTTCTGTCTTTTAGCAAAATATAGTTATAATCTGAAGCAAAATCAGATGCTGAGTAAACATACCTGTAAAGAAGATCGGTTACTGATGGGTTGGCGCTATTTCCCTTATAAACACTCTTCAAAAGCCCAGCATTATTATAAAAACTGGTTGTATCGTTATACTGATCGTAGATGTAATTAAGCTTATTAAACTTGGCCTTATCGGGTGTAGGATCAGCCGGGTTGGACTGATAATAATAAAAATATTCATGTCCAGCCTTATCCGTTACTTTGGATATCCTGCCGATTGAATCAAAATCAGTTGTATTTGTTTCCGTAGCGGTTACCGTACCTGAAGCGATATATCTGGTTTCGACTGATCTTGTTATTTGGCCGCTTGCATCATATGTATAATCATAATGCGTTTTTAGTTTGCTAATATCTTTTGCTCCGAGATCGCCTTCATATATATCGCTGATATTATTTTTGGCGTCATAAAAATATGTTAAATTATTTTCTTCGCTGTATGAGCGGACAAGTTCGCCGGTAGACGTGTTGTAATAGTGCCTTGTAATCTTGCCAGCCTTATCTTTGGCTTTTATCATCATCAGCCTGTATGGCTTTGTAGTGGTATAAACATATTCGATCTTTTTATTGATGGTCACTACCGTATTCAGGTTTTCTGTTGTTCCGTCATATTTATCAAGAACAAAAGTATCATAGGCGACTTCATCGTACCAGAGCATATTTCCGGTAGATTCATCATACTCATAGTTATATGTAGCCTTCAATGTTCCGGAACCGGGAGTGGCGACATCACCAGCTTCAACTCTCCACACGACACCCTTTTCCAAACTATCCGTAACCATCGAATCATAATAGAAAGAAGTAGTATTCTCGGATTTAGTATAAGCCCTGTTTAGAAGATCTGTAACAGGATCATAATAATATTTAATACTTGGCGAGCTTTGGGTATCCCCTGAGGCAATTCCTCCCTTATCGATAAGAGCAGTTATCCTCCCCTTGGAGTCGTAATATTTTATGGAATTAACATAAGAAGTTTCGGCGCCACTTATTTCGCCATCCCCATTTGCGTCATCGCCGATAGTCTCGGTAACCTGCGTATTAAACCCGTATGACGCATCCTTTAGATAACTAAACGTGGTTACAGTCTTAGCGCTTTTATCAACTATCTTTGTGACGTCTCCCTGAGAGTTTATATATGTAACTTTGTTAGTTTCTGTGATAATGGAGTTTGTGATCGAATTAAAATAGTCTCTTTCATACGTATATTTGGTTTCGATAACATCCCCGGGAGTAAATGTGATCTTATATGTCACCCCGCTTATTAATTCTTTGGTAATATTCGTAATACCGTAAACTGTCTTTATTTCATTAATGATCGCGTCAAGATCAGCGCCGGTAAAGCCATTATTAAGCTTTACGAGAACCCTTGTTGGTGCAAATGAATAACCCATCGGATTTTCATCTGTAGTAAGAAGCACATCGGGAGAGGCATCATTGACCTTAGAATACTGCTTAAAGATATTTGCCAATACATCGCTTGTAGGGAAATTCTGGACCTTTTTCGTTTCCACCAGCGGGTCAACCTTTTCATTGAACTTTCCGGTGCTGTCCGGGACCATTCTTGTAAGGCCGATCTTGGTATATTCATACTTAGTGAGGACAACATTGTTCTTCATCTCGTATTTTGCTATCAATGCGCCGTTCGGGTCTTTGACATATTTGTAGGTAGTAACATCGTCCGCATTAACCTTGCTTTCGTTCTTAATAAGATCGCCATCGCTATTGAAGGTCTGAATATATTTTTCTGTTTCAACAAGGGTAATATCCTTATTTTCACTGTCCTTTGTATATGTATATGTAGAGACCTTATTCTTTATATCGGTGACCCTTGTAAGTTTCCCGTCCGGTGCGTATTCATACATGTTATGTATATTAAGGCCTATTTCGAGTTTCCCGGTTATTTTTCCGCTTGAATTTTTAAAATACTGGTAGGTAATTTCGCTCTGGGGATATCTGGCATCCATTTCAGAGATAAGCTCCCCAAGCTCATTATATTTCCATATTCTGATACTATTGGTTCCGGGAGCCCCTGGAGTACCATCCATAAGAGTTACCTTGGTCATTGTATAACCTTCTCCATCAACCAGGTACTCATAATAATAGAAATTGCCGTACTTATCCGTAACCGTTACGGGTTTATTTTCACTATTTCTGTCATAAATAGTCCTGCCGTATTTGTCTACCTTTCTGATAATAATTCCCTTATCCTCATCATCTGTTGAATAATAAATGGTGGTACCATCCTGTGCAACGTCATGATCTATATCACCGAATGCGTTATAAACATAATAATGCATAGTATCCACTCTCGGGGACAGTTTCCAGTTAGAATCAAGATCGAATTTAACAACATCGCCCATCTTAAGCGTAATACTTGAATTAATATTATTGGTAGCAGTAACAATAACTGTCTTCGGAGTATAGCCCTCCTCAGCTTCTTCAATGCTAAGGCTTACAAAAAAGCTTTCTTTTGTAATAGGGTTGTAGAAATTAAGATATTCTGAACCAAGCTTTGTGCCTTTAAGCGTCAGATTGCTAGATGCATCAGCTACAGGTGTAAGGCTGCCATCGGTGAGTAACGACCAGCTATAAGCGCCTTTTCCCGATGTGATCTCATTTCTTAATTCAACTCTTAGGGTATCATTCTTATTTATTGTAAATACGATTTTGCCGTTCTCTACATCTTCTCCGTCATATCTTATTACTACGCCTACAGAGTTTACTATTATAGTGTGCGTAACCCCCGCCGCCTCACTATCCTCTACCGTTAGATCGATATTGAATAATCCTCTTGTGAGATTATAGTCAGTATCACTGGTATCCACGAGCTGATTAACAAGCTGAAGGTTCGTTGTCCCGAATCTTACCGGCTTAAAGGTCCAAACACCGTTTCCGGTATTGGCTGTATCGATCGATAATAAGCTGTAATCAATGCCCATGCTCATATCATGCTTGATGGCGGATATTGAGCCCTGGTACAACGGCCCGGCCAAAAGCGTCCTTGTCTCTACCTGACCGGCTGCATCGACAGTATAAATATACCTGTAACCAAGAGCCCCCATAGAATCAAAGACTTCTTTAGTCAACCCATTTCTTTCGTCATTGGTGACATAGTAAGTGATCTTACTGCCGTCATAGTACGAGGTACTCAGCCTATTACCATTGACATCATATTCAGTGACTGTGTCTAAAGATACTTTAGAATTAAAGGTGGTGGATTCACCGTATTTATTTATACCATAGAGGTAAAATATATCCTGGCCATTGCTATCGGTAATTGACTTTAGCCTGCCCAGTTCGTCAACCTTGAAGCTTACCTTAACCGCATCATACAGCTTGATATTAGGGTTCAAAAAGAACCTTCCGTTTGAGGCGTTGTAATGATATTCAAACACCATCCCTTTGTAGTTTAGTTTCACTACATAGCCCGATGCCGGTACATTCTTATCGCCTGTTAAATCATATCCATCCAGCGTTGAATCCGCCCAATTGTAGTTCACTATACCAGCCAGGGTAATTTCTTCCCCGAAATAAAGATCATATTTACCAACACCATAACCGGCAATATTTTCATAAAGATCTTTTGCTATCGCCTCTATAAGCTTCTTGCCGTTCACAAGAGGCTGGCCGGCCATGATCGGTTTTAACGTAAGAGTTGTGCCGTCATAATCATATTCATATGTAATGCCTTTATATTTAAGGACTATCTTATAATCCTCGCCTTCAGGCCTGATCATTGAAACAAATTTTATTTTATTCTTATCGCAGGCGAGGAATGTTGACAGATTTGAGATTGCGTTTTTAATAGCTCCTATATTATTCCCGAAGCTAGCGGTATTGTCCATCACCGGATCAAGATATATCTTATTAATAGCTCCATCTTTATAGGTATGGAACTCATAATAGTTTCCTTTAGCCTGGAAAACTATCTTATATCCTGAAATACTTTCTACGGTATTATCGCTTGAATAACCGCCAAGGGTACGATCGGCCCACTGTGCTTTTTCTACGCTTATAAGCTTGAAATCAGCACTGACAAGGTTAAAGATATCAAACTGCGCATCTTTAAGAGCTGTTCTAGTGACAAGATATGCCTTAGCATCACTGACTAAGGTATACATATCGCTTAGCTCAGGTATTAAATATGCATTTGTAAGATTTGTGTGGAATTCGTAGGTTTTAGCGCCATAGCTAAGGATTATTTTATAGCCTTCTGTATCGGTCCCTGAAGGCGTAATATCCGTCCTGTATCCGCCGAGTGTCTCATCATCCCAGATCATTTTCTGCACAGAAGCTATAGCAACGGCTTTCTTATCATCTGTTGTTGAGCCAATGAAACTCTTGGACACAAGTGCGTTGATAGAACTATATATAAGAGGTATTGTCACAGCATTAAGGTTAGTGGCACAATAAAGAGTTGTTGCGCCTTTTCTTAAATGGTATTCGGCTACTAACCCGCCAAATGTAAAAAAGAGTTTATACCCTTTTACATTCTTAGTTGTAGAAAGACCTGTTGGATCAAAGCCGCCCAAAGTATCATCGGCAAATGTATATTCCTGCATCCCTTCAAATTTAATTTCTGAAGCACTTGAGATCGGGGCAACTGTCCTAATTTTATTATATAAATCTGTCCTGGCGGAAGCTACATCGTTTGTAAGTACATTTATAATTGCAGGATCCATATATGTCTTTGAATCAGGATCGGCAAGTACCGAGTTATACATATATAGGAAATTATTGGCTGAGAAGAAGAACCTGTATGCAGTGGTTTCGTTATCAAAAGTTCCTTCGGGGTCAGCCTCTTTGGTACGCAATGTCTGTATCTGAGAATTGGTCAGGGCCTTGTTATATATCCTCACTTCATCAATAACGCCGTCCCATTTACCATAGTTAGCTGACTGCCATATACCGATAGATGTGGTACTAGCAGTTGATGTATAGGCAGGCAATAAACCTGTTTTTAAGGTTGAAGCTATGCCGTCAACATAGAGTTGCCCCGTACCCTTATCAGAATCATATGCCAAAGCCACAAAATGCATCTTGCCGTCGTTAATATTCACATCTGAAGTAAAATATGTTTCCGTAGTGCCGCCGTTACCTACTCGCGCGCCAACCTTGCCATCATTGCCAACATAGATCATATAATTCTGGGTATAACCACTGCCGCCTTCGCCGCGAGATACAATAGTCCTGAAGTTTTGCCCCGTAATAGGCCCATCCCATTTAAACCATGACGTGACCGTGAAATTACTTAAAGAAAGATTATTATTATTCCCAAGGCTTATATAATCACTTGTTCCATTAAAATTATACCCTCTGCCGCTCTGGCCATTTACTAGTACAGGTGAACCATAAATAGTCCCGTTATAGTTATTACCTGTCATATCATTGGCATTACCGTCAAATTTGTAAAATGCGGCCATATCTGTATTATTTACGGGAGTACCTTCGAGGATATTCTTAAGTGTAATATCTTCTTCGGATATGCCAGTCCTTGCTGCAAGGTCTGCAATGCTATTCTTAAATGCATTGACCTTCTGGGTTAAATTTGGTTCCGGATATGCCTCTCCGGTAGTAATATCTATAATATATGTTATCGGTAGACCTTTATAGCTGAATTTAACCTTTAATCCGGCGGTAGGCGTCAGCATTGTTGTATCATCATCGCTTCTATAACCATCAAAGTCATAATCGCTGAATATTTTGCTCTCAACCGAACTTATGCTCATATTATTAACATTAAATGAAAAATCTGAGACAATATCCAGCTTGGCATTATTCACTATCTGCCTTACACGATCAGCGGAAATAGTGACATCCTTATCTGTTGTAAGGGCTGTGCTTTTACCATCGGCATCAAAAATGAACGCTGTACCGTCAATATTAGTGATTTTCTCGACTTTACCGTTTGCGCCATATTGAATAATTATCCCGCCGCCATTCTGGGTTGAGGATTCTACGGCAGATACGGATTCTACAAGCCTGTTTATAAGCTCAGGATTTATTGAAAGGATATACTGATACCTGTCACTCGGTATGATAAAGCCAGTCCCCGGTGTACCTTCAAACCCCCAGAAATTCAGATTGTTGTTATCAAGATAGGTTTCGATCTCAAGTATTGCATTAAGGAAGCCTGTCTGATCCATAAAATCAGCGGTTAAAAGTTTGTTTCTATAGTTCTTTACAAAATAAGCAGCTCTGTCAGCAGGTACGTTGCTGGAATTCAACTCAAAGTAATCCAGGTCCTTTGTGGTACCATCCGGATAAGTAACTCTGATAGTATTTTCATCAATAATTGAATATGTCGTTCCGACTGCATCACCAAAATCATTGATATTGTTTGTTGCTATAGAATCATTATTGACGACATATTTATAATTATCGATAGCCCTTAATAGGCACTCTGATATTACATTGCCGTTATTCTGAAGGAGATACCCAAGCCTTGAGCCAGGCATGCTAGTAGCGTCATAAAGTGACCCTATCGGATCTCCAAACGAATTCAGGTTGAGTGATTTTAGGATATCATTTATTATAGAAATTCCTTTTGAACTATAATTAAAGGTATAAGTCTCACCGGTTGTCTCTGTGATCTTTATCACAAGGCCGTCAATATTGAAATCAAGCTTTCTGCCCTTAGAATCATATATGGACAATACATTGCCATTTTCGTCTCTATTGAGCTGGTTAACTGAAGTTGTACCGCTGGAAACAATAACTTTAATTATCTGTCCGCTCGAATCCTTTATATAAGTATAAACCTTTATACCTGAACTTGTCATAATAGTAGAAACCATGCCGTCATTATTATAAGTAGTTACATTACCATCATAATCCTCAGATGAAATAAGTTTTTCACCCTGAATCACTCCTCCTTCATAAATATATTCAAATCTTAATTCATATTCACCGTCAGTAACAGTCTTAAATGAGGGCAACCCTGTCTCCGGATCAAACTCGTAACCGTAGAAAACTCCGTCTTCTTCCGTAATAATTGGATTCATGCCCGTGTCAATGGCATTAAAATTTTCATATGTACTGACAACGCCGCTTGGGCTGATCTTTTTGATCTCAAGGATGCTTTTTCCTGTGATGTTATTATCGTCATCATAAGCATAATCCCATGTATATCTGACTTCTGAATTATCTGGGTATACTATTCTATTGACAGACCCGTTAGAGTCGTAGAATTTTTTCATAGTGTCGCTTGTCCCGGCACCTGCTTCACTGATAAATTCACTCATTGGATCCATTGCAAAATCGCTGTAGTTGGTCCCGAATGTGGCAGGATTATAATTCTTAAAACCGGGCTGCTGGTCTATGAAGCTATTATTAAGATAAAAATCAGGATATGTGGCAAACAACCTTGAATCAAAAGTCAAGGTAGACGCCCAAAAAACGTTATTCTCAAATACATTAATATCTTCAGGCGCTACTGAAGTTTTAAGCTGGTAATTAACCGCCATTTCCTGCGGATTGATTATGATATTATTTCGGATAGTCGGATTGGCCTGAATGATGTTTATAGCCATTTTTGTATTATTGATAGTATTATTTTCTATCAGAGGGTCACTAGGCTCGTAGGCAGCATCGCTGAAAGATTCCAGCTCAAATCCTCTAGTCATATTATTAATAACATTATCTTTTATAATACCGCCAAATCTGCCCCATCCTTTTATGGCAGTGCTGTAGAAAAATGAGCTATAATAAGGTATTACTTCACCATAGTAAGTCCCTGAACTAAAATAGTTATTGGTTATTGTAGCTGCTGCATAATCAAGAAAGATACCGGCATCTCTAGTATCAAGGAATTTGTTATTATTAATGAGTATGTTATAATCTGTATCCATATATTCAGTATAGGAGCCGCTTATCCAACCAACGCCTATTGCCCCACCGTTGCCACCTGAACCCATATACCTGAATGTATTATTTTCGATAGTAACATTCCTTGACCTGTCAACCCAAATTCCGTACCTTGGGCCATTATTATATATACCTTCGAATGTGATACCGCTTATTACTACGTCATTAGCATGGTCCACCGCGACCATGCTTGTATACCCGCCTATATTTTTAACGATTTTTGTCTTATCCGCTCCCTGGCCAAGAAGCCTTACTCCCTGTTTTAGTTTAATGCTGCCGGAATAAAAATTAAATGTACCTTCACCGAGCATAACCGTATCGCCATAATTTGCAGAGTTAATTGCGGCTTGTATTACCCCTTCGGCGTTAGCGCCGTATGTTGATTTAAAATAAGCCGTGCTCATACTTCTCGGCGAGCCGTTATTTATAGTATAGGTTATACTGCTATTATTAGTTCCGTAGAAACCCACAACGGTAATAAGCCCGCTTGTTGCATTAAAGGTTGTCCCTACGACAAGCTCTCCGGTCCATGGATTAATAGGGGCGTCAACATATATGGTATTGCCGACTTCCTGTCCAAGAATATTTTTGTTCTCGTCATCAGTAAGAAGTACTGCACCGTCTATTTCCTCAGAAGTAAGAATCTCTCCATTAAACTTTTCTTTAAACTCCTCTATTGATTCGGTTACTGATACACCGTTATCGTTATAATTTACATTTCCATCGGCAACTGAAACAATAACAACATAGTGATTGCCGTTTATAAAAGCCACTCCTGGCTGCGTAATCTTTACAAGGTCGTTATCAGGATCGATTTTATAGGCCTTAAGATCAAATCCTTTTGCATTGGCGTATCTAGCTATACTTTCAAAGGAGATCTTAAGATCAGCATTTGAATCCTTCAGTTCAGTGGTAACCCCTGTCAGGATATCATAGAGAATAGTTGCTATAGCTATTTTTTCCTTTTCCTGGTCAGGGAAAAAATAATTTAATACATTAGTTGCGCAGTTAATTATGTTCGTAATCTGATTATTAAGATAAGAAATTATCCCATTAATTCCTGTCTGTGTTAAAAGTACGGGATTGGTCCCGGACAATATATTTCTGATACCGGCATACTGGTCATTAGCCGTATCCATCACGCTTTCAAGAAATGTCCTTATGACATCAATAACCCTTGAAGCCATTTGAGAAACATTGGTTAGCGGCGTCAGGTTAAGTGAATCAAAATAATTCGAAATCTTCGTAAATACATCGAGTGATTGTTCCTCGTCAAGCTGGGCCTTATTGCTGTACCACTCGCCGTTAAGCTTTTCAAGCTTTATTTTAAATACAAGCGTCTGGCCGGCCATCGGATGAGTACCGGTAAGCCCGTATGCCCTTTCCGGAGGAATAACAACGGTTACTTCTTCGCCAAGCCTGAGACCTACTACCGCATCTTCAAATCCTTTAATAACAGATCCGCTGCCGATACTGAAATTTAATAACGTAGAAGAATTTTCATTAGTATCAAAAACCTCTCCATTAAGGTAAGAACCTGTATATTTGACGCCTATCGCGTCCCCTAATTTCGCAAAATCAACCTCATTGCCTGATTTAACAACTGTTTCGCCTACGATCTCTTCATATGTACCATCAGATTTAATGACAAACTTGCCAAGTATATTTCCTTCGCCGTCTTTCTTGTAAGCGTATTCGGTTTTCTTGCCGGTTTTATCGGTCTCCGAAACTAAAAAACCGTTTGCATCTCTCTCGATTTTTGAGCCATCACTAAATATAACAGTAGTAGATATTGTTGTGCCGGCAGTATCTGTGCGTTTTGTAAAGGTAGAGTTCAGATAAACCCTGAATTTCGCAAGATCAATTTCCCTGATGCCATCCCCATTTATATCCTGGCCTGCAACATCAGAACCGAATTTATTGACAAGAGCCTTTACGAGAGAATCCCAGCCTGCATCCGTTACATAGCTCTTCCACATAGTAGGGTAACTTCCGGTAGTATCCCAAGTAGTATCAAAATTCGACCAATCTATTTCCGTTTCAAGGTCCGCCACATCGTCTGCTGAAATTCCGGACAAGGCATAATCAATATCGCTTGTTTCGTATTGATCATTAGAAATTACGGTTCTTCTCTTAACTTCATCCTTAATTATATTTCTTAGCTGTTCAATATTTATATTGACCGTTTCATCAATTAAATCAATGCCCTCCTGAGTTCCCGCTGCCTGGGCGGGCATTTCAGGAGCTTCTTCACTCTTCTTGCCGGCGCTTCCTTGAGGCGGCTTAACCATCGGCAACTCATTATCTTCATCAGTAGCGGCTCTACGTCCAGTTATTAATTGATCAAGCCAGTCAACAAAATTGGCTAATCCAAGGCTCTGAATAAAATATATTGCCTGTAACTGATAATCCTGTTTTTTAGAAAATTTGTCTATAAGGTTTTTCGTAGAATCTGCTATCGTACTAACAGTTGACGGAAGCGGCGCGAACATTCTCTGGATATAAGCAGAAAAAGCGGCATTTGCGTCTTCCTGTTCCTTTTTATAAAGCGGGTCGTTATTATCTCCGATACCATTTTTATTTACATCCGACCATTCGTTTAGATCGAAAGGAAACGCGTCAACATCATCCGTATAACCATCCGCATCCGAATCATCGTCTTTAATTAGGCCCGTTGTTGAGGTGCCTGTTATAGTATCTGGTTTACCGTCCTTATCAGTATCTTTAGAGGCAGATGCATCCAGTGGGAAAGCGTCTATATTGTCATTTACTCCATCGACATCACTGTCAACCAATGCGGGATTCAAACCCTTCATAAGCTCATCTTTATCTAAAATTCCATCACCATCAGAATCACTTGACAATGGGTTAATGCCCCTATCCAGCTCTTCTTTGTCAGGCACCCCATCCGCATCCGAATCGTTAGTCAATGGATTCGTCCCAATCGTAAGTTCATTATTATCATTAATACCATCGTTATCGGTATCTTCAATGAGAGGATTTGTACCTAACTCGATCTCCCTTAAGTTTGTTACTCCATCGTTATCATTATCAGGGAATTCTTCTCCTATAACCTGATCATTCAAATCCAAATGAGTAATCTTCCCTACTAAATTAGAAGCTGCAAGCTCTTTCAGGTCATAACCGGTAAGGACGCCGTTGGCATACACATATTCCCTGATAGTCCCGTTATTATAAACTTCCTTGAGTATCTGGCCGTCCTGAGAAATGTATGTCTGATCATTGGTTTCTGTGTTCTTTATGACAATCCCATTAATATTGTATATGAATTCATATACTACATTATCCTGGCCCATCAAAGATTTTAACCTGTTAGAATAATCATATTTAAGGGTTAAAGTAGGAGTGACAACCGTTGTTTCAACAATATTCTCACTGGCATCTCTCGCATAGGAATAATTATCCTCTGTCCCATCCTGATAGATAATTTTACTTATTAAATTATTTTCAAATAACACCACTTTATTATCGCTGGCATATTTTATGGACAGAACCTTGTTATCAGGGCTATAAGTAACTATATCGCCGTTATTAAGCGTTGCTATAATTTTAGCGACATTTCCTTCATTATCCAATTCATACGAATAATTAGTTGTGACTCCGTCTTTAGTATAAGAAGATATTCTGCCATTATCAAAATTTATAGTTTCGCCGGAAGTAAATGTGTAAGAAACAATATTTCCATTTTCATTATATATGAGGAAACTACCGTTGGATTTAGTTATAGTGATCTGTGTTATTTTAGTGGGATCGGTTTGATCAAAAACATAGGAATAGACAGCTACATCGCCGGTTGCTTCAGTTATAGTATCTATAAGATTATTATTGAATGTAACTACTTTGCCGTCTTCATATACCTGGCTGACTACATTACCGGTTGCATCAATATTGGTTGTCACGACATTACCGGGAACGGTTTCTTTGTTAAGCGCTTTATTCTGAGCTTCTTCAAGCGCCTGCATTTCTTTTACAAGTTCTTCCTGTCTAGACTGGGCATCCTGTTGTGTACTTAACGGCACAGATTGTCTTTCTTGACGCTGTTGCATTAATTCTCTGATGTCTGCAGCCCTAGAAACTTCCTGAAACAAAAAAGTAAAAACTAGCACGGATGCAATTGTTTTGAGCCAAAATCTACGCCTAGCTGATCTCCACTCGAGAATGCTCAAAAGCTCTGCTTCGGTCCTGTCATCGTAAAATGACATCTCACCCACATCATCTCTTGGTCTAATTTTTTCTTCGTTTGTCATAGCTTTTTCCTTTTTTAATATTCAGTTCCTAAACTGTTTATAAAACTTTTTATAAAAAAGTCAAAAAAAAATTCCCGGTTATATTTTATCAATATAAACTAGGCAAAACTTTTCTATGATTTTTAAAATCATACTCAACCTCATTATTCTCCATAAAAATATACAAAATATGTTTTCATATTTCTAACATAAGTATACCTTACAGAAATACATATTGCAAGTTTTTTTTTAACTTTTTAAACTTGCTTACTTTATAAATTTCTAACTTTTCATGCTTTTTAATGGTTTATTTTGCAATTTTTGCCCTCCAAGCGATCCATCCATTGGTTGTATATGTTGAGGCATATAAATGACCCTTAAAGATACCAAGGCTTTCAGATATACCCCTATTAAACATTGTTGTCCAATTTACGCCATCAGGTGATGAATACATATAATTTCCATTATATGCTGTCAGATACATCCTACCCATATATACCTTTACATCGCAGACATACGGACTTGAATACATACCTGTAAAACAAAGGGACCATGTTACCCCATCCTGGGATCTGTACGCTCTCGTAGCTCCAAACGACTCTGAAACAAACGCATAAATATAACCGCCAAATACCGCCATATGAGAAATATTGCGGATACTTGAATTGCCAAATCCACCGGATTCTACCATATTCCATGTTGTCCCGTTATCAGTCCTCCAGATCTGTCCGCCCGATGTCTTTCTCTCAAAGTACCCGTTATTATATGTCCCGACGTAGAGCCTCTCTTTGAATACCACCATTGAATCAACGCTCATATTTGCGTACTCTCTCTGGATACCGTTTACAGTATTGTTAGGGTCTTTTCCGAATGCCGCCGGCGCAACATTAAGCCAGCTTGCTTCATATAAGGACAGGATCTCAGCTTGCGTTAAAACGCGGTCATATATTATAAATTCGTCGAGACTGCCGTAAAATCCCTGTATGTTTGTAAGTACCGGTGTTGCAAGTGCAGTACCAATTACAAGAGAGTTAAGATTATTAAAGTTAGGTTTAGTTACTGTCGATGTCTCTCCGGCTTTTGTGCCATTTACATATAAGGTGGCTATACTAGTTGATCCGGTTGTATCATAAGTGTAAGTCACTAAAGACCACTTGCCGGTCTGGATATTAGAAGCGGTAATTTGGCTTCCGGTTACATTATTGTAGCATTTTAAGGAAGAGCCTGAACCGTTGTATTCCATTTTTATAAAGCCGGAGGTTCCTGTGAGATTGAATACAACAGATGTATCGCTTGCCTGAGATCCGCTTGGCGCCAGCCACATCGATATACTACCCTTATCTTCCCTGTAGTCGCCGGTACAGGCGATATTGGTATACTTTGGATAAGAGGAATTATTATAATAGGAGCTATTCTGGAAACTGAAGCCACCGTTATACATACCTATTACACAGAAACCGTTCTGATGATTATGAACGACACCGTTATAATTATTACCGGAGTAATCATTTGCGTCGCTATTCAAAGGATAATACGCTACCATATTTACATTTGTAATATTGGCATTAAGTATCGATCTTC
>CAYWPX010000004.1:0-148013 GCA_964460615.1 uncultured Planctomycetia bacterium
CAGGGGAGTGTAAATTCTAAAGAACGATATTAATTAAATTTATTGTGCCGGATGTTCACCATCTCGCCAGCTGAGCTATCCACCACAAATCGTTGGCGGACAGGCAGGGGAGTGTAAATTCTAAAGAACGATATTAATTAAATTTATTGTGCCGGATGTTCACCATCTCGCCAGCTGAGCTATCCACCACAAATCGTTGGCGGACAGGCAGGGGAGTATATTTTCTAATGAACCAGAGGAATGCCGGATGAATAAAACCTTGCGCTATTTTCTACTTCACACTTTGCGTCTTCTATTTCATCCTGATTTGACAAAAAATCTCTGATATTTTTCTTCAATTTTCTTACTGCAGCTTTTTGTGTCTTCGCGTGACTAAATAAATTCAGCTCCGGGCAAGCCGCAACAAAAATATTATCATCGCCTCTATAAACTTCTATATCAACATACATTATTAACGCCTCCCGGAAATTAAATCAATAAGCTCACCTTCGGGAAGCCGAAGAAAGCTTATTATTTATGTGCTTGGAGCAACATTACATTTTTTGAGAAGCAATTCCCAGTTGTAATCTATATTATCTTGGATCTCAGCCAGGAGTGCCTGATTTTCCGGTTTATTGATATGCCTAAATCTCGCCTGCCACTTGAAAAATTCTATCGCGGGCTTCTTTTCTTTTGGCTTATATGTAAGCTTGTAAACTCCGTTCTCAACTTCGTATAAAGGCCAGAAGCATGTATCCGCCGCAAGTCGTCCGATCTCGCAAGTCATTTCCGGAGGATACGCCCAACCAAGCCTGCATGGCTGTAAAACATTTATGAATTTGGGGCCTTTTATTGAAAGAGCCTTTTCGACTTTAGCTGTAAGATCTCTCCAATTGCCTACTACGCTCTGTGCTGCATAAGGAATACCGTGCGCTATCATGCACTCGGTAAGATTTTTTCTGAACTGTTTTTTGCCGGTTGATTTTTTACCAATGGGGGCCGTTGTAGTATCTGCTGCTTTTGGTGTAGCGCTTGAGCGCTGAATACCGGTATTCATGTAAGCTTCGTTATTATAGCATACATAAAGGATATTATGACCTCTTTCCATAGCACCTGAAAGAGACTGAAATCCTATATCATATGTACCGCCGTCACCGCCGAAAGCAATAAAATTGATATCACCTGTAATTTTGCCTTTATTCTTTAGGGAATTATATGCCGCTTCGACACCGCTAATTGTAGCTGCGGCATTTTCAAAAGCGCTGTGCATAAAAGGCACTTTCCAGGCTGTCTGGGGGAAAATCGTCGTCGTAACTTCAAGGCACCCTGTGGCGCTCACAACAACGGTATTTTTGCCGGCAACTGCCATTACCTGCTTCACTACTACAGGCGCTCCGCATCCAGCGCAAGCCCTGTGTCCGCCGGTCAAAAGTGATTCATTCTTTGCGTAATCTTTAATAGTAGCCATATTATTCTCTTACACCTAAATAGTTTAATTCCTGTTTAACTACACCAATTTTTATAGTTTCGTATAGATCATTATAAACTTTATCAAGCTCGGCAATGGTAATATCTCTTCCGCCTAAACCGTATATATAGTTGACTATCAAAGGCTTCTTTAAATCTTCGCAGAGCGCCGCCTTTACCTCTGTGCATACAGGGCCGACCTGAGCATTTATACAATCAGATCTGTCCATTACCGCAATTGCTTTAAGCCCGGAAAGCGCCTTCTCAAGCTCTTCTTTTGGGAATGGCCTGAATACTCTTAGTTTAAGCAGGCCGACTTTTTTACCCTGGGCCCTCAGGTTGTCGACAGATGCTTTAGCAGTACCAGCGGTAGAGCCAAGCGCTACAATGGCCACTTCTGCATCTTCCATCTTGTATGTATCAAAAAATTTGTATGTTCTTCCGAATTTTTTGCCGAATTCTTCGCCTATTTTTAGAATAACATTTTTTGAGTCCATCATAGCCTGCGCCAGCTGCCTTCGGTGCTCAAAATAATAATCCTGCAGATCCAAAGCTCCGATCGTGACAGGATTATTTATATCCAAAAGCGGATTTTTGGGAACATATGTCCCAACAAATGCCTTGGCATCTTTATCGTCTATGATGGTAATTCTTTCCATGCCGTGGCTTATAATAAAACCATCGGTTGTAACCATAACGGGGAGCTTTATCTCCTCGGCGATCCTTGTTGCCTGAAGCATGTTGTCATAGGCTTCCTGGGCGTTTTCAGAAAATATCTGTATCCATCCTGCGTCGCGGACAAGCATTGTATCCGAATGATCGCAGTGAATATTTAAAGGCGCTGAAAGCGCTCTATTTACATCAGCCATAACTAAAGGCAGCCTTAGCCCCGATGCTATATAAAGCATCTCTGCCATAAGCGCTAAGCCTTGACTTGAGGTAGCAGTCATTGTCCTGGCGCCTGCGGCACATGAACCGATGCACGCAGACATCGCAGAATGCTCGCTCTCTACCGTTACAAATTCTGTATCAACATATCCATCAGCAACATATCCAGCAAATATCTGAGCTATCTCAGTAGCAGGAGTTATAGGATATGCTGCCACTACGTCAGGATTAATCTGGCGCATTGCTTCAGCCATAGCCTCATTGCCTGTCTTTGCCATAACCAATCTTAGATCAACTTTTTCCATGGTAACCTTATCTAGTTTTTCCATCTTATTTCTTCTCGTTTTTCAACTCTTCTTCGCTTGCCATCTTAATGGCTTTGCCTTTTACCGGGCATTCGTACATACATATGCCGCATCCTTTGCAATGGTCATAATCAATGCCGACGACTTTGCCGTCTTTAACTATAATGGCATTATCCGGGCAATTCATCCAGCAAAAAAGGCAATTTATACATTTTTCAGGTATATGCACAGGCTTCTTGGTAGCCCAATCACCTGTTTTGAATTCTTTGGCGCTGCCTGCTTCCAATATTATCCCGCCGATCGGCAGTTCTTTCCATCCTGGTTTTTTCTTTGTAGCCATATTATTCTGATTTAACCTCGTCGTATGCCCTCTTGATAGCCTGGAGGTTTCCCTCTATAACTTCGGGCTTTGATTTAAACTTTTTTTCCAGCTTCTTTTTGGTATCTTCCAACATATGGTCAAAATCCAATAGGTTGGTTGCCTTTATAAGGGCACCAAGTAGAGGTGTATTCGGTATATCTTTACCGATTGTCTCTACGGAGATCTTAGAAGCATCTACTGTAAAAATCTTTCTTCCTGTAATATTAAGCTCTTTCCTTATATCTGAAGGAGACTTGGAAGTATTGATTATCAGCGAACCATCGCTGGGTAGGCCGCTTGTAACATCTACAGTCTTTATAAGAGTAGTATCAAGCACCACTACTACCTTCGGCTCTGTAACACCGGAGTGAATTGTTATAGGTTCATCCGCGAGCCTGTTAAAACTAGTTACCGGCGCTCCCATTCTTTCCGGGCCGTATTCAGGAAAAGCCTGAATATATTTACCGGAACTAAGTGCCGCATCAGCCAGTAAAAGCGCGGCAGTCTTTGCCCCTTGGCCGCCTCGGCCATGCCATCTTATTTCAATTAAATTTTTCATTACTTTACCTTCTGATTTTATACTAATTATTATTACAAAGCCCAAAGGTCTTTAAAATATATCTTATCTTAAATTACCCTATGGGAAATAGGTCTTATATTACTCTGCCTGTGTTATGGGTTTCTGCGGGATAGCCGAACCACCCTGGGAAATCGCCAAATAGTAGGCCATCAAGCTGCCTGTAACAAATACCGTAACAAAGGCATTCAAACCGCTCATAAGAATGGCGGTAACAATTTGAATAAGAATTTTGATTTTTAATAAAAAGCCTAAAATTCCGACTAATATTCCTATCAGTAAGCCTACAATAAGTGCTAAAAGAACGATTATAAGCATCAACCCTAGAATTTTAAGGAAATTATCTTTTACTATTGATATGCTCTTTTTAATTGCAGCTATTATGCCGTAATCTTCTGCTATTATTATATAAGGAGATAACATCATAAGGAATATCAATGCTAACCCTGCCAAAGCGCATAAAACGCCTAAAATACCCCCAATTACCGGCATCTTTAGGGCTGTCCCAAGCATTGCTACCGCAACAACAAGAATCACGACAAGCACCACTAATATAAAAGCGATGAAACCCATGCCAAGTAATCTTAAATAAAATTTTTTGCCTTCATTAACAAATTCTGCTAATGTGGTTGAACCTTTTTTTACATAATCTCTAATTACGCTAAAGGTACCCCCTTGAACAAATATTGAAATCAACACAAATACAACTGTCAATATAAAAAGACTGGCAGAAACTAGAACATTTGCCGCACTTTGTGCAGCCGGTTCAGGGTTTAATACAGTGGTAGCAATATTAAAAATTACATTGAACAAAAAGACTAATAGAACTAAATTTTTCAAATTACAGGCTATAGAAAAACCTTTCTTTACAGCTTCTAATATCTTCATCGGTCCTCCTTAAGTTTGTTTGCAAAACCGGCTTTAAACAGGCTAAATTAAAAAAGACCCCTTTTTAGCAAGTTTGCTTGGAGCCTAAAAGTAAAGACCCTCGTGATTGATCACGGGTTTCTTTCTTTTGTAGTTCCGACGCTCCTTTAGGGGTCGGAACTCCGATCCAAAAACCCCTATTCTAATACCTTAAATAACATATTTTGGCATCGGAGTAATAATTTTGGAGTATAATAGCAAAATTAGCATATTTTGTCAAGGAAAAAGCAGAATAGCTCATGGCTCATTGTTAATAGCTCATAGGTAAAAATTATACTACATAATAATATACCACTATCAGCTATGAGCCAAGAGCCCTGCCTTCGCCCGCCTAACGGCGTGGCAGGGCAGGCAGGTATGAACTAACTTACACTTCCACCCTATGCTCCATTGCCTTTATAAGGGTAGCCTGATCAGCATATTCAATAGTAGACCCAACCGGCAATCCATAGGCAATCCTGGTAAGCTTAACTTTGAGGGGCGCTAATATCTTAGCCAGGTATAAAACCGTAGCCTCACCTTCAGTATCCCCGGAGGTAGCCAGTATTACCTCCTTTGGCTTTGTCTTTTCAATTCTTTCCACAAGCTCATCTATCTTTAGATCCTGCGGCCCTATGCCATCCAAAGGGGAAAGCCTTCCTAAAAGGACGTGATAAAGACCGTTATATTCCCCAGATTTCTCCAATGCAGCAATATCTTTAGGGTCTTCAACCACACAAATAAGAGACTTGTCCCTTGATTCGTCATGGCAAATACTGCATAGCTCCTTATCACTTAAATTGTAGCAATTACTGCAGAATCTTATAGAGCCTTTCATATTAATAATAGATTCTGCCATGCGCCTGGCTGTTTCTTTGGGAGATTTCAATATGTAAAACGCCATCCTCTCGGCACTTTTACGGCCGATGCCGGGCATCTTGGCAAATTCATCCACCAATTCAGACATTGTTTTGGGTAAACCTTTGGACATATATCAGCGCTCCGCGCTTTTTAGCTCATAGTTATTGGCTCACGCCTGCCTGCCGGCAGGCAGGGCTCATAGTAAAACCAAAGCCTATGAGCTATGAACAATGAGCTATGAACTAAATTAATGTTTACTATCCTGCTTATTCTTCATTATCTGGCCGTCGAATATTTCTAAGGCCGAATTTATGATTGGCTCGGAGTTTATATCAGGAGGCATCTCAACTTCGGTATCATCGGAGAAATTATCCTCTTCGAATACTTCTTCGGGTAAGCTGATCTTATTAAGCCCCTGCTGAACAACAAATTCAACCCTGAAATTTCCTTTAAGATGGTTTGAAAATATCTCCTCAATAAGCTTTCTGTTCTCAGGCCTTTCAAGGGACTCTTTGTGCAAGTTCCGTTCAAACCCGAATCTCAGAATATTTTCAGAGACCTCGTAGGGCGCGCCTTCCGAGAGATATATGCCAACAGATATCTTTTTGGCCTTTATCTCTTTCAGGGCCTGTATCCAGACACCCTTTACATCCTCCAAAGTTGTCAGGGAAGCGTTTTTTGTCTCTTCGCTTTTGATCTCAACAGACTTAACCTGGGGGGGGCCTATAGTTTGGGCCTTTTTTGGAGGCGGGGGTTCGGTTTTAATTTCAGATGAATGCGCCGATAGCTGGCTCCCCTTTGAATTATTAATTTTTTTCCCGAGTTCCTCTATTTTCTCAAGCATCTGGGAAACCGAACCGATATTCGAACGCATGCACATCTTAATTATGCACATTTCAAAAAGGATATTCGGCACTCCGAACCTTTTCATTTCATTGAGCGTATTCGAAAAGTTATAAAAAATATACAGCAACTCTTCCTGGCTGAATTTTTCACTCTGGCTTTTAAGGCTCTCCAGGGATTCTTTCGGAAGCTCAAGACTGATCGTATTAAGGGATAACTTGGCGACCATGAGGTTCCTTGTATGCTCCATCAGCCTTGATGCCAGATTAAACTGGTCCGCTCCGGAACCGATCAACTCGTCTAGTTTAGAGAGCGCTCTTTTCGAATCATGGCTAGCAACAAAATCCATCAATTCAAAAAGAATACTGTCATTTACAATACCTAAAACATTATTAACATCTTCGACCTTTATGGAGCTTTTGCCCAAAGCTGCCAACTGGTCCAGCACCGATTCCGCATCGCGAAGCGAGCCTTCGGAGTTCCTGGCTATTATGAACAAAGATTCATCCAGGATCTCTATCTTCTCTTTTTTGGAAATGGCCTTAAGTTTATCTACGATATCCTTCGTCGGAAGCCGTTTAAAATCAAATCGCTGGCATCTTGATAGTATTGTAGGTATTACCTTGTGAGGATGAGTAGTCGCAAAAATAAATTTGGCATGTTCCGGCGGCTCTTCCAAAGTCTTCAAAAGCGCATTAAATCCGTCCTGGGTTATCTGATGGACTTCATCTATTATATATATTTTAAAGTTTCCGTGGGACGGTGTAAATTTGATGTTTTCCCTCAAGTTCCTTATATCATCGATACTTCTATTGGAGGCTCCGTCTATCTCTATGACATCCATACTTCTTCCGCCGGATATCTCAAGACAGGAGGTGCATTTATTACAAGGGGTAACCGTAGGGCCATTTTTACAATTAAGGGCCTTGGCAAAAATTCTGGCGACAGAGGTCTTTCCCGTGCCGCGCGGCCCTGAAAATAAATAGGCATGAGCAACTCTTTTATTGGTAATAGAATTTTTCAGGGTAGAGATTATATGGTCCTGGCCAACCACATCATCAAAATTCTGCGGACGCCATTTTCTTGCAAATACTATATATGACATTTTGTTTATGCAACTCCTGGGAGATTATAGCTCATAGTTCTTGGCTCATGGCTCATAGTAAAACCAAAACCTATAAGCTATGACCTTAGCCTGCAATGACAGGCGAAGCTATGCGCTAAATCATTTTTTCTTCGTGCTTATATTAATCTTCTTTATCCCTATCTCTTCAGCGAGATCCATAATAGATACTATCATCCTCACCGGAACATCTTCATCAGCTTCCAGAGTAATATTACCGTCTGATATCTCGGGAAGTTTTTTTGTAAGAAAATCTTTGAGTTCAAGTTTTGTAAATCTTTTGTTGCCGACATAAATGTCGAGGGACCTATTGATGGTTATTGTAACCCCGCTAGCTATCGGCTGAGACTGGCTTGCTTCCGGAAGGTTGACAACCTTTCCTTCCACCACAAATGCCGTCGCTGAAACCATAAATATTATCAAAAGTACCAAAAAAATATCCGTCAACGGCGTGACATTTATCTCTGTTATTAAATCTCTTTCTTCGTTCGATCTTTGGGTCATTTTATCTTCAAATGAGTTTCTAACAAAACAAAAATTTCTTCTTCGTTGGCTTTTAGGATTTCCTGAAATTGGTGGGCTCTTACAGTAAAATAATTGTAGAAAAATATCGAAACTACCCCTACAAATAAACCCCCGGCTGTAGCTATCAGCGCCTCGGAAATCCCCCCGGCAACAACAGAGAACCCTCCCGACCCGACTGCCGCAATATTCTTAAAGGACCTCATAATACCTATAACAGTCCCAAAAAGTCCAATAAAAGGAGCCATGCTTCCGATAGTCCCAAGAAGCCATATATGCCTTCTTATCTCTACCAGGTCCCTTTGCCTGCCGACCTCAGCGAGTCTTTTGGCCGCAGAAAGGCCTTTTTCCAGATTATGAATAATGGACTCGTACATATTCCTGCAGTAAATATTGCTGGTCAGGATACCTTCCATCTTTTTAAGGTCTTTTGATTTAACACATTCAACCATCTCGGGATGAAGCGATCTAATGGTTTTTCTTATGACAAAAAATTCGAAAATCTTGTTTATTATAATGGCAAAGCTGACAATTGAAACTGCCAAAAGCGGATAAATGGTTATTCCGCCGTCTCTTAATAACTCAAGGTAATCCATATTTTCCTTCCTAAAAATTTGAGGTAATTCCGCTACGCTAAATTATCCCCACCTCATAAAATATCGCAAAAATCTACTCCGAGAAATCATAAAATGATTTCCGGTCCTGTGAAATTGTAAAACAATTTCCAGGATTTTATCCCCAAAAATTGCTATGCAATTTCGGGGGAAACTAAGTCCTTGGAATTTTATGATTTAAAATTCCTAAGGGCCCATGAAATCCCCTGGATTTCATGGTGGTTATATTTTTTCGACGTTCGGTGGGAGACTTATAGTAATTCATAACTATGAATTACTATAAGTATTTCTTCTTCTTAAAAAACATGTACATCACAAAAGATGTTAAAAGCATTATCCCTATTACAAAATAATAACCATGCCTGCCCCATTCAAATTCGGGGGCTTTTATATTCATCCCGTAAAAGCTCGCTATCAAAGTCAAAGGCATCGCAAATGTCGCCACTATAGTCAAAGTCTTCATTATCTCGTTAAGGCGGTTTGAAACCATGGAGACATGCACCTCAACAGAGGTATTGATCAATTCCCTGAAACTCTCTATCATATCCGCCACTATAAGCACATGCTGGTATATGTCCCTGAAATAAACAAGAGATTTAGTTTTAATAAAAACCGAGTTTGTAACAATAAGCTGGCTCAGACAGCTTCTTTGCGGAACAATGATTTTCCTGAAAAAAAGGATCTCTCTTTTGTAAGCCAGGATCTTTTCCATGGTATGGCCGTTTTTGGCGTTTATTATTTCGTCGTCGAGGCTTTCAAGAAGCTGATTAAGTTTGTCCAGGATCGGAAAATAATTGTCAACCAGCTTATCAAGGAATATATAAAGGATATAATCTATGCCTTTAGCAAAATCGGCAGGGCTCGCTTTTAGCCTGTCCATTGTGCCTTTGATACTTGTTATGGGGTCTTCATGGACGGTTATGATATAATTTTTACCGATATATATATCGATCTCTTTTGTTACAACAGAATTCCTGATATTTTTTTTCTCATCCCAGATTATCGAATGGAATGTAAGAAAAACATATTCATCAAAAAATTCTATCTTTGAATGCTGCTGGGGGAGGATCACCTCTTCAACAGTGATCGGATGGAACTGCATTGTATCCAGAAGAAAATCGATTTCGTTTGCTTCGGGATCCAGGATATCGATAAAAACGAGATTCTTCTTGTTATCCAATGACGCCTTGATCTTTTCACAATCAAGGGTTTGGATCTCTTCCAGGGTTCTGTCTTCTTTTAAGATTAATGTATTTATCATTTTTCTAAATTTATATCAAAACGGCCCATAAAATTAATTAATAATTTTAGAGGTGACCGCTTAAATATTCCGGTTAAATGAATTCTCAAATAAGCTTTAATTTTTCTTAATTGATATATTATTTAATTATAATTTAATCAGAGGCAAAAGTCAATTTATATCACTTTAAGAAAGTCTTGAAGAGATCCAGTTTACCAAGATTCTTAAGGGCTTCATAGATCAGCTTTCTATTTTTGGGATTTTTGTATTGCAAAAGCGCTCTCTGCAAACGTCTTTCCCGCCCTCCTCGCGGCACATAGATCTTTTCATTAGTGAAAGGATTTTTACCCGTAAAGTACATACTCGCTGAAGCGGTCATGGGAAGAGGGAGAAAATCCTGCACCTGCTCAGGGCTCATGCCTTTCTTTTTAAGATAGCCGGACGTTTCAAGCGCCTCTTCTAACCCGGCGCCCGGATGAGCGCTGATAAAATAATTTACCAGATACTGTTTTCTTTTTAGCGAGGCGTTGACCTTGTTAAACCTTTCTACAAATTTGTCATATGTGTCTATGGATGGCTTATTCATTAATTTTAGAACCACTTTAGACACATGCTCAGGCGCTACCTTAAGCTGGCCGCTTATATGGCTTTTACATAATTCTTTCAGATAATCATCAGCATAATCACCTACCAATAGGTCATACCTTATCCCGCTTCCTACAAAAACATGTTTTATTTTAGGCACAAGCTCTATGCTCTTCCAGAGATCAATAGAGTCAGAATATCCAAGTCTAAGATTTTTGCACTTTTCAGGCATAAGACAAGACTTGCCTTTACAGGCACCGGCCTTGCCCCAGAGATCACAAGTTGCCTTGTAGAGATTTGCCGTCGGTCCGCCGACATCGGTGATAGTCCCCTTAAAATCTTTGCTTCTAGCAAGCTCTTCGATCTCCCTCAAGATAGATCCTTTGCTTCTCGACTGTATTATTCTTCCCTGGTGAAAATATAAAGAACAAAAATTACACATTCCCGAACATCCCCTATGCGATATTATTGAATTCCTCACCGTCTCAAAACCGGGCACCCCACCCAGCTTATCATACATAGGATGCCAGGTTCTTTTATAACCAAGTTCGTATATTCTGTCTATCTCGCTTTCTTTTAGAGGAATAGCCGGAGGATACTGGATAACAAATCGATCTTTATGCTGTTGCACGATCGTTTTTCCTCTAAAAGGGTCCGCCTCTTCATATACAGTTTTAAAGGCAACATTGAATTTGTCTTTATCAATGGCAACATCCTCGAACGAAGGTATTGAAATATAATCTCTCGTCCCATCAAGTGAATTTCTTATTATTACCGTACCTTTAATATCATTCAGGCTGCCGATCTTCTCATTACTATCCAGGCGCCTGGCTATCTCGACGATCTGTTTCTCTCCCATGCCATAGACCAGAATATCCGCTTTTGAATCAAGAAGTATCGAGCGCCTTACCTTATCGGACCAGTAGTCATAGTGCGCCAGGCGCCTGAGGCTCGCCTCTATGCCTCCGATAACTATCGGCACATCCTTAAACAATTCTTTCAGGCAATTTGTATATATTATCGTTGCCCTGTCGGGCCTGAGGCCGGATCTCCCTCCGGGAGAATAGTCGTCGGACTTGCGGACCTTAAGATTCGCCGTGTAGTTGGCTACCATAGAATCAAGATTGCCGGCTGTAACCCCAAAAAATAATCTGGGCTTCCCAAGAGATAGAAAATCTTTTTTATCGATACAATCAGGCTGAGCGATAATCCCGACTTTAAAACCTTCATTTTCAAGGACTCTTCCTATAACCGATGCGCCATAGGAAGGATGGTCCACATAGGCATCGCCTGAAACAAGTATTATATCAAGCTCTTCGGGCCAGTTTCTTTTTTTTAGATCAGTTTTAGAGACAGGTAAAAAATCGTTCATATTTTGGGAGGCCGATTTTGAGGGTTAGGTTAATCCGGATCGGTTGCCTTCTTTAATAAGTACATCCACAAGCTTTTTAGCTCCGCCGGCAAAATAAATACCAAGTACCAGTAAAAATATAACATCAAAGATCCCAAGAAAATTTGCCGTCAGAAATTCCCCGGCTCCTATTCTCTTGGTCGAAAAAGAGATCAGCACCCTGGCTAAGTTCCCAATGTTACTGATAATAAAAAGAAGCCCTATTATCCTTAAAACAAAACTAAAAAGTGGTTTTTGCCAATCCGCCCCGAGATTAATATTTATAGGATTATCATTTTTGAATATCTTTTCCGAAATAGTGCCTGAATATTTAAAAGCCACAAAAATAAGGACACCATTTATCAAAAACGGCAAGGACATCCCGCCCAAGTATATTATCGGATTAATGTCTTTTAGTTTCCTCATGGCAAATATTATAGAAGTAGTCATGACCGGTATATATTGGATCATCTGAATAATAAGCACCAGTGCCAGTACTTTTAAAATAAAACCAAACAGCTCTCTTTGTGTCATCTCGCGCCTTTCGTTTTTCTAGTTAACTATTCAAAGCTTTTTGTTTTCGTTAAACTCCCAAACTCATCGAAATATATGTATATCTTGGGGCCTTTGAACATAGTAGAGCTTCCCGGTTTATATACCCACTTTTCTGTGCCGGTCTCGGGATCCGTGCTTATGATAACGGGCTCGCCGTATGCTTCCCTTACCGCATCTTTGGTCATACCTTTCTCGAAGGAATCGTTTGCTAACGCCGAACTTACATTTTCATAAATAGCCGTCTCTGCTTCAAGAGCTTTTCTGTTTTCACTAAACGCCTTATCGGCTTCTTTGATAGTACTAAGGCCCTCCGCAAACAAAACCCCGGCATTCAAAAACAAAAACGAACTTACTAGTATTATTATTTTTTTCATACACTCTCCTAGATTGGCTTACTTCTTTGAATCGCTATCATTAAAGCCAATCACTTCGCCGAATGTTCATAATTTTTAAGTTTTCTGTTAAAAATTATGAACTTCTTTTGAGGCGAAGCAACCTGCTTTCTTCTTGGAAACGCTATTATTAAAGCTAAATACTTTGTCGAATGTTTAAAATTTTTAGGATGAAGTTTTGACTAAAAATTTAAACATATTATGAGACGAAGCAAATCAAAGCTTGCTTCTTTGAATCGCTATCATTAAAGCCAATCACTTCGCCGAAAAACTTCTTATGATGCGAAGCGACTAACTTTCTTCGTGAAAACGCTGCCATTAAAGCTAACCAACCTTTCATTCTAAAAGGTTAAAAAATCAACCTTTCATTCTAAAAGGTTAAAAAATCAACCTTTTAGAATAAAACTAGAAAGGTTAAAATAAACTATAAGCGTCTGAATATCACATATCGCCAGTACTAAAGGCCCTGATGCCATTGCCGGATCAATTTTAATCTTAGCAAAAAACATCGGCATAAGAAGCCCTATTAAAGCGGATATGATGATCGCCGATGCCATGGAAGACGCCAAAGCAACTCCCAAAAGTTCGGATCCGTGCCATAACGACGCAACCGTTCCTACAAACCCGCCGCAAACTATACCGATCAATACACCTACAAAGATTTCTCTAAAAAAAATTTCGCTTAAATCCTTAAAAGTGCTGTCACCCAACGCGATATTTCTTACGACTATAGTAGCTCCCTGCACACCTATGCTTTCAGAAAGACCAAGAACTATAGGAACAAATAAAAATAAGGTAACTACCGACTGAAGGCTATTTTGGAACAATCCTGAAATATATGCGCATATAAGGCCGCTTAAGATATTTACAAAAAGCCACGGAAGCCTCAAAGATACTATCCTTTTAATGGAGCTTGTTTTTATCTCTTCCGGAGCTATACCGACAATCTTGGCTATATCATCCTGCGCTTCATCTTCCAAAACTTTTAGCACATTGTCAGCGCTTACCACACCTACAAGTCTTTGGCTTTCATCAACTACTGGTAACCCCAGGTAATGATGCCTTTGCAGTAGTTTTGCCACCGCGATCTGCGACATTCCCGCTTCCACCTGCACTACGGGAGATTTTAATATCTCTTTTACTAATTTAGACGGTTCATAGAAAATCAGGTCCCTCACCTGGATAACGCCCTCAAGCCTCGTATTCTTATCAACAACATATATATAGGAGACCTTTCCTTTTATATGCCTGGTCAAAGACTGCAGATAATGTATTGCCTCTTTAATGGTTGAGTCAATCGGTATGGATAAATATTCTTTAGCCATCAAGGACCCGGCAGTCCCTTCGGGATAGGAAAAAATAGCGGTAATATTCAGGACTTGCTGGCTAGGAAGCCTTGAGAGGATCTTATCTTTGTACTCTTCCGGGAGATTCCTTAATAATTCTACCGCCACATCAGAGCCAAGCTTTGAAACAAGATCCACAAAATATTGCACGCCGAGCTTATCAATAAAATCTATTGCTGTTTCCTCGGGCAGCTCGCCAAATTCGGAAGCCGCCTGATTGATATCAACGCTTACGAGATCTTTCCAATTTTCTATACTCTCAAAAATTGACATAATCTTTGCCTAATATTTATTATTTCATAATTACCGAAAAAGCTTTTCTTCTGGGGTTAAATTTATTCTCAAGAAAATATAGTTTCTGGTACAATTCCGAGCTATCTAATTTGTCGCCTATAAGATTTGCCGCCCAATATAAAAGATCATCAAGATCCTTCTCTTTTATGCAGGAAATTTTCGGATTTTTATTCAATCTTGATCTGATCTCATCAAAATTCACTAGTCCCATCTGGCGGTGCTCCCTGATATACCCTGTTTTCATAAATTCATACACAAGCTCTTCAGCCCGATTATTTTCTACGGAATCAACAGGAGCAATAATTATAGCCAGTTTTTTAGCAACTCTCACAACTTCATCAGTAACGGCATTCCTAAGGTTTCTTGGTATATGCTCCAGCGTATCTATGCATACGACCACATCGAAAGAGTTGTCTTTAAAAGGGATCTTATCAGCGCTTGCAGACACATCACAGTCAGCCGAGATATCCATAATAGTAACATTTTTGACTGCGAATCTACCGAGGACATTGGCACTTTTTGAGTCCCCTACGCTTAGGATACTGGCGCCGTCAAGTTTGGATGATTTTAGTTCCTGAATTGTAAAATTGTATCTATTAAAATACTCCCAGTTATGGAAACTATCTGATTTATTTTTTTTGAAGAATTTTTTGAATAGACTACCCATCTACATTGCCTTCTTAGTAAATTTCCAACACGCGTTTTGTGTAAACTAAACCCAATTTACAGCGTTTGCTCTTGGCTCTTGGCTGCCGCACCGCCCTACGACTTCGCCGTACGGCGAAGTCGTAGGGCTGGCAGGCGAGGGCTCGGGGAAAATACAAAAAGTGAATCTATCCTAGAGCCAGGAGCCTGGAGCCTAGAGCAATTTTTAATTATTTCATCAGATCATTAAGCTTCATAACAAAAATACCTTGAGGATTGCTGTAATACTCTATCCTCACCTCATCGTTTTCTTGTATTGCATTAAATAGAATGGGACCTTGGCTTCCTGTTAAAATAGCATTCATCGGAACAATAAGCGTCATCTCAGAGTCTTTATTATTAACTTTATCAAAATATTTCACTGTTATGTCTGGAGTCATCATATTAATATTAGTCACTATACCTGTAATAACCTGTATCTCCACATCCTGGGTGAATTCCTCCGGGGCTTCGGCATGGCTAAATGAAAATGACGATAAAATAAACATACCTAACATGATCATTAAAATAAAAATTATACTTTTATTTCTTAACATAATCCCTCCTTTGACTTTAAGCGCATAATTTTGCAGTTTTATATATCAATACATGACTATATACATGATGGTTAACTTAAATTATACCATAATTAAACTTGATTAGTAGCTAATAATGCCGTATCGACACACCGCTAAAAAACTATTTTATTCCAAAATAAAACCCCCTGCAACTACTTTCGTAACAGAGGGTTTTGTTTTATGTTTATATAATTGTCTAGTCGCTCAAATTTCTAATTGCTATTTAACTATTTTTTCCCTTTGCCGCCTCTTTTAGGATGCCTGTCTGGGCTAGCGCCTGGGCCGCCTGCTGGGCCTGGCTTATTTTCCCAGTTGGTACCCGGCCCACCTTTTGGCCCCGGAGGGTTATTATCGCGATCCCTATGGTGTTTTTTCATCGCAGCTTTTTCTTCCGGCGTCATCGATTCCCATGCAGCTTTTCTATCTTCTCTAAGCTCTTTTTTATCCTGAAGAAGCTCTTTCTTATCCTGCTGCATCTCGCTTACATTCTCCTGATGCATAGCCTTAAGCTGTTCTCTAAGCTGATTTGCTTTTTCTTTGTCGCCCTCTTTTAGCGCTGCTCTTAACTGCATTCTTAATTCTTTCTCCTCAGCCCTTGCTTCGCTGGCATGCTCTTTCATCTCCTCTTTGTCCTGAGCAATTTCTTCCTTATCTGATCTGATCTCCTGGCCCACAGAAGCTTCTTCATCAGCTGCCAAAGCCAATGAATTATTTAAAAATAAACAAAAAATACAACCAAATAAAATAAATAACAGCTTCTTCATCTTTTTCCCTCCTGTTTGTTTAATTATTTATATTTGAAATTTTTTTATCTTTTAACCTAATTGCCCTATCGCCATTTGCTCTTTGCTATTCGCTATTTGCCATTTGCCATTCGCTTATCTCGGATATGAATTATTACAAAAGAATAAAACGGGTTTAGTTGTACTTGGATATTCACTAAAAAAATCAAAATCTGAAAAACCGTAATACGGCCCTCTTACATGCCCATCCACAAATAAAATCATAACAGGAGTATCATCTTCGCGGCCAATTATCTTTGGCTTACCATGCCCAGGCCTTGAAAAAACATCGTCCTTTTCCAGATATACTCTATCCTTAGGGTAGGTTATCGTATTGATCGGCCTTGGCTCCAAGATTCCGTTAGGGTCGCCAGACGGCGAATAGGTTAGAACGAATTGGTTGGCATTATATGAGGTCCCGAACAGATCAAAATTTGTATAGTTAAGACCGAAGGCATTTTGTACATCATCCGGACAATGAAAAAGGCTTACATTTGGGCTTGAATCATCTGTTATATCCAAATACTTGTTTAATACCCTCTGATTGGGAGGGGGCCCAAACTGAGCGCCTCTTTTACCGCCAAAACTGCTCTGGTCTGCTTCGCCTGCTGAAACATTACTGCCATATGGGGGGAAACATTCATTATGATCCGATAAATATAAATGCCATGCGATCCCATGTTGGCGTAGATTATTAAGACACTGGATTCTTCTGCCCTGTTCTCTTACTTTCCCGGCAACAGGCAATAAAAGCCCGGCCAATATGCCTACGATGGCAAAAACAACAAGAAGTTCGATCAGGTTGAAAGCTTTATTTTCTAAATAGTATTTTAAATCTAAAAAATATTTTTTAATGCGTTTTTTCATTTTAATCCCAGACTTGCGCAGTTCCGTTAGTGTCCCATAGAACTTTTGCATTTGAAGCAGGATTCCATCCAAACTCCTCGTTTTTTAGATATGGCCCTTTCACGTGCCCATCCAAAAAAAGCACCATTACCGGTATGTTATCAACTAGAGGCGATGCCTTGCCTTTTCCCCCATGCCCAGGAAGATTGTACTCATAACAACATTCAATATAGACTCTATCTTTAGGTAATGTAATGCTGGAAAAACTTCTGGGGGCAGGTTGGAAAGTAATTGGATCCATATAAGAAAAAATTACTGTATTAGCTTCATAAGAATTACCAAAATAATCAAAGGAAGTTCCGGGCTGGCCCACTCGGACCTTTATATCATCAGGGCAACGGAAAACATTTATTCCGGGGCTTAGATCATCTCTTATTTCCAAATAACGATTTAAAACGCGGTTTTCTACTCTAAGGCTCGGATTGAAGGCCCCTTGGTTAATTCCCATTATCCCGCTTTTTCCGCCGAAATTATGCGCGTCAATTTCCAATGAATAAGCATAGTTATGCTCATCCAGGTACAAATGCCAAGCAATCCCATGCTGCCGAAGATTATTTAAACATGTGATCCTTCTTCCCTGTTCTCTTACACTCGTCATAGTAGGGAGAAGAATGGCGGCCAAAACCCCCACGATAACAATTACTACCAAAAGCTCTACAAGAGTAAATGCTTTTTGTTTATTTGTCATATTTTTAACTTCACCTGTTTATGTAATTTTTTCTACTCAGCTTCGATGAAATACCCTGCGAAGTTCAGTCTTGGCCCGTACCAAGATCTTTTTTTGGCCCGATGGCAAATTTGCCCCTGCTCTATTAAGGTAGAAATTCAACATCGACATAGCTGAGGCGAAAGGCGTAGTCTTACGCCTTGTACTGTCTTCGGCAGATCTTTTTAAAGAAAGGGCTATCTTGTGCGGGTCATTCCATGTAAATATCCCCTCTTCCAGATCCAAAGCGTTGCTCTTTTTCGTTACCTCTTTGGACCACATCTCTTTTGGCATAGTCACCTGCCTAACTGCATAGCAAAAGATAAAGAAGCGCAATGATACCCAAAATAGCCGCAGCAAGGCCCATCATACGCGTATTCTTCAGCTCTTTTTCCATAGAGATAGGCTCTAATTTCCAATTACAAGACCTGTAAAGCGCTATCTGAATATCAATAACCTTCTTAGGCGACGATGCTACAAGTGTCCCGAGAGCTATCGTTATGACTGCCAAGATAAGCTGTACGCAAAAAATGCTCATCAGGTTACCGCAACTCATGCATTTTGCTATTATATTTGACATAGGACAATTCATGGCTGTATCCTCCTATTATAGACTTTCAACTGTTTTCAATATCCTTTAACTAGCAGGAAGACCCCTATAGCTAACATTATAATCCAAACCACTTGCACAAACCTAGTATTTTTAGCAAAAACACCCGCAACTTTATTTAAAGTACCCGGAAATAAGATAAGCCATACGCCTTTGACAAGCGCCATCCAGCCGAACAGTGTAATTATTATGCGCCAGTCTGCTACCCATATATTATGGAATATCACAATACTAAGCCCCGCCGTAAAAGTCAGAAGCCCTGTGATATAAATCAACCCAGGGCTTCTAAGAAAATCATTCAGAATATTTAGGTAATTTTTTGTATTTAATAATAGGCCTAGGCCTATCACAATGATAAACGGCCCGATAAGCCTTGCAAGCAATATAGAGTTTTCCATTGATGCCTCCTTTTTTGTAAATTAGTCTCTATTTTACTTTATGATTTAATCAAAAATCTCTTCGGTATTATTCGGATAAAAATATACGGGCTTTTCAGGAAAAACATTCGTAGTACTATTGTCAAAATCGCTATCATACTTATATGGCCCGCCCACATGCCCATCTACAAATAAAATCATTACCGGAGTATCCGGAAACTGATACCCTTTCCCGCCATGACCCGGTGCATTGCGCGCATAGCACGACTCCAGCATAACCTTGCTATGCGAAGATGTAATCGTACTTAGAGGTCGGGGAGAAATAACACCTAAGGACGGAGGCATGTATCTGCTGATAATGTCGCTGAATCGATATGAAATTCCGTAATAATCAAATGACGTCATACCGCCTGTGGAAGGATTTATATCATCAGGGCAAAAAACAATTCCTTCTCCTTTAGTTGCAACATCGAGATACCTGTTAAGAGGCCTCATCTCGGGAGTATAGTTACTATAAAATAACCCCTTGCCGGTTTTACCTCCAAAAGAAAAGTAGTAGCACTGTGTATCATTTGGAGGTACGCTATCAAGAACAAATTTTGGAAATCTCATATCATGTTCATCCAGATACAAATGCCATGCTATTCCGTGTTGGCGAAGATTGTTGATACAGGTAATTCTTCTAGCTTGTTCTCTTATGTTTCCCATAGCAGGCAAAAGAAATCCTGCCAAAACCCCGACAATAGCAACAACAACCAGAAGTTCAATGAGAGTAAATGCATATTTTTTTCTTTTGGGCAGGTCATTTTCATCAAAAAATCGTCTTAATGACGGTATGATTTCCATGAATAATATTATACCACTTTTAATAATCAGAGGGCAAACTTCATTTGCCAAGGCATATACCTTTATAAAACAAAAAGGAGCCTAAAAATAGGCTCCTTTTATCAGACATAAACAAATCTATTATCGACCGCTATCCTTACGTTTTGAATAACAGTCCTTGCAATAAACCGGACGATCACCGCTCGGCTTAAAAGGAACCTGACATTCTTTTTTGCAGTCTTCGCAAGTCGCTTTGTGCATTTCTCTTGGACGCCCCCCAAACCCACCGCCGCCTTGAAACCCCATACTTCCTCCTTTGTTGTTGCATTTACCTGCCTATTAATAGGGACAGGCGCCCACCATCTTTAATAGTATTATATCCTTTTAATCCCTAAGGTCAATAAAAAGAATAATTAAAGTTGATAGAGTTGAACCTCTCAATCCGCCTTAAGGTAAGCATGCTGATCTTTGCGCTGGAAAAGAAAGGTAAACTATTATTTTCTTTCGAATTTAATTTCACTGATCACCGCTTCAATCTTTCCTGACCATCCGGGCGGGGCATCACCCTCGATAAGATATCCGAAATCTTTTGTATAGTTAGGCTCGAGAGGTGCTGATCTATTAAGCATACTGCTTGCTTCAATGAGCCTATAACTTTTTTCTCCCAACCGTCTTCCCCTCGGATCCAGAAAATAAATAGTTATCTCCAGGAAACCTATACTTTTATCACCGATATTCTTTACGCTGCCCGTAACTCCCTTTTTCGGAGATTGTTTCCCAATAACGTCAATTTGCCCATATTCAGAGTCAACCTTTATATCCTGAAGCATCAGATATTTTTTTATATAATCTCTTTGGTCATCCCGTGCAGGCATATTAGATAGAGATTTAGCTTCCATATTAGCTTTTTTTGCATCCTGGCCTGCTTTATAGATACGGACGGCCAGCGTCCCAAAATACCCGCATAACATAATGGTTACTATTGATAAAAAAATAGTCTTAATAAATCTATTGTTGTTAGTAATTTCGGCTAAGATTACGCAGATCGGGAACAGCACACCCGCAATCCACGTAAATAGCATCAGCCCTACAAAGAAAAAAGCAAGGCTTGAGCTTACTTCTGGGTTATTAACGCTATATGCATTCCCTACTACGATAATATAATACTGAATAGCTTCGACAACCAATACAACCAAAGAAATTAAAAAGACTGCTATGCTTTGAGCTATACTCATAACACCTTCAGTTTTTTTCTATGAACGTGTGATTTTTCTTTATCTTTCACCTAATCACTAATTATTTTTCCTATTTTTCTGTCAACTGTCTACTGTCATCTGTCAACTTTTAAGTATTAATTATAAGCTATCAGCTATGAGCCATGAGCCCTGCCTGCCGGCAGGCAGGTATGAATTACTTCACCGCGCAGGTCCCGCCGCCCAATTTTGTTTTGTAGAGTTTTTTATTATAAGGAAGCTTCATTAATAGCATACCCATCAGGCAGGAATCCGTTATCCCTGAAAAAATCAACCCTGAGCTCACAAATACCGAAATAAATATAAATGCCCAATGCACAAGTACTGCCATAATTATCCCGAATAGCACTATGGAACCCGCTATCAGCCTGACCTGGCGCTCCAGAGACACTCCGCCTTCTCCTTTTATTACAGAAAGGTTTTCCTTTTGCCAGCGGGTGATCCCCCCGCTCATGACCTTTACGCCGGAAATCCCTGCCGATAGGAGCATATCAGCTGCCATAGGGGACCTGTTCCCGGTCCGGCAATAGACTATATATTTTTGTTTAGACTCACTCAGATCATTTATCTTAGAAAGGAGCGTGTCTATGGGTATATTTATAGAGTTATTGATGTGAGCTTCGCTAAACTCCAAATTAGACCTGACATCCAGAAATTTGAAATAAGGGTCTTTTTCTATAATAGTGAGAGCGTCTTTAGGCATGATCATTTCTAAGCCTGCCGCCTCGCCTTTCTGGTTAACGCGGATTATATTATCTATATTGAACGGCTTTGGCATAACTTTTGAACGCATATTTTTGACGAAAGTTTCTTTATCCACTTCTACAAAATACGGATTAGCGTTTTTCTCTTTTTTGATCGTTGAAGAGAATTTTTCATTATAATCATGTCCCGGGAATAATATCGTATCATCCGGAAGAGATTTTAATCTTTGTAGCGTATCAAACATCGATTCAGGAGATCCGTTTTGAAAATCCGTCCTTCCCACACTTCCTATTAAAAGCACATCCCCTGTAAATAACCTTCCTTCTCCGTATAAGCTTATAGCGTCATCTGTATGCCCGGGCGTATATATCACTTTAAAAGCGCTTTCACCTATTTTAATCTCATCGCCTTCTTTGACCCGGTTTGAGGCAACGCTTGATATCGCTTTTTCGTGCATTATCACCTCTGCTTTAAAATTCTTCTTCAATATCGCCGCCAGAGAAAAATGATCCGCGTGCGTATGGGTATCAATAACGAGTTTTAGAACAAGTTTATTCTTATTCAAATAACCGCTATACTCTTCCAATAAACTTATATGCCCGTCAATAACCACAGCATCGCCGCTTGAACTTAGGATATACGAATAACAGCTCCCCGCCACAAACTGCTTCATCATAAAGTTTTTATTCATTTTTCACCCCATCTTCTATTTTAAGTATAAACCAGGATTGCTTTTTTTGCTATTTGTTTTTACGGCGCTTTAGATGTGTGCTTATATTAACTTTGGACCGGTCGGGCCCGAAACGTAGGTGAGAGAAAATCTGTTATTCTTTGAGGAAAAATATAATTTTTTAGATTTACCGGTTTCCCGGGCAGTAACTTCTATCTTATAAAAAAATATTTTTGAATATTCTGTCCGGCTGCCGATACATGAATATTGACTGAATAAATTACCATAACCATGTAAATATTTAAAAAAACAACTGAAAAAATTATTATTTGTCAGCAGTCTTTTTCTATAAAAGTAATTTTCCGAAATCTCCTAATTTACCTAAACTGCCAGTACTGTCAAAATACAGTCAGCTTTTTGCATACGCTCAGTTTCCCTGATTATTTGCCAAATTCAGAAAGTTTCTTCTTTAAGTCCTCGGTGGCTTTTTGTGACTTGGCAATAAGCTCCTTCTTTGCGTCTTCAATAACCTTTTTTGCTTCCTGAGAATCACTGTTGAGTTTTCTGATGACATTCTGGGCAATATTCATGGCGCCATCATAATCTTTGGCGTTATAGAAAGCCTTGGCCTGCCCCACAAGATACTTTTCTTTCGCCTGAACAGAATTCATTGTCTCAGAATGACGTATGGCATCATTGACAGATGAGGCTTTCTTGGGACCGCACCCGACAACTACCGAACTTAAGATCACGAGAAACGACAATATAAAAAAGTAATATTTCTTCATCTTCTTGATCCTCCCTATCTATTTTTAAGTGGCATCCTATGTGACGCCCCTTTTTATTGGCCTATGACTGACTTTAAACCTTCCATAATATCGCTTACCCCGGTGGACGACTTGTCAGGAGTTACGGGCATGGCTTCTGGCTGAGAAGGGGCATTGGTGCCTATCGCTTTATTTAATAGATCACCGACCATTTCTTCGCCTTTTTTTGCCGCAACTTTTGTGCCTATATACTTGAGATCAGGCATAACTGAAATACCTTTACCGGAAGACTTGAACGTAACCGGGAATTCTATCAGGTTATCTCGGCCGGAGAGATAACGCATCTCTGGAACTCCCTTGATTATGGCATCCGAAAGTAACGGCGCAAAACTGATTGTACCGTTTCCGGTCAGCGTCCCCCCAAGGGTAAGTTGGGCCGCACCCTTCACATCCGCAAAATCTGTTTCAAATTTCAGATCAGGAAGGTCAATAAGCCCGTCCTTTACCGTTATCGACTGATGTATCGGTTTGAGTAACGTATATTGCCTATTTAGGGCTTCTTTGGCTGCCGCCGGTAAGAACATACTTATGGCATCCAGAAGGCCCGGAATAATAGCAATGCCTCCCAGACTTTGCCTTATAAGATTGGTATCTAAAAGAACTCCGTTATCCAGCGTAAATACTCCATTACCTGAGAGCGACTTGGAGATCTCCTCCTCGCTAAGTCCTGTCATTGTACCGTCAAATGAAAGCCCGATTTTACCGTCAAGATATTGCGTACCTCCTACAACTGACTGAAGATACTGTTTTACTCCTGGGATCTGGGCTTTCACATTCATAGATGTCTCGGGTATGGTATAGATGCTACTAACGTCGGCCGAACCGCCGACCGTGGCATTGGCTAACTGCGCAGAAAAAGACCTGAGCGAAAGCCTGTCATCTTGGGCAATAGCTGAAAAATTGACGCGCTCTATCGGGATCTTAAATTGCGTAACTGAAAATTTACCGTCACTTAGCATAAGCTCCGCTTCCAGCTTTGATATCTTGTTATCAACAAGTGTGATCTGGGGGACCTTTGCCTTGAGTATGCCTTTTATCTCCTCGCCTATTCCCATCTTCCCTGCAAGAGGAAGCGCCTGTATGAGTTTTGCATGATTTATCGTCCCCAGATCAACATCAAGATTGAGATCTTTAACATACATAGGCCCCGTCACAAACCCTCCCGTAGTACCCGAAATATTGACATTCTGCGTAAGAGACAAGAACGCCATTTTAATAATAAAATCTATCGGGGTATTAAGAGACACGTTCTTAATATCCGCATCGATAGTATCAATAGAAATATCGGCAGGCGGTTCTCCTGAAAAGTCCTGAAAATGCAAAGTTCCGTTCCTGATAACAATAGAGCGAATATTAAAGTCAATCGCTATAGGCATAGCAGCAGCTTTTCCCGCTTTAGCAGCCGCCGGACGCGGGGCAGGAGCATTTTTTGGAGTATACCCAAACACTTTTATGGTCCCATCCTTTAGTTTTGCTAAATGTATCGATGGACGCATGATCGTTATCGACGATACCTTGATCTGCTTTTTTAAGAGCGGCCAAAACTCAAGCGCCATATCGCCACGGGCAAACGACAGCTCTGTAGCCATCTGACCGTCTTTTTCTGTAAAGACCTGAAATTTCTCAATTCCCAGAAGAATTCCCCCCTTCCATCCAAGCATAAGGCGTTCGATCTTGACAGGGTTCCCGACAATGGCTTCAATCTGGGAAGTGATCGATTTGTTATATTGGTTAATATCAAATGTTGCAATAAAAATAGCTGCTCCGGCAATTAAAATAATGATGGTTATTAAAATAAGTATGATGATTTTTTTCATATTTTACCCTGTTCCCTGGCTTCAAGAATGCTGATGAATAACAATTTTATCAGAAGTGATTTTAGAATTCGGAATTATGATTTTTTTATTATCAGACGAGGTTAAGATAGTATTAAATATCTGGATCTCGTTGACCGTCCCGACTGCGCCGCCGGCTTCAATTATATCTCCTGCTTTAAATGACCTAAAAAATATCAGCATGACCCCGGCGGCAAAATTTGCAAGGGACCCCTGGAGCGCCAAACCTATTGCCAGGCCCGCGGCGCCGATAACCGCCACAAATGATGTAGTCTGTACACCCAACTTACCGACAGCGGCAATAATGACAAAAATAAGGATTATAAAATAAATGATATTTTTGGCAAATAACGATAGCGTCCTATCTACTTTTGAATTTATCATTAACTTTTCGCATAATTGCGAAACCAGGCGCGCTAACCATTTGCCGATAACAAAAATCAATACAGCAGCAATAACACTGACCCCATACTGGGCAACATAACCGTAAATTTTATCTATGTATTCCTGCATATTTTACCTCATTTTTTGGCACGAATAAAGGGGCTTTCAATTCTGAAAGCCCCTTTATTATCACTCAGGAACTTTTCATATTTACTTAATCTTTATAACCGGCACAGGCTGTTCATTTACTCTTGCCGTAAACGAACTCGAAGAACTGTTGCAATGAGTCCCGGAATTATCCTCTACCCTTAGAACAACGCGGTAGTTTCCGCCTTTTTTATAAACGTGTTTAACCTTAACGCCTTCTGCCGTATCGCCGTCACCAAAGTCCCACATATATTTCAGGGTATCTCCGTCAGCGTCACTTGAGGCTGATCCATCAAAGTCTGATTCTTCATCAGCGCAACATACCAAATTAGGGCCGGCATTAGCAACCGGGGGAGTATTCACATAAACTTTAGTAGTAGCCGAGTCGATAGAGCATGGCGTTTGGCGCTTATCATCAACCGTAACCCTTACTGAATAGGTCCCGCCTTTTTGATATGTATGGCTTGCTTTTGAACCGCCTTCAGAAGTTACGCCATCTCCGAAATCCCAGCTATATCTCAAGCCATCATTATCCGGATCGGATGAATTTGACGCATCAAAATCCATTCTTGAACCTACGCATGCAGCTTCGGCTTTTGCGAGCGATGCGGTTGGCCCGGAATTTACGAAAACGCTCAGGCTGTCAGTTGCAACTGAACATTTTGTCCCCTGCCCGTCGTCAACTTCAAGAACCGGCCTATAGCTGCCGCTTTTTGCATAAGAATGTTTAACTTTTGCTCCTTCAGCACTCATTCCGTCTCCGAAGCTCCATTTGTAACTCAAAGCGTCTCCATCCGGATCTTTTGAAGCGGAACCATCGAGAGCGATTTCAGTCCCAACGCAAACAGTAATGTTCTCTCCCGCTACTGCGATCGGCTGTTTGTTCAATTTCACCTTTATAACATCCGAAGCCGAAGAACACGGAGATTCAGAGCCGTCATTAACTGAAAGCACTACGGTATAGCTCCCGCCCTTCTTATATACATGAGTAACCTTTTCGGCGTTACCCATTACTCCGTCTCCGAAATCCCAGTTGTACTCCAATTTATCGCCATCCGGGTCTTTTGACCTGGAACCGTCAAATGTGATCTTGTATTCTTGACCAGCCGGCAAACAGAGATCCATGTCTTCACCGGCATCGGCTATGGGGCTCGAGTTTATGGAAATCATTTTTTGAATAGTTTCTATACTACAGGCTGTACCCGCGTTATCATTAACGGTTAACCTAACTTTGTAGGTTCCGCCCTTTTCAAATATTTTATTTACTCTTTTACCTTCGCCTGAAGTGCCATCGCCGAAATCCCATGCATAGGAAAGATTACCCGGCGAATCATCTTTTGTCGCGCTTGCATCAAAGGTAATCTCGTCTCCAACGCATGAACTTTCAGGAGCCGAAAATGCCGGTTCAGGAGGTGTATTCACTTTCACTAATTGCGTTGTCGTTGACGTATCGCATGTTAAACCCGATGAATCCTGAACCGTAAGAGTAACGTTATACTGTCCCCCCTTTTCATATATATGGGTAACAACCGGCTCGGTACTTGTTGTCCCATCTCCGAAATCCCATAAGAAAGAAAGTTTTTCATTGTTGGGGTCATAAGAACTTGTAGCGTCAAAAGTGAACTTGTTGCATTTAAGGTCAGGAGCCTTTACCATAGGCATAGGCTTCTCCGGGGCTACAGGCTTCCCCGCTCTATAATATATAGGAAGGATATTACCTTTATCATCTTTAACTCTAATAGCTGCGTTGGCATATCGCTGAGTCTTTTTCGTTATCACATATTCTAATCTGTGCGGTTGTTTGGATGTATTAAGGTCCAGAGCGGTTTCCGTCCATTCGGCGCTTGCAGAATCGTTAATTCTGAATCTTCCGCCCAGATCAGGATCGCGGGCTTCTCCGGATGCACCATCCGGGTCAATATCATAATTCTGTATAACTACCTTTGCTGTATCGGCAGGTATCTCAGGATAAAAATACATCTTGTCGCCTTTATTGGGTAATAACCTGAGGGAGATTTTTGGGCTCCAGGATTCGGCGCTATCAGGAGAGATCCTCACATTGAATAAATTCTGGTCTTCTCCTTCTAAGGCATTGGCAACAAGTTTGAATCTGTAGGCATTGCCCACTTTTTCGCCTTTTTCTTTTGCGAACGGGCCGAATGTGTAGACGGCTTTATCATACTCTTTGGATTCGCCGAATTTCTCTTTCGCTAATACGGTATTCCCGCTTCCATATACGGCAAACTCTATTACGGTATCCCATCCGCTTTCAACATCCGGTTTCTGATCTAAAAAACCCCCTGTATCAGGGTCATATACTCCGATAGTCACATCACCTGTTGCATCTGCAGGAACGTCAATATACACCTCTTGATTATGATCTACGTCATCTGCGCCATAATAAGGGTTGCCTTCCGGCCCAAATACATACAGGTACTTTGCCATTGAATAATCCTCAGGAACCGTATAGGCACTTGCCATTCCGGCTAAACTTATTAAAATTGCCGGGATCATTAATATAAATGATATTTTCTTCATAATGCTCCTTTCATTGTTTAATTTTTGATATGTTTATAAATCTTATCTTTTCTTTCCGATAACAAAATAAAAGATCATACCTATGATCGGCAGCACCAGGATCAATGCTACCCATAATAGTTTTTTTTCTTTATCCATGGAGCTTTTAATAACATCGAGAATAGCGATTATATCCAACACCAGCGTAACCAGCCCGATCAACAGTCCCATTATCTGCCCCCTTTTTTTTAATTTTTAGGCGCTGATTTACTGATTCTAGTCATGATTTTTATTAAAAACATAAAGACGCCTAAAATAATCAATTTTCATTATAACTAATAGCAAAGTAATGTCATTGGTTTGATTATACTTTTTATTGACTTTCTGCCACTATTGGCATTTGGCTCTTAATCCCATTATAAACAAAAATAGCAGTTCCATTTAACTTTCGGAACTGCAATTTTAATTGGGGACAGCTACTAATTAATTTGTTTTCATTACTCTTATCTAATAAAATGAGAGCCAAGTCGGCTATTTATTCTCTCTTCCTATATATAATAAGTACTACTCTTTATATCTAAATGTTTTTAGCTAATTATGGTAATCAGGAGGCCCATTGGGATCGCTCAAAATCTTTTTGGTATCATCTATTTCATAGGGGTCCTCAAAATCCACCCACAAAAACGGGCCTGCTACATGCCCATCAACAAAGAGCGCCATAACGGATATTTTTGAGTAATCAGCCTCACTGTTTCCACAATGGCCTGGCATATTAAAAGGATAACACGACTCAAGCCAGACCCTGCTGGTTGGCCTTGTAATAGAAGAATAAGGTCTTGGTAGATTATTCGGTAGCGACGGTCCATAAAAGAGGATGTTCCAGTTTGCATAATAAGAATTCCCCAATTCCCTGAAACTGATAAACCCGTTTGACTGTTCTTTTGTATCGTCAGGACATTGAAATATTTTAAGGCCTGGGCTATTATCACTTGTAATATCAAGATATTTATTAAGGACTCTGTCTTTCGTCAGCAAATACCCAAGCCTGCCCTTACCGCCGAATTCAAACTGGCTTGTGGTTCCTGGGATATTATCCCCAGGGGATGCAAAAAGAGGAAAAGAGCTATTATGCTCTTCCAGATACATTTGCCACGCTATTCCATGCTGACGGAGGTTATTCAGGCATTGTATCCTTCTTCCCTGTTCTCTAACACTTGCCATCGTCGGCAAAAGAAGCCCAGCCAAAATTGCCACGATCACAATAACCACCAAAAGCTCTATTAACGTAAACCCGTGGATTCTTTTCATATTTATATTATATCATTTTTTAAAAAGGAATAGTCTAATTTATCATTTGCTCAAATAAAAAAAGAGTTCAATTTTGAGCTCTTTTGTTTCATACTATTAATTAGGGAACGGCTATTATTTTTTTAATTACCTTGTTTAAAACCTGTACAACAGCAACCATTTATTTAAGATTTAATAGAAAGGCCCTTTTTTACTACCCCGCGTCCTTGCCATAACTAAAGTTTACATCTATCAGCTTATATTTCTCTTCTAGAGATTTCAATTCTTTTATCATCTGCCGCCTAACATGATAGGGGACGGTTCTCTCTAAAATTTCCCGACGAGAGTTTTTGTAGAGAACCGTCCCCTTTACACTTATCTAAAAATTTGGGCAACAGCAACCATTTATTTGAGTTTAATAGAAGCTTCGCCTTTTTCTTTATAAGTTCCCCCTGTTGGACGCGTTTAGAGCCATGGTATGTAAAAAGATAGCGGAAGAATTAAAACAATACACCTTTATATAAAAACTGAACATTGCTCAGGATTTTATCTCTCGAGCCTTTTTCTTAGTTCATCTTGTTCTATGGTGCCAGGCACCACGTTATAAATATTTGATTTAAAATTAGTTATATCTAAAATTTAAAAAAATTGAACAGCGCCCTTTTATTTCCACTCTGTTCTAGTGATTGGTATTATATCTACGTAATATAAGTCATTTATTAGAATAAGTGTATATGACTATTTTGTGGGCCATTTTGGCATTATTACTCACATTGACCACTATCTTGCCATCAACCGGGCCGAATATCGTTCCTCCCCCGAAAGTCCCGCTAAATGATGCGACGGTATCCTCAGGTCTGGCTTTAACAATATTTTGCTGTTCGATTTTTATCGGATAATTTGGCATAGTTTTAAAGTCTTTGGATTTATATTCTTGGCCCTCTTCAAAAGTCATGTCTGACTTAAAGCCGATCCCTATCTCATTATCTGAATTAATTGTAATGGACTTAGACCCTCCGGCATCAAGAGTAAAATCAGTTACATATTCCTTTCCATCGGGGAGTTTAAACCATTTCTCCTGTCCATAGCCAAGGTTGCACATAAATATTACCGCTACTAAACAAACCAAATATAACACAATGCGTTTCATGATCTCTCCTTTAATTAAATCTATAGTGCCGGATAAAAGGGGTCAGAGTGATTTGTTTTTTCTTCCCCTATAAAATACATTGTCCGAATCTAAACCGTCGGCTTGATTTCTTCGAAATCATTCTCGCCAAGATTCGGCCTGGCCTCAAGGCCAAAAAAAATCCCAAACCGTTTGGTTTGGGATAAGGCATTCCTATATATTTTCCGTACTCATAAAGACCTTTGGTAAAAATTACAGTGCTACAATATTCAGCATATTACATTTTTGAAAACCGAGAATCGGGATTTAGGTCTTTCAACTGCTCCTATTTGTCGCAGTTTCAAGATCAAATCTCGTTTTGCGTTAAGGTCCTTCGAACGCGCCTTCTCGTTGCGTTCTCAGGATCAAATCTCGCTTCGCGAGATTTGGCGGGGACGATGGGATTCGAACCCACGATCACGTGATCGACAGTCACGGGTCTTAGGCCATCTAGACGACGTCCCCGAATTTGCTACGCAAATTCGATTCTTTAGTAACATTAACAATGCGACCGAAGGGAGCATTATACCCACTAAAGAATCAAAGCAATAGAAAAATCAGTCTTTTTGTAACCCTAGTAATGTTCCAAAGGAACATTATTCGCACAAAAAGACCAAAAACTTATTATTTATATCAAAAAGAACTTGGACTTTGCATCAAATCTTGCCACCATCGAATCTAAACCGTCGGCCTAATCTCAAAAAATTAGCACAATTTTTTGACATTATGCTCGACAAGATTCGATGCGCACAAAAATTTATTAGATTTTTGTGCAGTGGTGGGCAAGACAGGACTCGAACCTGTAACCCCTCGGATGTAAACCGAGTGCGCCAACCGATTGCGCCACTTGCCCTGGCCTTGCCTTACTTTAGTCCCGTTTCAAAAACGGAGTTAAATCTTATCACAAAGAGCCCCGGGTGTCAATGGAATAATTCCTTAGCTATCAGCCCTCAGCTTGCAGCCTTCAGCTATTTTTTCTCTCGTCTCTCGTCCGTCGTCCTTCGTCTATCGGTTTTACTATCAGCTATGAGCTATATTGTCCCCGCTTCGTAGAATTCATCAAAAATCTTCTCCGGGAATCCTCTGGATTTCCAGGTAGTAATATTTTTGATGAACTCCGCGGGATAGTTGATAACCGTGTAAAACCGTAGGTTTCACACATCAACTAATCTTCCTCGACCCCGGCTTCACTATCTCAATCCCCTCTTCACATAAAGGGCAATGGTCTGGTTGAAAGGTCTCAATATCTACCTTAATAAGGCTAACGTACTTGGTGCCAAAGTCTACTTTTTCGTTGCTTCTATCTATTATTACAGCTACGCCGGCAAGTTTTGCACCGGAGTTACGCACTAGCTTTACTACCTCTTTAATTGACCCGCCTGTTGTCATGACATCTTCTACCACAAGCACCTTATCCTCAGGGCCTATATGGAAACCTCTTCTAAAAGTCATTTCGCCGTTTTCTCTTTCGGCAAAGATAGACCTGACTTTGAGCGCGCGTCCGGCTTCGTAAGAGACAATCACTCCGCCTAATGCCGGGCCTGCTACTACTGTAATGCCGGATTTTTTGAAGGGCACAACAAGCTCCTTGCATAAAACTTCTGCATACTTCGGATACTGCAACACTTTGGCGCACTGAAGATAGTGGCCGCTATGTAACCCGCTAGTTAAACGAAAATGTCCCCTCAAAAGCGCTCCAGTGGTCCTAAATATTTCTAAAAACTTATCTTTTTTTGTTGGTTTTGATTTTTTATTTGCCATTTAAGTCCTCTTTTTGAATGACTCCGATTTGCCCTTTAAGGGCAACATCGGAGGAATCAGTCCCGTAACTTACGTAAAAAATTTATTGCCGATGAACCTACGGTAAGAAATTTTTAGTGCCTAAGTTAGGGACTACCTTAATTATTGCGCTTCTTTGATCTCCTTTAATATCATAAGCGCTGCTTTTTTGGGGTCATCTGCCATAGTTATGGGCCTTCCCACAACTATAAAATCAGCGCCGTTTTTTATAGCATCTTTTGGCGTAGCGATCCTCTTCTGGTCGCCCTTACTAGCCCATAGAGGCCTCACTCCTGGTGTAACAATAATGAAATTTTTACCGAATTTTTTCCTGAGCATAGTAACTTCTTTCGGCGAAGCCACTACTCCGTCAAGGCCTGAACTTTTGGCCATACCGGAAAGTTTTAGTATATTAGCCCCTACGGCACCTTTGAGGCCGATACTCTTAAGTTCTTTATCGTCGATACTTGTAAGTATCGTCACTCCTATTAAAATCGGCTTTTGAACTTTAAGCGCCTTTGCCTGAAGCTTCACGGACTTTGCGGTCTCTTTCATCATGCTTGGCCCACCGAGCGTATGGACATTGAACATAAAAACTTTTTTACTGACGGCTATTTTAGCGGCACTCGAAACGGTATTCGGTATATCATGGAACTTCAGATCCAAAAATACTTTACATCCTAAGCTATGGACCATCTTTATCGCTTCCGGCCCGCAATTTGTAAATAGTTCACTGCCTATCTTAAATATCTTTACATAAGGCTGCAATTTCATTACAAGCCGCTCTGCCTTATACAAATTATCTACATCCAAAGCTACAATTAACTTATCACTAGCATTCATATTTTGCTCCACGAGGAGCACTCCGCCGCCTACCTATTGCGGCGGGAGCTTCTCTCTCATTTTAGGTAATTAGGTAAAATCTGAGCACTTAATTGCTATTTATTTTTTGCTTTTGCTATCAGCTATGAGCAATGAGCTACGAGCTTTTTCTTTATGCTTCGCCTAATCGCTATTCCTTTAAGCTTCCCACGAGTTTCTTAAAATCTGATATATTATTATTGATCAAATATTCCTTTATTCCTTCAAGAATATCAATCGATACTCTGGGATCAATAAAATTGGCAGTTCCCACTGATACAGCACTTGCCCCGGCAATGATAAATTGCAGAGCGTCATCAGCTGTCATTATCCCGCCCATTCCAATCACCGGTATCTCTACGGCCTTATAAACTTCTCTAACCATATAACAGGCGATCGGCCTTATACACGGGCCGCTAAGGCCTCCTGTAATATTCGCCAGATGTGAAGCCCTCGATTTAGTATCAATACTTAAACCAATAAAAGTATTCACAAGCGCAATCGCATCCGCCCCGCCTTTTTTGGCGGCTCTTGCTATCGGCTTAATATCGGTAACGTTGGGAGACAACTTTGCAATCAACGGAAGTTTCGTAGCTTTTCTACAGCTTGAGACAATTTTTTCTACCAGCAATTCATCCTGCGAAAATAAGTGACACTTTCCATGGGCTCCATGTTCAATATTCGGGCAGGAGACATTTATCTCAATAGCTGCTACGCCCTTCACCTTATCAAGCTTTGAAGCCATTACCTTAAATTCTTCGATCTTGCCGCCCCCGATACTCACTATAGTAGTAATGCCTTTTTTTCTAAGGGCAGGGATCTTATTTTCTATAAGCTCATCTATACCTTCATTCTGGAGTCCTATCGCATTGAGCATCCCCGAAGGGGTCTCAATGATCCTTGGGGGTTTATTGCCTAAGCGGGGTTCCAATGTAACGGTTTTTGTCGTGATGGCGCCTATTTTTTTTATGTCAAAAAACTTTTCAAATTCCTTACCGTAGCCAAAGGTACCCGAAGCTACGATTACAGGATTTTTGAGTTTAAGCTTTCCTATATTTATCTCTAGTTTTGGTTTCATTGCCATTTAATCTCTTTTGCATCAAATACCGGCCCGTCGCTGCAGACATTCTTATACCCGGAACGCGTCAATACCGAACAGCCCATGCACGCTCCTATTCCACATGCCATTCTCTCTTCAAGCGATACTTCGCATTGGACCCCATAGCTTTTCGCAAGCCTAGCCACCTCTTCCATCATGATATGCGGGCCGCAGGTAAATATCTTGGAATTTACTTTGAGTTTTGGCAGATGCCTTTTAAGTTCATCAGTTACAAAACCTTTCCTGCCTTCACTTCCGTCGTCAGTAGATATACGGACATCCACGCCAAGTCTTTTTAGTTCGCTCTCGCATATGATAAACTTTCTGGATTTTGCACCGAGAAAAATAATGGTCTTTCTTTTCAGCCTTACAAGTTCCAGGGCTAAAGCATGTAATGGAGCTATGCCCATACCGCCTGCCACAAGAACATTAACTGTTTCTTTATCTTTCGGGATATTAAAGGTATTCCCTAAAGGAGCAATAACATCGATCACATCGCCGGGGATTTTCCCGGAAAGAAGTTCCGTACCTCTTCCGATAACCCTATAGAGCACTTCAATCCTGTCTTTATCAATATTGAATATACTGAACGGCCTTCTTAGCAATGGATCCGTCGAACCACTCAGTTTTATATGAATAAATTGTCCGGGGAGAATTTTTCCGGAAAGGGCTTTGTCCTCGAAAACAAGCTTATAGTGTTCAGGAACGATCCTTGTGTTCGATAATATCTTTACAATTTTATTTTCCATATCTATTTTTTTAATCCGGCCTGGTATTCCTGTATGGTCTTCACGCTTAAAGGCTTCTTCCTCAGGCTCTCCATGCCTGTTATAGACGCCTGCGCTCCTGAAATAGTCGTTATGCAGGGTATATCAAATTGCACCGCAACTGCCCTGATCTTACCTTCGTCCTCTTTAGGCCCTTTTCCGGTCGGTGTATTTATGATCAAAGATATCTTCCCGTCCCTTATTAGGTCCAGAAGGTTAGGCCTTCCTTCATGAAGTTTAGGAACCAGCTCTACAGGAATGCCGCTATTTAAGAGCGCTTTTCCTGTGCCTTCGGTAGCATACAATTTAAAACCCATATCTGTCAGTTTCTTTGCAATAAATATGATCGAGCGTTTGTCTTTATGAGTAACGCTTATAAAAATATTCCCAGAAGTCGGGAGGTTCTGTCCGGCGGCTATCTGGCTTTTAATAAATGCAGCCCCAAAATCCTTGTCCAAGCCCATAACTTCGCCCGTGGATTTCATCTCCGGGCCTAAAACTATATCTACTCCAGGGAAACGATTAAAAGGAAATACCGATTCCTTGACGGCAAAATAATTTATCTTAACTTCTTTAGTAAAACCTATCTCTTCAAGGGTCTTCCCTACCATTATCATGGTGGCGTATTTTACGAGGGGGATCCCGGTGGCTTTGCTTATAAAAGGAACTGTCCTTGACGCCCTGGGATTTACCTCAAGTACGAATAATTCGTCATTTTTTACTGCGAACTGAATATTCATGAGGCCTTTTACATTGAGCTCTTTCGCCAGTTTGTGAGTAGCGTTCCTTACCCTATTCATCAGATCCTCACTTAGCGTATAAGGAGGGAGCACCATAGCGCTATCCCCCGAATGTATACCAGCCTCTTCTATATGCTCCATAATGCCGCCTATTACAGAGATCTTACCGTCTGAAATAGCATCCACATCGATCTCCATGGCGTCTTCAAGGAATTTATCTATCAATATAGGATGTTCCGGGGAAGCTTTTACCGCTTCATGCATATATCTATCCAAGCCAACCTCATCATAAACTATCTCCATTGCCCTTCCGCCCAACACATAGCTTGGCCTTACTACTACAGGATAACCGATCGAAGCCGCAAGCTTTTTGGCCTCCGGGACTGATGTTGAGGTACCATTCTCCGGCTGTTTAAGATTGAGTTTTTTTAAAAGCACCTGGAATCTTTTTCTATCTTCCGCCTTATCTATGGAGTCTGATGAGGTCCCGAGTATCTTTACACCCGCCTTTTGTAAAGGGACCGCGAGATTTAAAGGTGTCTGGCCGCCGAATTGGACTATTACTCCTATCGGCTTTTCCTCTTCTATAATATTTAATACATCTTCTTTTGTAAGAGGCTCAAAATATAGCTTATCAGATGTATCATAATCCGTAGAGACGGTTTCCGGATTGGAATTTACCATTATTGACGTATAACCGATATCTCTGAGGGCGTATGCCGCGTGTACACAGCAATAGTCAAACTCTATGCCCTGACCGATCCTGTTTGGGCCTCCTCCGAGAATAACGACTTTTTTGCTATTAGATTTTACTTTTACCATTATATTATCCTTTAATTTCCAGACTTATAAAGCTCATGGTTCATAGCTCATGGCTCATAGTTTCATGAATCTAAACAAAACTACTAAAAGAACTCCATCTGTTTACTACTTGGCAAATTTTTACCGCCATCAAGAACCTTTATCTTGCCGAATACCCCGTCATATCCTGGTATCTTTTTTATGCTGTTATTGCGTAAATTAATTATACCCTGGGCAATCCTGGGATTCATATTACGAACTAGATCATTCTCTGGGATATCAATTAGTATATCAAATTCGCTCCCAAATTGCCCTATCAATTTTAAATATTCCTTCTCGGCCGCGCGGGATTCCTTGCCGACCAGAAGCGCTTCACTAATTATCTCGATAAGCGGCACTAAACTCTTAAAGGCCGGCGGGTCCTTAGGAATATAATCAACTTTTCTATCCGAAAGAGCACCGCACCTCGATAGAACGCCGACTGTCAATGGTTTGGTGCATTTCGGGCATCTTTGGAAAACATTTTTTGATTCCAAAGGTGACAGGCTGATTTCGCATGGCCTATGGCCGTCCCAGTAGTATTTCCCCTCTTCCGGGAAAAACTCAATAGTATAAAGAAACCTGCTTCTATCTTTAGTCTTAAGTATCTCTATAAGTTCCCTGTAGGTGAATTTCTTATTAAAAACATTGGCTTCCCTGCCAAGCTTTGTAAATGAATGCGCATCCGAATTTGAGATAAGGCTGAATCTATCTAAACATGAGGCCCTCTCTGACATGGACGGATCACTCGACAAGCCTGTCTCCAGAGCAAAGATCTTGTCGGATTCACCCTCAAAACATTCTTCAAACTTATCAAACCCGGAATTAGAACCAAATACCGAAAAATGTGGCGTCCATATATGCGCCGGAACAATGAATGCTTCAGGGGATATATTTGATACCTTCTTGACAAGCCTGTCACATTCCAATTTCAGTATCGGCCGGCCATCGCTTGAGAGGTTTCCGTATTCCGAGAGGGATTTATTTATTTCACGGGCGATTTTAAAACTCGGGGCAAAGATCATATTATGGACTTTGCGAACCTTCCCGGCTTTAAAATAGATATTGGATACTTCCGCAGTAAGAATAAAATATATATTATTAAACCTGTACATTCCATATTCATCGCCGGATAGTTCTTTTTCGAGAATATCGATCCATTCCGGATGGGTAAAATCTCCTGTTCCAAGGCAAGATATCCCTTTATACCCGGCCCACTTGCTCAAATTGGGAAGATCTATATCAGGGCTCGTGGCGAGAGAATATCTTGAATGGATATGCAGATCCGCAATAAATTTATCCATTTTCTAGAAGCTCCGTACTTTTCCTTAAGAATTCTACGATCTTAAACGAATGCGACCCCTGCCAGTAGATCCGGCAACATTCCGGACATTTATAATAATCACTATGAGTGCTGTAGATATATTGGGGTACCTGATCTTTGATAGAACCCTTATCGATCTTTACGAGCTTTTTGTTACAAAGAACACATAAGCTTAAAAACTTGTAGTTCGTCGTTCGTACTTCGTATATCGTTAATTATTCTCGATGTACTATGTACGATATACGATGTACTGCTATTCTATAAACTTTCCATCATCAAACACCAGCTTCCCCCCTACAAAAGTCTGGAGGATTTTAGCTTTCAACTCTTTTCCCATAAACGGAGTATTCTTGCTTTTTGAAATAATAGTGTCGTTTGTCACGGTCCATTTGGCATTAAGGTCTGCTATAACAATATCGGCTATATTGCCTTCTTTTATATAACCAGGATCGAGTTTTAATATCTTAGCCGGATTAATAGCCAATAACCGGACCAGTTCCGATAAACTTAGCACTTTTTTCTCGACCAGCTCCATATAAGAAACGCTAAAAGCTGTCTCAAGGCCGATTATCCCGAAAGGCGCAAAATCAAATTCAACATATTTTTCAGAGTCTGTATGGGGCGCGTGGTCAGTGGCTATCACATCTATAGTGCCGTCTTGAAGCCCAAGCCTGACCGCCTCTAAGTCGGATTTGGACCTTAACGGAGGATTCATTTTGGTATTACTATCATAGCCAAGGCAGCTCTCATCGGTAAGTGTAAAATAATGCGGCGCTGTTTCGGCAGTAACCTTAATACCGGAAATTTTGGCTTTCCTTATAATATCTACCGACTCTTTTGTACTTACATGCGCTATATGTATAGGACTTGAAGCCTCTTTAGCAAGATTTATGTCCCTGTCTACTATTTCATATTCTGCCTTATTAGGTATGCCTCGAAGCCCTGTTATAGTTGAGATATAACCATGATTTACAACTCCTCTGCCGCTGAGTGATTTATTCTCAGAATGGCTGATCAGAAGTAATCCGTTTTCCCTCGATCCCTTAAGAGCCAGAAGCATCAGCTTTGCATCGTCAACCGAAGATCCGTCATCTGAAAGCGCTATAATACCCTCTTTTTTCATAGCACCAAAATCGGTCAGCTTCGCTCCAATGCGCCCTTCAGTTATTGCGCCCGAAATATACACTCTGCAAGGCGCATCAGTTCTAATTATATCCTGAACAAGCTTAACTACCTCGGGCCTATCTATGGCCGGCTCAGTATTCGGCATGCACAATATGGAAGTAAACCCGCCTTTTATAGCAGCGCGGCTGCCGGTATACACAGTCTCCTTATCTTCACGGCCGGGCTCCCTCAGATGCACATGCATATCGATAAAACCGGGAAAAACATATTTATCCCTAGCGTCAATGATATGGTCGGCTTTTAGGTCAAGACCCCTTCCGAGCTTATCGATCTTGCCATCCGCCACAAATATATCCATCACTTCATCGATCTTATTAAGAGGATCTACGATATGTCCGTTTTTTATTAAATATTTCATTCTTTATTTGACTCTCCTGCCCCGCGCTTAGCGAGGCTTACTAAATACAATACTGCCATTCTTATCGCAATACCGTTGGTCACCTGATCGAGTATGACCGAATTTGGCCCGTCGGCAACTTCACTCGACATCTCGATGCCTCGATTGATAGGCCCCGGATGCATGACTACGATATCTTTTTTGCAATTCTTAAGGCGTTCTGTAGTGATCCCGTATTTCTTGAAATACTCTATCTTGGAAGGGAACACGACCGCCGAATCTCTCTCAAACTGCATCCTTAGAACATTAATGGCATCCGCCCCCAGAAGAGCTTCCTCAATAGAGCTCGTTACTTTTACTCCCATCTTCTCTATACCCTCCGGTATCAATAAAGGCGGAGCGCAAACAGTGACCTTTGCTCCCAGCTTGGTAAGGCCCCATATATTGGACCTGGCGACACGTGAATGCGCTATGTCCCCGATTATGCTCACATTGAGCCCCTCAATCCTTCCGAGTTTTGATTTCAGGGTGAACATATCGAGTAGCGCCTGCGTGGGGTGTTCGTGCCAACCATCGCCGGCGTTAACTACGCTGACATTAACCGTCCTAGCAAGAATATTAGGAGCGCCGGAACAGTTATGCCTTACTACAATGAGGTCTATTTTAAGCGCTTCTATATTGCGCCCGGTGTCTATTAGAGTTTCGCCTTTTGTCACACTTGAGGATTCTGTCGCAATATTAATTACATCCGCCGAAAGCCTTTTTGCGGCAAGTTCGAACGAAGTTCTTGTCCTCGTGGATGGCTCATAAAATAAATTCACTACGGTTTTTCCGCGGAGCGCAGGAACTTTTTTGATTTGCCTTGTTGTGACTTCCTTAAAACCCTCTGCAGTATATAAAATCAGCTCGATCTCTTCGGGCGTCAGATATTCCAAACCCAAGAGATCCTTTTTTGTCCAAAGAATTTTATTTTTAATGCCGTTTTTCATTTATCTACGACCTTTTCGCAAATGACGACTTCGTCCTTGCCGTCAAGCTCTGTCAACCTCACCTCAATAATTTCGTCAAGCGATGTCGGGACATTTTTGCCGACATAGTCCGCTTTTATAGGAAGCTCTCTATGTCCTCTATCGATAAGGACCGCGAGCTGTATCTCTTTCGGCCTGCCGAAATCCACCAGCTCGCTAAGTGCGCATCTGATGGTCCGGCCCGTAAAAAGGACATCGTCAACAAGTACGATCTTTTTGTCAGTGATGTCAAAATCAAGTTTAGACTCTTCTACGACCGGCTGGGTTGACAGCTCCGTCAGATCATCTCTGTATAATGTTATATCAAGGCTTCCGCAGCGGATCTTCTTGTTTTCTAATGAACTTATTATTTTAAAAAGCCTGTCAGCGAGGTAAACCCCTCTTCTTTTAATGCCGACTAACGCCAGATCGGTAATGTCCTTATTGCGCTCTATTATCTCATGCGCAATTCTGACAAGAGCCTTTTCTATGGCTATTGAATCCATCAGTTTTGATTTTTCTCTGATCATTATTTTCTCACATCTTTCAGCGATTATGCTATTGGCCTATTATGCGATTAGGTAAACCCGATCGCCTAATTGCTTAATCACTGCTTTTGTCTTTCACCTAATTACATAATCGCTTAGTCGCCCAATCACTTTCTTATCTTTCACCCAATTGCCAAATCGCCTGATTGCCTAATCGCTATTTTTTTGACATTCCCGATCCTCAATCAAAAGAGCGGGACATAAAAAAAACCGCTTAGCGCTTAACGCACCAAGTGGTTTATCAGACCCCAAATCAATTTCTTATTCATTTACTTTTTTCCCTTGCCGGTCTCTCGGACTGGCTTAAAAGGTACTAATATTTTATTTTGCATCAGTATACGCTAAATATGAGTTATTGTCAAGATAAAAATCAAAAAAGAAAAAGGGGACAGGCTACTTTTTTTATTTTAGTTATCTCAAAAAGTAGAAAAGTAGCCTGTCCCCTTTTTTTACTCCTTAAGAAGTTCCTTGATTTTGAACATAAGTGTTTGCGGCTCATAAGGTTTGGTAATATAATCGTCTGCTCCTACCTCTTTAGCAAGGATTTTATCAGATTCATTGGTCCTGGCAGAAAAAATCAGTATTGGTATATTAAAATATTTTTCATCAAATTTAATCATCCTGCAAACGCTATAACCATCTATCTTAGGAAGCATAAGATCCAGTATTATCAGATCAGGCGATTGTTTTTTTGCCATTTCAAGGCCCTCATGGCCGTCATGAGCGACAATAACTTCATATCCGGCCGTCCTTAACCTGACCTTAAGGACCTCCACCAGGTCTTTTTCATCGTCTACAATAAGGATTTTTTTTACCATAGCTCTTTCTCCGCTCTTCAAACCTTAGGGTTTTACAAAAAGCGCCGCGCCGTCAATCCCATCCATTTCAACTACACGAAGCTCAACCTTTCCTTCCAGGTCCACAATATTTCTTTTATTCTCATCATAATCATAATCAAAACGCTCGTCATTGCCAAGGCTCATAAAATTTATCCCGAGCTCGGTGTCCCTATTGATGTTTTCTGAAAGCACAACACTACCCGGAGGATATTCGATCTTGAAACTGGTGAACTTATCCTGCCCTGATTTATCTTTTGCCAAGCTGATCGTCGCTTCATATATATTCCCTGATTCGGGCTTAAACTCCAGAACAATTGTACCTCTATCCTTAAGGCCCATTACATTATAAAGGGTAAGGGCTTTAACTTTCCTTGAGTTTGGCACAAAAAAATGAGTTTCGGGCCTAAGTATTATGCCTGTTCCTATATTTGAAGAATTTCTTATGCTGCAGTAATTGAGCAGGTCTTTTTTTAAAACCTCTTTTTTGTCTTTAGCATATATCATCCCGGATATATCCACCATAATCGCAGTCACCATGGGTAAAAGTTCCGGGGCTATCTGGCCGTTTTCATTAAAATTTATCTTCGTATTGGTATTATCATAATATTCGAAGTTGCATTTAGTCAACTCAAAATTATCAGATACTCTTTCGGGGATATCATCTATTCTTTCTTTATAATTCTTAATAAGCTTCTTAGAGTCCGGATCAAATTTGAAGGTCATAACAGCTTTTTCGAAGGTTGATTCGGGCTGATAAATGATTTTTATATTGCTCCCAACCGGGAGAAAATCCTGCAATATAACCTTATCGTCGGGCTTGTACTCCGTTTTATGATCGCCATAAATAAATGTTATGGGAGTCGGCAGGTAATCCTTAGCTCCTTCTTTTTTGGCTTCGACTATAGGTATCGGAGACCCGGGTTCCAATGGAAGCTCAAGGGTATATGTCCTGTCGCTTGTTATATCATAAGGCCCTTCAACCCATGGCGGCACAAAGGCTACCGAATGCTCCCCAGCACTCAATAATTTAAGCGAATCTTTGACGCCATAAGACTCAAATTTCCCTTCACAAAGACTTTCCATCACTTCGGACATTTTTTGCTGCAGGATCACATCATTCTGCCCAAAAAAATATGCATTCATGGTAGAATACAGCATAAAGACCGTAACACCCGCTAAGATCGACGCTATGGCAATGGAGACCAATAGTTCGATAAGCGTCATGCCGGATTGTTTTATTTTTTTAATCATAATTAATTCTTAAATTTTTAGTACGGCGTATAGAGTACCGCGTTTTTTAACCCTATACTCCGTACGCAGAACTCTGTACAAAAAATCTACTCCGTACTCGTCCATTCCAGATCTTCAAATAGCGTCACAAATTCCAAAACCGGTTTTTTTAGCATATCTGATTTAAATACTTTTATGTGTATCTCCAAAGGATCTGTTCCCGGAATAGGCTCCCTCAGGGTCCGCCATTCCATATTATTAAGTTTAAGCGGGGGTTCCGTGAGAGGAGGGCTGTAAAGATTACCGATCTCAAGTATCTGTTCTTTCGTAAAAGTCAGATTCTTCAAAGACTCCATATTTATGCGCCCGACCATGAGCGCTGTCATTATCTCATCTGTGGCATATACCTGTTCAATTGACGCTGTAAACATTCTCATTATAGGTATTAGGCATACTCCTATTATCGTGATTGCTATCAGTAGTTCAATATAAGAAAACCCCGTAAGAGACATAAAAACGCCTCTTCTTCTTAACTCTATTATTGAGCTTTGTTTAGTATGCATAATTTTTTGCTTATTCCTTACAATAATCTCTTACGCGGAAAATGCTTTTCTATTTTTCATAAATTTTAACATTTAGATGCCAGATGACAGAAATCAGAAAACAGAAATTAGATTTTTTTCTTTTCTGTCTTCTATTCTCTGTTTTCTGTCTTCTGTTTTCTATTCTCTGTCTTCTTATTTTACAACGTACTATAACTAATTTGCACAGTTCTAACCGCCCTATTTACCTCGCCAAAAGCCGTGATAGTAGAGGTTTTATAATCATGTATCGCCCAGTATTCGCCGGCATTAAGTTTTTTCTTCGAAACATTTCCTATACCATCACCGTCGGGATCAAGGCCTGTCCTTATCTCATAAAGAGATTTAGCCAATCCCCCCTCTGCCAGATACAAGGCCTCCTGCCTATCCACTTCGCTTTGTACTAATGTAATCCTAGAAAAAAGCAGGGCTATCAAAGATAGCCCTACAAGCGTAAAAAACGAAAGCATTATTATGGTTATTATAAGTATGTAACCTTTTTTGTTATTCATGAAATTTATTGCTCCCGGCTCCAGGCTACAAGCTCCAAGCTCAATAAGTTTTTCATGAGCCAAGAGCCATGAGCCAAGAGCTAGTGTTTACCATTCCCTCGGAACCTGGCCGGAATAATCCCCCCATTTTGAATCCAGAGGATTCTTTATGTTAATATAAACTTCCGCTGTGTCCGGGTGATACAGCCATCCCCCTTCGCTATATGCCGGTTCTTCGTTTGATACCGAATCAATATAAGTATTATTACCGGATTTTGAGCTTACAAGCTCAGGAGGCATTTTGGATAAATACGGCTTTTTCACTCCCAGATCAAGATACTGAGTTGTCAGTAGATCACCCAGGGTGGCAGGATATCTACCTTCTTTGGCCCTAAAAAGAGTTATGCGATTCCTCAGAGAATCAAGATTTGTTTTTGAAGATGTTATTCGCGCCTCGACGTCAAACCCGATAAAATTCGGAATAAGCGTCGCAGCTAAAATTCCGAGTATAGCTATGACTATGAGTAGCTCTATGAGGGTGAATGCTAATTTGTAAGAATTGTTGTGCATGTTAAACTCTCCTATTTTCGTCGTTCGACTTTCGTACTTCGTACATCGTTTTTAAAGTTACTTTTATTATTTTATCTTTGTCGATGTACTATGTACGAAGTACGATGTACTGCTTTTTAATGTCTAAAAACTTTTATCAAATTAAAGATCGGCATAAGTACCGATAGCGCGATGAAACCTACCATCAGCCCCATGGATAAAAGAAGCGCCGGTTCCATAATCGTAACCATATTCTTAATGGAGCTCTCTACTTCTCTATCATAAAAAGAAGCTATCTCAAAAAACATCTGGTCGAGCTTTCCGCTCTTTTCTCCTACGTTTATCATCTGGACGACCATTGCCGGGAAGAGCCCGCTTGCCTTAAATGCCTCAGTCAGGCTTCCGCCTTCGGAGATAAAAACCCTAATGTCCTGTATTATCCTGCGCATAAACGTATTTGTTATCGTCTTTTCAAGTACCAAGAGCGATTCCAGCATTGGAACACCGGATTTTGTCATGGACCCAAGCGTCCTTACAAATCCCGCTATGAGTGTTTTGAGATAAAGATCGCCAAAAACCGGTATTCTAAAAAGTTTTTTATCGAGATTAAATCTTCCTTTAGGGCTCGCCTTATATGCTTTAAACCAAATATAAAGCCCAAAAATCATCGCTGCAAACACATACCAGAAGTTCCTTATCAAAAAACTCATTTTTAGAAGCACTAAAGTTGGTATCGGAAGCTTGGCTCCGGCAGTTTCAAATAGAGACGCAAATTTAGGAAGAACCACCGCTACCATGAAAGTTATAACGCTTAAACCGACTACCACGAGAATCAATGGATATATGGCGGCTGATTTTATCTTCCCTTTTGTTTCAAGTTCATGAAGGCCGGTAGTCGCAAGCCTATCCAATACCTCGTCAAGGTTACCGGCCGTCTCAGCCACTTTGACCATCGAAGCGTAGGTTTCGGGGAAAACCTTTGGATAGAGCCTAAGAGTTTCGGAAAAACTTTTACCTTTTTCAATATCTTCTAAAATTGCCTTAATGATAACTTTAAAATTTTTATCTTTAGCCTGGTCGAGAAGACCTTCAAGAGCAGTTGTGATGGCAACACCCGAATGAAGCATGGTGGATAACTGTTTAATAAAAAGTATTACTTCCTGCTCCGAGATCTTTTTTGGTTTAAAACCAAATTTTTCAAATGCTTTCTTTATCTCGGTCTTTTCTTTGACATATACTACCGTATAACCGAGCTGCTTAAGGCCCTTGGCGACCGTAAACTCATCTTTACCGTCGATAGACCCATCCAGTAAATTCCCCTGACGGTCACGCGCTTTATATGTGTATTGTGTCATATAGGTTTAATTTAATTTTTTATTAATTTTCTTATCAATTCTTTTAAGCATTTTTTTTGCGCTCGAGGCAAATTTAGATTTGGGATAATCTGCCAATAATTTTTCAAATATTTGTTTTGAATTTTGATAATCCTTAAAATTTTTGTAAGTAATTTCTCCTGCCCTATATAACGACTCATCCGCTTTAGGGCTATCTGGGAACTGGGTGGCAACCAAAATATAAGTATCAACCGCATCCATCAATCTTGTCCTGTCATCCTTGTATTGGCTTTCAGCCCCCCTATTAAAGCGCAGGTCCTCTGCTCTCTCAAAATAGATCATTGCGGTATTTCTCTTGCCGGTAGGAACTATATCCACTACGACCTCAGGAGGTTGCTTTGTATCCGGTGATTTTATCGCATCCTGAGATTTTATTATATGAGGAGTAATAAAGACCGCTAACTCCTGCTGGGAGTCTTTTGTAGACCTGTCAGAAAATAAATAACCGACAACAGGTATATACCCAAGTACCGGTATCCTGTTTACAGTCTTATTATCTTCACTCTTAATAAGCCCGCCTATTACTATTGTCTCTCCGTCTACTACTCTTACGGTTACATCGGCTTCACGGGTATTTACTGTCGGGCCTGTTGTAGCATCATTGCTTACTAAACTCGATACCTCGGGATGTATATTCATTGTAACAAACCCATCCGAACTAATCCTTGGTAATACCTTAAGCGTCGTACCAACGTCAATAAATTTTGTATTCTCTACCGTACCTGTTGTAGTTGTGGTCTTCTCCTTATAAGGTACCCTCTGGCCTATTACAATTCTTGCTTCTTTGCCATTCAAAGTTGTTATGGAAGGAGAGGCCAATAAATGCGCTTTCCCGTCCCGTATAAGCGCGTCGACAGTGGCACTAGCCGTAAAATTTTTGAGAGTAAATGTTGTCAGCTTAAACTGCCCGCCTGTAAGATCGCTGGAAGGCCCTGCCAATGTAGTAGTACCTGCTACTGTTTCAGGAAACCGCGTAGCTCTGTCAAATAAACCGCGGCCGGGGCTATAATTTGCGCTATAGGTAACGCCGATATTTGAAAAAGCATCTGCCTGAAGATCCACTATCTTTGCCTCTATTACAACCTGCATAGGAGGGACATCTATCTCCTTTAAGAGCATATTTATTCTTTCGAATGTCGCCGGATAATCCGTAACAATAAGGCTGGAGTTTGCTTCATTGGTGCTCATGGAGCCTTTATCGCTCAGTATTTTTGAAAGAAGCTTATAAGCATCGTCTACCGGAACGAATTTTATACCGATAGATTTAGTTATCATACCCTGCGATTCGGCGCTTGGGCCGGGTGAGATATAAATAATGCTTCCTTTGCGTGTATAGGCATAACCATTTGTAGATAATATAGCTTCCAAAGCCTCGTCTACAGTAACATCTCTCAAAGAGATGGTGACCTTTCCTTTAATATCTTTTAAGGCGACAAGATTAAGGCTGTAGGAATATGAGAGCGCCCTAAGAACACTTGAAAGATCGGCATCTTTATAATCAAGGGATATCTTATCATTAGGTCCCAATTTTCCTTCAATAGGCTTTTCTCCGGAAGCGTCCTCTAACCCGGACAGATCAATAATTGAGCTGGTTTTATCTGAAAAAGTTTTCCCCTCCGAAGGAGTCTCTTTGGCGCTCTCGCTCGTCGCGGGCACTTCATGGACAGATTCTGTAGGGCTCTCTTCAGTAATAAGAGGCGCGACATCAGCTTCGCCGGATATTTGTTCCGGGGCCTCCTCAATAGGCTCTGAAACCTTTTTTTCCTCAATGGGTTTTTTCTCCAGATATAAAACCGGTTTAGTATTGTTGACATCCTGGCACAACCCTGTTGCAATAAAAATAGACCCCAGAAAAAATATCGACAGAGCCGACCGCAGAAAATACTTGCTCAATAAGATTTTATTCATATTCACCTCGTAAATTAATAAGCTAGTTAAATGGAACTTCCCCATGTTTAAGCCCGGAATCTCTTCTATTAATAAAATCTCAGAGATGTTAAAATTTCTGAGATTTGATTAATCCTGTTCAATGCTTATTACTATCTCTTCTCCTGTTTTATCCTTAAGGATAACGCTTACTTTAGAAATATCCTTAATATACATTTCATCTATTTTGTCGCCTATCTTGTAAACTTCTCCGTTTATTATAGCGGTCCTTATCCCTCCAAACCAATTTACACCCTGAAGCTTGTATTTTTTCCCGACACTTTCCGAAACCATCTTTTTTTCGGGTTCCATTTTTGATTTAAAAGGACTTTTTGAAATACTCAAACGCTCCAGGTATGGCACCTTTATCTCCTCGACGAGCTCTGCCGGGCGCTCACTAAGAAAAGTCCCCAGTATGACCCTGCATTTAATGGCCCCCTGCATCCCGGTCTTTGGAGCCTCGAGCTCCAAAGAAGAGGGTTTAAGGAATTTTGAGATGTTTTCAAGGCGGTAAAGATAATTTACAAAATTTTCATACGAAGCATTCATTTTCATCTCTATCTCAAGCTTTGAATAAGTGGTCTTATTTTTTGTTGCGGTCGGCCGTATGGATACAAAATCAACATTATAAGCATTTCCCTGCTTGATAAGTTCATTCAAAATAGTGGGGATCCTTTCGCGGTTAGTCAATTTATCTTCAACGTCATACAACCGCTTCCTGGTCTTATCGTAACTTATCTTAAGCTCGTTTAATTCTATTTTCTCTTTTTCCAGCTGAGGGGCCTCGGATTTAACGCTTGAGAGTTTTGTTTCGATGGACTTGATTTCGATTTTAAGCTTTTTAAGCTTGATATTCATCGGTTTATAAATAGCATTAAAATAAAAACTGAAAATAAATGCGAATACAAGCCCCAGGACAAGATACTGCTCCCGCTTTTTAAGCGCATTGAATTTATCTAATAGTTGGCGGTAATTTATCATTTCTTTTTTCTTTTTGTACTAATGTTTTTCTTTAGCTATGAGCTATGAGCTATGAGCTATGAGCTATGAGCTATGAGCTATGAGCTATATTGCCGGATGCGTAATGATCTCAAACTCTATAAACTTTTCTTTCTTCTCGGATTCCGGCCGTTCCGTATAAGAAAAATTTGTATCATTAAATATCTTTGACTTATCAAGCTCTATCATAAAATTACTTATCGATTCAAATTTAGTTGTTTCCCCCTTAATTTTCATAGTCTCAGGATTAAGTATAATATTCTTGACCCAGAGATCCTCCGGGACAAGCTTCACTATCCCTACAAGATATTTGCTTAAGGCAAAAGACCCTTCTTCCAGATCCTTGAGGGCTTTTAGTTTATCGTCAAGCCGTGCCTTATCAGCGATCAATTTTTCTTTATCTTTTTTGATCATTTCCAGAGTACCTTTTGAGGATTCAAAATCATTTTTAGTTTTGTTGAAATTATTTGTCACTGATACAAGTTTTTTTGAGTAGACTTTAAGCATCGAAGCCTGATAGATAGTAACAACCACTCCTATTATGATAAATAGCGATACAGCATCCAGAAAAAGCGACTTTTTAAGAAATGGGAGCTTTATATAACTGGATGATTTTCTTTCGCTATATAGGAGATTTATTCTTTTCTTCATCCCGTAAGACTCCTTATATGGTCATAATAGTAAAATAAACTTTTATTGTATTTTTTCATATTTTTAGGACCAGCAAACAACTGATTCATGTTAATAGTCTTACGGAATTTCATTCTTCCTCTTGTATCTTTCTGTACGCAAGACCTATGGAGACAGCAAAATTAGCTGCTAGCTGCTCAATATTAAATTTCTTTTGCAATTCATTATTGATATTAAGACCCTTGACCGGATTTGCCATCTCTACAGGCACGTCGAGCCTTGATTTAATATATTCGGGAAGCCCTTTAAGATGCGAAGTTCCTCCCGCAAGAATAAGCTTACTTAGATTTGTCACACGTGATTTCATAAGCTGATATGAAAAATATTTAAACGAATGTTCCACATCATTTGCCAGATTTTCCAAAAGCGGGATGATCGCATTTCTCACAGTGAGCCCTTCCGGCGAACTTCCCTCGATACCAAAATTAATTTTAAGACTTTCGGCAGTGTTGGGGTCCACGTTACAATAGCTGGCTATGGATTTTGATATTGAATCACCTGTAACACTCAGGTTTCTGGAAAAATAAATTTTTTTGTTCAGGCTGATGCTGAAGTTAACAAGGTCAGAACCTATATCAAGAATTCCTATGGGCTCATTATCAACCTGCCCTGAAAGTATCAACGCCTCATTAAGCGCAAAGGGATCCACCTCAACAGCCAGAACGTTGAAGCCGGATTTCCTGAATACCGATATGTGGTTAGAGATCACTTTTTTGGTAGCTATCACCAGAAGCACCTCAAGCTCATCCCTATTGCTTTCATGCGCGTCGCTTAGTAACAGCGTATCCAAAGAAAATTCGTCTATCTTTTCGCCGTAAGCCTGTTTTAATTCCCACAAAACAGCGTCATTTATCTCTTTTAGCGGCATGGTAGGGAGTTTCAGGATCTTGATCTCAACCGCTCCTGCCGGAAGATTGACGTATATATCTTTTGGCTTTTTGTCCTTAAAAGCGCTTTTGAATAACTTGAGAAGGAATTCATTCCTTTCAGTCTCTGAGGTTTCACGGCTGACACTGGGGACCTCGAACATTCCTAGATCAAAAAGCTGGATATTCCCTGATTTATCTTTTGCGAACTGCGCAAATTTAATGAAATTGGATCCTATATCAACCCCGAAAGGATAGAATTTTGCTATGTCTTTCTCTCTTAGGCTCTTTGCATTTTCCTCGGCTTTTATGCCGGGGATAACACCCTTGTGCTTCTCAAAAAAAGATGCTATCTTATCGCGCTTCTCGGTAGTAGCGGCGACTTTTTTGAATATCGACTCTACAATATTTTCTTTAGGATTAGTTTCTGCCATAAATTATATTTATACTAATGCCTCTTGGTTAAGTTGCGTAGACAATTCAACCTGTTTTACTGACTGCGGCTCTAAAATACCTAAAACCTCTTCCGCTAACGCCAAATAGTCGGCCGCCCCTTTGGAGCGGGGTTCAAAAAAATTAACAGGTTTTCTATATATCGGCGACTCGCAAATTTTTGAATTAGTATGTATAACAGAATTTAACATAAGATTTTTAAAATATGCCTTCAACTGTTCTAAGATAAGTTTATTGATGCTGAGCCTCGGGTCATAGATCGTAGGAAGAATGCCGAGTATCCTTAATTCAGAATTTAGTTTTTCTTTTATTATATTTATGGTTGATAAAAATTCCTTTAGGCCTTCGAGTGAATAATAATGCGTCTGAATAGGTATAAGGATATTTCTTGAAGCCGCAAGCGCATTCACCGTCAAAAGACTGAGTGACGGGGAGCAATCAATTATTATATAATCATAAAGATTTGTTATATTGGATTCGCAAAGGGCGCGTCTGAGCATTGACTCCTTGGAATCAAACTGCGCAAGTTCCGTAAGCGCGCATGCCAACACCGGAGTAGTAGGCGCGATATTCAGCCCCGGTATCAAAGTCGGCACGATAACATCATCAATTTTCAGACTGCTATCTGTAAGAACATTGTAGATAGATTTTGTAACGTTATTTATATCTATGCCCAATCCAAGACTGGCGTGAGCCTGAGGGTCTAGGTCAATAATTAGAACATTTTTCCCTTTTGCTACCAAAGCGCCGGCAAGATTTATGGTAGTGGTGGTCTTCCCGCAGCCGCCTTTTTGGTTTGCCACAGCAATAATATTGCTCGTTTTGACATTTACGGGCCTGATGTATTCAACCTTTGAAAACTTTTTCTTTGGAAATATGGAGATGGGAGTATTTAAAAATTTTATTGATTCATTCGCCAATTTTACCAAGCTAAATTTTTTCATTTTTGGCCACCTATGTATTTTGAAATTAATTCCATCAGGTCTTTTGTGTTAAACGGTTTTGTCACATATTCATTCACACGAACCTGCTCACCGATCTTTCTGTCACTTTCCTGTGTTTTTGCGGTAAGCATTATTATGGGGATCTCTTTATACTTTGTATCAAATTTCAAAAGCCTTGCTACCTCATATCCATCGATTTTAGGCAAAAGCACGTCGAGAATAATCAGGTCGGGTTTAAGCGATCTTGCCTTGTCAAGCCCTTCCTGCCCATTCGTCGCAGTCAGCACTCCATATCCCGATGCTTCAAGCCTCACCTTAAGGGCATCCAATATCGGAACTTCATCATCTACAACTAAAATTGTTTTTTTATCGTTATCAGCCATTATAATACCAGTCCTTTATTCAGATTATTCAATAATTCCACGGGAGTTTTTCCATCCTCCGGAAAACTTGTGAGGAAGTATTCAAATTCTATTTTTACATTTATATTGTGAGCCTTAAACTCCTCTTTATCAAGCAATTTTTTTATTTTTTGTGCCAGATGATCAGCTTCTCTTTTTGATCCGGCCATGGCTGATATTAAAATATATCTGCCTCTAAAGCAACCTGTCTTTATAGCAGATTCTCTTATATAATTTGCCGCGGCTTTAACAGCGCTTTCCATAAGATCGCAGAGCTCTTTACCGGTAAGCGACGGAAGCCTTGATAAGGAACCTTTTGTTATATCAAATACTATCAGGGAAAACGACTTATCATTTTTGATAAGATCTCTTAGATGCTCTAAAAGAATATCGTCTTCAGAAAATCTGGGGATAGTAAAAGTAAAAGTCGAGCCCTTACCTATAACAGACTCAGCGGAAATTTTCCCCCCGTGCATCTCAACTATCTCTTTTGAAATAGCCAACCCCAGCCCCATACCGCCTATTAAAGACGGTTCTTTTCTTTTTTCCAGCAGATACATCTTACTAAATATCTTTTCAAGATCGTCCTTGTCAATGCCTCTGCCTGTATCAGTAACGGAAATTTCTACTCTGTTATCAAAATCCCTGAGACAAACTGTTATGTTGCTGTAAAAAGGCGTGAACTTAACGGCATTCCCGGTAAGATTGACTATAACCTCCGATATCTTATCGGGATCTATCGATATAGGCGCAACATTATCCGGCATTTCGATGGAAAATTTTATGCCTTTTGAGGCATTATTAATTTTAATGACCTCTATCTCGTTTTCAATAAGCTTTTTTATGTCAGCCTCTTTTCTTTTTAAAGAAATTTTCCTGTTTTCAAGGATCTCGACATTAAGAAGATTGTCGACCAGGCGCGCTAACCTATCTATGGATAGCATAATAGCCTTAGTATATCTTTTTTGATTATCCGTCAAAGGCCCCGCTATCTCATCCTGTATAATAGAGGCAAATTCCCTTATACTCACCAAAGGAGTCCTGAATTCATGGGAAACCTTGGAAATAATATTTGATTTAAATGCATCCAAGCTTTCGAGTTCGACTTTGATCATCTCACAACTTCTATGCTCCATTATTTCCCTGTACCACAAAAAAATCACAGAAATAAAAATTGTCCCCAGTATAAATTCCGTAGAGATAAATTCTTTGTTTGGAAAAAATAAAATATTGCAGATCCTTATTAATAAAAGAAGAATTATAAGAGAAAGAACGAGGATCTTGTATTTTTTGGTTAAAAGTGTTTTGAGTATGTAGCTTCTTTCGGTTTTTATCATTTGATAAATAGGGTTATGGGTTAAGGGTCATGGGCCAAGGGCTTAACCCTTTCCCCTCACCCCAAAACAGTTTTTAGATGGCCCAGCTGCGCAATAAGTTGCAAAAATCCCTCCTTATAGATTAAAAACAATCTCTAAGTTCGATATTTTTGCAACGCTTGGCTGGGCATTTAATTGCATAAATAAAATTTATGCAATTAAATAGACTCCGCAACTCGCATTATTTCACTGATCGTCGTAATACCTTCGAGGACTTTTTCATAGCCGTCCTCTTTAAGGGTCCTCATACCGTTTTTCTTTGCAACCTCTTCTATCTGATAAGCGGCCGCCTGTTTTAAGACAAGCTCTTTAATATCTTCATCCACGGTAAGAAGTTCATAAATACCGATCCTGCCTTTGTAGCCTTTATTCTTACACTCCGGGCAGCCGGTCTCTTTGTATAGCATGGTATTTTTGTTTAATTTTCTTCCAAGGTTTTTTTCCAGAAACTCTATTTCTTCATCCTTGGGTTTATACTCTTTTCTGCATTTAAAGCAGAGTTTCCTTATAAGCCTCTGCGCCACAACTCCTGTGAGGCTTGAAGAGATCAAAAACGGCTCTATACCCATATTCAATAATCTGGTCACAGCACTTGAAGCATTATTGGTATGAAGTGTTGAAAAAACAAGGTGCCCCGTAAGAGCGGCATGTATGGAGATCTCTGCTGTTTCTACGTCTCTTATCTCGCCTATCATTATTATGTCCGGGTCCTGCCTAAGGATACTCCTGAGTCCATTGGCAAATGTAAGCCCGGCCTTTGGATTTATCTGAGACTGCCTGATCCTTGAAATAACATATTCAACGGGATCTTCGAGGGTAATAATATTTTTATTAACTTCATTGATATCATTTAAAACGCCGTAAAGAGTTGTTGTCTTGCCGGAGCCGGTAGGCCCAGTGACAAGCATAATCCCAAAAGGCTTCCTGATCATCTCTTTTAATTTTTTAAGGGCTGCCTGCGAAAAACCCAGATCCTCAAGCCTGTAAAACCCAGATGTTTTATCGAGGATCCTGATGGAAATATTCTCTCCATATATCGTCGGAAAACTTGATATCCTGAGGTCTATCTTTTTATCTCCGACAACCATATTAATACGGCCGTCCTGCGGAAGGCGGCGCTCTGTTATGTCCATCTCCGCCATGATCTTAATCCTTGATATAATTGCGGCTTCAAGTTTTTTTGGGACAGGCTCAAAAACAGAATCATATAAAACTCCGTCGACTCGGTAACGAATATAAAAATTGTGCTCATCCGGCTCTAGGTGTATATCGGATGCCTTTGATTCTACGGCGTCATTTATAAGTTTGTTGACTGTATTTATGATCGAAGGTTGTATTGCTTCTTTGATCGCCTCTTCGTCTCTGGGGCTTGGTGGAGCCGCTTTTTTTCTATCGGCCTGGCCTTGAACAAAATGTTTCTCCAGAGAAACTTTTTCTTCCGGCATGGCGGCTCCGCCGCCGACACCGCGCTCAAGTCCCATAAAATCTCTTTTTGAGTCGGTGGAAACTTTTGCTTTGTAATATTTTTCTATGGAATTTTTTATTGAAGTCGGAGTTGCAAATATCGGCCGGATAGTCATGCCGGTTGCGCGCCTTACCTCATCTATTGCGTCAACATCCAAAGGATTGACCATGGCAACAGTAAGAGCATCGCCAATAATATAAACGGGCATAATACTATGTTTTGAAACTAATTCAAATGGTATTTTCGATAAGCAGTCTTTATCGATCTCGTATGAGGAAAGGTCTATGTAAGGGTAACCGATCTGTTCAGAGAGGGCTATTCCGATGTCTTCCTCGCCGACAAAACCGAGTTTCATAAGTATGGAAGCGAGTTTTTTGCCGGTTCTCTTTTGCTCTTCTAAAGCAATATTGAGCTGGTCACGGCTTATTATGCCTTTTTTTACCAGTATCTCACCAATCAGTGGTCTGCCGAATTCCTGGTCCAAGATATATCCTTATCTAATTGTAATTATAATATAAATATAATTAATTAAATTATTTAATTAAGTGGATATAGTAATCCAATATAAAAAACTTTGTTTAAATTCCACTAACTATTGTTAGGATATCATAATAAATAATTATTTTCAAGCTATTAATTCATATTTAAAAAAAATTGCCCTGACAATTATGGCAGGGCAATGATTTTTCAAGCATCTTAATATTTATTATTACTCTGAATCTAACTTATCTTGGCTGTTATCTTTTTGGAACATATTCTTTTCTTTATCCATGCCCTCTTTTGGTGTTGTAGCCTGAGGCGTAACCTGCTGCGGCTGAGGAGCAAGTTGCTGCGGCTGAGGCGCAATGGACTTAACTGGGCTAGTGCTTATAGAAGGTGTAACTATAGTTTTCACTTTTGGCGCTATCATTGGCCTTACTTCTCTCCACATCCTTACATTTACTCCCGCGCCTTTTACGGTTCCGAATGTCACTGTCCCTGGCACGCTTAATAATAGAGGAGTCGATGTAGGCGTAATGGTCACTACCTCGCCCTGTGTGTCCCTGACGATAAATTTGGCTACACCGTTCATAATAATCACAGGCTTCGTCACCGCTTCTGATGTTGAAGATGCATCATCGATTGCCTCACTAAGCGAAATTGTAAACCTAGTTGAACTATCCTGGGTTATTATATTACCGCTTGAATCGACTATTTGAACATCTACCTCTTTGGCACCAACAGGAGAAGTAGTCGAAATGATCTTTATAGTTCCCTGCCTGATTGTAAAATTACCTGAGCCGGTTACAGAATTATTAATCCTATCCTGAACGGTAAATGTCTTTAATTCTTCGCTGGAACCTTTAAGGCCGACAAACTTATGCAAGCCCAGATCACTAGCGCTAAATGTATAGGACGCCGGCAAGCCAAAGCTGGTATCTGATATCCCGACAGTCCCGGAATAATTACCTATCTTGGCGCCGTTATAATCAAGTGCGACTAAATCCATATTGAACGGTTCATTTACATAGTAGAAATTCCTTGATGCTAGCGGCCTGGATAAACTGATGGCAAAATTATTCGGGTTGAAGGTTATGATTTGCGAAATACCCTTTTTCGTCGCATCGGTTCCGTCGGAAGCTACAATCCTGATTGCGCCCCATTTATTGTAGGTAACTCCTGAGAGCCTGGCTAAGCCGTTATTAAAATCTGCATCACTGAGAACGGCTTTTGATAGTGTGCCCTGTTGGTTAGTTGACGGCGTTACATACTGAATAGCGAGGTTCGCGGGACCTGCATAATTGGGCGTTACCCCTCCGGAAGCGGATCTGGCGGCAACATCAATACTGAACGGCCTATTAACAGTCTGGCTGGTACCGGTTACGCTTGAAGAACTACCGGTTGAAGTTGCGGTCGATGAAGCATTGGAAGTAGTTGACGCGTTATACGCTGAGGTAGTAACGACAAAATCATACGGGATAAATGCGATATTACCCGATTCCCCTTCGATCGTCGGATCTGTACTTTGGGCGGCTTTGATCACAATTGTCCCGCAATCATTATATTTGGCATTAACTGTCGCCACTCCATTTGACCATGAAGAATGAGACTCAGGAGTTAAAGTCTTAGTTCCGCTATCCGGAGTAACATAAGTTGTCGCAAGATTTATCTCTTCGGAATAATTTGTTATGGTTACATTGTCAGCGCCTTTGGCTGTAATGGTAATTTCAAATTCAACGCCACTAACCTGCTGGCTCGAGGCTGAAACAATGAAACTCCCGAGCCTGAAAGTATCCGCGGCAATATTTTCGACCTGATCTATAACTGTTTCATTATTGTCTGGGAGTTTTATATAAATACTGTAGGTACCGTCACTGCCAACTGAAATTGGATTCATAATGCTGGTTAATGTGAGCCTTTCGGTCCCGGAAGATTCCAGAGACCCACTACTTCTAACGATCCTTACTGTTGTAGTGCTTGGGTTAGAAACAACAAGATCACCGTCTATCGTTGACGAACTAACTGAGGTTGTGCCTTTTGAATTAAGGGTAAAGGAACTTGAAAACACAACATCTATTATAGCGTTTGAAGGCAGCTGCTTTGAGGTAGTAAAATCTACCATCACTTCACCCGTCGAACCGGCTACAAGGCTTGCCGGCTGGACATTGGCGGTAGAGATGGTATCGCCGGTTACGGGAACCTTATACCAATTTATGCATCCTGTAACATTTGTAGAATTTTTGACATAAACCGGTATGTTTGATATGCCGCCTGTAACAGTAAGATAATCGTAACTAAGATACTCGACTCCTGATTTTGTAAAATTAATAGACCAAGTCCCGGCACTTGAAGAGGATTGCAAAGTTATAATGCCTGTACTTGAAGAAGCTAGAGTCAGGTCGCTGGCAATAATCTGCGTTGAGCTATCGGCAAACGATAATTTTTTCCCGCCTGTTGTACAGTTAAGATTGTAGAACGTATTATCACCCGATATTTCGGAATCCATAGTAGAATAGAAACTTACCGTTCCGGATGAATTGACAAACTGGCCCAGATCATTTGTGAAATTACCTTTTAAAGTGAATGACTTTGATGCCGCCGGAGCCACAAAGCGGCCGTTAAAATACATATTATTTTTTATATCGAGATTACTATTAGTAAACACAGCTTCTGATGCCGTCCCTATTGAGAAGCTGCCGCCTATAACCGTACTACCGGTGCCTGATATAATTTTACCTCCGTTACGGATATTGAGATCCCCGACAACATTTACATTATGGTTTCCAAAATTAATTGTCCCCGAGTAATTATTTATTTCCATGGACACCAGGGTGATATCTACGTCTACATTGCAATCACCAAGGCCTTCGGAACCGAAATAAACCATATCCCCCGCCTCCGGCACAGATAATCCTCCGGAACCGCTTTCATAGTCAGACCAATTGGCAGCACTGTTCCAGAAAGCTGTATTTTGGGCAACCCAATACCTTTTTACACCAAGAAAAATCCATGGAGGTACTGTATTATTGCCGCCGTTATTTGAATCACTTGCAGTAATAGTATAATTAGTCCCATCGGGTATTAATACCGCCGAATCTGAAACATTTACACCTGTTACTGAATAGGATTTATTTATTCTTAAATTCCACCTGTCGGTACCGGACCCATCATATCTTGCCAGGGTTATAAGCCCGCCGCCTGTCCCCATAAGGATAAGCTCTCCACCTTCAGCAATACTCTGCGTAGTCCCGGCTTCGAATAAGAAAACCTTCCCAGGCTGATAACAACTAAGGCTAAAGAAATCCGTGCTCCCTCCGACTATACTGGTCCTTGAGGCATCGATAAATTCTACTGTACTTTGATTGGCAAGGAAGGTCCCGGCATTTTCCCAGTTACCGCCTAAAGTAATATTATAATTATCACTCGTTGTATCAAGTACGGCTCCGGAGCCTATAGATAACACGTTTTCAACGGTTATATCGGTTGAAAGTTCATAGGTCACATGAGGAGCAGAATCTTTTGAAAGCACAAGTGAATAATACTCTGAATCCAATAATGTCTGGTTAATATCGCTTCTTAATTCAAGTATGCTTGAGTTTGTAGTCCAATTTACCGTAGCCGAACTAGTAGCAGGCTCTCTTGAATATAATCCATTTATAATTATCGTTCCGGACGGTGTGATAACACTATCTTCCTCTATCATCAGATTATATAAAGGAGGCGTTGAAGAAAGATTGGCTGTTCCTGACATAAAAAGAGTAGTGGATGAATTATGAGTAAACACCCCGGAGATCGCGACATCATTAGTTGTAATGATAATATTTGTTCCTGTAGCTATATAAGAACCTGTGGATGTGAACCCAGCTGAAGTAAATCCGCCTGTTGAAGTCCTTAGTGTTCCATTATTTACGATATTTTCAGTCACAGTAAGCAACTTATCACCGCAGGTTAAATCCCCATTTGCATTTATAGTAAGGCTCTTTACTGCCCTTCCGACATCAAGTAACGGATTTCTCGAAGCTTGAGCTATAACTACATTATCCGTCGTATTCGGCACATAACCGCCATCCCAGTTGGCGCCTAAACCCCAGCCTGTTGAGCTAGAACCTAACCAAGTGATCGTAGATGATGGGAAAACCCAACGCGGTGATGCAAGTAAATCGTCATTTCCGCTGTCATTTGCCGAATGGTTTGCCGTTATATCAAAACTTGAAGCATTGGAGTCTTTGACTTTTACATAGCTTACAATAGTCCCTGACGGAGCGCTTAAAGACCACTGGCTTCCTGCCAAAGTTGAATTAAGAGTTATAAGCTTATTTGCTACTCCTGTTAAAGACAAAGAATCCGCAATTGTGTGTGTAACACCGTTTTTAAATTTAAGTACAACTCCTGATGACAGATTGGTAGTATTTACCGATAGCGTATCTGTATAAAGCGAGTCAAGGAAAGATATGCCGCTTGATGAAGCATTTGTAATACTAATGTCATTAAAACCGTTTAAAGCGCCCCCTGTCGTTATAGACTGGCCAGCTGCGCCATTAAGCGTAATAGAAGATGTGCCTTTAATAAAGGTATCATTATTTGTCCAGTTGCCACCGACCGAAATATTAGCAGATCCCGCATCAAAAATATTTTTGTTCCCTGTGTCAGAGCTATAAATCATAACATTCCCTGTTATATTTACTGTAGAATTCCTTGCAATTACTTTTCCGTATTTTAGCGCCCCGTTAGCATGGCTTAGCGTTAAGCTGCTCATATTTAAATCAAATCCGCCTGTATCAAGGGTAGAGGTCTGGCCGTTACTTTGAGGATACAAAGTAAGAACACCAAAAGTACAGCTCCCCTGCATGGTAAGGGTATAAGAGCCCCGCGGGTATATATAGGCACTTCCATATCTGCCGGCGGGGATAATACCGTCGTCTGCAGGATTGAAAGTAACGTATAGCCCGTCTATATTATATCCGGGGTTTTGATTGTAGCTTCCGACAAAAACAATAGGATTTTCGGCATTTCTTAAATCAAGGATTTTGCCAGGGTTTAAGACCGTTACCTTATTACCTAAAAAGCTTCCGACTGTAAATGTGCCGTCTATATATGTCCTTCCGGCAATAGTAACCGTCTGGCCTGCCGTAACTGTATTAAGATTAAATACTGACTTATCATCCCCGGTATTAAAAATAGGCGCTAGGCCTACCAGATTGATCGTTGAACTTCCACAATTAAAATTGCCTGATGATGAATTCCAGTTGCCGCCAACCGTAAAGGTCGAAGATGATGCTGAGGCATCAAGTATACCGCTTATTGAAATATTATTACATGCAATGGAGTAATCCGTAGTCGACGGTCTAACATCAAGAGTTGCTGTTGAATAAATCGAAAGGTTTCCTGTCATTATATTTACGCCTGTCAGATCCCCGCTAAGATTATAAGTCGTAGCTGAATCCGGGGCAAATGTTAAATTATTATAGCCAAGCGTCGCGACATTAGTAGTGGTACCGGAGCCGGTATAAAAAACCGTTGAACCCGTAGTAGTAAATGTCCCGTTTACGCCTTTAGTTAGGGGTGTGCCCGTTCCTGTTACAGCAAGCGTTCCGCTTGTAATATCCATCGCGCCATCAATAACAATATTTGCGCAGGTCAAATAATCCATCGATGTAAAACTTGCCCCGCTATCGATCGTCAGGGTTCCGGTAATAGCTGTGCCATTATAAACATTTAGAATATAAGACCCGGAGATCCTAAGATTATTTAAACTAAACCCGCCTTCATTATAATCGCCTATAAATTTTGATGTGCCGCTAAGAGTAACTGTCCCGCCTGTTGCATTTATGGACCCATAGTTATCTATACTGCCTGACATATTTAAGTTTGTTGCGCCAAGATCAAGAGTCTTCTCAAGGTCCTGTATAAGATTAAACCCTGAATCTAAGGTTAAGGTACCTCCTGAATACTGATAAGGTATATCTGTATCTCCAACCGCGTTTCTGTCTACCCTCGTCAGATCTGAAGCTGTAACGGTCTTTTCATACACGGCCCCCACCTCGCCGACAGTAACTGAATTTTGATAAATATTAAGCCATACAGGATTTGAACTAGGCGCTGATACAACGATCACGCCGCCTGTTTCAACTCCATCTATATTCATAAATCCGCTCAATACATCATTAGCCGCATATGGGTTTACATAAATTGTATAATTTCCACCTGCATCAGTCTGGCCGTCAAATCTTGATACGCTATCTGTCAAAGCATAATATACAACTAAAGAAACATTTCTTACACCTGCTAAATTTCCATAGTTTTCATCATATACCCCGCCGGATATAGCTACTACTGCACCGATACGCCAGTTTATATTATTACCAGCATCGGTGCCATTGGAAACTATAATAACTCCCGAAGTGCAATGCTGGTAGCTTACAGTAGCGTAATCTATCGTTACATTTGTAGATGTCCAGTTGCGTTTATTGACATTATCACTTGAAGAAATAACTATATTATTCCCGGATGTACCTTTTATGCTTATCGTCCCCCCGCCGGAATTATTCATATTCCCACCAAGGTAGAAGAAATTCCCGCCCAAACTTCCCGTCGGATAATTCTGGACGAGTTTTGAACTAGCGGCAGTAAGATTTATGTCACCGCCGGTAACAAGGTTTTTGCCGTTAAGGTCAAGTGTAGCGTTGGCATTTATAGTAAGTGAGCCTAACATCGCAGTCCCAAGCGAGAGATTATCCGCAAGTTTATAAGTTGTGGCAGTTGCAGGTGTAAGGATAAGGTTATTATATTGAGTAGCAGTGATATTGGTCTGGGTAGTGGACCCTCTATAAATTACTGTTGAGCCGGTAGTTGTAAGAGTGCCGCTATTTGTAAAGGGAGTTCCTGTGCCTAAAATAACAAGATTACTATTTGAAATATCGAGCGTTTTACCCGAATTAATTGTAAGGTTGGTTACCTTCATACCGCTGCCGGTAGAATCAACGGTTAACGAACCAATTATCGTTACCAATCCCAGATCCTGGGTCGTAGCGTTGGAATCCTTAAAGGTTTTTCCGGTCCCGTTAAATGTGGTAGTTCGTCCTGCAAGATCCTGCTTTAGCCATGTGGCGCCAGATGCAATAACGACATTACCAGAAAGAGTCACATTTGGATCCTGGTTAGCCAAATCAAAAATCCCGCTTACAACGGTAAGCGTCCCGGTTACATTTGTAAGTTCTCCTACAACACCGCAACTTATACCTGAGGCAGGCTGAATATTTATGGTTCCATAATAACCGTTAGATCCACCGGTCCTGAAATAATTATTAGCCGCGGTAGGAGATAGTGTAAGAGTAGAATTTTCTCCGTGGAATGTCCCGTAGTTTGAGAAAGTCCCTTTTACAAGCCATGTGGAAGCCCCGGCATTGACAACAACCGACGAGCTATCAATTGTAAAATGAGCATTGCCGGAAGAGGTATTACTCCTTAATATAGCATTGTCATGCACCGTGTAAGTGGCTTGAGCCCCGGCTTTTTTATAGAAACGCACTCCTCCATTTGCGGGAGTAATTGTAATATTACCTATCGTCCCTGTATCGCCTGAAGAATAGATATCAAGATTCGACCCCTGATCGAGAATAGTACTGGTACTATTTTGTTTGAAACTTCCCGCTCCGCTTGAATCCCAGTCAGCAACAAGCTGTATTCCGCTGGTTGTAGACGTTAAGTTGGAATTAATATTAAGGTCATTCCCTGCATAAAGATAAATATTTGTCCTCGTAATATCCTGGTCAATAGTTAAGTTATTTCTGGTACTAGATAAAACTAAGCTACTCGTTGTCCCGCCTGATATCTTGGCTGGAGTCCCGCTATATAAATCAGACACTGCTAAACTGGATGTCTGTTTATAACTTAGAGCGCTACCGGCTGGTATTGTAACTGTTTTGCCTGAGGCTATGGATATATCACCTGCGCCTGTGTTATTATAGTCAGCATGCAAATACACACTTCCATTAGAGCCATTTAGAGTAATATTGTCGTTTATAATTAGATCTGTATTTGCATATAAATAAAGATAACTATAGGCTTTGGTAATAGGGCTATTTATAGTAATAGAACCTGTCATTGATTGAACGGTTAAATATGTGCAACTGGTTAACTTATCCAAGATCGCAGTATCGAATGTCCAGTTTCCACCTTTTTTCAAATAAGCCGAGGCATTAGACAGACCTCCTGAAGCGCCAAAAAGTATATCGCCTGCATTATTATTATCATAATCGCAAGTAAAAGTGGGGGCCGTGGAAATTACAGAATTTATTGTAATATTCCCGTTCGAATAAAGATAATAACTTGCCATCATCGATAGGGTAAGTGTGCCGTTTATCGTAATATTATCAAGTTCCGTCCCGGGGTTATTATCCGAATAGATATTTGCAGCAGTCATCCACCCTGTCAGATTGATGTTATTAATGACCGTTTCATTGCCGGAATATATATTAAGATTATTCTGCGCAACATTGCTAGTTAGCGTACCTGCTGTCTGGTTAAATCTGCCCGAGCCGTCATTATCATAATCTGCGTAGATAGTTATGCTATAAGTAAACGAATTGTTAATAGTAAGATTGGATGCGAGGTCGAAGTTGTTATTACAATAAATACTATAGTTAGACGTCTTTGTTAATGTCCACGAACCGGATCCGATTATCCTAAGATTATAATATATTGTGCCATCAAAAAATGGCAGGCCATTGTACGTCCCGCTTCCATCCAATTCAACAGTTCCACTATCGGTATTCATAGGGAAACCTGTTATTATAGTCTGAGCGCCTTCTGCCCTAAGTGTGCCTTGGTTAGTTAGGTAAAACGCTGCCATGCCTAAAGCATTAATGTCAAGGACTGCCCCTTCGGAAATAGTAACGCGACCGCCGGTAGCGGTATTTAACGCATTCGTAGAAAGCTGGACACCATCAGCAGTTGTGTTTGAAATAATAACGTTATAGAAAAATGATAACCCGGGTTTAAGGGTCTGTACTTCACTGCCATTAAATGTTACGGTAGAAGTTCCGTAAGTAAACGTACCGCCATTTGTCCAGTTACCTGCAACTAAAATATTACCGCCCGGATTATACGTTTTCCCGGATATGATATAAACACCTTTATCAAAAGTTATATCGTCTCCGTCAGCACTGAATAATATTGCAGGATCTCCTAATTCAGCGGCATTGGCTATGTCAGAATTGGTAATTTCTGTTTTATCTGCTTCATGCGTCAAGGTTACATAATCCTGAAACATATCCAAACCTGCAATATTTGCTGCGGCGCCCAAGGTAGTCACGGTTGATGCCTCAACATCATCGCCTGCTACGAAAACATTTACAATATTATTGCCTATATAACCGGATACTTCCATTGTGTAATCGCCGTTAGAAGTGGTTGTCCAGAACGTTGAGCTTGAGCCATTAATAGAAACCTCAACAACCTTGCTTTCTGTTATCTTTGATCCGCCTATGCCATCATATAAGCTTCCGCTTACTGTATTAATAGCTCCGAACATCCAGTTGGTGTTATACCCGGCGTCTAAGCCGTTATTTACTCTAATTGTGCCGGAAGTACAATTTTGATAGCTGACCGTTGCATAATCAATTGTAACATTTGTACTTGTCCAATTTCGCTGGGTGGTATTGGTAGAGGTAATGATAATATTATTTCCGGATACACCCGATATATTTATCGTCCCGCCTCCCGAATTATTCATATTACCGCCGAGGGCTATGGTATTACCACCAAAACTGCCACTCGGGAAATTCTGCTGTAATCTTGCAGTGTTGGCCGCAATATTGATATTCCCGCCTGTAGTAAGATTTTTGCCGTTTATATCAAACCTTGCATCGGTATTTAAAGTAAGGGTACCTGTCATGGCAGTTGCCCCGGAAAGGTTGCCCGCCAAAATATATGTAGTAAGGCCTGATGGAGTAAGTGCAAGATTATTATACTGAGTAGCAGTAATATTAGTATCTGTGGTTGTGCCTGTATAAATAACAGTGGAACCGGTTGTTGTAAATGTCCCTGAATTTGTAAATGGAGTTCCAGTACCAAGAATTGTAAGTGTGGTATTAGAAATATTCAGGGAATTAGCTGGATTAATCGTAAGCGTTGTTGTTTTCATGCCGCTACCCGTTGAATCAACTGCTACTGAACCATTAATAACGGCATTACCCATATCCAGGGTAGTCGCATTTGAATCCTTAATAATTGTCCCGGCACCGCTAAAAGTAACTGTATTTGCATTTGTCTGTTTAAGCCATGTCGTACCACTTGCAAGAGTAAAGGTATTACTTGCACCGGCTATTGTAATATTAGGATTACCATAAGTTGCATCGACTCCGCCGCTATTTAAAGAAAAATTACCGTTAATCGTAAGCGTGCTTGCTAGTCTAACCCTATTATTTCCGGCAGAGCCGGTATTGGCTACGACAAAATTATTAAAAGTTGCTACACCTGTAATAATTTGATTGGTAGCCCCGTTAAATGTAATTGTAGAATTCTGCGGAACTATTGAAGCTCCACCGCTTGAATTTATTTGGAATAATCCTTTAATAAACCAATTGGAACTTCCCATATAGAGCGTTACGCCGTCAAAAAGAGCATTGCCTGTGCCAGTTCCAGCTGTAGTTATAGTGGCATTATCATAAACGGTATAGCTTACGCTCGAACCTGCTACTCTTCTAAAAAGATACAGATATCCGCTTGAACCGGTAAGATTTATGTTTCCAACTGTTGCGGCAGTACCTGAAGTATACAAAGACACCTGCCCAACGCTTTGAATAGTAGTTCCCTGCGCCTGCTTAAAAGCGCCTGCTCCATTACTATCATAATCAGCCTGGAAAACCGTACCACCTGAAGTGGTGCCGGTTAAATTGCTGTTAACAAAAAGATCATTACCTGCATAAACTGCAAAATATGTTCTTGATAAGACTGAATCCATAGTTATATCATTTTTGGTCGAAGTTAAGATGATATAACCTCCTGTGCCTCCAGAAATTTTTGGAGTTCCGCCGCCAAAGAGATTTGAAGTGCTTATTGACGAAGCTTGCTTTAATGTCAAGCTTTGGCTTGCGCCAAGAGTAATTTGTTTTCCCGAAGCAATAATTATATCACCACTCCCATTGGCTTCATTATCCGCATTAAACACGATTGATCCTGTTGAAGAGCTAAAAGTCAAATTTTCGTTTATATTAATATTATTATTGGTATATATATAAATATAAGGATAACCGGTGCTAATGGGAGTATTAATCGTGACTGACCCTGATGGCCCCCTTGTATAAAGGCTGATGCTTGTAACGCTTGATAATTTGTAGAACATATCCAGATTATCGATAGTCCAGCTTGCCTTTTCAAGAGTTACGCTTGAGCTTGTTATCTGAGAAGAACCCCCAAACATTATGTCGCCAGTACCGGTACTATCATAATCCGCCCTGAGAACTGCCCCCATCATAGCCATTGAATTGGTTATAGTTCCATTAAGAGTAATATCTTTATTTGCATATAGGCCCGGCTCTCCTATTATTGCGCCATTTACAACTATCGAATCATCGGCGGCATTATCAGAATATACCATTAAAGAAGGCCCGGGGTAACTATTTGTCCTTGTATTATTCCCCAAAGTCGTGTTACCTGAAGAATAAATATATACGGTTACATAAGGAATCGTTATGGTTCCTGCGGTTTGAGTAAATGTACCGGAACCATTATTGTCATAGTCAGCGTAAAAATATGCACTTCCCCACTGATACCCGCCAAAAGTGATATTCGAAGCAATATCTAGATTATTATTGGCATAAAAATAATATCCATAAGGTATAACGCTAGGTATACTTATTGTCCAGGTACCGGAACCGGAGAATTTTAGATTATAAAAAACCGTCCCAGCCGAAAATGGGAAGGCTGTGTAACTCCCGCTTCCATCAAGCTCTACGGTCCCGGCATCCGCATTTATTGGCTGATAAGAACCTACTGTCTGGCCGCCTTCCATCCTCAATGTACCGTTATTAGTAATATAGTAAGGATAGAAATTTACGGTATTTATATCAAGTACTGCCCCGGCAGAAATTGTAACGCGCCCATTGGATAATGTACTGAGTTGGGTTGTCGAAACCTGAACTCCGTTTGCCGTTGTGTTTGATATTACAAGATTATAAAAACTTGAGTTACCGGGTTTCAGGTTCTGAGTAGTTGTACCATTAAATGTTACGGTAGATGTACCGCATGTAAAAGCCTGCCCGTTAGTCCAATCACCGGCAACATCAATATTAGCGCCAGGATTATATACTTTGCCGGTTAATATATAAACACCGTTTGAGAAAGTTGCCTTATTAGCCCCGTCAACGCTCACCAAGCAATCCGAATCATTTATATTATCTGCTATAGCCAGATCAGTATTACTAATACTGGTAATACCGTCCTCATGGCGCAAAGTAGCAAAATTCTGGAAAATATTTACCCCCGATATATCGCCGCTGGATGAAACCTTTGTAACAGTGGATGCCTTGACGGCATCTTCGTCAACAAAAATAGCTATAACGCTATTTTCTGAGATGGCGCTTGTACTAAACATACTAAAATCACCATTAGATGTTGATCCTGTACCAGCCAAAGCTCCATTAACTGTTAATTTTAGATTTTTACTGGAAGTTATTTTTGCCCCGCCAATAGCGTCATACAAACTTCCTGCTATTATATCGCCGAATATCCATCCGGAGTTATTCCCGGAATCCACGCATCCATTGCTCCAAGGAGCGCGTATAGTCCCTCCCGTTACCACACTATCCTTTATATCCGCGTAAGAAATGCCTGATGTAATATTCCCCGGAATTGCGATAGTGTACCTATCATCAACGGCTCCGTCGACATCATCCTCTGTGCTTCTTAATAATACAACTCTACCGGAAGCACCGGCAATACTAAATGTATTTGTTACCGTCTGTGTTTTCCCTTTTTCAAAACTTATCTGCTTATCCAATCCTCCTAGTGTAGTTTCTAAGGTTAGCTTATAAAATGAACTGGTTCCGTAAACCGACGCAGAAGCGCTTCCGGTCAGTTTAAATTCAGAATTTCCGCTAACAAGATTTATATCTGTAAGATCCAGATCTCCTTCAACCGACCAGACTCCGGAACCGGGATATATGCTTCCCTGCCTACTTCCGGTATGTCCTTTTACTAAGACGGTGATATCGTCAATAAGCGCTGTCGAAACATCCTGGACGTCATTATAGCCTTCAAATTTTATGCCTGTAATAGGGCTATACGGCGTCACATCCCACGAAACCTGAGTCCAGTCGTCATAATTTTCGTCTCTAAATGAGTGCAATTCGTGATACACATCCTCCGAGTCTTTTACAAATACCTTCAGGTCATCGCAACAGCCTTCCACATACCCTTTAATATAAAGACTTACCCTCAACGCATCCATCGGATCAAAATCGCTGGAGACAACGCTCCAGGATTCATAATCTGATGAATAAATATTCCTCTGCACATCCAAAGAATATAACCCTGAATGGGCGTCATCACTGGCTATTGAAGCCTGGGCATTGGGATTTTCATTAGCCCACCCGGTAAAATCCCCTGTCTCAAAAGTCCCGCTTTCAAACACATTTCCAAGCGTATGCACACCGCCTAAAACGGTAAAATTGGGGCTTGACACTGACCCGTCCAAACCTATCTCATTGGTTGGGCCTCCGAATAAATAGATATTGCCATTTACAGAATAATTTCCAGCTCCCACTGTGACCGATTTATCGTTCATCTCGCCATTATTTTGGAAGATTATATTATTAAACTGCTTACCACCGGCGTTAAAAGCAATATTATTAGTAGTAGTATCAAGCGTAAGTGTAGAATTCACAGGGTTAAAAGTGCCTCCAGTGATTGAAAAATCACCGGTTGACGTAATGATCCCGTTTTCTCCGGTCACTGTGCCGCCCGTCTGGGAATATTTGGCTATGTTAAGTGCATATGTGTCCAGGCTAAGATTGCCGTTTGAAATGCTGAACTCGTTTGATACCGTAGCATTACCCGATAAACTCCAGCTTCCCGTCCCGCTTATCGTAAGGTCATAAAAACTTCCTATGTTGTTTGAAATATATTTTACCCCCTCGGCACCGTCCAAGATAACCTCATTATTGCCTGAAATAAATGTGCCGCTACTTACCCAACTACCTGAGAGGTTGATAGTTTTGCCGTTTGCATTAAAAGACGTGTACTGATTTATTACAAAATCACCTTTAATGCTTATGGGATTGGAACTCGAATGGATAACTACCGACTTAGAATAAATCCCGTCGCTTATTGTCAAATTATAAAAATTAAAATCAGCTGTATCGGTTTCCGCAACAAATATAGAAGCTGTATCCCATCCTCCAAAACGGAACGTCCCACCGGTCGGGGTAAAATTGGACCCATTGGCAAAATACGCTGTACCGTATGTTGCATGCTGCCCGCCGTATACGGTTATTGTGCCTCCCGATATATCCTCTGACCAGTTAGGCCCGCAATACCACGGGCTATTTGTGCCGCCATTATAATTCATTCTTCCTATATTCAATGTTCCTGAAGACATTTTTAGTTTTGCCGGCTGGCTTCCGGTGCTTCCATAATAAACTCCGGTAAAACTGGCCGTAAATCCATTTACATCAAAAGTTCCAGAATTATGCCTAAAATGCTTTCCATTAAGGTTGCTGTTTAAAGTTACTGTATCTGTAAGATTTGTCTTATTAATATCAAAATATGTTGAAGCATTATACCCAAAATCATTATTTGTCCCCGAAACAGAGATTGCAGAATTTCCAGCACCTAACATTTCTATTCTTCCATAGTTAAAATCAAAGGAATTATTTCCGGAAATACTTATATCTCCTCTGACCTGTATTACGGCTCCACTACCTGCCGCGCTTGTGGTATTGGTCGTCCCTCCGGTAACAGTAAAATTTCCGGTAACACTCAAAAGATCCGTAGTGGAATTTATATAAAGCGTTCCGCCGGATTTAAGAAAGTTTCCTGTCACATTTAAAGTCTTGCCGTTGGGGTTAAATGTGCCTGATTGAATGGTAAAGTCACTTCCAACGGTTGTAGTAGTAGAATATAAAGATACGGTATTTGCGCTATTATTGATGGTAAGCTTATTAAAACTGCCGGCATTTATGTATATTGCCTGGGCAGTTGAACCGTTAAAAATTACAGTGGAAGTATTTGAATTAAATACACCGTATTGGTAAAAATTGCCACCGATATTTACTGTGGAGTTGCCAAGTGTAAGGGTTTTATTATTATCCTGATTGGTTGTATTATACCCGACCGCTAAATTTCCTTTAACAGTGAGGGGGAAACTATTGGTATTAAACGCATCCACTCTTGCCGCATAGCCGTCACCCACAATGGATAAATGGCCGTCAATCGTAACTTCTCCTGTCTGATTAACTGTCGATGAACTACCTGCAATATTTATGTTTCTTTTATAAGTATGAGCGGGTAAATTTTGAGGGGATGCTGAAATAAAACTAAAACTGGTATCAACTATCGCATTACTATCCAAGGAAAGCGCGTCGCCCGATTTATACAAATAAATAGTATTACTACCGGTCATAGTGAGAGTGCCGGCGCCTATAGTTAAAACGCCGTCTACCCCAAAGGTAAGATTAAGAGTAGTAACCTGGCCGGAGGCACCGCAGGTAAGATTATAAAATTTCGCCGTCCATGCTGTAACAGTACTGGGATTTATCGCTCCTGTCCCTGTAAGATTGACAGTTGATTTACCATATGTAAATGTCCCGGATGTGCTGGTCCAGTTACCAGAAACTGTGATGGTAGATGTACCTGTAGAGTTATTGGTCCCGGCAAAAAGTGTACCTCCTGAATTAATAAGCATATTTACACAAGATAGGTTATAAGAGCTGGTGCCGGTATATATATTAAGGAAGGAACCGTTATTTATCGCCACATCACCGCTTGATACAACATTCCCGGTAGGCGTGTAGGTTTTACCGTCCAATACATTTATTCCTTTGGTAAATGTAGCATTACCGGATGATACGCTGAATAATTTATCTGTATCGGAAAGATTATTCATATTCGCCAGATCAGAATTAGTCAGGCTCGTTATGCTCCCTTCATGCCTTATAGTTGTATAATCCTGTACTATATTTATACCCGTCAGATCCCCTGTAGCAGAGACCTTGGTAACTGTGGAAGCCTTTAATGTATCACCGCTCAGATATACAGTGATAATATCATTGGCAACAAGCGTATCACTTGTAGTAAGACTAAAATCACCATTTGAACTGGTTGCCTGCGTGGGAGTAGAGCCGTTGATAGACACCTTTATTGTCTTTGCATCGGTAATTTTGGATCCGCCGATGGCGTTATATAAACTGCCTGCTATTGTATTACTCGCCCCTTCTCCGAAGACCCAGTTGGTATTATTGCCGGAATTTGTACTACTGCCGGGAGCTATGGAAGCCGGTGTTCCTCCGATACATGACTGGTCTTTTACATTCACATCGAGTAAAGTAAAAACTCCCGCTCCCTGCCAGTTTCTTTGAGTTCCAGTTACACTTGAAGTAATGGATATGGGATCTCCTGCTGAAGGATTACCCTCAAAATCAATTATCCCGTCATTTGATACGCTTCCCCCCAATACCACATCTCCTGTCGAAAAGTTCTCCCATAACCCCGGAGCTTCCACAATTACTGAACCGGCAGTGACATTATTGGTTGTCTGCGTAAGCGTCCCAACTATATCAAGCGTCCCTGTCACATTGAGATTATCCGCTATAGTCACCAAATTCCCCGGGTAAATAGCCAGATTGTTAAACTGCTGATTGTTACTCGTAATACTGCCTGAGTTATTAATAATAATGGTTGATAAACCTTTCGTAAAAGCGCCATTACTAAATGAAAGATTGCCATTAACCATCAACGTCCCTTCTGATCCATCAAGCGTACCTCCGGACATCCCAAAACTCCCGACCTCATAAGTGCTATTTAATAAAACAGTACCTGATTCAATAAGCGCCCGCCCTTCAGTCGCAGGCAACTGCCCGGCAGCCCAATTTGAACTACTAGACCATTCTCCTTCGCCATTCCAGCCGTTTTTATAATGGTTTGCTATATCAGTAGGTGCCAACGCATAGTCATATACTCTTACCTCGTCGATTGAACCTTTAAAAAATTCTGAATGTCCTATACCAGCATTACCTATTACCAACTCATGATTTGAATCAGACAAAAGAGGCAAGCTGTGTTGTGCAAAATTTTCCGCTTGCGCTTCTACACCATTTACATAAATCTTATAACCTGTTGTTGTCACAGTATAAGCTATATGATACCAAGTATTTAGGCTATAGGCATAACTAGCGTCTGCGTATGTAGTCACCCATTCGTCCCCATCGCCTATATCGCCGTGGATAGTTGTACCTCCTTCAAATTTAAAATCAAAACTGCTATCCCATGGCGATCTCGAGCCAAATATTGCTATTTCAGTTCCGTTGCCGGTTAACTTGGCCCATGCCTCAACTGTATAAGAACCTACTATCTCAGGACTATTAGGTATTGAAATATAGGAAGTCAGCCCGTCAAATGAAGCTGAAGCCGTACCCGGATTTCTTCCATATTCAACCATAACTCCAGACCCATAAGTAATTCCTGTTTCTGTGCCATCATAACCGTTGCCTGAATAATCGAGAGCATCTCCATCCAGTTTCCACCATCCCATAAGCCGGCCAAATGACCATGCCCTGTTATTCCCGGAATCTACACAACCCTCCCCGGCGCTAATAAGCGTAGAATCTGAAACACAGTCCTTTACATCTACATAAGTAGCAGAAAAATCTTCATATAATCTTAGCGTGTACCTTGTATCATCAACCGTACTTCTTAAAGTAAGCTTATGGCTTTCATCAGATCCTGAAAGCCAAATAATACCTTGGATTATCTGAAGGGATCCGGCTTCAAATTTAATTGTTTTTCCTGATTCAGTAGATAAATCAAGGTTATAAAACATATTATTCCCTGATATAATAGATGTACCGGAACCTGTAAATTTTATTACTCCATATTCGGTAGAACTAAACCCTCCGGAGGTATTATTTGTCCAGTTGCCGCCAACTTCAATACCGCCATCGTCAATAATTGCAATATTGGCATTACCATTTATTGTTACGGATCCCGCAACCGGTAAATAATATCCCTGTTGAATTGCAACAAGCGCATCTCCATTTAAAACTAATGACCCATTCACCGTTAACCCAAACGGATCAAGGCCAGGCCCAGTGCTCGAACCATTAATAGTTAAATCACCATTAATTGTTGCTTCACCGCTTGGGCTACTCACACCCGTATCTCTGGTATCTTCAATAATTAAATTATTAAATGTCCCTATTAATTGAAAATCAAGAGCATTGATATCAAAAGTTGAAGTATTAGTCATCCAGTCAGCATTTTCCGCTGCGGCGCAATTAAAACTCCCGGCATCACTCATATTTACAGTATTCGAGGCAACAAATGTCCCGCTTCTTATATCAAGATGCCCAGCGCCAGCGCCTCCTATAGTCATATTGCCCGAGCCGCCTCTTAATATACCTGTCTCCCCGCTATTGCCACCAACTATAACATAATTATTAGCTGTGAGATTAAATGTACTCATATCAAAAGTCCCTCTAATAACTTCGAGGGAATTTGAAACTGTTAAATTGTGGTTTACTAATGTCCAATAACCTCCCTGGCCGTTTACTTTAAGAATATAAAGAGCCGCTGTACCCGGATCAAAAGTCTTGCCGGAAGCCGTGCCATTTAAATTAATTGTGCTCGTTCCGTAATTAAAAGAACCTGTGCCTGACCAGCTACCAGCGCAGTTAATAGTAGCATTCCCACCGGTTAAAGTGCCGCTATTTGTAAAATCTCCTCCTATCGTCATGCTTGGGGCAGCATAACTTGTGCCATCGCCAAAAACAATTGCGCTTACGTTAGCGCTCGTATTAGGCCTGATATTTACATATCCTGTAACTGATATTGTAGAATTATTTGCCAAAAGCTGTGAACTGTGCGATGAGTCCCAGGTAGCCCCTATATTCATATCTCCTGTGACCGTAATGGAATAATTATTGGGACTATCAGTATCTATCACCCCGACATCGTTTGTCTGCCAGGTTGCTATCATAAAATTTGAACAGTAAATATTCCCGCCAAGTTTTCCATAGGACGAAGCATCGCCAACTCCGCCTCTGATATTCAAATGCGGATATGGGTTCTGGCTGGTTACACCAGGCAAAATATTCGGAGATGCCGGATTTGTGGAATTTATGAGGAGATCAACTGTAGGTTTTTGCGCTCCATAAATAATCCCGTTATTTTCAAAGCTATTAGCGCTTGCATATACATACATATCATATGCGCCGTTTAAAGTACCGCTTTGGAGTTTTAATTTTCCGCCGTTGGCTAAACAAATGCCGGTATTTAAGGTAATGGTCCCGCTTGTATTGATTGTAAAATTATAAAATCTTTTTGGAACCTGAGCAAAAACCCCGCAACTAATTGACCCCGTGCCATTCATCACCACTGTGGAGCTACCATATATAAATGTCCCGTTAGTATTATCCCAGTTACTTCCGCAATAGATTGTCCCTGTAGTAGCGCTAAGTGTCCCGCCGCTCGCTATTTGTAAAAGGCCGACACTGGTGAGAATGCTTGCGCCTACGGCTAATGTTCCTCCATTATTTATAAATACCGTTTGAACCGTCATGCCGTTACCTGTAGCGTCAATACTGAGGCTTCCGTTTATATTCACAGTCCCTATATTTTGAGTAGTTACATTGGAATCTTTAAAAATCTTCCCAGCCCCCGTAAACATCACACTTCTTTCAGCCGTAACCTGTTTCGTCCAGGTTGCGCCATTTGCTATTGTTACATTTCCACCAATAGTAACATTGGGACTACTGGTTCCAAGATTAAGCACTCCGGCAGTAATAGTAATGTCGCCATTTACTGTAAGCGTTGCATTGGGGGTGATTCTATTATTAGGGGATACGCCTGTATTATTTATAACTATATTATTATAAGTGTTGGTTGCGCCGTTTGAAAAACTCTGGTTACCAGTCCCATTAAAAGTAAGCGTCGATGTCCCGCCATTAAAGGTCCCGACGGCGGAAAAAGTGTATTTACAAGACCAATTCGAATTCTGCGCATTTATGGTTACGCCTGATTGTATAGATATCGCGTAATTAGAATTGATATTTACCCCATCATAAGCATTATATACGGCATTGCTCGCCCCTGCTCTTTTGTAAAAAACAGGTGTAGCTGTACTACCTGTTGTAACTATATTACCAATTGAACCGGCGTTTCCGGATGAATATGAAGAATAAATAAGAAGATTATAGGAAGATGTAATGGTAGAACTTTGCGCCTGTTTAAATAACCCCACTCCGCTACTATCATAATCCGCATAAAAAGAATTTGATGTTGAGGAGGTAGTAACGATATTACTATTTATATTAAGATCATTGGCGGCATAAAAAAGACAATAAGTCCTCGTTAAATCAGAATTTATCGTGATATCATTTTTGGTTGAATATAAAGTAATAGAACTGCCCCCTCCCCCCGTAATTCTCGGGGTCTCTCCCGTAAAAAGATCCGCCGAAACAATGTTTGAGTTTTGCTTAAAATAAAAGGTTGTGTTTGCCCCCAGGCTCACAGTTTTTCCGGCAAGTATCGAGACATCCCCGGTGCCGTTACCGTCGTTATCCGCCTTCATCGACACACTAGTTGCGGCTGTGGCGGTGATATTATCATTTACAGCAATATTGTTATTAGCGTTGAAAGTTACTGATCCTGCGATGGCAAGCGGGCTATTTATAGTTAGATCGGTCTCGGCCTGTAATGTCAAAGTGGCGATTGAACTTGAAAGGCCCGTATTTAAAGTAAATGCCCCGGTATTGGACTTAATAGTCGCCATGCTAGCGCTTATCTTCGAAAGGAAATCGCCTGATGAAGCAGTCCAACTTCCGCCCTTTGTTACGTTGACACTATTACTATACCCCACAACATTACCGTTCGGGCCTATGCTGAAGCTTTCCGATCCTGCGGCGTCGGTATTATCATAATCAAAGTTAAAATCCATGGAACTCATAACACCAAGCGGCAGGCTTATAGCACCATTTATGGCTATATTTGTATTTGAAAAGAAGCCTATGTAAGCCGACCAAGACATCTCTGAACATGAAATAGTAGCACCTTCATTCAAAGTTATCGAATCCGTAGACGAAGCTCCTGATATATTGTCAGAATAGACATACAAATAGCCAGACGAACCCATAAAATCAGAACCAACAACTATATTGTTTAAATAAGTAGCCCCTGTCGAATAAATATGCAGATAGGTTGATAACGAACCTGAGCTTACTGTAACAGTCCCGGAAGTATGGTTAAAACTTCCTACTCCGTTCCCATCATAGTCAGTATTAATAAAAACATCGTAACCATTTATATATAAATCGCCGCTCAAGTCCAAATTATTCGCTACATAAATATAAACTTCTCCGGAATCACTGAATACAAGAAAATAATCTGAGATCTTTAAATTGTTATAAGTACTGCCTAAAGGCAGTGAATCCCCGTACCAATAACTATTCCCATAATACCAGATCGTCCCTGAGTCTAAATCATTGTTAATTATTGGGTAACTCCCGCCCCCTATTTTAAATGTTCCGTTATTATCAAACTGCGCCTCGCTGGCTGAAAACATGGCATTGCCTATGTCATAAAGAGCATCTTCGGATATGGTAAGGTGCGATGAGATATAAATTTCCTGATAACCATAGGCGCTGACGCCTGAGGTATTTGAAATGGTAAGGCTATTAAAGAGCAATTCCATACTGCCATTCATGGTCTGGGCTGAAGATCCATTAAACGTAACGTCATATTGACCGGGGGTAAAACTACCTCTTATATCCCAGTTTCCCTGGATACTTATATTCCCTCCCGGGACATAAATTTTATTTCTCGGAACATAAAGGCCTTGTGTAAATATGGCATTATTGCCGGACATATCATAAAGAATATCTGTATCACTTATCTTTGCCGATATGAGATCCGCATTTGTAAGCTGGGTTATACCAGCTTCATGCCTGAGTGTAACAAAGCCTGCATAAAATTCCAGCCCTGAAAGTGTTCCACCGGTTGAAACTTTTGTCACTAAAGATCCTTTGACAGCCGAACCGCTTATATAAATAATCATTTTATCATTTGCCACGAGAGACACATCATTAAATACAAAATCGCCGTTTGATGTTGTGGTAGTATTATAGGTAGTAGTACCGTTTATTACGGCTTTTACACTAAGCCCTCCTTCGACTTTTGACACCAAGTCGCTCGTATAGATACTTCCGCATACTGTATTTGCCCCTACAAAAATCCATCCGACGTTATTAAGCGAGTCCGTCCCTGAAACTACCGCAATCGCTGTACCTGTTCTTGTCTGGTCTTTTACATTGACATCTATCATTGTAAATGTCCCTGTCCCGGACCAGGCTCTCTGGGTATTATCTACTGTACTTCTAATAAGTATATCATCATTATCCCCGCCGGCTGCTGTGCCGCCATTTCCGTTAAAAGTAATTGTCCCGCTATTTGCTACACCACCACCTAATGTGACATCACCAGTTCCGTTATTCTGCCAGGTTCCGCCTCCGTTTACCGAAACGTTTCCCACTACCCTTAAATCATACGACCCCTGGTCAAATATTCCGCTCGCAACGCTAAATATTCCGCCTATTTCAATATTGCTAAGAGGCTGCAAAGTAGACCCGCTGGATTTAGATAGATTGTTGAATGATTGGCCATTCCCAAGTTTTACAGTTTTTATCCCGCTAGTACCGCTAAAATAAACTGCGGAAGTTCCTTTATTGAATACACCGTTTGAACTGTCCCAGTTGCCAGGGCAGTAAATATTGGATGAATTTGCGTTTAAAGTACCGGTAATTGTAATATTACCGCTTCCTGATAGTTGGAGAGTTCTATTTGTAGTGCCATCGTTTGTATCAAGCGTTCCTGAAATAATGTCCAAATTACCATAAACAGTAGTCGTTGAAGCAGTTGAAAGTCTGAATGTAGCTCCACCGTCGATCTTTAAATTATAATAACCGATATTTTTGATTGATTTAGTCCCGGAACTTGCATTATATTCGAAAAGTCCGGAGTTTGTATCTCCAGTTAATGTTACGGTTGTTTCATCGCCGTTAAGCTTAACTGTTCCATCGTTACTAAATGTCCCGGAAACTACTAAATTTTTCCCGTTTAAACTTAAAGTTCTATTTGCTCCGATTGTTAAATTCCCGCCGCATGTCAGATCCGCGCCCAATGTTAAATCAGTCCCCATAAGATTCATAATAATCGAAGCTGTTATTGTATTGGCACCTTGGGTAATTGTACCGCTATAACCAGCCTGGAAATCCAAAGTCCCGACACTGATGTTTGTATCAATGACCAGATTCCCGTTTTTACCATTAGCTCCGTCAAAAATCGCTGTATCGCCTGTCACCGGGGCCCCCGCACCTCCATCACCGCCGGAACTTGATGACCAATTATTAGGATCACTCCAGTTACCGCTCCCTGAAGCTACCCAGTAACGCGTAAGAGGAGGCGTCCCGTCAAAAAACATCAAACGGTTATTACCTGTATCTGTGGCGATAATAATTTTATTGGTACTGTCATAGGTTACGCCTCTAGGATATGATAATTTATTTTGTGTAAGGCCGTAAGAACTTGTCGTAAAATTAGGCTGGCCTAAAACATAAAGGGCAGTTTCTCCGTTTGTGATCTCATTTACATCAAAAACCATTATTCTGCTATTTCCATAATCTGCTACAAAAAGTCTTTTATCTATACTGTCGTAAGCGGCTCCTTCAGGATTAACAAGTTTACTCTGCGAACATGTTCCCCAAGTAGTGCTAAAATCAGGCTGGCCAAGAACATTGATTGCATCTTCACCATTAGTAATGCTTGTAACATCAAAGACCATCACTCTCTGATTTGAACTGTCAACCACAAAAAGCCTTTTAACGGTTGTGCCATCATCATAGGCAACGCCCTTCGGAGCAAAGAACCTGTTTTGCGTTCCACTTGTAGAACCTGAACTGGTAAAATTCGACTGTCCGATAACATAACTGGCGTTCATTCCGTTTGATATACTTGTAACATCATAAACTGTGACACGGTTATTCCCGTATCCAACAACAAATAGTCTTCTATTGGTACTGTCATAAGCTAACCCTCTCGGGGTATAAAGCCCGCTTTGGGTTGTTGTCCCGGAGGAGCCGCTAAAGGTAGTCTGGCCTATTACATAACTGGCGTTCATACCATTTGTTATCCCGGAGCTCAGGTCAAAAACAAGAACCCTGTGGTTTGTGCCGTCAGAAACAAATAAATAATTTCTCGCACTGTCATATATTACATCTGTAGGCTGGTTCATAGTAGATTGCGTAGCAGAAGAACTATATGAAGTAAAATCCGTCTGGCCTAAAACATAATCTGCCGCATAATCTACAAGGTGATCGGTTGAATCAAGATTAAAAACTAAAACTCTGTTATTATTCGTATCAGCAACAAATAACCTGTGATTTACAGAATCGATCGCAGGGGATCCAAAAGGCTGGCTAAACCCTCTATTATTTGGCCCGCCATTAATAGCCCCTGTTGTATAAACAGGATTACCCGATCCATCCAACTGACCCAGCAAATTGGATGCATTCATACCGTTTGATATAGAAGCAGTATTAAACACCATTATTCTGTTGTTAGAATAATCACCGACATATAAATTTTGGGTTGTCCCGTCAAAAGATACGCCATATGGCGAATATAACCTGTTTTGCGAAGTTGTATAACTACTCCCTGACCATGTTGTCTGCCCAAGAACGTAACTCGCATTCATGCCATTTGACATAGTAGTAACATTAAACACCATTATCCTGTGGTTATTCCTGTCCGTAACAAAGAGCAGTTTATTTGTACTGTCATAACCAAGGCCGCATACACCACTTAGTGTAGATTGGCTTGCCGAACCTGAAGTTCCTGTCCAGGTGGTCTGCCCTAAGACATACGAAGCATTCATTCCATTACTGATACCCGAATTAAAATTAAAAACCAATACTCTGTTACAGCTTAGATCGCTTACGAATAAATTCTTTGTTGTTGAATCATAGGCAAGCCCTATCGGCCAGGTCATCGTATTCTGCGATGCTCCGCCAGAGTAAGTAGTAAAATCCGGCTCCCCAAGAACATAAGTAGCATTCATGCCATTAGTAATGCCACCGGCCAAGCTAAATACTAATACCCTTCTACGATTTCCATCAGCCACAAATAGATAATCGTTCGAATTGTCATAAAGCATTTGTGCGGGATAATAAAATCCGTTCTGGCCTCCTCCTGTTGCGGTATTAGTAAAATTTGACTGGCCAATTACGTAGCTGGCATTCATACCATTTGTAATGCCACTGGATAGATCAAAAACCAAAACCCTATTGGCATTCTCTTCGGAAACAAACAATCGTTTGTTTGCGCTATCATACGCCAAATATTTAGGGCCCACCATATTATTCTGGGAAGCCGAGCTGACATTTGTTGAAAAATTAGGTTGTCCTAAAACATAATCTGCAGATCTATCCACAAGATTATTACTGCTATCAAGATTAAAAACCAAAACCCTGCGGTTAGTGACATCGGCAACGAATAACCTATGGTCAACAGTATCTACTTCAACGCCCATAGGTTGGTAAAGAGATCTATTACTAGGGGTGTCATTAGGCCCATTTTTTGTATAAATAGGTGAACCGGCATCGAGTTCGCCGGCAAGATTTATAGCATTTGCGCCATTTGTTATTGAAGCGGCAAAAGAAAAAATAGCACTTCCACTTAAAATTAAAACGAAAGTGCTAATAATAACCAATATTCTGATATTTTTTATTTTCTTTTTAGTTTTCATTTTACACCTTTTTGGGCTTATGCATAATAATAACAAAAAACCCAAGCTCCAATTTCCGCTTGGGTTAATAAGAAAATTTAAAGTTAATTTTTCTTAATTTCGGCAGCCCTGCTATCCCGAAACTTCGGGACCAGAAGCTTTGCTCCGACGCCTTATATTTCAGCTGTCGGAGTTCCGACTTCCAATAACTAATTACTGGAACATCGGAACGTCCCCGGATTACTCCGGGTTTGCCTCCCGACGTTTGCAGTCGGGACCCGCACCAAGCGGATTTTCGCTTATATTCTAATATAAGTATATCATAAGAATGGTTATTTATCAATAGGTCCCCATTTTTAATGTTTTTTTAATATTTTTCTAACATTTCTTAACAAATTTAACTTTTTCTACAACTTTTCAAAAGTTATTTTATATCTTTACTATAATTATAGCTCTTTTTATCATTCCTGAATTCCCCCCGACTACTACATTCGAGGGCAGGTTTTGTCAGGAATCTATCATTTTGTCATACCTGCCTACCGGTTTACCTGCCGTAGGCATGGCAGGCAGGCCCGAGATCTTTAGTCGGGTATCCAGTTCTTATTTATAGATTCCCGCCTGCGGCGGACAGGCCCGCCTGCGCGGGAATGACAGATTATTAAGTTTAAGCTCTTTTGTCATACCCGCATTGTTCTTGGCGGGTATCCAGTTATTTTATCAATTCAGGATATAAGTCATCCCAATTTGGATTATCTTTTTCAATAAGCCTGATTTTCCATTCTCTTTTCCACTTTTTCATCTGTTTTTCTTTTAATATGGCAGATTCAACATCAGAAACTTCATCAAAAAATACCAATTTGCTAACATCATATTTCTTTGTAAATCCATCCACCAAGCGATTCTTGTGTTCAAATACTCTTTTAATAATATTATTTGTTACTCCAATATACAGCGTTCCATTCTTTTTACTTGCAAGGATATAGACATAATATTGGCTCATACTTCTTTAATTAAATTTCCTTTGATTAACTAAACCCTGGATTCCCTTAGGAATTTTAAATCATAAAATTCCAAGGACTTAGTCTCCCCCGAAATTGCAAAGCAATTTCTGGGGATAAAATCCTGGAAATTGAATCACAATTTCTCAGGACCGGAAATGCTACGCATTTCTCGGGCCCGCCTGCCGGCCCTCGGCTTCGCCGCGAGGCGAGCGGACAGGCCCGCCTGCGCGGGAATGACAGATTATTAAGTTTTAATACCGTGGTGCCTGGCACCTAGGTTGAAGATGACGATGAATTCGCCTTTAGGATTATTTTTAGAAAAGTGCGCGATTGACTCGCTTACCTTTTCGCGCCTTACCTCTTCGAATTTTTTTGTAAGCTCTCTTGAAACTACAATTTTAATATCGCCAAAAATTTCTAGTATATCTTCCAAAAGCCCCAAAATCCTGTGGCAAGATTCGTACAAAATTATTGTCCGCTCTTCTTTTAGAAATTCTTTTAGCTGGTTCTGCCTTGATATCTTTTTATTGGATAAAAATCCTTCAAATACAAATTTATTGGTAGGCATACCTGAAAGCACCAAAGCCATTATCGCGGCACTTGGGCCGGGGATAAATTCTACGTGGATTTTATTTTCTATAGCAAGCCTTATGATGCTAAATCCAGGATCCGAAATTCCGGGGGTTCCTGCATCAGAAATAAGCGCGATATTCTTGCCTTCATTTAATAGTTTAATTAAATAATCGCTTTTAACTATCTGGTTATGGGCAAAGAAACTTGTGGTAGGTTTTTTTATACCGTAATGATTCAAAAGAATCGACGAGTGCCTCGTATCTTCACAGGCTATCATATCAACCTCTTTTAAAACCCTTACCGCCCTGAAGGTAATATCTTCAAGATTGCCGATCGGAGTTGCGACTATGTAAAGAGTCCCTGACATAAATTCCTTTAACGTACTACGTACGGAGTACGGAGTACTGCGTTAACGAACCTTAAAATTTATCTATCTTATTTTTTTACGCCGTACGCAATACGCTATACGCCGTACTACTCAACAGTAACCGACTTCGCCAGATTCCTCGGCTGGTCGATCTCTTCGCCGAATTCTCTCGCAACATAATACGCCCAAAGCTGCAAAGGAAGTGCAACAAGAAGCGGAGAAAAAAGCTCATGAATATTCGGGATCTCGATTTTATAATTTATACCGTATTTATCTATTTCCAGATCGTTTTTCGTTACTATGGCCACTACGATACCGGACCTTGCTTTTATCTCCTGGATATTTGAAATAATCTTATCGTACACGCTTGATTTTGTGGCTATGCAGACTACCCAGGGATTCTCGTCTATCAAAGCGATCGGCCCGTGCTTCATTTCTCCGGCAGGATACCCTTCAGCGCTGATGTACGAAATTTCTTTTAATTTAAGAGCCCCCTCAAGGGCATTCGGATAATTCACGTTTCTCCCTAAAAATAAAAAGAAACAGTTTGGTTCTCTTCGCGAATGAGATCTATCTTTAAGTTCTGAGCGCTGTAAAAGTTCGTGGTATTTTTTGTTGAACGAGGAGGCATATCTGGCTAATTCGTTATTATGTTTTCGGTGATCATTTAGAATTTCTTTCATAAGCTTTGGAACTTTTTTGAATTCTTTTAAAAGAGATTCTGTTTTATTTTTATTTAAGGTTTTTCTTAAATTTGCCATATATATCGCAAACAAATAAAGTATGGCTAACTGCGCTGTGTATGCCTTTGTCGATGCAACTGCTATCTCAGGCCCGGCGTGAGTGTATATGACTCCGTCGGATTCTCTGGCTATGGAACTTCCTAATACATTGCATATTGAAAGTACTGTTCCGCCTTTAGACTTTGCTTCACGAAGCGCAGCCAATGTATCCGCCGTCTCACCGGACTGGGATATGGGGATAACTAAAGAGTCTTTGGTTATGATGGGGTCCCTGTACCTGAACTCACTTGAAGTGTCTACCCACACAGGAATTCTTGTAAGTTCTTCGATGATATATTTTCCTGTAAGGCCTGCATGATACGCAGTGCCGCAGGCAACTATTATTATATTTTTGATCGACCTTAATTTATTATCGCTGAGTGAAAGGCCTTCAAAAGAAACTTTCCCACCTAAGACCCTTTCATTGTAAATGTTTGTGATAATCTCAGGCTGCTCAAAAATTTCCTTAAGCATAAAATGGTCATATCCGCCTTTTTCAGCCTGTGATATATCCCAATTTATCATAACAGGTTTTTTTGAAATTAATTTGCCGTTAAAATCCGTGATTTTCACTCTCTCTTTTGTAAGATCTATGAGCTCATGATTATCCAGGTATATTATATTTTTGGTGTGCGCGAGTATTGCGGGTATGTCGCTTGCCAAAAAATTTTCATTTTTTCCAAGCCCGATAATCAACGGGCTGTCGCACCTGGCCGCAACGATCCTGCCCGGTTCATCCTTATGGATAACAGCTATAGCAAAAGAACCCTTTACCAACTTTATGGACTTCTTTACTGCCTCAAAAAGATCCCCGTCATAAAATTTTTCCACAAGGTGCGAAACAACTTCCGTGTCTGTTTCGGATCTGAACCTATGCCCTTCTTTTTGCAATTGCTCTTTGAGCAATTTGTAATTTTCTATTATGCCGTTATGCACTACGGCGATCTTTTCTTTGCAGTCAAAGTGCGGGTGAGCATTCACTTCATTGGGTACTCCGTGTGTTGCCCACCTGGTGTGCCCGATCCCCGCTGAATAATCTCGGGTCCTGGACTCAGGCATCATTTCAGGATTATCTATTTTTAGGGCCTCCTCAAGCTTGGAAAGCTTGCCCTTCATCCTCTTAAGAAAAACTTTTTCTTTCGTTAAAACAGCTACTCCTGCCGAATCATATCCGCGGTATTCAAGCCTGTGAAGCCCGCTTATAAGTATCGGTATGGGATTCTTGTCCCCGACATAACCTACAATTCCGCACATAATTACCTCGTATTTCGTATATCGTACCTGCCTGCCGGCAGGCAGGCATAGTACATCGTATATCGTAAAAAATATTTTTTTATTTCCCTGTTTACGACGTACGATGTACGAAAGTCGATGTACTATTTTTATTATAAACTATCTTCCCCTCAACCATCGTCAAATTAATATTAAAATTTTTGTCAAAAATCACAATATCAGCGTCTTTCCCCTCTTGAATACTTCCCTTTCTTTTATCGATCCCTAAAAGCCTTGCCGGATTTATAGTAACAAATTTTATTGCGTCGGCCAACCCTAAAGAAGTGAATTTTATGCAATTTCTTAATGCTATATTAAGCTTCAGGTCACTCCCAGCTATAGCTCCGTCTCTTGTCTTAAAAATTCTTCCGTGCCTGACAATACTATTTTTCTTTAAATCTGTATTACTTATTGAATCGCTTATTAAAATTATTTTTTCTAACTCCTTAACTCTGAGAACTAATTTAAAGATTTCCGGGCTGATATGAATACCATCCAATATCACTTCGGTATAAATATTTCTATTCATAAGGCTTGCTAAAACACATCCAGGAACGCGCCCGCTTATACCTGACATTGCATTAAATAAATGTGTAGCCAGCCTGGCGCCGCAGCTAAAACCTTTTTGGGCAGCTTCAAAACTAGCATCCGTATGCCCCAAAGATGCGATTACCCCTTTTCTGGTCGCTTCTTTTATCAGCTTTTGATTACCGCCTAACTCAGGAGCAAATACCATTACCCTGATCAGGCTGCCATAACGTCTCAAGACCTTATCAAAAGTTTTCTTATCAGGCCTTTTAATGAATTTCGGGTCCTGAGAGCCTTTTTTAATTCTGCTTATAAATGGGCCTTCCAGATAATATCCTAAAAACTTTGAATCAAAACCCGAAAAAATTCCCGCTGTACCTATCTCATCAATTTTGCTTATTTCATCAGTAGATAGCGCCCTCAAAAATGACGTAACACCGGAACTGGGATTAGTTTTTGCTATTGAACTTGTTTCACCATGAATATGTATATCTATAAACCCGGCGGAAACATAGTTATCATTAGCGTCAATAATTAAAGTATTTTCTGGAAAGGATCTTTTGCCGGACTTTGGAAAAACACCTATTATTGTTTTGCCTTTTACTAATATATTACTATTGGACCCGCCCGACGGCAATATTACGCGGCCGTTGGTTATCAATATATATTTTTCGTCCATTACTTAGATTTTTTTGATTTTTTACCGTTAGCCGCAAAATAATTATACAATAGAGCTATAAGCCACCCTGTAGCAAACCCCTCGGCAAAACCATAACAAAGGCCTATTATGGCCCCATCAGAAGTTATCAGATATCCCGGCATAAGCGAGCCGACTGTCGAGAGAAGAAAGCTTTTTGCGATAATCTTGTCGGACCATATAGAGATCATTGTCATCAGATAAATTGTGATGCCATTGAGTATCCCAAGCGCAAAACCAAATGCCCTTTTATTAAGTTCCATTATTCCTCCTTTTAAGTGTACAGCGATCAGTGTACAGTGATCAGTTAAGCTTAATAGCTAAACTTTTTTCCAAACCACCCTACGTTTTTTTCAAAAAACATTCAAACTGAAGATTTGTATGGCCTATGCGGAACCTATCTCTTAAAATATGGTTTATCTTATGCTGAACCTCATTGGCCTTGCTTACCTGACAGTCCTCGATGATTATATTGGCCGTCATTGCATAAAGATTACTTGAAATAGTCCAGGCATGGACATGATTTACATCATAAATTCCCGGGATCTCGTTTTTTATCGTTGCGACGACAACATCTATATCAAGATGCTTAGGTGTAGCCTCAAGAAGAATATTCACCGAATCGCTTACCAGCTTCCACGACCATATTACTATCAATATGCTTATCAAAAATGCAAGTATAGGGTCGAAAATGTAATTATTGGTATAGTAGATAACAAGTGCGGCTACAACAACCGCGATACTTGATATCATATCCCCGATCTCATGCAAAAATGCGCTTTTAATATTTATATCATGCGCGCTTACGCTTGCCAAAAGATATGTACTCACGCCATTGATTACTAACCCAATACCAGCTACAAACAACATCTCTACTATCCTGATCGGCTGAGGGGAGATAAACCTTTGTATTGCTTCGTATACAATGTACCCCGAAATAAATATCAGGACTATGCCGTTACAAAATGCCGCTATGACCTCCGCTCTGTAAAAACCATAGGTTTTTTTCTTGGTAGCGGGCCTAAGTGAAAGGAGTATCGCAAAGAAACTTGTTCCCAAAGCAAATAAATGCGTAAGCATATGCCAGGCGTCAGATACAAGCGCCAAGCTGTTCGATAAAATCCCCCCGACAAATTCGATCAACATTCCAAGTGCTGTAATTAATAAGGCTATCTTAAGGCGTGAAATCTTTTCGGAACTCTTATGTATCTGATGATGATGAAAATGCCCGCTGTGTTCTGAGTGTTCACCATGATGGTGGTCTATTATGGACATAATAACCCCTTCCCTGGAATGTAATTATATCTTAATATATATACATATTATCAAAAAAGTCAGCTTTAGGAAAGGTTTTTTTGACTATACCCAAATTTTGTCTCGCATTGCCGCAGCGAGACAAAATTTGTTCCGAGGAGATAAGGGGACGGTTCTCTCCAAAAACTCTCGTCGGATAATTTTAGAGAGAACCGTCCCCTGTTTAGATTAATGGGCAAGCCTTAATATTGATATAAGTTTGGTCTGAGACATCGCAGTAGGGAGCTTAAATCTATTTTTTAAGAAACTTGATTACTTCTTTCATGAAAAGAGGAAGATCATCGGGCTTTCTTGAGGTAATGAGGTTTTTGTCTACCACTACTTCCTTATCTAGATATGCTGCGCCTGCGTTAGTTATATCGTCTTTAATGGCAAAAAAAGAAGTTGCGGTTTTATTTTTTAGAATATTTGCCGAAGCAAGAACCCATCCTCCGTGACAAATAGAGGCAACCAGTTTATTCTGAGTAAAAATCTCTTTTACAAAATCATTGATCTTCTGGTGGCGTCTTAGTATATCCGGCGCATACCCCCCCGGGACCACTACGCCCTCAAAATCATCTGCTTTTATCTTATTTATATCCAGGTCAACTTTTACCGGATATCCTTCTTTACTGGAATAGGTGTCTTTGGTGCCGGTCCCGATCAATTTGGCGTCGAACCCCTCTTCTATAAGCCGGTAATACGGGTACCAGACCTCCAAAACCTGATACTGGTCCTCAACTAATATCGCGATTTTTTTCATATTATACCCCTGATTTATTTATTTCATTTTCGTAGTAATGTTTTTCTTTTGCTATGAGCTATGAGCTATGAGCTATGAGCTAATCCTTCTTCAGGACCTCTTCCAGATTCTTTAATGCATCATTATAATCCGGCGCACTCGACAATTCGGGAACAATTTGGATATATCTAATGATATTATTCTTGTCTACTAAAAGAATCGATCTAGCCAAAAGCTGAAGCTCCTTAATAAGCAGGCCATAATTCATGCCGAATGAGTTATATTTATAATCCGACAAAACCGCTATGTTTTTTATATCGTTCTCTTCACAGAACCTCTTTTGGGCGAACGGGAGGTCCTTGCTGATACCAACTACAACGACTTCATTAGATAGGGATGTTGCCCTTTTATTAAATTCTTTTACCTGCAGGTCGCACACCGGGGTATCCAGCGACGGAAAACTCGTAAGGATCTTTATCCTGCCGGTAAAATTTTTTAAAGTTACCTCTTTTAATTCCTGATCGCTTACCCTAAAATCACGCGCTCTTTTTCCGACCTTTATGCACTTACCTGATAAAGTAAGTGGATTCCCCTTAAAAGTAATATTTTTTTTCATAGCCAACCTTTTTTAACGGATCTATCTTCTGTCATTATCGACTTTTCTTCTGTCAGGTTTTGTATTTCTCCTGTCCATTAAAGATCCTCTTCTCTCAACAAAACCTTCTCCACCGGCTTCCAAATAATCCCTGCCTCCGAAATAAGTCTTGAAAAGTTTTTCCTTTATTTCATCAAAATTTGATCCATTATTTCTCATCAGATTATTCCACCTTTATATATTTTGAACTCTGCCATAATCCATGAATATTGCAATAGCTTGACGCCATTATTGTCCCGCTCTTTTCAGTCTTAAAACCCGTTGCTACTTCCGGGTTGGTGTAAATAGTGCTCGTGTTCGGCGCCTGTGCCGCCTCTCCGTGAGCAGTAAACTCTATACGGGATATCTCGTAAGGAAATTTGTCTCCGTCTGCCATAAAAAACACTGCGATCCACCTTATGTGATGTTCTGTAGTATTGGGATGGGGAATTTCTTTCCCGACCGTTACATTTATTCTTAATATCTCGCCTTTTTTTATGCTGTCGGAAGATTCTATAACAGGAACATGTTTTTCCTTTTTCCAATCAGCAGTTTGAAACAAATCTTTTAATTCAGCCATATGCCCTCCGATTTTTCTCAGGAAAAATCGTCCCGAGTCCGCCTATGGCGAGACGAGGGACTATTCCTTCTTCTTTTTGAAATTCGTGCCGTTCCCGTTATTAAAGGTTAGGTACGAATTTGGTTTTTGTAATTTGCACCGTTACCATTATTAAAGGTTAAATATGATTAATAACAAATAACATGAATATTAGTTGACGACGAATTAATTCATTACTTTAAATATATTTAAACTAATTTTGTTAAATTTTTTATATATTTAATATAATTTATTATAATTATATATAATTAAATATATTTATATAAATCTTACTATATTTAAATATATTCTAAGCATTCCCATATAATAGAGCCTTTTTAAATATAATTTAATTTAATTTATTTACTTTAATTTACTTATATTTACTCCTGAAGAAGGGTTAATTCTACCGCATGTTCCTCTTCGTCAAGAATAACATGCCTGATCTCATGCTCCAATCTTTCAAAGCAATACTGAAGAGATTCTTTATTTTCAACAACTTTTTTGTAGATACCCTTGTAGAAATCAATGGCTTCTTTTTCAGCTTTTATGTTTATTTTTAATATATCAGGGATATTGTTAGCCTTATTTGTCTTAGCAAGATCCATCGAGCACTCACCATCTAAATAACTTGCAATAAGCTCTCTGAATTTCCCCTCATGCTTTTCCTCATCAGAAGCAATCTCTTTTAATCTGGCAATTATTGCCTCAGCATTAATGCCTTTTATTGTTTCGGCATGCGCAAGATACTGAATTCTTGCTGCATGTTCAAGCTCCAACGCCTTATTAAGCATTTCTACTAATTCTTTTTTTATATCAGCCATATCTCCTCCGATTTTAAATTTGTTTCATGTCACAGGTCTCATGTCACAAGTTATATATTTTTCGTTTTAACCTGTGGCTTGCAGCCAAAGGAAGTCCCGAAGATTTATTGAGGGACGACTTGTGACTTGCAGCATTTCTATTTTCTCTTCATCGTTTTGCCACAACAGATTATATCGCACGTGTCAACACATCCGCATATCTCATCGACTTTTACTACCATGCCGCATTTATAGCATTTAAGCTTGCTTCCCTTTTTAAGGGTTTTTTTGGATGTCTTCTTTATGGATTTTTTTACTGTCTTCTTTGCTCTTTTTTTTACTTTCTTCATTGTAATCTTCTCCTGGTTTTAAAGCTTGAAGCCTGAAGCATGCGACCCCTGCGGGGCATTTTATTTCTTTACAAGTTTCGCAAAATCCTCGCCGAACTTGATACACTTTTTTAATTCTTCTTCATCCGGAACATATTTAACCGAGATCGACGGTATCGATATATCCATTCCACCCCCTTTAAGGGCTTCTTCCATTTCTTTAACGGCTCCGCCAGCCCATCCATATGAGCCAAAAACCCCTGTTAACCTGTTTTTCACCCTCAAACCCTTCAAAAATTCTAAAAATCCCGCAATATTCGGAAGCATGTCCACATCATGCGTCGAAGATCCTGCCAAAAAACCTTTTGCATCAAGCATCTCTGTAATTATCTCAGTCCTGTCGGACGTAGCTACATCATAGATCTTTACGCTAACTCCGGCATTTTCTATTCCTTCGCTGATGGCCCTTGCCATCTTTTCGGTAGATCCCCACATGGTTTCATAAAAAACGATCACTTTGGGTTTTGTAGAATTCTTTGTCCAGTATAAATATGAATTAATTATCTTCATCGGATCTTTTCGCCAGATTATCCCGTGACTTGGCGCTATCATTTTTATAGGTATATTAAGCTTTATTATTTCTTCTATCTTTTTTTGGATGATCGAGCTTAATGGCCAAAGAATATTCGCATAATACTTGGCGGCTTCATCCATAAGCGCGCACTGGTCAACCTCGTCGTCAAACCGTTCGGAACTGGCCAGGTGCTGGCCGAATGCATCATTTGGCATTAATAGCTCTAATTCTTTTAAATAAGTGAACATACTGTCCGGCCAGTGGATCATGGGGGCTTCAATAAAATTGAGGGTATACTTCCCAAGTTTCAATTCATCATTTGTTTTTACAATATTAAAATCCCAACCGCCGCTTTTTTCGGGATAATAATGTTTCCATAGGCCTTCCTTACATTTACTAGTCCCGAAAAGTTTTGCCTTTGGGCATAATTTCATAACTTCAGGCAATGATCCTGAGTGGTCTGTCTCAACATGGTTTACCACAATGTAATCGATCTTTTCGGGGGGGATAACCTCTCTGATATTATTAATCAACTCGCCGGAGAATTTTCCAAGGACCGTATCTACAAGGGTTATTTTTTCATCTATTATCAGATATGCATTATAAGTTGTGCCTCTTTTTGTAGAATAGGTATGCCCATGGAAGTTCTTGACCTCCCAATCAACCACCCCTACCGAATAAACATCTTTTAATATTTCCCTGTGTGGCATTGAGTACCCCTTAAAATTTTTGCTTCAAGCCTCAGGCTACATGCTTCTAGTTTTAAGCTTGCAGCAAACGGCCAGGAGCATTTTTTAATAAAACTCTTTCACCGTCTTACTTATATCAATGTTATCAATTATTTCGCCGGCCAAAACTTTGTCTTTAATCTCGCTTACCTCATCCTCATACGTCGGTCTTGATTCCCGGTAAAATATTCCTATCGGGATCCTGTCATGATTACTCAAAGCCTTCTCTATGGCCATCAATTTATTTTTAGGATCATATGATTTATCATCTTCGAGTTTATAGACTCTTTCTTTGAACCATTCATAGGTATTCTGATTATTAAATGTTACACATGGCTGAAATATATCTACAAGGGCAAATCCCTTGTGCAACAAAGCTTCTTTCATTACATATTTAATATGGTCAAACTCCGCAACATATGTCCTTGCTACAAATGTCGCACCACCTGTAATAGCCATGGCTACGGGGTTAAATGGGCTCTCAATTGCCCCTTCGGGAGTTGATTTTGTGACAAAACCCTTTAAACTCGTCGGAGACGTCTGTCCGGTCGTAAGGCCGTATATCTCATTATTATGCACAAAATATGTTATTCCGATATTTCTTCTAGCGCTATGGACAAAATGGCACGCCCCTATTCCATAACCATCGCCATCGCCGCCACAGGCAATTACGTTGAGCTTATGGTTGGCAAGTTTTATCCCTGTTGCCAGAGGAAGCGTTCTTCCATGCAGGCCCTCAAACCCGTATGTCTTTACAAAATGGGGGTCTTTACCGGAGCAACCGATACCCGAAACAATAACCGTCATCTTTGGGTCGAGATTTGCTTCAGATATGGCAGCCTTCAGGCTGTTTAATAAGCCGTAGTCACCGCATCCGGGGCACCAGGTAGGGTTGTATTTGGTTTTTAGATCTAATGGAGTAGCCATAGTATTTAGTTTCCACGTCACAAGATCACAAGACACAGGTCAAACATATTTATTTACTTGTGTCCTGGTGCTCTGGTGAACTTGCTATCTTAATATCTCTTTCGCTTTATTATAAATATCAACCGGACAAAACGGTTGCCCGTCATATTTTAAGTACTGGTGGCTTAAATCAAAACCTGTATTTTCTTTTATAAGCCCCATCATCTGGCCTGTCTTATTTGCCTCAATACCAAGTGTCAATTTTGCTTCTTTGATCGTCTTTTCAACAACGCTTTTTGGAAATGGCCATATATAAACGATGTGCAGAAAATTAATTATAATATTTTCTTTTTTCAACATCTCCATAGCTTCTAGTATTGAACCCTTAGTTGACCCCCACGCTATTATTGTAAGTTCAGCATCAACCGGCCCATACAGTTTTGGCTTGGGCAAAGCCTCTTCGATCAATTTTAATTTGGAAAATCTTTTATCCATCATTTTTACTGCGTTAAGAGTATCGTCCCCGTAATAACCGTATTCATCATGCTCGTAGCTCGTCGCAAGATGGAGACAATTCGGCTGGCTTGGTATAGCTCGCGGCGAGATCCCGTCAGAGGCAAAAACATATCTTTTGTAATCAGAGATATTTTGGGCTTCGACTTCGCTCAGAAGCTTACCTCTTGTTATTTTAAGGTCCTTGTCGCTGAACTCGTCGTTAGTGATATAGCTTTCGACCAGATATTTGTCCGTTAAGATCAAGACCGGAAGCTGAAAAATTTCAGCCAAATTAAAAGCATTGAATGTATCAAAAAAACATTCATTAATATCTCCCGGCGCGATAACGATCCTCGGAAATTCACCTTGTGATGCGTGAATAAGAAATCTTAGATCCCCTTGAGAAGTGTGCGTCGGCTGTCCGGTCGAAGGCCCCGGCCTTTGGCCTACTACAACTACTACCGGCGTCTCTGACTGGCCCGCCATACCCAATGCCTCTGTCATAAGAGCAAATCCGCCTCCGGAGGTGCAGGTCATCCCTCTCGCTCCGGCATAATTGGCGCCTATCGCCATATTCATAGCAGCGATCTCATCTTCCGTATGCTTTACAACTATCCTATACTCTACGGCCTTTGCTGCCAGATAATGGAGTATGGCGGATGATGGCGTCATAGGGTACGCAGATAAAAATTTACACCCGGCTTTTATAGCTCCCAAAGAAAGCGCCTCATTACCGTTAATAAGCATCCTGGCTGACTTTTCGAATCTTGCGATCCTGCAAAGATCACAGGAGATAGAATTATTCTTGATAAAATTAAATCCCGTTTCAAATGCTTCGATATTTTGTCTGACAAGCTCCTCGCCTTTCCTTAGGAATTGGTCTTTTATAAGAGCTTCCATTATCGCCGGGTTATAATCTACCAAAGATAATATTGCCCCGACAACTATCGTATTTTTCAATAATTCAGGGAAATTCTTTTCTTTAATTAATTTTGATAGCGGTATTTCTAGATAGCTGATATCTTGTCTTCTGATATTCGGGTCAAATTTGACCGTCTCCGGATCAAAAATAACATAGCCATTCGGCGAAACTTCCGCATGATGGCGCTCAATGTCTCCCTTAAACAGGCATGCAAGCATATCTACTTTATGAGTGTGGCTGGTAAGGGGGCTTTCGCTGACCCTAAGAGTACAGGAAGCAGGTTCCAGTTTTATGGAATTTGGGTTATCAGTAAGTAAAAATACGTGGTAACCTTTTTTTGTAAAAGCCTTGGCAAGCGTAAGAGCTGATACATTGATGCCCTGCCCGGCTTCTCCGGCAATTTTTATCGAGATTTCACTATTCATAAGTTTGCACCGATTATGGACATTTTATTATTTAGAAAATCATCGACCGATATCTATTTAAATGCCCGAAGCCTTTATAACTTTTTTTATCGCTTCGGCTGAGAATATTAATTCATTTTCTTCTTTTTTGTTAAGTCCTATATTTAAAACTTCCCTTATCCCGTCTTTATTAACCACCGCCGGAAGGCTGAGATAAACATCTTTTATCCCGAGATATCCGTTAACCAGGTTTGATACCGGAAGTATAGAATTCTGGTCTTTAAGTATCGCTTCTGTTATTTTTACAAGTGCAAGGCCAATACCATAAGAAGTCTCGTGCTTTCTCTCGATTATTTTATATGCTGAATCTCTGACTTCCTTGAAAATCCCGTTAAAATATGCCTCCTTATCGCAGGTATCCTTGTCTTTGCAAAAAAGACAAAAATCATCTATGGGAACTCCGCCAATCATTGCCTTACTCCATACTGCAAACTCTGTATCACCATGCTCTCCGAGAATATAAGCATGCACATTCCTCGGATCTACGTGGCAATGATGGCTGATCATAAATCTAAATCTTGCCGAATCAAGGACAGTCCCCGACCCTATGACCTTATTAGAAGGCTTGCCCGAAAGTTTATAGGCAGCATATGAAAGAACATCGATAGGATTTGTAACAACGAGTATAATTGAATCGGGAGAATTTTTCATGATCTGGGGAATAATATCCCTGTAAAGCCCTACATTATCCTTTGCCAGGTCCATGCGCGTCTGGCCGTCTTTTTGTTTTTTCCCGGCTGTTATCACTACCAGATCAGAATCTACGATATCTTTATAGTCTCCTGCAATAATATGGCACGGGGAGATAAACGGCGCGCCATGCGATAGGTCCATAACCTCGCCTTCTGCCCTTCGTTTATCAGCGTCTATCATTACAATCTCGCGGGCAATGCCCTTCATTAAAAGAGCATACGCATATCGCATCCCGACATTACCGGCACCTATAATTGAAACTTTTGGTTTTAATAATTTCATTTAAATTCCTGTTTTCGATTTTCGGTTTTCGGTTTGCGTTGAACGTAAACCGAAAACCGTTAATCGTTTTTTATTAAAATCAAACTAACTTAGTAAATAATTTAATATCCTCTCCGCAAAAAAAATGGGTAGTTTAACGTCTTGCCCAACCCCGACGTTAATTTATTATTAGGTCGGGGCTCCGACCTACCTAAGGCAACATCGGGTAGCATCGGAGGACTACTTCAACAGCCTTCTTTGCAATGAGCCATTTCTCGTACTAAATACGACACATTCTTTACGTTCTTTTTCATTTTTATCACCCCTTTACAATCCAACCGAATGCATGAAAATTATTTTGGATCTTTTCATCAAAAAAATTTTCATGTTTCTTATGAGGTTGGATAACTCCTCAATAACCCAACTGAATGTATTAAAATTATTTTGAATCTTTATATCAAAAAAATTTTAACACTTCTTACCCTCTGCAATTCGAAGAATTGCGAGGACTTAGTCCCGGAAATGCTACGCATTTCACGGGGTGAAACTGGGCATATCTTCGATCCAGCTGAATGTGCTAAAATTATTTCGGAGGTTTTTATCGAAAGAATTTTAGTACTTATTATGAAGCTGGATAATTCCTTTAAAACCCAGCCGAATATACTAAAATTATTTTGGTTTTTTCATCAAAAGAATTTTAGTACATGTTATGAGGCTGGGTATATTTTCAATTCAACCGGACTTTATATCATTATACCTTTTTTACCCTTATGCAGCAATGCCTAAAGGTACCTAATAATTGACTTTTTTCGCCTTTTTTCTTACATTCAAACCTATTTTAATATGCTCTTTAAATCTTCTTTGGCAGTTGTTATCAAATGAAGATCAAATTTTTCCTGCAATATCCCCATCACGTTTTTTGATATAAAAGCAGGAGCAGTCGGTCCTATGTATATGCCTTTTATGTTAAGATATAATAGACTCAATAATATTGCAACTGCTTTCTGTTCAAACCAAGAAAGTACCATAGTCAGCGGCAATTCGTTTACTCCAACATTAAATGCTTTTGAAAGCGCCAGAGCGACCTGGATCCCAGAATACGCATTATTGCACTGGCCTATATCAAGAAGTCTTGGGATCCCATCGATGTTCCCGAAATCATATTTATTGAACCTGTACTTACCGCAGGCTACCGTAAGTATAACGCAATCTTTGGGTACACTTAAAGCAAAATCTGTATAGTAATTTCTTCCCGGTTTTGCTCCATCGCATCCGCCGATCAAAAAGAAATGTTTTATCTTCCCGGATTTTACTGCATCAATTATTTTATCAGCGATCCCGAGTATTGCCGTATGGTGAAATCCCGTCATGATCTTTTTACCCGGCGCTTCCGGCAGCCCCGGCAAAGACTTGGCCAATCTTATTAGTTCTGTAAAATCCCTGTTTTTTATATGCTTAGCGCCCGGAATACCCGTAACATTTTTCGTAAATAACCTGTCCAGATATGAATTTTCCGGCGGTATCAGAACACAGTTAGTTGTAGCAAGTATTGCGCCGCTAAATTCATTAAACTCTTTTTTTTGTTCTTGCCACGCTCCGCCGTAATTCCCAACCAGATGTTTAAATTTTTTTAGTTCCGGATAGCCGTGCGCCGGAAGCATTTCACTATGTGTATAGATATTAATTCCTTGCCCCTCGGTCTGCTTCAATAATTCATACAGGTCCAGAAGGTCATGCCCCGTTACTAAGATACCCGGGCCCTTTCTTGTCCCTGTCTCTACTTCCGTCGGGACCGGATTGCCGAACTCCTCTGTGTGAGCCTTATCCAATAGCTCCATGACCCTCAGATTCATCTGGCCGCATTTTAGGACCATCTCAAGGTGCTGATTAAGGTCAAAGCTCACGTTCGTAATTGTCTTAAAAAGCGCTTCGTGCATAAAAGCATCAACCTCTTCGTCTTTTGCGCCCAATTCTCTAGCATGATATGCATAGGCGGCAATGCCTTTTAGCCCGTATAAAAGTATATCCTGCAAGCTCTGAATATCTTCATTCTTTCCGCAAACACCTACTTTTGTGCAGCCGCTTCCGCCTGCTGTCTGTTCACACTGATAGCAAAACATTTAAACCTCCTTAATGGCCCCTACCGTTTTGATTCGCTTTTGCGAATGCAAAACGAATCAGTAGGGGGAATTACTTCGTCGAATGTGTCAAAATTATCAGATATTTTTATATCTGAAAATTTTGATACTTTTTATGAGACGAAGTTATCTTAATTGGTCCCTTTTTAGGGACGACTACAAATAAATCTCTTCGGCAAGTTCCTTGCCTTTTTTTGTCAGCATTACTTTATCAATAAGATCTTTAAGCTTATCCTTATCTTTCAGGTCAAATTCATCTTTTATATTTACCAGCCAATCCGCATCGGTTAAAATCCTGAAATTCGTTGTATCTATAGCATTGAGAGTATGATGATGAGCAATGATCTCGCAAACCTCTTTAATATCATTTTTCTTCAACCCGACTTCTAACATTATTTTCTCGGCAATTTTTGGACCTTCCATCTCCTGATACTTACCGGCATTGGATCCATATTTCTCTTCGGCAGCCTTTATGCCAACATCATGGAGAACGCTTGCCGGTATAACTATATTCCAGTCGCCTCCCTCAGCTCTAAGTATAATTTCAGCATACTCCAAAACTTTTTTTGCATGATTTATTCGTTTTAAATCGCTTCCAAAGTAAGTTTCAAGCTCTTTAATAAGTTTTTCTTTTAAAGTACATGATTTTGTTTCCATAAACTCATTATATGTTTTTGCGCCGATGCATTCCTTGGCGTAATTGCACCAATTTATGCAGCTTTTGTCTCCCTCGGCTTTAAAAACAGTCTTTCCGCAGTTGGTGCAAAGTGTTTTTATCTCGTCAGACCATATCTCGACATTTTCACCGCAAAACTGGCACCTGATCTCTTCGGGCTTAGGTTCTCTAAAATCTTTCGCTCCCGGACAATGATTATTAAACATTGGTTTTTCTCTTTTTTAATTTTTCGATGTACTATGTACGAAGTACGATATACTGTTTTTCTACACCCATTCTTCGCTTAATATTTCTCCTTCAATGCTCACAACGATAGCTTTAACCGGAATTTTCCTTTTTGCCCGGCTGGCCGCTGATTTCGCAAGATTCAACAAACCGCCACAACACGGAACCTCCATAATCATTACGGTAATGGTATTTATCTTCGCATCATCTATCAGCTGAATAATTTTTTCTTCATATATTTCAAGCCCTTCGTCAAGTTTCGGGCATGCTATTGCCAGAGATTTACCTTTTAAAAAACCGGTATGAAAATTTCCCAGGGCGTATGCCACGCAGTCTGCCGAAAGTACTACATCGGCATTCTTAAAATATGACGCTCCCGGATTAACTAAATGCAGTTGCACCGGCCATTGCCTGAGCTTTGATTTTACATCTATTTTTTCATCTATGGGTGCCGATGAAACATCCTTTTTTCTAAAATCCATTGCCTTTGATCCCGGGCAAGGCGAAAAACCGTGTGCATGCATAGATCTTATCCCTTCATTTTCTTTTAACGGGTTTTCCAAATTATTTTCTTCCAGGTATTTAATAGCTTCTTTTAAATATTCTGACTCATTATGGTCTTTTAAATGCAAAAGGTGAGCAATCATGACATTTTTACCCTGTTTTACGATATTAGCCATAACCTTAGATTCATCGTACTTTTCTGCAACTCTCTCCTCTATATATATAGCGCCCAGGGGGCAATGCCCGATACAAGCACCCAATCCATCGCAAAATAAGTCGCTTATTAGCCTCGCCTTTCCATCAATTATCTGGAGCGCCCCTTCAGGACAATTGGGGATACAACTGCCGCAACCGTTGCACTTTGTTTCATCAATGTTAATTATTTTTCTTTTTGACATCTAGCCCTCATTATTTATAAGAGACCCTATACTTACACCTTTTAACTCATCAAATACTTTCTTTTCTATAGAATCAATTTTCTTTTTCAAAGCACAGGTAGCTCTGTTAGGACAAAGCTTTTTTTTGAAAAAACACTCATTAAGCCTGAGTCTTCCCTGAAAGATTTGTATCAGGTCCGTGATCAGGATTTTTTTGGCCGGCCTTACCAGCTTAAATCCGCCGCCTATTCCCTTATAAGACGCGAGCAGACCCGCTTTATTCAGTTTCTGAAGTATCTTCCTTAAAAATGGCCTTGGTATCTTGAGCGTCTTAACCATCTCCGCAACGCTTACGAGCCTGTCCTCAGAACTTGCCATATACGAAACCGCTCTTACGGCATAATCTGTATCTCTTTTAATTAATTTCATTTATTCGCTTCCTTTAAACTGATTGCAAATTTATTAACTGACTAAATGATACCACATTAGTATCATTTAGTCAAGTAAAACTTCTCACAAGAGAGCCCCCTTACCCCTTCCTACCTGGTAAGGGGGCTCTCCTACGAAGAGATGCCCCTTATCCCTTCCTACCTGGTAAGGGGGTAATTTCACATAAATAAGTTTCCTACTGGAGTTGTATTTCGACTGATTTTGCTACTTGCATAAAAGAGGCAGGGTCAACAAAATATTCCACTATCACATGATCGTCAATATTAAGTTCGGCTATATCTATAAATTCGCCGCCTTTATAGATCTTGGTATCTTCGGTAATTTTGAAGGATTTCATCATATAGTCAAAATCATCATAGTCCATAAGCCATTTAATTTCAAATGTAGATGCAAGAGTATCCACATTCGTAACATCTCCTTCAAGCGTCTTAACTTCCTGGGCAAATAAATTATTTGCATTAAAAAATATCAGGGCGGATATCATTATTATTAAAAAATATATTATTTTTTTCATAGCATTAAATCTCCTTTAATGAACGTTTAAAAATTAAAGCATCTATTTAATAAATACCCCATTATTATCACCTGTGGAATTGTTATTATCGGTAGCCATATAGCAACCCTCCTTCCGACGTTCGTCCAAAGAAGGCCTATCTCCGTATAATCCGTAACGACCCCTCCCATAAGAAACACAAAGCTATTCCCCAATGCGCCTGTCTGCCTGTATATTTCAAAAGCAAGCGGAGATGAACCTTCGGAACATACCTCAATTACTGTAGCCAACCCTAAGCAAACAAGTAACCCTATAATAGACGGCCCCATAAATTGATGGAAAAAATGGACCGGGATATACGCCCCTGCCATACTTGCAATAAAGGCGCCTAATAAGATCCACCACAACACCATATCTCCTAAAGAAACTGCGCCTTTAAAAATGCCGTTTAAATCATATTTTATGGTACTGATATTTATTTTTCTATTTTTCAAACGATGCGCCAGGTCTTTTCTTATAGAAAAATCCTCATCCACAAATACCGTGTTTTTATTCTTCTCTATTAAATTCATCTTTTCAAGCCACATATAGACAAACCCTGTTATTATGGCAATGAGTATTGCTGATAAGATAATGAGCAGGCCTTTTATCCCGAAAAACGCAAAAAGCATTACTGTTATGGCGATATTTGCCCAGGGGCTCGCCAATAAAAAACTTATGACCGCCGGATTTGAAGCACCTTTTTTATGGATCTGTATGCTAAGCGCTAAGATGCCGTGACTGCAGCTAGACATCAGAAATCCCAGGATGACTGCATTAAAAATGGTTGATGGAGATCTCTTTGAAAGAACTTTTGAAAAATATTCCCTTGGAATGAAGTGGTCTATCACCCCTCCGAGCGCCAAACCTATTAATACAGCCCACCAGATCTTATTAAAATAAGTAATAAAGATATTCCTGAAAGGCTCTAAGATAGGCAGTGCAAATGAAGCCAATAGAATCAATAGAATAGAGACTATAATAATGAAAAGTTTATTCTTGTAGATGGGCCTTTTCCCGGATTGGCAGGACGGACACGAATCCACAGGGCCTGATTCTTTGATGAATTTTTCGAGGCATCTGGGGTTACAGAAATAATATTCCAAGCCATCTTTGGTAGCTTTTATGGCATCATTTGGACTAACTTCCATTCCGCAAACAGGGTCTTGGACCATATAATTCAGCTCTTGGCTCTTGGCTCATGGCTAGAGCTCATAACAAATAAGAAAACTAAAAACAATCCTATGAACTATGAGCTATGAACTAAATTGTTAATGACTTGAAAGTTTTTTAATTCTTTTAAGCATATTAGGATGTGTGCTGAATATCTCCATAAGCTTTTCGCCAAAATTCAGTTTCACTTCTTTTGAACGAATAGCAATAAGCTCTGACTGGTCTATGGTGCCGCTTCCGTCTAAATCAAGTTCTCTTAGCTCTCTTAACTCCGTAAGACTGGTGGCAGGATCATTTACAAAAAACGCCCTGGCGCCTTCTACCTCTTTTATCGAGTCTCTGTCAGCTCTTGCCGAACCATAAACAAGTTTATACAATGCTGAGGCAAGTGTATGGGGAGAGTTGCCTAATTCCACAGAACCCTTATCTGCAAAATACTCCCTTATCCTTGAAGCATATAAAACAAGAAGATTTGTAATAAAATAAAACAAAAATGCCGCCAAACCTACCAAAAAAAGGTTCCCGGAATCTTTCCTGTCACCACCACGGGAAAACATCATACCCCAGAAGATCCTGTAAAGTATCATAGGTATTACTGATAAAAGCGTAATGGTAAGGACATCTCTATTTTTCAAATGCGACATCTCATGGCCAAGTACCGCCCTGAGCTCGTCTTCCTTTAAAAGCCTCATAATACCTTCTGTAACGCATATCCTTCCGTCGCTTTTCCATCTTCCGAACGCAAATGCGTTCGGTATGGATATCTGCGCAATGCCGATTTTCGGCTTAGGCATTCCTGCCTGACGGGCAAGTTCATCTATCATATGGTGAAGTTTGGGATTTTCAGACTCGCTCAAATATTTTACATGCATAGTCCATTCTATAAGTTTCGGGCCTACCATATACTGGATAAATAGCATAACAAACGAAACAATAAGATAGAAATAAAAATTTGATATACCCATTGAATAGCATACGGCTGTCACAATTCCGTATACTATGGCAAACATTACGGACATCAGTATCCACATCTTTAATTTTAACATAAACATATAAACCCCCAATTTGGCTTAGCTTGCCCCAGGCAAGCAAGGCTCCAGGCTCCAGGGCAAAATCTTTTTAATAAATTAACCTTAATTTATACTTGGCTTACTTTGTTTATTTATTCTATCATAATTAAGAAACCCAGGCAAGCAAAAGCCCCATCTAAAAAGATAGGGGCTTTTGTTAAATTTATACTATTCGATTTTTTTAAAACGAATTAGGGCCGCCGTAAACGCCCATATCGTTTCTAGTGCTATCTATGTCATTATATTCCGCTAAAGGATTCCCGGTATTTTTGCACGGTGATGTTGATTGAAGGTGATAGTTAGCGTCAGAAAATAAGGGATTTGTGCTCAATGAATTAGGCCCCGGATTGCAATCCCCGTATTCTGGCTGGCCTAATCCGGCAGTATTATTCCATATATTATTATAATCGACTTCATACCCTGCGCCGTTATTCCAACCTTTTACACCTCCTCCATACTGACTCGCATAATTATTTACTATAATATTATTAAAAATCTTCGCACTTGAATTAACATAGTATATTCCACCGCCCTGAGAAATCCCGCTATTATTTTTTATCACATTATTAATTATCCTTGGGTTACCGCCATTTCCATTTATCCCTCCTACGTTCCCCTCAATAATATTATTAAGAATTAAAGGGCTAGAGCTATACATATATATCCCTATCCACCCATTATTCTTTATAATATTATTTTTTATTGTCGGAGTGCCGCTGGAAGAACCGGAAATACCGGTACCGCTTGTATTTGTAACTGTGAATCCTTCTATGATGTTATTATTTTGGCCATTAGCCAATATTATTCCACCGTTAATTGTAGTAAGGCTTGCTCCCCCAACGCTTTTCAGATTTACATTTAATTTAAGATCTATGGAACCGGTGTAAATTCCTGGTGAGACTAAAACAGTGTCCCCTCCTATAGCCGCATTAACCGCAGACTGAATGGTAGAATACTCGAGGGGAACTCTCAGATACCGTTTTGCAATATTAAAAGTTACTGTATCGTAATACCCGTTTGAGGTTGTAGCAGTTACAGTGGATTGGCCTTCTGAAATTCCCGTTACGCGCGTGTACCCGACATTGCCTCCAGCAATAGTCCCATTAGAGTTATCGATATCCCAAGTACATGGCGCATAACCAATGATCTGTCCGGAACTGTTATATGCCCTGGCAAAGAGGTTCTTTGTGTGTTGTATATAAACAGTTGTCCCGTTTGGGATCTCAACATCATTGCCGTCGACAATTATTATATGGTGGATATCCGCCATGTTTATACCAAGATAAAAATTCTTCATCGAATTTTCAGCGTCTTTATTCTGCGGAGTATATTCCTTTCTATTAAGCCCTGTTGTTCCCGCAATCGGATCGCATAACCAGTCCCAGACGAATACGCCAAAAAACCACGGCTTATTCTGTAACGCCATAAACATAGCATCATAGCATCTTTTTTGTAAGACCCAATTTTCTGCTAGCGGGACACCATTTAAATCCGAGGTGCCTTTCCATGGACAGTAAGAAGAGGTATTAACGCTGCAATATCCCATTTCCGTAAAAATAATCTGCTTGTTGCCGTTTTTACTAGACCACTGAGCAAGCTTATCAACGATTTTACCGTCTACAGGAGAATTATACCAACCGTCAACGAGAGTATCGAGGCCGGGATTTGCAATGTTAGTTGTAGTCGAAAGATACGGCCCTATGCCAAGATAATCGCATAAATTCCAGAATGTAATGTTGTCATACTCATTCGGAATATTTGAAGAAAAAGTGATTTTCCCTGTGTATCTGGATCTGATATTATTTATAACATCGATCCACTTTGCATTATAAGTTGTGCTTGTCATACTGGGCAGTTCCGTGCCGAAACATAAGATATCTACGCCATTCGCCTGGCATAGATCCGCATAGTGATTTACAAATTGAATATAATTATTAAACCAGACATTCTTATCGCTAGGGTTAATATACCCCGCCCATTTATCAGACCATGGGCTTTCACTCACGATCGTCCTTATATGAAGCTTGAGCATGACTTTTCTTCCCAAGCTTTTAGCCGCAACTATGGCATGTATTAAATCAGCATCGCTTGGAGTCTTTGTAGCATGGCTATAAATAACATTGGATGTAGAATATTCTCCTCCATCCATATACCACGATCCAAGTAGGCCCACCCACTCTGCGCCTGTTTTCGCCAGATTTATCAAAGACTGGCCGCTTGATGCCCACTGATACTCCCCGTTCCACCAAGAAGCAAAAATTACGCCCTCAATAGGATAATTTTTTATCCCAAGAGGCGCGTCAATAGTAAGAGTCGCCATAAAAGGCATCATAGAATTATTTCTCAATGTCGCAACTCCAGAATAACTCTTAAAATTTGCTTTTGAAGCTTTAATAATATATGTCCCGTCCAGCCAGGTATCAACAAGTACATCAAAATGGCCGTTTGCGCCCGAGACTGCCGAGGCAAGAACCTGAGTTCTCTGCAAATTCCATATCTCGACACTGGCGCCCTGTGATTGGATAGTCTCATTAGTAAGGGTTTTTTCGTAGATAGTTCCGTATATAACGGTTTTCTGGACATTAGTAATGATATTCTCCGATTTGACATTAATGCCATCGGTTGCTTCAAAAGTCATCGGATAACTGCCTGCCTGGCCGTGTTCCGGCTTCCAGTTAAAGGAACCTGTGCTAGAGTCAAAGCTGGCTCCGGAAGGAAGCTGAGATGCGCTAAGTTTAACATTTGATCCTTTGGCTGCAACAGTAAAATTAAGAACCTGGTCTTCAAAAACCGATTTATTACCTATGGGAAGAAGCGAGAGTTCTTCGGAAACTTTAATTGATACTAATTTTGATCTTTCGCCAAAAAGCCCTAGGCCGTCTTTTTTCATCTGCCACTCGAAATTATAATTACCAGGAATTTGGGGGGCTGTTATCTGAAAAACAAATTTTTTTGTTTGGCCTGGTAAAATAATATCCTTATTGGACATTGGGATCTTGCCGACATTCCATAAGTTATATATTGGGATAAGTTTAAAGGAACTTGCGGGTAACCAGGGAAGCTTTCCTGAATTTTTAAATGTAATAGAGACATCATAAACTTTTCCCGCTATCAGGGTATCCGGAATGTTTTGAGAGATAAATTGGGAATTATTAAGCTGTATCGGGATGCCCATTGCAAAAGAAAGCGGCTGGACACTAAGTAAGCAAATGATAGAAATTACTAAAATTGGTATAACGGATTTCATGGCTTCTCCTTTTTTATGCTTCTATTACAAATAAAAAATCCAATTATCATTCTAAGTCGATAATTGGATTGGTTTATAGTATATTACTTTAGCTCTATATATCATGTTCTACCGTTTATTCGGTTTTATTAATCTGTTTCTAAGTAGATATTATGATACTATAGGCCATATATTATATCAAATGAATTATCTAGATTTTTTGTATCCTAACAAACCTAATCAACTTGTTTTTTTCTAAAAAAAGTAGCTTTTACCCAGCTCCAGTTCAAATATAAGTGTATCAATATCAATAAGGATAGCAAAAAACCGTTATATTCATGCACTTCTCCGATAAATCCCATTATTTTTTTGAATAAATGGAACGCCAGTATGATGCCTGTTGAGATCTGTATAATTGCTGATACAAAAAGAATAGGATTTACTATCTTAAGCGCCTTTTGCTTATCCATATTTACCTCTCGTCTGGTTTTTTGTCTGAATTCTATTCTCTTTTATCTGTCTTCTGTTAGCTCTTCTCAAACGGCCTTGCAAATAGATACCCCTGGCCGTATTCGATACCTAATTTTAAAAGCGTTTCATGCTCCTGCGGTGTTTCTATACCTTCGGCGATAATATGGCTATTTAATTTGATGGCTATATCCCTGATAACGCTAACAAGGCTCTGTTTAATATCATCTGTGTCAATGTTTCTTACTAAAGATATATCGATTTTCAGGAATTTCGGCTTTAATTCTGCTATTGCCTTGAGGCTGGAATACCCCTCTCCGACATCGTCTATGGCAATCTGGATGCCCTGTGATTTAAAATATTCAAGACCCGTCTTAAGGCTTGAAAAATTTTTTATGCAGGTTCGTTCTGTGATCTCAAAACAAAGTTGCCGAGGTGTTACCAATGAATCTTTTAGGAATTCCAATTTTTCAAATCCCTCGGTATCTATTACCAGAGGATCTGTATTCATAAATAACAACTGGTCTTTCGTCAAAAAATCGGCTTTTTTTGCACCAAGCGACCTGCAGAGAGAATCCAGTGCAAAAAACATATTGCTGTCGCTGGCTACATTAAATAGATCGATGGGGCTTTCGAGGATATTTCCTTTCGGGCCTCGGCTTAGGGACTCAAAACCTATAGGCTCTTTGGTCTTTAAATCAACTATCGGCTGATAAAATGGTCTGATTAATTTTTCATCAATAATTTTTCTTAGCTCCATTATTCTTTTGTTTCTCTCTTCACTTGCCTGAGAGCTTGTCTCCGGTGAAGCCTGCCTTATGATCGCCTTGATCCTGGCAAGTATCTCTTCCAAGGGGAAATGCTTTCCTATATAATCTACGACACCTATCTCAAGCGCTTCTACCTTATCCAATGTTGCATCCTGGGAAGTAAGCATGACTACCGGTATCGCCTTTGTCTCTTCTTTTTCCTTAAGGTGTTTACAGGTCTCATGACCGTTCATTAACGGCATATTAAGGTCTAAAAGTATAAGATCCGGTTTTAAAAGTGCTTTTTCCAAACCCTCCACTCCTCGTGATGCTGTTATGACCCTGAAATTTGACGCTTCCAGAAAAAGCTTCATTATCTCGGTGAAATCCGGGCTGTCATCTATGAGAAGTATAAGTTTTTTATTTTCCATCTATCGCTTTCCACTAAATTTAAGTTCAACAAGTTTGGCGCTTACGCCGCTTATTGAATTTAGTTTTTTTTCTATTTCTTTTCTTTTGGACTTTGTACCCACAAGCTCAAGGATTATGAGCCCGGTATCGGAGCATCTATCAAGCACCCCGTCATGTATCCCAAGCCTTGTCTTAATATAACAGCCTTCTTTGGTAAATATCTTCTGCACTTTTGAAATAACCGAACGCCTCTGGGTTATGCTGATCACCAATACACCTTTATCCATTCGGCACCTCCTATGATATGAAGCTTTTTTTGTTACACAAGTTTTTCCATAGTCACAATTTCAAGCATCGTCCCCTCGGTAGAAATTTGCCTTGAAGCAATCTTTTTGAACCGGCATTTATTGTAAAAACCGATCGCTTTTATGTTCAGGTTATCGACATCTACCCGTATAGAAGAACTTAACCTGCCGGCATCTTTCAAAAGACCATTTATGAGCGCTTTCGCTATGCCTCGATTCTGATGGCTTTCTCTAACAAACAAATTATTTATAAAAAGAACTTTTTCTTTTTTAAGAGTGGCCCTGATAAAACCTATAATATCGGCGTTATCCTTGGTGATATTGATAAATTTGTCCCGGTTTCCCAATTCTTTTTCTATAAAATCACTGCTAAAACCGGTATAATATATTTTATCTATGGCGGAGGATTTCTGGGCATCAAAAATAGCCAAAGATAACAACTCTTTGAGTTTATATACCTCTTCTATCTTCAATCTTTCTATGGTAACCATACGGGTCATTAGTTGTGGCTGGGTTTGGTGATATTGTACTCCTCATCCTTAAGCTTTTCAATAAGTTTAATAAGCTCTCTCTCTTTTTTCGCATAACAAACTTTTTCCCTGAGATGGCGGACATTGCTGAAACCTGCCGTATACCAGGTAAAGAATTTCCTAAAAACCAAAACTCCGTTCCTTTCCCCGTAAAATTTAATAGCCAAGCCGAGGTGCTCGAGCATTATCTTAATGACCTCAGCTCTGGGAGGCTTAGGCAAAATAACATTATTTTTTAAATAATGATCTATCTCCTTGAATATCCAGGGATTCCCCAATGCGCCTCTGGCTACCACTACTCCGTCACATCCTGTCTCATCAAGCATCTTTTTGGCTAATGGCGCCGAGAATACATTGCCGCTTCCAAATACCGGAATCCCAACGGCATCTTTGACCATCTTTATGGTTTTATAGTCAACATCTCCGGCATAATCCTGCACTCTTGTGCGGCCATGGATAAAAAGCGCTTTAACGCCGGCATCCTCAGCTATTAGAGCGATATCTTTGGCATTTACAGAGTTTATATCCCAGCCTGTCCTTATCTTTATGGTAACGGGAATTTTAGAATTACTGACTACAATATTTAAAAGCTTAGATAGCTTTTTGGGGTCTTTTAAAAGCGCAGCGCCTTCTTTGCGGCTGACAACCTTCTTTTTCGGGCATGCGGCATTAAAATCGAGTATATCAAAATTGTATTTAGCCATAATATCTACGGCCTTTTTCACATATTCTTCTTCACACCCCAACAATTGCGCCCCCAGAGGAGAATCATTTTCCCCCGGGGTAAGCAACTCCATGGTCTTTTTGCTTTTATAGCAGACTGAGCGGGCATTGAGCATCTCTACAAAAGCCAGTTCACATCCTAATTTTCTGGAGATAGTCCTGAACGGAAGGTCGCCGACGCTAGCCATCGGAGCCAACACATACGGGCGGGATAATTTTACTTGGCCTATTTTTATCATCTTAGCCTATTAATTTGAAATTAACTCTAAGGATGATTTTTTAACCCATCCTGTTTTACCGTCATATCGAATTACTTTAGACCAAGAATTTGAGTTTTCAATAACCTCCACTACGCTCCCCTGCGGGATCGCAAAAAAATTCGTAGCGCCGTCAATAGGTTCAAATTTGGCGGACACATTATCTAAGAGTACTACAGCGTCATTCTTTAAATGAACGGCCTTTTCATAAAAAACATACACTCCTAAAGACAAAAATAACAGCAAGATGACCGTTACTAAGCGCGACACCTTGGCAAATCTGATAAAATATACCCCTAAAATAAAAACAAACACAGTAAGGATATAGAGAATAAAAAGAAAAATTGTTAAACCATCGATAGAAAAAATCCCTGAGATCCTGGATAGTATTTTTTCGTACCAAATCATCGTATTATATTCATCGTGAAGGCCTAAGACCCCTTTTAAATATTCATAATTAGAATTTAGTTCGGGGTCGTTCGGCATAAGGCGTTTTGCTCGGATATAATATAATGCGGCTTTACCGAAATCACTTTTTTTAAAATACGCATTGCCGATATTATAATAAAGATTGCCTGATTCAAAGCCGTTTGATAGGATTTTTTCGTATTCTTTTATAGCATCAGCGTATTTCCCCTCCTGATACAAAAGGTTTCCCCTGAAAAATAGCGATGTCGGGGTATCTTCATTTTCATCAGCAAAACTGACAGAAATAAAAACTAACAGGAAGAATATCACAAATATTATTTTTTTACCCATTACTTTTTCCTTAATTTTATCGTAGTAAAGCTTGTTTCTTTGCTATGAGCCCTGCCTGCCGGCAGGCAGGTATGAGCTAAACCGCAGCGGCTAAACTTTTGATCTCTGTAAATTATCAATAACCTCTTCCAGCGTCCTTAGCGATAAAGACATATCTTCTTTTGTAATACCTGCCGAAGCATATCTTGCAAGATCACAATTCTTGAACAATTCTCTTATCTTGTTTAAAATATCGGTATCTATTTTAGCTTTAGTTAAAATATCGTCAACCACATTTGCTGTTATACCTTTGGACGCGAGATGAAACCTGTCCCCAAGATAACCTTGAAGCGCTTCAAATAAGACATCGTAAAACTTAGAAGATGCTCCTTCCCGCATCAGGGACCTTAGTTTCTTTATCTGGACTTTTGCAATTCTGGGGGCGACAAGTTTTCTGGCATACCTCACATCCAATCTCAATTTTTCGTTTCTTTTATTCAAAAGATAAAAAATTAGTGCTAACAGGGCCGGTAGTACCAGGATTATTAAAAATAGGGTCTTTTTGTAGATCTCATTATTCCGTCTTTTAAAATCCCCGGGGTATTCTTTAATATACAAAATATCCTTCCCGAATACCTCATCCTTTTCCGAAATAACTGAGGGTGCCTTGTTTTCAACGATCTTGATACTTTCTTCCTTGTCAGATTTTGTAACCTTGATCAGGAATGGGCCGCGTGTGATAGTCTGGTATATACCTTTTTTCGGATTAAAAAAACTGAAGCTTATCTGCGGAATGTTGCCCACCACGGGGCTTTTGGGAAGCAAGATCTGCTCAAATTCTTTCATATTGGGCGAGCTTTTGGAAGAAGGCTCATAGGCCTTAAACCCATCCTCTATTGAAAGTTTGGGAGCAGTAACGGTACTAAAATTTCCTTCTCCTTTAATAGACATTTTTAAAGTAATGGGATCTCCGACCTTAACCTCTTTTGGGCCATAAGTCACATCGAAGTCAAAATCACCGATTGCTCCGTTAAAAGAAGACGGCTTGCCGGTCTCAGGTAATTGTTCGATATTAATATTTAATTCCTTAGAGTTAAGGTCCAATGGCTCAATGTCATAATTACCGAAAAATCCTCCCATGAAATCATCATCAAAGAAATCGTCAAAACCGGACGGGTATCTACGCTGAGATTTTTTTCTTTTCAAAAGATTGCACTTAATATTTGCCGGCCCGATACTAAGTTGGCCTGTGCGTGTCGCGAATATATTGGTTTTGAACTCTATAACGTCATAAACATCACTGCCTATGGATTCCTTATATTGCATAGGCCTATCAAATTCACCCGTTGAAAAGCCTTCGTGATGAAATTCGGGATATTGGATATCTTTTAGGGCAAGATTGTTCACGTACAATTTGATCGATAGAGGTATGGATTCATTCAGATATGCCCGGGATTTGCCTGTCTCCATTATAACAAATATCCTGTCGTCAACGCCCTCGGTTATGGCGGCCGACGACTGTGATGATTGTTTCTTTGGCGGGTCCGAAACAGGTCCGCTAACAACCTCAAGCGTAACCTCGTTGGATGTATAATTATTGCCATCTGAAGAAAATGTGATCGGGCCGATATTAAAAACTCCGACTTTTAGAGGTGTTAGTTGGTAGGAATAAGTCACAGAGCTTGAGACCTGGCCGTTTATAACGGACATCCTTGTAGCCGAACCGGCATAACTTACTCTCAAGCCTTCTCTATCAGGAAGATCGGGGGCCTTGGCATCTTTGTCAGGAAAATTAAGGTTTAACTCAACACTTTTGCCAAGCGAAACCTTATTTTTACTTAATGCCGCCTCAAAATTAATATCCTTAGCATAGGCTAAGCCTGGACCCACTAAAAACACTGCTATTAATAATATATATATTTTTAAGTATCTAATCATTTTGTCTAATTCCCTAACCCCTTAACCCTACACCCTCTTATCTTACCAATTCTTTATTACTTCAGGATAATACTTCCTCTCGCCTTCATCCTCAAGCTTGCCTCTAACTTCATCGCTTTCAGGAAGCCCCTTAAGGATCATTTCGGCTTCCTTTTTGGACATCTCTTTAGGCTCGCCTTCTTCGTAGCGCTCTGTTTCTTCTTGTCCTTTTTGGCCCTCTGTATTTTTTTGCGTCTGGGGTTCTTTATTCTCTTCAGATTCTTTTTTCTCATCCTTATTCTTTTCTTCAGAATTCTTTTGCTCTTTCCCGGATGAACCCTTGTCCTCTTTATCCTCACTTTGCTGAGGTTTTTGTACTGAAGAACCTCCTTGCTGGCCATCCTGATTTTGTTCTTTTTTCTGCTCCTTGTCTTTTTCCTTATTCTGCTGGCTCTTCTTCTCGGACTCTTCTTTTTTTAATTTTTCTTCCAAAAGAGCGATCTTTTTTTGGGTAAATTCATAATTAAATTTTGCATCTTTATCCCGGTCGTCCAGGTCTATAGATCTTTTGTAATACCCAAGGGCATCTTTCAAGATATTGATCGATCCCTTTAGGTCTGTTTTTTCTTTGCCTTCAGCTTCCCTGAATTTGCTGTTGGCCAGGTTATAATTGGCCTGTGATTCAAATTGTTTATCTTTACTTAATAAGCCTTTTTCAAACAAACCGGATGCTTTGTCGAATTGATCTTTTTTGTATGTAGCGGCACCTTTGCCGAAATTTATTTCCGGGGAATCGGGTTTTTTCTCTAAGGCCTTATCATAAAGCTCGATCGCTTTATCATATTCGCCCTTATTATAAAGCGAATTTGCTTTATTGGCAATGTTTGTATCATCCTGGGCAAACAATGGATAAGCCGCCACTAAGCTTAAGGTTGTGAATATAATAACTATTTCAATTTTTTTCATTTTTTATAGCTTTTCTTTTGACTATGAACCATGAGCTATGAGCTACGAACTAAACTTTTTCCTATCCCCCACCAATAGCTCGATTAATAAAATCACTAACCCTATCCAAAGAGGTATCTGGAATTTTTCGTTATAACGCTTAAGCATTTTTGATTCAAGTTCTCTTTTTTCCATTTTAGAGAGCCTGTCTCTATATATCAGATCCAAACCAAATTCCGTTGGACTTGACCTGACATATGTACCGCCGGTAGCCAGAGCGATTTTCTGCAAGGTTTCTTCGCCAAGCCTTGATTTTACAACATTACCGGATCTATCCTTCAAAAAACCCATTGACCCATCAGACTGGATAACAGGGATGAGATCCCCCTCTTTTGTGCCTATCCCGATAGTATAAATTGTAATACCGTCAGCTTTTGCAATTTCAGCTTCCTTGATAGAATCCCCTTCCATGTCCTCACCGTCAGTGATTATAACTAAAACTCTGAATTTCTTTTCTGTATTAACAAAGCTCTTTATGGCGTTTTTGATAGCGCTTGTGATATTTGTTCCTTCCCTCGGGATAGTATTTGTGTCAATACTATCTAGTGTAAGCAAGAACCCGCCATAGTCTACGGTTAAGGGGCATTCAAGAAATGACGAACCGGCAAACGCTACTAGCCCGACACGATCCCCTTTTAGATTGCTCACAAGATCTCTTATGGCTAATTTTGATCTTTCAAGGCGGTTTGGTTTTACATCTTCAGCAAGCATGGACTTTGAAGTATCAAGCGCGATAAGAATATCCAAACCCTTCCTTTTTACTTCTTCATATTTGAAACCCCATTGCGGCCTTAGTACCGCTATCAATAAAAAAGAAATACCGATAATCGTAAGAATAATTTTTATCTTCTGTCTTGATCTATCTAAAGACGCTGTAAGTTCTTTAAGAACGTCTTTATCGGCAAAATTCTCCAGCGCCTTAATTCTTTTTTTCCAGGCCCACACGAAAAATAGAACTAATAAAATTAGCGCTGATATTGCATATATTATTAGATTTTGTTCTTGAAAACGCATATATATCCAATGTTTTTTGCCACATGCCTCAAGCTCCAAGCTAAATATTTAGCTTGAGACCTGAAGCCTGTAGCAGCTATTGTTATGGTATTTTCCTAAACACCGTATTTGATAACAGTATCTCAATAAATAATAAAATTACCCCCGGCAAAAGAAATAAAATAAATAGCTCCCTATACTCCATATATCCTTTTTCTTCAATAGGTGTCCTCTCCAACCGGTCAATATCCTGATAAATTTTTTTAAGACTTTCCGTATCCGTAGCACGGTAATATTTACCGCCTGTTATATCCGCTATTTTCTGTAAAGACTCCTCATCAAGGTCCACTTTTAACATCTGGTAGGATTTGCTCCCAAAAATATCCTGTACCGGATATGGCACCAGCCCCTTGGAGCCGGCGCCAATAGTGTAAACCTTGATATTCAGGGCCTTTGCCGCCTCTGCTGCGGTAAGAGGCGATATATTCCCTGTATTATTCCTGCCGTCGGTAAGAAGTATGACGATTTTGCTTTTGGCTTTTGTATCTTTAAGTCTTTTAAGGGCCGTGGCTAACCCTGTCCCGATTGCAGTGCCATCTTCGATCATACCGGCATGAATTCTTTCCAGGTTCTGACTAACCCAGCCATAATCAAGAGTGAGGGGTGAAACGGTATAGGCCCTTGCGGCGAATGTAACAACGCCGATCCTGTCATCATGCCTTCCCTCGATAAATTTTTTGACAACGTCTTTTATTACTTCGATCCTTGCAAGGCGCTGGCCCTTTATCGTGAAATCCTCCGCCAGCATACTGGTAGACGAATCCAGCAAAAGCGCGATATCGACCCCTTCCCTTTCTATTTTTGACTCCGCTATAGGAAATTGCGGCCTTGCCAAAGCAAATATGATCAGGATAAAAGCCACTAATTTTAAATAAACGAGTTTGGTGCCAAGCCGGATCTTTAAAGAAGGCTTGAGATTATCCAGGAGTTCCCCTTCGGAAAATTTCAAACCTACACCTTGGCTTTTTTTCCTGTTTAAAAGGAATATGAGTATGATAAAAGGTATCAAGAATAATATCTGAGGATCTCTGAAAAAAATCATTTTTGTTTTCCTTCTACACTCACAATTTTGGTTTCATCGATAAACCCCTTAGCCGAATTAAACGTTGCAACACTTTCGGGTTCTCCCGGGATATATTTGGCAAATTTAACCATATCGCAGCAGTTCAAAAATTGCTGTAAAAGCTCTTTATGCCCAGCCGTAAGAGAGTCCAGTGATTTCGCCTTAGCCATAAATTCTTCCGTTGTCATATCCGGCGCCCTTAGGCTGAACCTTGCTTCTATATATTGCCTTATGATATCTGAGATCTCAACAAAGAACTCCTTAACAAATCCTTTAGCAATATAATCTTTTTTTCTTAACGCTTCGAGTCTTTCATAGGCTATCTCGTGAGGAAGTTTTACTTTTATTATGGCCTTAAATATTTTTTTTCTTTTAATATAGATAAAGATCAGGGCTATTAAAAGCGCCGTTACCAGAACAATGATCAGCACCAATTTATTGAGTTTACCTTTTAGGCTCACCGGGCCTTTTATGTCACGGATATCCTTGGAATCCTTAAACTCATCTAAAACACTTTTTACCTCGACACTTTGGCTACTGATCTTGTACGCTTTCCAATCGGATCCACCGGGATTTTTGTATTTAATCTCCAGTTCGGGGATTGTATAATTCCCCGGTTTAAAAGAATCCAAAAGATACCATTTTTTTATGTATTTTTTTCCTAGAAATAAATTCTCTTTTATTCCCGAATCCACTATGCTTAGATCCCCCAATGTTTCATAGATTTCGGGAAAATCGATCTCCAGTGATTTATCGGCTTTGATATCTATGTTGAATTTGATCTTTTCGCCTATTAAAACAGATTTTTTGTCAATATGTGCCGATGCGCTGATCATTGGATCAGCAGAAGCTAAATTTCCAAAGAATAACACGAATAAAATAATTAAAAATATCTTTATTCTCATATGATTAACGTAATTTTTTCTCTCTTTCTCTGAAAAACCTGTAGAGGCTTTTTGAATAAGGTATATCCGTCCTTATGTCGATATTATCCACATTGAGAGAATTAAATATTTTTTTTCTTTCTTCAAACTTTTTGTGAGAGCTGGCTTTATAACCGGCCCTGACCGATCTATTGGAAGTATCTACTAAATAACTTCTCCCTGTTTCTGCGTCATTTAATCTTATCATTCCCACATCAGGCAATTCAAGCTCTCTCGGATCTCGTATAGTAACGGCAATACAATCATGGCGTTTGTTGGCAATGGAGAGCATTTTTTTGTAGTTGGTCTTGGAATAAAAATCTGAAATAATAAAACTAACTGCGCTGTGATTGGTAACGCTGTTAAAATAATCCAAGGCGCCCGCAATATCTGTGCCTTTACCCTGGGGCTTATAATACAGGGCCTCTCTGATTATCCTAAGAACATGGCTTGGGCCTTTTCTTGGCGGAATGAATTTCTCAATTTTATCGGTAAAGATCAACAATCCGACCTTGTCGTTATTTCTTATCGCTGAAAAAGCAAGGACTGAACAAAGCTCTGCCGCCAATTCGCTTTTGAGCTGGTGAATGCTTCCAAACCCGGTTGAAGCAGAGACATCGAGTAAGAGCATTACCGTAAGTTCCCTCTCTTCAACAAATTTCTTTACGTGCGGGTGCCCGGTCCTTGCAGTAACGTTCCAGTCTATGGAACGGATCTCGTCCCCAGGCAGATACTCCCTCACCTCATGAAACTCCATGCCGCGGCCTTTAAAAACACTCTGGTACTGCCCGGCGAAGACATTGGTAACCATTCGGGAGGTCGTGATCTCTATTAATCGGATTTTTTTTAGGATCTCTTTTGGGATCATTTTAAAGCCCGTATTTCGCACTTCGCACATCGTACATCGTTAAAATTAGTCTTTTTGCAAAATACGATATACGATGTACTATGTACCTGCCTCGCCCATGGGCGAGGCGTTTAAGGTACTTCCACTTCATCAAATATTCTTTTAATTATATCGTCCGAAGTTTTCTCTTCGGCTTCAGCTTCATAACTTGCTATAACCCTGTGCCTAAGGACATCGGGACCTATGGATTTGACATCTTGAGGAGTGACATAGCCTCTTCCTTGAATAAATGCATATGCCTTTGAGGCCAACGTCAGATATATACTCGCCCTTGGAGAAGCGCCATATTGGATCAGCCCTTCAAGATCGTTTAACTTGTATTTTTTCGGGTCTCTTGTGGCAAAAACTATATCAAGGATATACTTTTCTATTTTTTCGTCAGTATATATCTCGTCTATAACTTGCCTGGCCTTTATAATTTGGTCCGGCGTAACTACGGGGTTAACCCCTATTTTTTTATCGGTATAGCCCATTCTCTTTAAAATTCTATGTTCTTCATCAAGACTGGGATAAGTGATATTGACTTTTAGCATAAACCTATCAACTTGGGCCTCCGGAAGAGGATAAGTTCCCTCCTGTTCTATCGGATTTTCGGTTGCCATAACGAGAAACGGATCATCAAGTTTATAAGTATGTTCGCCTATGGTTACCTGCCTTTCCTGCATCGCCTCCAATAATGCGCTCTGGACTTTTGCAGGAGCCCTGTTTATCTCATCAGCCAGGATGATATTAGAAAATATCGGGCCTTTTTTAGTAGTAAAATTCCCGTCTTTCGGATTAAAGATAAGAGTTCCTATTAGATCGGCCGGAAGCAAATCCGGAGTGAACTGTATCCTCTGGAATTTAGTTTTTATTGCCTGGGAAAGAGTTTTTATCGAAAGTGTTTTGGCAAGGCCGGGGACACCTTCAACAAGTATGTGGCCATTTGCCAATAACCCCACCAAAAGTCTTTCAATAAGATACCTTTGGCCTACTATTACCTTTTCAATTTCGCTTATGAGCGTATAGACAAATACGCTTTCTTTTTTTATCTTCTCATTTATCGCTGTTATGCCTTCTCCTATCATAATATACCTCACTTTTTTAAAAATTTACCAACGGGGTTAGTCCTTCCTATCATTTAAGGAAGTGACTTATCCCACAAGGGTAGTCCTTCCTATCATTTAAGGAAGTGGCTTATCCCACAAGGGTAGTCCTTCCTATCATTTAAGGAAGTGACTCGTTCCGAATCCGCCTATGGCGAAATATGGAACTACTATTATTTATCATAATATTATATTAATTTCACAAAAATTGGCAAGAGCTCAAATTGTCTAAATATTTTTTCGGATGGGCCTCCTTATCAATAAAAAAAGAAGGTTATTTCTAAATTTATATATTAATTAAAAACTGTTCTTTTGACGATCTCTTTAACGGTATTAAAAACATCTGAATTCCCCGGAAGTTCGAGAATTGACTTAGCTTCCAGGCTAAATTTTTCTATATCTTTACTAAAAAGAATATCTCCGCCAAAAGGTATGCCGGAAGATTTTATCTCACCGTCTAATTCTTTAATATCACCCTTTACCTTATTTATTATTAGATACACCTTATCCAGCTTAATACCAATTTCCCTGGCAAGATCGTAAATTCTTTTTGCTGACCTGATACCTATAACACTAAAATCACTTACAATAAAAAGAATATCTATCTTACGGGCGGTTTTTCTGGAAATGTGCTCCATCCCGGCTTCATTATCCATAACGCTAAATTTATAATCATCCGTAAGATCTTTTACTATATCCCTTAAAAGGCTATTGGCATAGCAGTAGCAACCGGGGCCCTCGGGCCTTCCCATAGTTAGTAACGAGAGATTACCCTTTTCCATAATTGACTCTTCTATTTTATAACGAAGATATTCGTTTTTTGTCATTCCGGCAGGGATCTCGTCCTTTTTATCTATCATCTCTTCACAAACACTTGAGAGGGTGTCTTCCACCTTAAGCCCGAGCATCTCAGGAAGCGTAGAATTAGGATCGGCATCGACAGCCAATACGGAGTTCTCTTTGTCGGCTATCAGAGACTTTATCACAAGACTTGAGAAAGTAGATTTCCCCGTCCCGCCTTTTCCTGTTATTGCTATTATTTTTGACATTTTTTTCTCGTACGGCGTCTTTAGTACGGCGTACTGCGTTAAAATTTTTCTTTTTCGCTGTACACAATACTCCGTACGCCGTACTTCTTTTACATTATTGATTCCATCGTAAGCGCCGGATGATTTACCTTTTCGAGATACGGCAAAAGCTCATCAACAGTGGTAGCTACCGTTTCATCGGCGATTTTATTAATAAAATCCGGGTCCCCTATTTCCTCGCATCGCTTTTTGAGTTTACCGGCTAAAGATTCTTTTAATTCTTTGGGCATCCAGACGATCCTTTTAAGCCCGCCTTCGGCAGAGATAAATTTCTTGCTTGTTATATAAAGCCTGCCTACCCCTAAAAATCCCGGTACCTGCTCACCCCCGCCGACAGATCCGGCAAGGGTGGTAAATTTCATACCGCATGGCGTCATACCGTTAAAATTCCTGTCTACTATCATTACACCATTTGCTTCAGGGATCAATGCAACTATACATTCAAAACATCCGCAGCTTGTTGTAGGAGCGTCCATAATAGAGTAAAGGCTCATGCGCGAAGTTGTCTTATTGGATTTATTATACATATATTCATTTATCGTTTCCCACTCGCCTTTTTTCTCGTCTATGGTCTTTCCTTTTTTGACCGGCTCATTGCCGCCTGTGGGGTTTATCTCTGAGGCCGCTTTTCCATCCAGCCAGTTATATGCTCCGCAAAGCCCAAGCCTTTCGGGGCTTATAATACAGATATGATTGGGGGCGAATGACTGACAAAGTTTGCATGAATAATAGACATCAACACTTTCGTCTGTCATATGGGCGATCCTTGCGTCGCGCTCATCAAAAGCCTTCAATGCCTCGGGAAGGCGCTTCAAGATATCCTCTTCTTTTGTATAAATAGTGACCTGCACCTTATCAACAATCGAAGGAAAATCCTTTAGCAGTATCGAATGCATGATCACACCTAGGTGTCTTAATTTAAAACCTGCCTTCACAGCGTCTTTACTTATTCTTATCCAGTTCATATCGCGCTGGCCGATATGCATTACACCCATCGCTTCGCTTAAAGATGTATGAATGCGCCTTTCCAGGACGGGTTCAAAATCACTCTGCATCTTTCTTCCGGCTACATCGATAACCAAAGCAAACGGCAAAGCTTTTTTATTTGCACAATCAGCTTCGCTTATCTCAGGGCCTATAACTTCGATCTTGCCGTTTTCAACTTCCTCAAGCTTTCTCATCCTCACATATTCAAACGCTTTTGAGGCTTTTCCCCCCATCTCGATGCAAGTCTCTTCTTTTCTTACTCTCTCCCCTTCGAACGCCGGGCCATAAGGAACAGGCACGTCGGGCTTATCGATAGTAACTTTTATGCCTCTTACTTCAATTCCTTTTTCTACTATTTTATCAACACTTACAGGCGATACAACATGCTCATATTTACACACGCCTGTTACAAGTATCTGGTCTATATCTGTATCCGCAATTACCGGAAATCCGAAATTTATCGCCCCGGCTGCAACACTAGCCTTAAGGTCGTCTACCGGTCCAAGCGCGAGGACAAATGCATTGACCCTGTTTTTATTATAAAGAAGTATATCATGAGCCTCTTTTGGCCCTTTTGGCGTTATCCCGCCGAATGTCATAGCGGCTCTTACGGCAAAATTAATAGCATAAATAGTAGAAGTAAGATCTTTCCCGTATGGTATCAAAAAAGAATCGAGGCCCATTTTTATATTTTCAGCTTCAAGTTGTTCGGCAATGTTCACGCCGTTAGATTCTCCTGACATAAAAACAAGTATTCTTCTTTCCTGAAGTTTCCTGATAATTTTTACGGCGTCTTTTGATGTAGGAGCGGCCCCCACTATTGCGGCAAACCCGGACATCCTTCCGTCAACCAGCCTTATGCCCTGTTCCCTTAAGACCCCATCCGGAGTAAACCCGGACCATAGACCTGTAGCCGGATTATTGCCTCTAGCGTATTTTAAAGCTTCTATTATTTCAGCGGCAAAAAGCGTAGCCATCCCCGAATCAAGCGCAGGACCTAAATAAGGCGTATAGCAACTATCCGTCGGATCATCATGTAAAAGTGTTTTGGCAAAATTTATTATTTGAACAAGATCTGATGCTTTCTGGGCCTTAAGAGCAAGCATTGCATAGGCAAAAGGAAGATAATAATTTGTATCCGGGAAAGCAACGAGCGCATCGAGCCCTTTTTCTTTGATAAATAGGTTAAGGTCACTCTCTGCGAGGTTAACCACTTTACGCGCACCGCTAATCGCAAATCCTGCTATTACTTTGGACATTTATTTTACCTCCAAATTATTTTTAGTACTTCGTCGTTCGTACTTCGTACATCGTTTTTTATTTTTCTTTTTCGATATACGCTATGCGATGTACGATGTACGGTTTTTAATACATCATCGGCGCCAGCTTTAAAGCGCTTCGTTTTTTATCAATATGATCTATCATTATACGAGCTGCTTTTACCGGATCAGGTTCAAAGGCCCATTTACCGCCTAAGAGCCCTTCAATATCTTTTGTTATAAGATTGACTACGTCCTTGCTTTCAATAATAGTCGACGGCGCGCCAAATACAACTAAAGCCCCGCTTGAAACAAAATACCATCCTATTGAAAGCATCTCGGCCGGCACAAGGTCAAAACTTGCTCCTGCTATCGGCAGATCATCTATACCGGCAAGCCCGGCCTCTTTTGCTATAGCGGCACATGCCAGAAGGATCCTCGAATTATCACTCATTAAGCCCATATCAATGACGGGAGGGATCCCGACTGCTTTGCAGACTTCTTTAAGGCCCTTACCGGCTAAATCTTTGGCCTCGGGTTTAAAAAGCCCTGCTTTTACCGATTCGATTGAACATTTCCCGGTCTGGATAACCAGGCAATCATTTTTGATAAGTTCTTTTATCAATTTTACGCTGTCGGTACCGGCATTGGACGACGGGCTATCGCTTCCGGCAATCGCAGCAACACCTCTAATGCGCCCGTTAACTATATTATCAAGTAAAGGGACCAAAGAAGCCCTGAATTTCCCGCCCAGGTGGTATGGGATATTGTTCTCAGAGAATCCCGTTATATAATCATTACCTCCTACGGATTTCTTTGTAACTACCGGCATGCCGAAAATGATATCGCTTAATTCATTCTCTATCATGGCGCTTCCCCACCCCTCGGCAAGCGATGTCCTTATAATATTAGACGCTAGAGAGGCATCGTTTGGGTTTGATACTTTTGAAACGGCTAAGGCCGTTTCATCAATCTCTCTATTTATACCCCGCGGTATTGCATTAAGCTTTTTCCAGTAATCAGTTTGTTTTTTCAGAGCGCGCTTTGAAAAAATAAGGGCCGAGTCATCTTTTTTTTCAAATTCATTTAGCAATTTTGCCCCGAGCTCCATTGCGATTTCCGGATCTCTTTTATTCTCAGTAGAAATTAAAAATTCTATTGCTAGGCTTTTTAATTTCTCGGGACTTTTTATCGAAAGAGTTTTATCCAAGCCTTTTGCGATTGAAATAAGTTTATTTATAAGTTCTAAGGCTTTTTTAGAATGATTAGAAACCCCGCTTGCTGTAATACTTGCAACATCTTTTACGCTTACGCCTTTTGATTCCGTCTGTACCATATCTTTTCCTTTTTATTTAATATTTTTTGGTTTTTTCGAAATACGATGTACTATGTACGAAATACTGCTTTTATAGCCCCAAATCTGTCGGGGCCCTCCCGATAGACTCCAATAGCTTAGTAACTTCTTCGATCCTTTCTTCTATGCTTGATTCGGTGCCTTTTTTTTCCGGGTATATGGAATAGAGTTTCTGGTATTTTACAGGTGTCATATCAATCATCAGAGAGTTTCCGCCGGCCAATAACCCTTTTTTAGCTCCTTCAAATTTATCAAGAGTCTCCAGGGCTGTCGTAACAAGGATCCTTGCATCAGGATATAGCATTCTGGCACGGGCAATAGACGTAAGCGCCATATCAAGACTTGGAAGAGAAGCGTCTTTTAAGGGAGTATCTTTGTGCGAAATAAAAGGGCCGAATGAGAACATCTCTGAATGAAGTTTATTCGTAAGATGGATATCTCTTAATATATCCTCCTCGGTCTGGCCGGGTAAACCCACTAAAAAACCGGTCATTATAAGATATCCCATCCTGTGTAGCTCTTCGATGAGTTCGATCCGTTTTTTTAGATTTGACCCGGGCTTTAAAGAAGAATAGAGATCTTCTTTTGAGGTCTCGAACCTTAGAAGGATCCCCCTTGCACCTCGTTCGTAGAGTAATTTATAAGTAGATAAATCTCTTTCACCTATACTCATTATTAAAAGAACATTGCATCGCGACCTCACCTTATCAATAATATCCATTAATATTTCATCATTATACCACATGTCCTCGCCAGATTGTAGGACTAATGCCTTAAAATTATACTTATTAACAGCCATATCAGAAGCCTCGACTATCTCATCCACCGACATGCGGTACCTAATTAAATTATCATTACTGTTTCTTATGCCGCAATAGAGGCAGTCCTTAACGCAATAGTTTGAAAAATTTATAATACCGTGTACACAGCATGAGTTGCCGGTATGTTCGTGTCTAGTCTTGTTGGCCAGCTGGTAAAGGGTCTTTGCTTCGCTGGTAAGCCTCATGTCTGTTTCCTGCAACTCGTTAAATAATTCCTTCCAGTCACTAAGGACGGCTTTGGCTTTTGTTTCTTCTACCCTTTCGATGATAAACCCGCCCTGGGCAAGGACATAATCGCCTATTGCAAGTTTACAAAAGTCATTCCTGGCTAACTTTCTTTCGCCAAAATAGTCTATCGTAACCAGCTTATCTCTTATCTCTACAACAACCCCTGGTATTGCGTAGCACATACTAGTTTTTTAAGTCACCAACCTTTTTAATATATTTATCTATATCAAATTTTCTTCTTAACCCAGCCTCGTTCATGAATCTAATTTTGCCGAAAATCTTTCTCTCGCCCCAAGCCCTGTCATGTTTTCCAAAACACCACGCTACTCCCGTAAAACCATTCGGGTCCCGTCCGTCAAGTTCGTACTTATTATTAAGATAAAGAGCTCTTTTAAATGCATCTTCAGGGGTTTGGGACCACTCAAGTATTTTTTTCCCCCAATACATCCTCATATATCCGTGCATCTTACCGGTAATAACCATCTCTCTTTGAGCTGCATTCCAGGCTACGTCATGTGTTTTGGCGTTTTCAAGATCCGGCAGGCTGTAGGCATAATTCCTCTTATCGCCCTTATGTTCATATAAAGTTTTTTTGGCCCAATTAGGCAATCCTTCAAACGAATCGTAATTTTTATTATAATAAATATAATTAAGGCTCAGTTCCCGCCTTATTATAAGTTCTTCGAGGTATGCTGATCTTGCCTTTGACCTTGACCGCATTACTTTTAGCGCAATATATAAAGGCGAGATCTGGCCAAAATGCAGATAAGGGCTCATATTTGACAGATAATCAACCGATGGATCATTCCTCAGGTCATTAAAATGATTTATTTTTCTTTTAAGAAAATTATTCAGATGCCTTTTTGCCTCATTCGTCCCCCCGTGAAAATACCCGGAACTCGGGACCTTTTTATCAATATCTAAGGATCGAACCAATCTATCAATATTTTTCAAAGATAGCGAACCAATTTTAATATCAAGCGATTTTCTAGCTGGGCGATTTGTTTTTAAGCCTGTGACATATTTCTCTAAGCATCTATTTATTTTAGGCCTTATAGTGGCAGCGCTGAATTCCTCTTTTGTTGAGGCAACTTCAACAGGCACTACACAATCGCTTTCAACTTCTACCAGCTGGCAGTCAATTTTTTTTGCGGCTTCATCTCTCCATGATCGCTGTATCTTCAGATACCCTCTGTCAGCTACTACAAGGCACGCTCTTTTTGATAATTTTATCGCACCGGCCTCGGGATCATTTTTGATAATTACAAACTTGCCCCCTAATTTTCTTAGCCCCGATTCCACCTCTTTTAAACCCTCGAGCATAAAATAATAATGCCTTAAATTCGCTTCCGGGAAATTATCTGTAAGCCCAAAATAGACAACGAGCGGTTTTTTTAAACTATTCGCTTTTAATATGGCATATTGAAGTGCATGGTTATACTCAACCCTTTGGGAGGCCTGCATCCAGTAAATTACATAATCCCTGTTGAGCACCGGATTATCATTTAAAAATTTTAACCGCTCTTTTTGAATCATCAAAAGCTCGTATTTTCAGAACAAACTTATTCACCGAGATTATATCTGACCGTCTCTTTAAATGATTTTCTTATTTTTGGCCTGGGTGATTCAATATCCGAGGGACCGGGATATCCAAGGCTTATCAAGATATCGATCTTTTTACTTCTGGGAATATTCAGGATTCTCTTGGCCTCTTTTTCATTGAACCAGCCTAATATACAGCTACCGACTCCAAGGGCCTGAGCCTGGAGAATAAAATTTGCAACCGCGATCCCAATATCCATAAGGCTGAACTTGACCCCTCTAAAAAAACCGCCAAGTTTGGATGTATAAGACTCTTTTTCCCTTATGACCGCTATTATAACCGGAGCAGACTTCGCAAATGTATTCATGGAATGAGTACCGGAAAAAACTTTATTAACAAATTCTTCCTTAAGCTTCGGATCATCTACGACAACAAATGACCATGGCTGCGAGTTACAGGCAGACGGGGCTAAACGCGCCGCCTCTAGACACCTATCAATCACATCGCGCGGAATAGTGTCTGTCCGGTACCTTCTTGTGCTTTCTCTCGATTTTACGAGTTCCAGGAAATCCATGTCTATGCCTTTAATTAAAAACGATTTTTTTCTATGAGCTCTGCCTGCCTACGGCTTTGCCGTGAAGCAGGCGAAACTATGAGCCATGAGCTAATTATCTATTCAAAACCACTATCCAATAATTAAGTACCGTTGCAAAACTTACCCAAAATACATAAGGTACAAGTAAAATTCCGGCTAATTTGGATATATTAAAAAAACTTACTATCGTCAACACAATTGCAATCCACAATAAAGCTATAATAACTAATCCGCCCATTGGCGACCTAAGACCAAAAAAAACCGGAGACCAGACAGCGTTTAGAATTATCTGGATTGCAAAAAATAGTAATGCCAATTTAACGGAGCTTTTAGTCGTTTTCTTATTCCAAACCAAAAAAAGCGAAATCGCCATAAGAAAATATAACACTGACCACACGGGGCCGAATACCCAGTTCGGAGGACTGAAAAAAGGTTTATTAAGTTTATCATACCAATCCGGAATGGAGCCGGCGGTAAAGATAGAGCCTAAAGCCCCTGCCCCGAAACATATTATAAGGCTTACAAAAAATTTAAACATAGATTATTTACTGCTTAATTTTTTGTTTCCATAGGAAGTTTTTTGAAACACATAAACCAGTCAAGGCAATAATAATCAGTACCGGCTTTCTCCACTCTTTCTTTCGCTGTGCCGCATGAACCGGGAGGAGGTATTATTACATCATCCCCGGGCTGCCAGTCAGCGGGTGTCGCGACGTTATTGGCATCTGATGTCTGCATCGCTATTAATAACCGCTTTATCTCGGAGAAATTCCTGCCGTTCGAAAGAGGGTAATATATCATGGCCCGGATCTTTGCGCTGGGATCGATAAAAAACACGGCTCTTACGGCTTTGGTATCGCTTGCCGAGGGCTGGACCATCCCGTATTTTTTTGCTACTTCCATTTTTATGTCAGCTATTACAGGAAAAGTTATCTCAACATTCTCCATATCTTTATATTTAATTTTATCCTGGATAGTCTTCAACCAGGCTATGTGGCTGTAGGTACTGTCTATTGAAAGGCCTATAAGCTTGCAATTTAAGGCTTCAAATTCCGGCAACATTTTGGCAAATGTCATAAATTCAGTCGTACATACCGGGGTAAAATCAGCAGGGTGGCTGAAAAGTATTACCCATTTGCCTTTATAATCCTCAGGAAAACTTATATCACCTTGCGTTGTCTCAGCCTTAAAAGAAGGCGCCATTTGGCCGATAAGCGGCATCTGATTAATGGGACATGTCTCGGGTTCAGCGGCAGATAAAGAAGATGCTGTACCCAGAACCACCAATACAAACAAATAAAAAAATACTTTTTTCATAATGCCCTCCTTGTGTTAGAATATTTCACCTTGATTATCCTGCTTAAAGATCTCGCTCATATTTGCTAAATAGGCCGAATATGTTATATCATCAAAAGATACGATAACTACTTTTTTTGGATTAGTTGGATTCGTATTAAAAAAATCCCTGATCTCCCTAAGCGCTATTCTTGACGCCCTATCTACGGGAAAACGATATGCGCCTGTACTGATCGAAGGAAAAGCGATTGACCTTATCCCGTACTCTTTGGCGAGTTTAAGTGAGTTTTTGTAGCAATTTGCCAAAAGCTCATCTTCATTATCCTTACCGTCATTCCAGACCGGTCCAACAGTATGAATGACCCATTTAGCCGGAAGGTTATAACCCTTTGTTATTTTCGCTTCGCCTCGCCTGCATCCATTAAGAGCTTTGCATTCTTCCAAAAGCTTTTCTCCGGCAGCTTTATGGATTGCGCCGTCAACCCCGCCGCCTCCAAGCAAACCAGTATTGGCGGCGTTTACTATCGCATCCACGTCCTGTAGAGTTATGTCGCCTTTTACTATCACAATATTCTGGAACAAAATTTAGGCCTCTGGCTACTGTTTTTTATCGCTTAAAACCACCGATCTTCCAAAACTGCCCGAAAGAATGGTGTTGACCCTTGACCCGCTAAAAACCTCTTCCAACCTCTTAAGCTCTTTGGTCCTTATAACACAGATAACCCTGTCTTTATCATTAAAAAAATTTGTTACGGAACTGTCTTCGTTGATATTGACCACATCCACCGGATGCGCGGACCAGAAAGGACTGCCGTTTTTACCTAGTACTGTCACAGGATTGCCGGTATTAAAGGAAGAGCCTCTTGCGAACAACTTACTGGCCAGAATCGGCCCTTTATAATTATAATCTTTAACGATCCTAATAAGATCATTGTCACAAAAAGCCGGTTCGATCGCCTTAAACGGAAAAGTGGCCGGCAATATTATCGCTACGCATACTAACCCTATAACGTTATAAAAAATCGCTTTTTTGAAATTCTTTTTGATTAACATTATTCCGGATATGGCTAAAGATACCGAAAGAAATATGACCCCCAATAAAACCGAAATAAAAAAATCCGGGTACTCTTTTTTTACATACCAAAGCGGCGCAAATAAAACCAGCGCTAATACCAAATCCAGAACGCCGACTGCCTTTACTCTCTTGGGTTTATTTTTTAAACCGGTCAGCCCTATTCCGATCATTACGCAAATTGCCGCATATAACGGCACAATATAGCTGATAAGTTTTGAATGGGCCGCTGTAAATACCACAAATACAGAAGCGATCCATGAAAAAAGAAACAGATATTCTTTTTTATACTCTTTAAACTTTTCTCCTATAAACAGATAATAAAATGTCCAAGGGAACGCCCCTCCCAGTAAAACCGCCGGGTAGAACCACCACCTGTCAAAATTTTTGTGCTCTGCCTCAAGGATCCTTCTTATATTGTCGTTGATAATAAATTCGTCATAAAAAATCTTGCCGAATTTTATGCTAACATACAGATACCAAGGAAGAGCAATGATCAAAAATAGAAACCACCAATTATTAAAGATAAACTGCTTTACTAGCGCCTTATCCTTAATAAGGATAGAGAATAACACGACCGCAAGCCCCATCATCACTAAACTAACGGGCCCTTTGGTTAGTACCGCAAGCGCCAAAAATACCGCGAATGGCAACAAGCTCTTTCTTTCCTTATACCAAATATAAAAACTGAAAAAACTAAAAAACATAAAAACTGAAAAAACTATATCGGTAATGACTGCTTTGGATAGCCCCATATAGATAAGGCTGGTCGCAAGGACCAAAGAAGAGTAGAAAGAGATCTCTTTATTAAAGATCCTGCTTAGATAAACATATGCCCCTATAACACCTATTATCCCGAATATTGCCGGAATGAACCTTGCCGCAAAAGGAATGATCCCGAAAACTTTAAAAGAAAGCATCAATAACCAGTAAAAAAACGGAGGCTTTTCAAATTGCGGCTGGTCGAATATATAAGGGATCATAAAGCTGCCCTTATTCATCATCTCTTTGGCTGTTAAGGAATAGAATGTCTCATCGGGATCCGTTAAAGCAATGGAGTTGTTGCCTATCAGAAATAAAAAAGCCGCTAATATTATAAGAATAACCGGATAAAATTTATTCATTGTTCTCCTTTTTGACTTATTGTTTTTCCACAGGATTACCTTTTCTTTTCCATTCGCCCAAGCCGCCTTTATATATGATAACTTTGTATCCGAGGCTTAATAAGATCCTTGCAGCTCTTTGAGCTTTGTGGCAGGTATTCCCGCTACAGTAGATAAGTAACCTTGAACCCTCCGGAAGGATCCTTCTGGCTGAATCCGGATTTATCGCATTATAAGGAAGCGATAAGGCGCCCGGTATGTGCCCTTTTATATATGTTTCGTACAACAAAACATCTACAAGCACGAAATTTTTTTCAGAATTCAGCAATTTTGAGAATGTGTCATAATCAATAAACCGGATGCCGTTTTCTTCGGGTATCATCAAATAAAGCGTGTCATAATCATTATCGGGATCACTATAACCAAATGCAGAAGATCCCAAAAAAATTAAAAACATTACCAATATAACAAATAAAATAGCTGTTTTTTTCATAAAATACTCCTCCCTGGTTGATACCAGCTACAATTTATTTTCTTATTTATCAATAAACCACCCTGTTGCCGGATTCTTCCCATCTATCCAATAATTCCATGCATTCATCGGTCATAAAACGAGAAATTATCACAAGCGGGCTCCTGCCGAGTTTTTTCATAGTTTTGCCGGATATCGTAAGCTCGTTAAATCCGAGCCTTTTGACATCTTTTATTGAAGTGCCATAATAGAGCCTCCTGATCCTCGCCCAATGTATCGCGCTAAAACACATGGGACAAGGCTCCGTGGTAGAATAGATATCGCAACCCGAAAGGTCGAAAGATCCGAGTTTTTTTGCGGCAATTTTTATGGCGTTTATTTCGGCATGAGCTGTCGGATCATTATTTAAGAGCACCTTGTTTCTTGATAGCGCAATTAATTTTCCGTTTTTTACTATAGCGGCTCCGAAAGGCCCCCCATGAATGGCCCTGATGTTAACACCTGCCTCTTTGATGGCCATTTTCATAAATTTATTATCAGGTCTAAGACTAGCCATGGGTTTTACCTCCCCAATCAATGCTTTGTTTCAAGCTCTTTGGGTTTTCTCGGGATCAAGAGCCACATAACTAGATACACGACTATCCCAAACCCCCAAAGAAGAGTAATTAAGATAAAAAGGATCCTAAAAAACACGGGATCCTTGTCAAAGTACTCTCCCAGGCCTCCGCAAACACCCGCAATTTTCCGGTCAGTGTTAGAAAGATATAATCTTTTCATGGGAATATTAAATCTATTTATTAAAACGTTCTCTTATAATATTTTTGATCTCAAGCGCTTCTTCCCCAATCCCCTGTTTTTGGCAGGTAGTGACATATGAATCCCAGCAACCGGAGGTCAGCGTATACATTTTTGAAACCTCTTCAGGGGGCAATACAAAAAAATCCATTCCTCTGGCTTTAGCTTCGGCTATTATAGGTTCATCCTGCTTTTCGGTGTAGACCTTGACCCATTTTGCCCAGAGCTCTTTTGAATGGATAACATCGATAATAATCGATCTTGCTTCATCATCCATCTTATTCCATTTATTAGCGCTCATCCAGAAAAAACCCGCTACATAGCCTATAAAAGGAGGTTCAACGACCTCATCGCATACTTCCCAGAGGTTGTATTGCTTTATAGTATATGAGGTCATAAGGCCTCCGTCTATGGAGCCTTTTTCCAGGGCTTTATAGTAATCTCCTATGGTATCAACCGGCTGCGCGCCAAGGGCCTTTATCCCTGAAGAAGATTCAACGCTTGTGCCTCTGATCTTAAGGCCCTTAAAGTCCTCCAGAGTACGGACCTTTTTTGCCTTTTTTGTGATCTGAAAATTGTACGGGCCTATCGGGAATGCCCCCAGATATTTCACATTAGCATGTTTCATATATACCTGGTCCACGATCTCGCCAACCTTCCCGTTAACCAATAGATCCCAGCAATCTTCCCACCCCTTGAAATTCCCGGGCAGTTGCTGAAAACTCCCTATGGCAATTTTATCCGTATAATAGGTTGGATATGCGACTAAAATATCTATATTCCCGGCAACCAGAGCATCAATACCCTTATCTTTTCGGGCAGGTTTGCCATAATTCCTGAAAAACTTTATTTTCCCGTTTGATCTGGTTTCGATCTGGTCAAGGCAATCTTCAACGAATTTAAGCCTCATATGGCCCTTTGGATATACAGACTCAAATGTCAATAAATATGTCTGTTTAGGGCCATCGCTAAATGCATTGGTTTCGGTGAAGGCTATAATCGCTAAAAGCAGTATTAGGCGTTTTATCATTATTCCTTTATTAATTTATATTGTAGCAATATTAGCATAATAAGGCTGGATAGGCAATATTTTTTGTTCAAAGATAGCCGCCAGGATTGAGCAAAAAAGTACGTGCAGAATAAAAAAGCGGCCAATTTATTCAATTGGCCGCCAAGTAGATCAGGTACTAATTATTCTTTATTCTTTATGGAAATCAGGCTAAGTTCATCACCGTTTTTGGTCACTTCAACAGCAACTGCGGTTTTGCTGTCTGCTCCATTAAGGAATTCGACAATTTTTGCATTGCTGGCGCCGTCAAACTTCATAAGCATTCCATCGCTTGTATAGATAGAATAGCCATTATCAGCGCATTTAAGAGCACATTCTTTAGAATGAGTCTGTACAAATTCGCCTAGCTTCTCCTTATTTGCCTCTGCGCACATATTGTCTATGATATCGCCTGTAACCATCATTGTTACAGCTACAGGAGCAACTTCTGCCGGAGATACCGCTTGCGGTGCTTCAGCACCCTGAACTTCTGGCATAGCGGCTTCTGGCGGAGCCGGTGGCATAGCTGGTGCCGTTTCCTGGGCAATAGCCATTGACACTGAGAACAGCACTGCTAATACTACTAAAATTACTTTCTTCATCTAACCTACCCCCATTTTTTATTACTTATATTTTTAAGCGAAGAGACTCTTTCGCTATAGACCCTTAACCAAATATAGCAATAATAATACCACAAGTTATGGTAAAAATCAAGTTTTTTTTGAAAGTACCCTGAGCCTATTTATTACGGGTTTACTTTTTAACTCTCTTAACGCATCTTTGGCTATCCATCTGGCTGATTTTGAGTCTTCACTAAGAATTTCCTCTGAAACCCTAATGGCTGCCTTATTTAAATACATATTCCGCTTGCCTATCTGTCGTAATGCCCAATTAACAGATTTTTTTACAAAGTTCCTCCCGTCCAAGGCCCCTTTTTTTATCAGTGGGAAAAATTTTGCGAGCTTTTCATTGCCAGCCTCTTTATCTCCGGAGGCTATTGTTGCTATTAAAGAATAGGCCGCTCTTTTAATGAACTCCTTATCGGATTTAGCCCATTGAAAAACTTTTTTGTAGGCAAATTTAGTATGCCTAAAGAGATTCATGCATGTTTGATCACAGATATCCCATGAATTAAAGTCTTTGGCCCACCTGTCCATCTGGGGTTCACTAACAAGCATCGGATCGTCTATGATCGATGCTATGATCCTTGCTTCGTGTATACCGGAATCCCAAAGCTTTAAGGCCAAACTATGGTCAGTGCCTATCGATTTCCCAAGTCTTCTTATAAAAGGCATCGGTACCCCATAGGCATTGGATACTTGGATCCCGAATCTGGCCATACCTTGGATATTTTTAGGGTTGTACTCGGATCTGATTAAGGTTATTATCTCTTTATACTGCATAGTATTTGGCCAGCTCTTCAATAAAACTCCTGATCTTGGCCGCATAATCGCCCTTCGTCATATCTTTTGTTAAAAGCTCTAGCGTTGATACCGGTTTTTTGTTAATAAGATCCTCCATCTCCCTTAAAGTCTTTTTTCCTCCAAGTCCGCCAACCGTACAGAATAAAGCGACATTTTTCAGCATATCTTTATTATTTGTAATATAAGTCCTGATAGCGGGGGTCATAGTAAAAGCCCATACCGGCGTTCCTATAATAACAAGATCGTAGCTCTTCGGATCAACTTTTATATTTTTTATGATAGCTAATTTTTTTAGTGTTGCGTCATTACCGCCGCTCATGAATCCCTTAACACCGCTCCTATCTTTGGTGTCAACGATCTCTTCAAAATCACAATTCAGTTCTTTTACTATCAATTCTGCAACTTTTCTTGTTACGCCGGTCCTTGAATAATAAACTACAAGTGTTTTCATGTAAATGCCTTTCATTTAGCTCTTAGCTCATGGTTCATGGCTCATAGTAAAACCAAGAATTATATAATATGGGTTTTTAGTTTTTGCTATGAGCTCTGGCTGCCTCGCCGTAGGCGAGCAGGCGAAGCTATGAGCAATGAGCTACTTTACATACCCGCACCCCGGGTATGGTTTTGCTTTTCTTAAGACATCTTTTATCTCTACACAATTAAAAACTTTTCCGGATATGGTCTTTTGCGGCCCCAGCCTGGAATCATAAGCTACGCAAAAATAATGGCCGAACGCATCTTTTGAGAGGTTTTGGCATGGATCGGTAGATGCACCGCAACACTCACCGCATCGAATGCACTTCGCTTCTTCCGCTAGGTGTTTTTCTTCTAGTTTTTTATTATAAAGTTTATCATCCATAATTAGCACATCGACCTTCGTACATCGTACTTCGTATTTAGTTTTTGCTATGTACTAAGTACGATATACTATGTACTGCCTTTAATCATCATCACCGACATCATCCTGCCGCAATCTCGGCCTTCTTTTCTATAAGAAAAGAATTCATCGCTCTGACAATAAGTACAAATTTTGGGATCAAAGATATTATCATCCGATACTCCCATATCTTTAAGCTGGGCTATATTGACGCCTGCCAGATCAAGATATAACTTGTTATTTTTTTCAAGGATAAAACCTGGAAAAATATCCCTCATTTCATTCCCCACCTCATAAGAACAGCTTCTTATGGAAGGGCCGAGCCATGTAAAAATATTACTTGGAACTGTACCGAACCTCTTTTTCATTGATTCAATTGTTTTAACTGCAATATTATCTTTTGTGCTGCGCCAGCCGGCATGCACTACAGCAATAGCCTTGGTTTTCTTATCCAGCAGGAATAGAGATAAACAATCAGCGGTAAAAACGGCTATAGGAACATCAGCCCTGTCGGTCATTATAGCATCAAACCCAATTAACCTGTTATTATTTGAGATCGCTCCTTTTCCCCGGTCAGATTCATCCGCATAATATATATCCGATTTATGGACCTGCTCCGACGAAACCAGATCCTCATGATTTATACCAAGTATCCTAAGGAATTTTTTTCTGTCCGGTAGCGTATTGGAGGTATCGCCATGCGAAAATGACATATTCCCATCTAGCTTTAAACTAAAGGAAACGATAATATCGTTAAAGACTGACTCTATATTTTGACCTATTTGGGTATTATTATTAAGCATAATTAACTCAATTTTTTATATATTTTATCATAAACCCAAATTTTACAGTAGTGAAATTTGCCCCCTACAATCCGAAGGATTGAGGGGAGCCCCGAAGGGGTTGCGCAACAAAATCCTCGTAGGATTTTGTTGGCTTCGCAAGGTAATCCCGGGTTTTGTATACGCTATTTTGTTCAACCGCAAAATCCGGGACAAAAACTTATTTATAACAAAAAAAAGCACCCTTAGATCCTAAGGGTGCTTTTTAATAAAAATAAATTCTTATTTACCCATTAAAACCTTTTCGGCCTCTTTTCTATATGCATCCATTACATAAGGAATGCCGGTTACATCTTCGCATTCTTTAGTAAGGCTCATAAGGTCTCTTCTGGATATGGTAGGCAAGCTAAAATTCCTCGAACCGGCCATCAATTGCTGCAGGCCAACCTTTATTCTCTGGGAGAATGTGTATATGCCGACCGCCCCCAAAGGAATGTCTTTCATATCGCTTCCGTATTTTTCTTCCAGTTCTTCGTAAGAAACAAATATCTCTTCCGGCTTCATGCCAAATTCAGAGATAGTAACAGGCAGATTGCCTGATTTTATCCATTCTCCGATATTTCGCCCGACAAACCCAGGTATCATAAGGGCTCTACCCATGCAGACAGCTTTTACATATGGGGCTCCTAGGGCAAGTACCTTGAATACATGATCCTCAAGAGAAAATCCGCCGGCTATCGCTAGATCCGGGATCCTCTTCCCTTTTTTAGCCAGCTTTTCGGCAAATTCAATCGCAAGGGACTGCAGATAAATGGTAGGTATGCCCCACTCCTGCATCATTCGCCATGGGCTCATACCCGTTCCTCCGGGCGCGCCGTCAATTGTCAACAGATCTATCTTTGCCTCAGATGAAAATCTCATTGCCTGGGCAACCTCTACCATTGAATAGGCACCCGTCTTAAGAGTGATCCTTTTGAACCCGAGATCCCTTAAACGTTTAATTTCCTTCATAAAACCATCTTCAGATACAAACCCAAGCCTTGAGTGCCTTTCAAATTCTTTTATGGCGCCCGCTTTAAAAGCTTCTTGATTAGCCTTTAAGGATGGGTCCGGAGTTACTATATAACCGCGTTTTTTTAGTTCAAGGGCTCTTTCAAGGCTTTTTACTTTTATTTCCCCGCCTATACATTTAGCCCCTTGTCCCCACTTCAGTTCTATTGTATCTAGTTTATGTTTTTTTCTTACATATTCAGCAACCCCAAGACGGGTATCCTCGACGTTCATCTGGACCAGTATTTCACCGTAACCGTCATGGAATCTTTTGTATAGCTCGATCCTTCTATCCATATCAGGAGCCGATGTGATCTTACCCTTACTATCCAGTTCCAGCTTGGGATCTATACCGCAGACATTTTCGCCGCATACTATAGTAACGCCCGATATCGCAGCGCCTATGGCAAAGTGTTCCCAGTTTTTCCTGGCTATTTCAGTTGAGCCAAGCGCCCCGGTAAATATAGGCACTTTCATCTTTACCTTTTTCTCCCAGCCGTATTCAGTTTCGGTGTTTACTGCAGGGAAGATCGCTGTATCGGGGTTACCTTCTGTGCCTTTAGGAAGCCCTTTCGCACCCTGGGCATACCCCTGGATATTTAAATGAGAATAATCAACCGGATAATCTTTATCTCCTCCGGCAGTCATCTCTCCAAACGGCCCTGGATATATGACCTCTCTTCCTCTGAATGAGGATTTGAATACTTCGCAGTTACCTTTACAATTTTCAAGGCATCTTGAGCAAAGGCCTGAAGAAGGTACTACATTTTTTGAACGGTTAAACGTACGCGAGGCGTCATTGCCTCCGGGACTTCTTAAGTTCATAAAACCCCCTCCATTTTTTGCCTAATAAGTAGGCTATTATTGCCTAAATTTTGGGCAGTGTTGACCGAAAAAAAATACCTAAATTATAGGTACCTTAATAAAACTGTAGTAGTAATTTTAGCCGTCCCCTACTGATTCGTTTTGCTCTGCAAAAGCGAATCAAACCATAGGGGTTAATTCGCACTAATAATTTATGTTGGTTACGCCTGCCATAAATTATGTGCTCATTAAAAAAGGCATCCCCAAAGAATCAGGGACGCCTTTGTCTAATTCATAATGCCTTTGCTTCCTTGCAAAGGCCGATTACTTATATCTATTATAATAATTCACTTAAAATAGACTGTCAAGAAAAAGTTAATTACAAATACACAATATCCTCATTATGAAAAAGGCTCAAAAATAACAGCATATAGTCCCTCAAATGCCTTGTTATAAGGAAATTATTTTTTATATGCTCTTTACCGTTCTGGCCGAGTTTAACCGCATATTCAGGATTATTCAGAAGCTGTTTTATATTAAATGCCGCTCCGTCTATTGAATGGCACAATAGGCCTGAATATTTATGCTTTACTTGAAGTGGTATGCCCCCGACATTTGAGGCAACAACCGGTTTCCCTTTCCAAAGGGCCTCCGAAACAGTCAGCCCGAAACCTTCTTTAAGAGATTTTTGTATTATCACTGTGGATGCCCTTTGAAGCGCATTGATCTCTATATCATTCTGAGGAAGAAGAAGTATATGGATATCCTCATCGTCTTTTGCCTTTTGACGTACTTCATCAAGCACCTTTATACCTTCCGGGTCATCTGTTGCGCCTCCGCCCGCCAGGATCAACTGGCAGTCTGTGTATTTTTTTACCGCTTTATATGCTTCTATTACGCCAACAGGGTCTTTCAGGGCATCGAACCTTGATATCTGGGTAAGGATGGGTTTATTCCTCTCGATACCATACTTTTCTAGGACCGAATCGATCTCTTCCGGGCTTAATTCTTTATTTTTGTCGCTCAAAGGATCTATCGAAGGAGAAATTAGAAACTGCCTTATAGGAAGCTTCTGGGAAAAAGCCGGAGCTGAAAAAACGATAGAGTCATATTTTTTTATAAAACCATAAAGAAATTTCCAGACTTTTTCTTCGGGATTTGACACATCTATATGACATCTCCAGATCCACTTATTTTCTGCTTTTTTTTCTATGAGAGCTATGGGCTGGGGATCATGAATAAAAACTATGTCCCCGTATATATTCACCTCTTCTATATTGGCCCTGCTCGTTTCCATGAAAATCTCAAAATCTTTTTCTGTAACCTCCTCTTTTTTGCCATGGAGGACATTATGAAATTTTTTTGTTACGCCGAAAAACTGTTCTCCTCCCTTTATAAGGTCCCATCTGGCGTCTATCCCAAGATCCTTCAAAAGCGGCACCATCCTGTTAAGGATCTCGGCCACGCCGCCTCCGACAGAAGTAGAGTTGATATTCTGGACTATTTTGCCGTTAAGCTTCTTGGCAAGCAGTTTAAGGTCATATATTACGGATTCGCCTACTATGGGTATATAGTCATCAATTTTTGCCATATTAACCCTTGATCTCTTTTTCGATGATCCTGGTTATTTTTTTTCTTAGCTCTTCCAGCGTATATGTATAGGGATCGAGTTTTGTTATCTGAACGGCGATCTTCTTATTGTCGGCAGAATTTTCAAACCAGTTGGAAAAATCGTTTGAGCTTTTTTCAAGCCTCAGTCTTGATTCGAAGATATGATAATAAATCGAATCTATTGCGATTTTGTTAAGTATCTCAAGAAATTCCGAAAGATTGCCTGCCACAAATCCTGTTTCAAAAATAAAGCTGACGGATTTGATAAAATGGAACTCTTCATTTTCACCGGCAAATTTAAGCTTGGACTTAGGATAGGTATCCATATAGGATTCTATTGTTAAGATAAGCTTCTCCCGGAGGGCCCTTATTGAGCCATATTGGACGGTATCTATACTTGCCAATAACTCGCCAAGTTTTTTTTCGCCCAAAATCTGTGTCACCCAGTATGCAAAATCATTTGGCGGTTCCGGAGACAGATACTGGTGCTGCTGCAAAAACCTGTGAGTATGATGATAGATACTGGAGCCCGGGACTTCCTTAAGGAGGGTTAATAGCTCTTCAAGATTGCATGCTTTAAGGCCGGTAAGCTCCGTTAGATGGAGTCTCGTAAAAAACTTGAAAGGCTCTTTTGCGTCTTTTATCTCTTTCATCTGAGGCCTCATATCCCGGTAAGGATTTTTAAAAACTTTGTAACTTCTTTTGTATTTTTCAAATAATATTGGGCGCCCAGCATCCCTTTCTCCCGGCCTACAAAAATCGTCAGGCCTTCACCACGGATAGCCCTGAAAGCATCTCTGTCTGTTATATCATCGCCTATATATAGCGGGATCAAATTTGAATTCTTAGAAATCCTTTTTTCTTCCCTCATAAGGCTTAAGACCGCCTTCCCTTTGTTCCAATCTACCGGAGGTTTGACTTCAAATACCTTTTTTCCTTTAATAAGTTTTACTGATCCGCTTTTAATAAAAGGTCTGATAATATCATCAAATCCTTTTTTGATCGCAAAAATATCTTTTTTATCGACCATTCGGTAGTGGATAGATAAAGTAATTTCCTTATCTTCTATCAATACGCCCTTTATCCTTCCAAATCTCTGAGCCGATTCTTTCTTTATTTTTCTTAATATCTTTCTGTATCCTTTTGGGATGCGGCAGCTATAACTATGCCCCGCTGAAAACTGCAGGCCGTGGTTGCCGGAATAATATATGCCTTTTATGCCTATAACCTTTTTCAGATTTTTTAAAGACCTTCCGCTGATAATAGCAACCCTGAAATTCTTTTTTCTTTTCAATGATTCCAAGGATTCTCTGTTTGCCTCAGGAAAGACTGCTAAACTCGGCTTCCTGGCAATCTCAGAAAGGGTCCCGTCAAAATCCAAAAAAAGATATATGAATTTATCCTTTAGATTTTTTTTTATCTTTTCTATGTTCGAAAATAAATACATTTGCCTAAGACTTATTTAATATTGATATCTCGTTTATTATATTGCCTGCCCATTTATATATATTATTTTCCGCAATTACCTCTTTCATATTTTTCATCCTTTTTTCTTTCTCACCAACGGGCATCTCAACGGCAAACTTGATCGCATCCGCAAATTCTTCTATTGCATAGGGATTTACTATAATAGCATCATTCAGTTCGCGCGATGCTCCGGTGAACTTACTAAGGACAAGTGCTCCTTTGGAATTTTCTTTTGCGGCAATATATTCTTTTGCGACAAGGTTCATTCCGTCATGGAGAGAACTCACTATACAAAAATCAGCCATTGCATAAAATGGCTTTATTTCTTCCGGCGAAAAATGCCTTTTTAGATAAATTATCGGTTTCCATTCTCCATCTGAATGTTTCCAGTTTATTTCTTCAACCAATTCATCTATCTCTCCCATAAGGTCATGGTATCTTTTTATATGCGTCCGGCTCGGGGCTCCGATCTGGATAAAAACAAGCTTTCCCCTGTAAACCGGGTTCTTGTCAAGGAACCTGTCAATAGCCTTAATTCGCTCCTCTATACCCTTGGTATAATCGATCCTGTCAACCCCCACGCCAATGATCTTATTTTCCAGGTCATACTCAAGGCGGATTTTTTCCATTATGCTTTTATCCGAATCCGATACATTGCCGCTTATATTTGGATCTATGCTTATAGGAAAAGGCTTTATGAAACTTTCTTTGCCGCTTCTTATGACACTCGATTTTTCTGTGTCAACACGGCATTCTAAAAGACGATTTGCTGTATCAAGAAAATTATTGCAATGAAATTGGGTATGAAACCCTATGAGGTCGCAGGCTAAAAGCCCGTCAAGTATCTCTTTCTGATAAGGACATATTGAAAAAACCTCCGGGTTAGGCCAAGGAATATGCCAAAAAAGCGCTACAACCGCATCGGGCTTTTTTTCTTTTATCAATTTTGCCAAAAGCGTAAAATGGTAATCCTGAATAAAAACAAGAGATCTTTTATCCGGGAGTTCCTCAATTATGCTATCGGCAAATTTTTGATTTACTTTTTTATACATCCTGAAGTCCGCTTCCTTAAAAATCGGCCGCGTATGTGTTATATGGCAAAGAGGCCAGAGGCCTTCGTTTGAAAAACCATAGTAGTATCCTTCTTCCTCCTCTTTTGTGATCCAAACCCTTTTTAAAATATACCTATTATCATCCGGAGGAACCCCAAGTTTATTTTTAGAATTTACAAACTTTTTGTCAGCATTTCCGCTGCCATGGGCGATCCATGTCCCGCCGCAGGCTCTTAATAACGGATCTATGGCTGTTACTACGCCGCTTGCGGGCCTGAAACACCTTGGGGTATTTTTGCCTTCATCGAGAATGTGCATATAAGGTTCTCTATTGGAAACTACAATAAGGGCATTTTCACCTATTTTTGCCTTAACGAGATCTCTTAGTTTGGATTCAGTCCATCTTTCTTCTTTTTGGACCCTCTCCTGAGCTTCTTCTGAGATCACCTTTCTTGCTACTCTGAGGCTTAGGGCTACCTGTTCAACTTCACTGGCAAGCTTTCCAAGTTCATCTTTTTGAATAGGATGAAATGAATCTATTTCGCCTTTTTGAAAACCATGAAACCATTCTGTAAGCTGTTTTACCGGCATAACAAATATCTGGCGCTGCATCAAAAGAGTAATAAAAAATATCAATATGACCAGTACCCCGAGCGGCATAACCATCTTCTTCCATAGTTCGCTCATCTCCGTAAAAACATACGATGTATCATAGACTACTTCCGACAATCCTATGACATTATTTTCGTCGTCCAAAACGGGGATTATATAGCTGTAAAATGAATATTCTTTGAATTTTTCCAGGTTTCCGCGGGGTGTTTTGTTCTGAAGGATTTCCTTGATGTAGGGGCGGTCTTTATCTCTCCAATCGGCAATCCTCTCCGTTATAGCAATAATATTGCCTTCTTTGTCATATAATACGCAGCCTTGCATCCGCTCCCTTTTTTGAAAGCCTTCCACAAGACGATTAGCGGCTTTAATGTCATTATTTAAGAAAATATACTTTGCGGAAATTTCTATGCTTTCATCAACGCTACGGGCCTTCCTTTTAAGATCGTCTAATAAATTATTTTCCTGGAGTTTCGCCTGGAAAAACCCAAATGCGGCGAACCCGGCGGATACAATCAGGAGGATTGGGAGGATAAAAAGTAAAATTTTTTTCATATGATACCCTCAAAGAAGATAAATATGGCGGCCCGACCACATGAAAAACCTCTGGAAGTCTTTGGTAACTTCCAGACCCTTTAACGATAAATATATATTCCAATTTTACATAATTACTAAAATAAAATCAAGCGAATATAATAAATCTTTCTTAGCTCATACTTGCCCTACGGCTTTGCAATAAGGCAGTGCAGCAGACTAGAAAAAGTTTTTATTTACTGACAACAATCTCTTTCCATTGGCCGGGCCTCAGATCCCTAAGTTCATACGGGCCGTATTTTATCCTTTTTAAGTGTAAAACAGATTTTCCGAACTTTTCAAAAAGTCTTCTGGGTTCACGGTTCTTGCCTTCAGCCAGGGTTATTTCAAAAAAAGTGAGGTCATCCGGATTTAACGCTTTAAAAGTGGTCGGTTTTGATATTTCGCTTCTGCCTATATCCACGCCTTGTCTTATAAGAGATATCTCTTCCTGATCCAGTGGCTTATCGATCTTTACTTCATAGACTCTTGGAATATTACTTTTAGGATTAGTCAATCTTTCGCCAAATTGTGTGTCATTGGTAAATATCAGAAGCCCTTCGCTATCCATATCTAATCTCCCTACCGGAAAAACCCAGTCTTTTACATTCCCAAGCAATTCGTAGACGGTCTTCCTGCCCAATTCATCATGCCTCGTAGTTATATATCCGGCAGGCTTATTAAGCATAAGATACCTGAGTTTTTTCTTTAAAGGAGGTTTGCCTTCAACTAAGATCTTATCAAAATTTTTTATTTTAAGGCCCGGGTCTCTAACAATTTTGCTATTCACGCTAACGAGGCCCCCTTGAACCAATTTTAGAGCCTCTTTTCTTGAGCAGTATCCTAATTTTGATAGAGTACGTATAATATTGTATGTGCCTTGAGTGCTATCCGGATCACTCCTAAGATGATAACGTTTAGAATTGGGATTGATCTTATTCTTATCTTTATGGGTAAATTTTTTGCGGGGCATATCGACAGCTTTCTATTTATGGTACTCGTTATTATATCAATTAAACAAATTTTATCAATATAAAACACTAAATGCCTGATCAATTTCGATCAGGCATTTATTTAATTCTTACCATGAGCTAAGAGCAATGAACTATGAGCTAATTTTACATGACCGGCAGATTACTCTTCCCCATAAGATATTTATCTATCGCATGAGCAGCTTTGCGCCCTTCGGATATAGCCCAGACTATTAACGACTGCCCCCGCCTGGCGTCTCCGGCGGCAAAGACACCTTTATAAGAGGTCATAAAATTTTGGTCTGTTTTAATATTTTTTCTTTCATCAAGTTCAAGTTTAAGCTCTGTAACGAGCCCCTTGTGCTCCGGATGCAAAAACCCTAAAGCTAAAACCACTAAATCCGCTTCAATATCAAAATTTGAATCAGGTATCTCTCTCATTATCGGGCAACCTTTATCGTCTTTTTGGAAAGTAAGCCTGACACAAGAAAGCTTTTTTACATCACCATTATTTCCGATAAACTTTTTTGTCAGTACCGCCCATTCTCTTTTACCGCCCTCTTCGTGGCTGGTGGAAACCTTTAATATCATCGGATATTTCGGCCAAGGATATTCACCGGTCCTGCACTGTGGTGGCTGGTCCAGAAGTTCTATCTGGGTAATAGACTTGGCGCCCTGCCTGTGGGCAGTACCTACGCAATCTGCTCCGGTATCGCCTCCGCCTATTACAACTACATTTTTACCATTAGCATCAAGAAACTTATCGGCCGGTATCTCCTCACCGGCAACTCTTTTGTTAGACTGAATAAGATAATCCATCGCAAAATGCACTCCGCCTAGTTCCCTGCCCTCTATCTTAAGATCCCTCGGAACACGCGAACCGGCTGTAATAGCTATGGCGTCAAATTGATCAAGAAGCGCCGATGAAAGAAGGTCGACTCCAGCGTTCATCTTGGTCACAAACTGAATCCCTTCTTTTTTTAATATATCAACCCTTCTATCTATGACAGATTTATCGAGTTTAAAATCAGGGATACCATACCTAAGCACTCCGCCGACTTTATCATCTTTCTCAAATACTACTACATTGTGTCCAGCCTTATTCAATTGATCAGCCAGGGCTAATCCGGCTGGGCCGGAACCTATAACACTAACCATCTTATCTGTGCGTTTTTTGGGAGGCTTGGGTTTAATATACCCGGATTTGAATGCATGTTCAATGATAGATAATTCGTTTTCCCTTATAGTCACAGGATCGTCATTTATCCCCAAAACACAAGCAAACTCGCAAATCGCCGGACAAACTCGCCCTGTAATTTCGGGAAGGTTATTTGTAGCATTCAACATATCAAATGCTTTCTGCCACTTGCCGTTAAACATAAGATCGTTCCAGTCAGGTATATGGTTGCCGATAGGGCAACCCCAGTGGCAAAATGGAGTCCCGCAATCCATGCATCTTGAGGCCTGCTCTTTGGAGACTTCACTAGATCTCAGAGTGATTACTTCGCGATAATCCTTGACCCTTTCAGAAATAGGCCTATACTCTGATTTTTTTCTTTTTACTTTTAAAAATCCTTTTACGTCACCCATTTTATCCTCGTGCAATTTATTTAGAAGCTCTTGGCTCATAGTAAAAAAACCATGAGCTCTGCCTGCCTCGCTGTAGGCGAGCAGGCGAAACTATGAGCTATGAGCTAAATTATCCATCCGCAACTTCCGAAAGATCCAGTTTCTTTTCAAGCCTTTTTGTTTCCAGGATCCTCTTATATTCTAATGGCATTACTTTAACAAATCTCTTTATCTCTGAATGGAATTTATCCAGAATACTCTTGGCATTTGGGCTTGCGGTATACTTATAATGGTTATGTAAAAGGTTATATACCGTTTCAGAGTCTTCTTTTGTAAGCGTATCGAGCTCCACCATCTCGAGATTGCACTTACTTTTAAATTTTTCTTCTTTATCATATATATAGGCTATACCGCCTGACATGCCGGCGCCAAAATTCCTTCCCGTTTTACCTATTACCACAACTATGCCGCCTGTCATATATTCGCATCCGTGGTCTCCTACTCCTTCTACCACCCCTAACAACCCGGAATTTCTAATACAGAATCTTTCTCCCGCAACACCTCTGATATATGCCTCTCCTTTAATAGCGCCGTAGAACGTCGTATTGCCTATAAGGATGTTCTCATCGGATTTATAATCAGCATTCTTGTCGGGATAAATTATTATCTTGCCTCCTGAAATACCTTTGCCGACATAATCATTCGCCATCCCCTCTAATTCAAATGTAACCCCCTTCGCCAAAAACGCCCCGAAAGATTGCCCTGCTACTCCGTTAAATTTACAATAAATAGTATCTTCACTCAGGCCTTCTTCGCCGAAATTCTTGCATACCTCACCGCTTAGCATAGCCCCTGTTGTACGGTTAACATTTTTTATCGGAAGCGTTATTTTAACCGGTTCTTTTCTCTCAATAGCTTTATCGGCTAATCTGATCAATTGTTTATCAAGAACATCGTCAATATTATGGTTTTGTTTGGTAGTAAAATGGGTCTCGACTGATTTTGGGACTTCCGGCTTATAAAGGATCCTTGAAAAATCGATCTCTTTTGCTTTCCACGGAAGAATGTCTTTATTTACTTCCAGGAAGTTTGTCTGGCCGACTAAGCCTTCTATATTTTTTACTCCGAGGCCGGCCATGATCTCACGAAGCTCTTCTGCAACAAAAGTAAAGTAATTTACTAAATATTCCGGCTTGCCGCTAAATCGCTTTTCAAGTATCTCATCCTGTGTGGCTACGCCTACTGAGCAGTTATTTAAATGGCAGTGCCTTAACATAACGCAGCCCGAGATAATAAGCGCCGCTGTGCAAAAACCAAATTCTTCCGCTCCTAATATTGCCGCTATAGCAACATCACGGCCTGTACGCATCTGGCCGTCTGTCTGAAGACGCACTCTGGATCGAAGATCATTTAAGACAAGTGTCTGGTGAGTCTCAGAAATACCAAGCTCCCACGGCAGCCCTGCGTGCTTAATAGAACTTATAGGAGATGCGCCTGTACCGCCGTCGCCCCCTGAAATAAGTATCATATCAGCGTGCCCTTTAGCGACACCTGCCGCAATAGTTCCAACGCCTATCTCCGAAACAAGCTTTACGCTTATGCGGGCGCCCGGATTTGCATTTTTTAGATCAAATATCAGCTGCGCTAGATCTTCTATGGAATAAATGTCATGATGCGGCGGAGGAGATATCAAAGTTACGCCGGGGGTTGTATAACGTGTTTTAGCTATAGTAACGCTTACCTTATGGCCCGGTAACTGCCCTCCTTCTCCCGGCTTTGCGCCCTGAGCGATCTTGATCTGTAATTCATCGGCATTAACCAGATAATTTGTCGTTACCCCGAATCTTCCTGAAGCCACCTGCTTAATAGAACTTCTTTTGGAATCGCCGTTCGGGAGCGGTTTAAACCTCGTCGGATCTTCTCCGCCCTCTCCGGTGTTGGACCTTCCGCCTAACCGGTTCATGGCTATGGCCAGCGTCTCATGAGCGCCTCTCGAGATAGAGCCAAAGCTCATTGCGCCTGTAGCAAATCTTTTTACAATTTCAGACACCGGCTCCACCTGGTCGATCGGGATACTTTTTCCTTCTTTAAATCTTAAGAGGCTTCTTAAGGTAGCAGGATTATTGGACTGGTCATTGATCAATTTACTAAAATCCCTGTATCTATTAAAATTATTTGATCTTGCGGCATCCTGAAGGCTGGCAATACTGTCCGGATTCCACAGATGGAACTCGCCGTCCCTTTTCCACTGATAAAGCCCCCCTGTTACTAGATATGGCGCATCGATAGGCCTTTCGGGAAACGCGTCCTTATGCCTAAGGATCGTCTCTTCGTATATCTCATCAATGCCGACGCCGTTGATCCTTGAAACGGTACCTTTGAAATATTTTTCTATCACCCCGGTACCGACGCCGATCGCCTCAAAGATCTGCGCGCCGCGATAACTCTGTAACGTAGATATGCCCATTTTAGAAAGTATTTTCTGTATTCCTTTTTCAAGAGCTACCCTATAATTTTCAATGGCCTTATTGAGCTCGACATTCATTTCTTTTTCATTAATAAGATAATCGAACGCCTCATAAACAAGATAGGGATTGATGCAGTCAGCCCCATAACCGAAAAGAAGCGCAAAGTGGTGAACCTCTCTCGGTTCAGCGCTTTCAATAATAATCCCGATCTGAGTCCTGAGAGATTTTTCCGTCAAGTGATGATGGACGGCACCTGTT
>CAYWPX010000004.1:148041-156291 GCA_964460615.1 uncultured Planctomycetia bacterium
ATTTTTCATTAACGCCTTTATCGCTAAGTATGATAAATGTATAGCCTTTTTTGATCGCATTTTCTGCTTCTATGCATATATTATCGATAGTCTTTTTAAAACTGGCCTTAGAATCTCTTTCAAAGAGGACTGAGATCATTTTTGACTTAAATCCGCTTTTATTGAATCTGGCTATCTTAGCAAACTCCTTATTTGTAAGTATAGGACGTTTTACTCTCAGCTTACGGCAATGCTTCGGGGTCTCATCAAGAAGGTTCCTCTCCGGCCCTATGAAACTCTGCAAGCTCATTACAAGCTCTTCTCTTATAGGATCTATTGCAGGGTTTGTAACCTGAGCGAATAGCTGTTTAAAATATGTATATAACAGCTGCGGCCTTTTTGAAAGCACTGCGTGAGGGGTGTCATTGCCCATAGAACCGGTCGGCTCATGCGCAGATTCTGCCATCGGCTTAAGTATTACCTTAAGGTCTTCTCTTGTATAGCCAAAGGCCTTGAGCATTGTAAATGTATCAAAACTATTTTTTTCTACGCTTGCTTCCGGAAGATGTTCTAATTCAAGCTGGTTTTCGTTGATCCATTTTCCATAAGGAAGTTTTGTAGAGATCTCTTTTTTGACTTCATCGTCATTTACTATCTTACCTTTTTCGGTATCAATAAAGAATATCTTGCCCGGTTCTAAGCGGCCCGATATAAGTATGTCTTTCGGATCTATATCCAATACCCCGACCTCGGATGCCATAACAACAAGGTCTTTTTTGGTTACAATGTATCTGGCAGGCCTTAGTCCGTTTCTATCCAAAAGCGCGCCGACCCTTAAGCCGTCTGTAAATGCAAGGGCTGCAGGACCATCCCATGGCTCCATGAGCGAGGCATGATACTTATAAAAATCCCTTAAGCTTTTATCCATAAGCTTGTTCTGCTCCCATGCCCCCGGGACAAGCATCATCATAGCATGAGTTAAAGGCCTTCCGGCTAAAAACAAAAGTTCGAATACATTGTCAATTGTTGCGGAGTCGCTTCCATTGGGGACGATAACCGGCTTTATCTCGTCAATAGCTTTGCCAAAAAATTCGCTTTTTAATAACCCTTCCCGGGCCTTGAGCCAGTTTATATTCCCGCGCAGAGTATTGATCTCTCCGTTATGCGCAATGAACCTGAACGGCTGCGCCAGGTCCCATGTAGGAAAAGTGTTGGTACTGTACCTGGAATGTATAAGACCGATAGAACTCTTTAACGAATTATCCTTAAGGTCAACAAAAAAACCTTCGACCTGTTCAGGCATTAAAAGGCCTTTATAGGAAAAAGTACGACTGGATAGATTGGTAATATAAAAAAATGATCTTTGTTTAAGCTTTGAGGAGCGGATAAGATTTTCAATTTTTTTTCTTGCAATATAGAGCTTCCTTTCCAAATAAAGCTCGTCCGGGGCGGATTTTGATTTTATTTCAAATGATATAAAAGGCTGTTCTATGACCGGCTGGGTGTCTTTGGCGGTAAAGCCTATTTCGGAATTATCTACCGGAACTTCTCGCCAGGCAATGATCTTGCCGCCTTCAAGCCTTACGATCTTTTCAAAGGCATCTTTGCAGAATTTTCTTTCTTCGGTCACCTGCGGGAAAAAAACAAGTCCCGTACCGTATTCACCTTTAGCCGGAAGGATAAATTTATCCTTAAGAGCGATCTTAACAAAAAATTCGTGCGGGGTCTGTATCAGTATACCTGCGCCGTCACCTGTCTTTGGGTCTGCTCCTGTAGCGCCACGGTGAGAAAGCCTTCTTAATACCTCCAGTGACTGTTTAACTATTTCATTAGAGGCGTTGCCCTTAATATTGCAGACAAAACCTACTCCGCAGGAGTCGTGTTCAAATTCAGGGTTATACAAACCACGGCTTGTGCATTTATCTTTTGGGTTATCCATATTCATCTTCTTTTTATATTTTAATTAACTCTGTTATGTCTATAGAAAGCGTATATTGTACTATTTAAAGGCTCTCGGCGCAATACCAAATTTTTTAATTTTGACACGGATAGTATTACGGTTTATACCCAGTATCTTTGCAGCTTTTATCTGATTGCCATCGCTTTTTTTGAGGGCCCATTCAATAAGAGGTTTTTCTATATAGTCTATAATATCCTTATAGACTTTACCGCTGCCGCTCTTTTGGTAAACTTCATCAAAATTATTTATCTCTTTTGTATTTTCATTCATTTTGGCACCTTTTGCCTAAACTTTAGGCAAGCAAGATCAAATAAAAAAGCGTCCATTTAGTTTTAAACTAAGTGAACGCCTGTGTTCAAAGTTAAACTTGTCCTAAGCACTCCGGTGTGCCAAATAAATTCTTCATTTCTGTAAATACAAGTAAGAAAAAACATGGTTTGGTAACCACATTAGCTCATGGCTCTTGGCTCATAGTTTTTAGTTTTACTATGAACTATCAGCTATGAGCCCTGCCTGCCGGCAGGCAGGTATGAACTATTTCACAAACAACATCTCTCTATATTTCGGGAGATCCCAATGTTCATCTGATACTACACACTCAAGTTCGTCAACATGTTTCCTGATGTGATCCATCAGAGGTTTCAACTCTTCAAAATAAAGTTCAGCCCGTTTTTCCTGATCCAGCGATGCCGCTTTTTCCAGAAGCTTCATCATAGATACGGTATTTTTCCTGACATAATAGATCTTTGTAGCAACATCAGATAGATGAACTTTTTGGTCTTCTATAACCGCCTTTTCAACCTTTAACCCTGCTGATTTTTTTAACTGAACAAGTTTCTCAAGATTTTCTGCAAGCACCTTCTCATATTCACGCCCAAAAGGAACAATGCTTGCGTTTACCATTTCATTTAAAGTATTTGCTTCTATTTCAAGTGTCAGGTTATATGTATGGATCCATATATGGTGCCTGGCAAGAAGCTCTTCTTTGGAAAATACTTTATATTTTGAGAAGAGATTGATATTCTTCTGGCTTGACAGCACCTCTAAGGATTCAACAGTAGAAGCAACATTCGGAAGCCCGCGTTTTTTCGCTTCTTTTACCCATTCAGGCGAATAGTTGTTGCCTTCAAACCTGATACCTTTGGTCTCTTTAATAATTTCGGCAATAACATGAAGGGTAGCGGTGTTAAAATCCTTTCCGCTTGCCGCTTTCTTGATCTTTTCAGCGACATAATCCAGAGACTCAGCAATAATGGTATTTATTACCGTTATGGGAGTAGCAATATTCTGTGATGATCCTACTGCTCTAAATTCAAATTTTGCACCGGTAAAAGCAAACGGAGAGGTTCTGTTCCTGTCGGTTGAATCCTTATTAAATTTGGGAAGCCTTGTAACCCCCAGATCCATAATATCCTCTTTTGAAACCTTTGCCTTCACCCCTTTTTCTATCATATCGAGTATTGATGTTAACTGGTCGCCCAAGAATACGCTGATGATAGCCGGCGGAGCCTCATTGGCGCCCAATCTATGTTCGTTACCGGCCATAGCTACGCTTGCTCTTAGTAGATCCGAATGTATATATACCGCTCTTAATACCGCGGCAAGCACTGCCAGGAACTGCAGGTTATCAGCCGGAGTCGCTCCGGGATTTAACAGATTATTTCCCTTATCATCCGCCAAAGACCAGTTAAGGTGTTTCCCGCTTCCATTTATCCCTTGAAAAGGTTTTTCATGCAAAAGGCAAACCAGATTATGCCTTAAAGCAACCTTTTTCATGATATCCATAAGAAGCTGGTTATGATCGGCCGCAAGATTCGATTCTTCAAATATCGGCGCAAACTCATACTGATGAGGGGCAACTTCATTGTGCCTGGTCATAACCGGTATGCCAAGCTTATAAGCCTCTTCGGCAGCTTCAAACATGAAATTGACCACTCTTTCTTTTATTGTACCAAAATACTGATCTTCGAGCTGCTGCCCCTTCGGCGAAGCTGCGCCTACCAATGTCCTTCCGCATAAAAGAAGATCCTGCCTTAAATTGTAATAATGCTTATCTATAAGGAAATATTCCTGTTCAGCGCCGCAGGTAGAGACAACTTTTTTTACATCTTTATGTCCGAAAAGTTTTAGTAGATTAATCGCCGCTTTATTTAAAGCTTCGTCTGAACGTAAAAGCGGTAGTTTTTTGTCTAAGGATTCCCCATGGTACGAGATGAATATGGTAGGAATGCACAGGGTCTTACCAAGTTTGCTTTCGATAATAAATGCCGGGCTTGATGGATCCCAAGCTGTATAACCTCTTGCTTCAAATGTCGCCCTTATGCCGCCTGAAGGGAAACTTGAGGCATCGGGTTCGCCCTGGATAAGCTTATTACCTGAAAACTTTTCTATTACCTTTCCCGGGCCGACTATAGAAATAAAACTATCATGTTTTTCTGCGGTCAGGCCTGTCATCGGCTGGAACCAGTGCGTATAATATGTTGCGCCCTTTTCAATGGCCCATTCTTTCATAGCGTCGGCTATTTCATTTGCCTCTTCGATTGATATGGTAATTCCTTCGGACATCCATTTTTTAAATGCTTCAAAAGTTCCTTTAGAAATAAATTTCTGCATTGTTTCGACGTTAAAAGTATTTTCGCCGAAATAACTTGAAACTTTTTTTGGTGAAGCTATCTTCTCTAATTCAATACCTTTGACCCTGAATAGCACATCCTGTCTAACGCCCATAAATCCCTCCGATTATTAATTATTATCCTACTACAATATCATATAAAACTCAATAACAAAAAAAGCGCTCATTTAGCCTGAAATCCATGGCTAATTGAACGCCTGTGTTCAAATTTTCCTTATTTTTGCACTTCTATGTGCCTAAATATTAAGCAAACCTTTTACTTACAATACAAGTAAAAAATAAAGGGTTTTGGTAACTAAATTAGTTCTTAGCTCATAGCTGATAGTAGAACCAAAACCTCTTTAAATGTGTTTTTACTATGAGCCATGAGCTCTGCCTGTCTCGCTGAAGGCGAGCAGGCGAAACTATGAGCTAATTTACCCTATCGCCACTGACCCTGTCTCTTCAGTACGGATGCGGATACATTCCTTGAGATCGATGACAAATATCTTGCCGTCCCCTGTTTCGCCGGTCTTGGCGCCTTTTATGATGGCTTTTATCGTTGGTTCTAGGAAGTTATCATTTACGGCTATTTCAAGGCGTATCTTCCTTAACAGATTTCCTGTTTCTTTATGGCCTCTATAAACCTCAGCCACTCCCATCTGTCTGCCATGGCCAAGTACCTCGCTTACAGTTATCAGGTTTACATCTGCTTTATACAGTTCTTCTTTTACTTCTTCCAGCTTATGTGGCTGGATAATGGCTATTATTAGTTTCATATATTCCCCCTTATATCAGAAATCAGAAGTCAGAAAACAGAAATCAGATTTTTTTCTGTCTTCTGCCGTCTCTTCTCTGTTTTCTGTTATCTGTCGTCTATCATCTGTCTTCTGTCTTCTGTCATCTGTCTTCTGTCATCTGTCTTCTGTCATCTATTCTAAAACCGTATAAGCCCGTTCACGATGCTGCGTTAGATCAAGACCCATCGCTTCTTCTTTATCGCTGACTCTAACTCCGACTACAAGATCAATGATTTTGTAAATAACAATACTTGCTATAAATGAATACACCAACGTTACTCCGACAGCAAGTAGTTGTACAAAAAATTGTTTTGGATTTCCATAAAATAATCCGTTTGCTCCCGCCGGATTCACGGCCGTAGATGCAAATAACCCTGTTGCCAATGCTCCCCATATACCGCCTACACAGTGCACTCCAAACGCATCGAGCGAATCATCATACCCTAAAGCCGGTTTAATGATACTAACAGCTATATAACAAAATACGCTCACAAGTAATCCGATAATAATCGCCGGTACTACTCCTACAAACCCTGCTGCCGGCGTAATAGCTACCAAACCTGCCACAGCGCCTGAGCAAACCCCAAAGAGTGTCGGCTTGCCGTTCCTAAGCCACTCGATTACTGCCCAGCTTAACCCGGCAGCCCCTGCTGCGGTATTTGTAACCACAAAAGCATTTACCGCCAAGCCATTTGCTGCCAAAGCACTCCCGGCATTAAACCCAAACCATCCGAACCATAATAATCCTGTACCCAATGCTACAAAGGGCAGGTTGTGCGGAGCGGGGACATTTTTTTCAAGATTATTTCTTTTTCCTATTACAAATGCCGTTGCAAGAGCGGCAATACCGGCATTAATATGAACTACGGTACCGCCGGCAAAATCCAAAGCACCCAGTTTCCTTAGCCACCCTCCTACTCCCCATATCCAATGGCAGACAGGATCATAGACCAAAGTAGCCCAAAGAATTGTAAAGAGCAGAAACGCTGAAAATTTCATTCTCTCCGCAAATGCTCCAAGAATAAGCGCAGGAGTAATGATTGCAAACATCATTTGAAAAACCATAAATGCTTGATGAGGAATAGTTCCTGCATAATCAGCATATGGTTCAAATCCTACCCCTTTTAACCCCAGCCAACTTAAAGGCCCCCAGAACCCTTCGCCCGGAGCGAATGAAAGGCTGTACCCAAAAAGTACCCACTGAATACTCACAACACACAAAATTATAAAACATTGCATAAGAATACTCAGTACATTTTTCTTTCTTACCATACCCCCGTAGAAAAAAGCCAAACCCGGGGTCATCAGCATTACAAGTGCCGACGATATCAAGATCCATGCTGTATCACCCGTATTAAACATCTTACACCTCCGATTTTTCTGTTTTCTGTCATCTGTCCACTGTCATCTGCTTTACTAAAACTTATAAATCGCTTCTGCTGAAATGGTATTCTGATGATTTGAATATTCTTTATTCTTGTAGAACACCGCTTCGTTAGCCTTATCATACCTATACTCTAAACGAGTAATAAGATCCTTAAAGATCCTGAATTCGCTGGTGAGGGTCCCTTCGCAAAGCTTGATATTTGTATTCCCGTTTGATGCAAGCATACCCGTCCTTACACCGTTCATATCATTAAAGAATTCCCCTCTTGCGGCTAGGCTCCACCAGTCAAGGATATCATACTTTGCATAACCGGCTACACCTGACCATGAGGCATTTTTATACTCACCTGTGCCGTTTCTTTCCCAACCATAGTCATAATTGACCTTGAACGTCAATTTATTAGTAGCCTTATATGTAGCAACAAGATCAATGACATTTCTCATATCATTATTTGAGTCAGATCTTTCGGGACCAAGCGCTGTCCCCAAGGACATGGAAAATTTATCCGTTGGATAAAAATTAATCTGGCCTTCAAAAGTCTTTCCTTTATTATTATCGCTCACAACATCCCAGCCATTATTGATACCTGCATATATATCAACAGGCACATCGCTCATAGGTTTATAATACGCCCTTAAACCGGTAAGTGTGAACGGAATTGCATACCCGAATAGGAACGACCTGGAAAAGTTCCAGTTATCAGGGGATTCAATAACTTCAGCCCCCAGAAGTGTTGAATATTTACCGGCTTTGAATTTTAAGGCGTCCATGAATTTAAAGCTATACGGAACCTGAACCTCTCCGTATGCCTGCTGCAAGTCAAATTCATCTGTCGTCGAACCAAGCCCGGCCGAACCTATAATTTCTGCGTCTTTCCCAAAATCAAGGTCAACCCTTCCTCCGATCGGAGACTCTTTGGAAACAGTTTTCTCCAAATAGACCTTGGCCATATTTAACATAAAACCATTTGAATCCCTGTCAAATACCCTTAATCTGTTTATCCTTGGATTTGGAGATGTGGGAGTATTTGTATTAAATATATAGGATGTATCAACATATCCATGCAAGGATATATCCTTTGTTAAGCCGGATAATCCTGTTGCGATCGGCCCTGACACCGATCCGGTAGCTAGGCCCTCTGATACCTTCTTATCCTGGGAATCAGATCTTGACTCTGTAGCAACAAGCCTTTTTTCAAGCTCGATAAGCTTGGCCTTAAGATCGTTTACCTCTTTTTTTAGATCGGCCGTTTCATCGGCCCAAACATAGCCTGAAACCGGCATGACACATAAAAAGAAAGCCAGCGTAAAACTTATCAACTTCTTCATTGTCATCATTTTTTTCTCCTATTTAAATTGCTATTTCACCCGCTAAACCTTAGAAATTGCTTAGCAATTTCTAAGTGACCTCGCAAACCAGTTTAAATCTATAAAGATTTAAACTTGCGAACTTCCGGTCACCTCGCAAACCAGTTTAAATCTATAAAGATTTAAACTTGCGAACTTCCGGTCAC
>CAYWPX010000004.1:156391-157672 GCA_964460615.1 uncultured Planctomycetia bacterium
CTCGCAAACCAGTTTAAATCTATAAAGATTTAAACTTACATCCCCGCTTCGCCCCTAGAAATTGTGTTGCAATTTCAGGGACTTAGTCCTCGCAATTCTTCGAATTGCAGAGGGCAAAATATCGCAAAAATCTTCCCCAAATGGTAATATTTTTGCGATGCTCTGCGGGGTAATTCGCACTTATAATTTATATTAGCTTCGCCTGCCATAAATTATGTGCTCATTAAAAAAGGCGCCTTTCAATCCATCGCTGGATCAAAAGACGCCTCCGTCTAAAAACTAGCCTCTCTATGGCTAAAAACAATAATAGCGTTCTATTTCTAGAACGCCTTTGTCATTTACACATCACTGTGTTTAAATCTTTTTCGCTTCCTGGTATTACAAGTCAAAATTAAGTTCTTTTGGTAACCAATTTTAGCTCATAGCTTCGCCTGCCGTGGCAGGCAGAGCTCTTAGCTCATTGTAAAATCTTTTTATCCCTATGAACTATGAGCCATGAACCATGAGCTATTTAGTTCATCAGCTTTCTATATTTATCTTTCACATTTTTTAAAATTTTTACAACCATAACGTGAGAAATCCCTATCTTTTTGCCAACTTCCCTTACAGTCAGCCCTTCAAGGCTAAATTTTAGAATTTCTTTTTCCCGCTTTGTAAGTGAATTATTTTTCAGCTCATCCATGGTAAGATTATTCTCTAATTCTTCTCTATTATTTGAAGGCGCAATTTTCAAAACCTCCTCTATCGCAACCTCTTCTTCATTGATAGTCATATTAAGGCTCATCGAATCACATTTATCTTTGGCCTTACGGATATAATTTCTTAAATAAAAATAGCACCCTTGAAGGATATAGCTATCCGTCTTATCAGCTAATTTACCCGACTTAAATGAATTCCACAAATGCCACACTGCTTCCTGATACAGATCGTCATGGTCAAAATAAGTAAAATGGCCATTAAGCTTGTAAGCAATGCGTTTAATTGTCGGGGTATATTTTTGTACTATCATTTCGAATGTCATTGATATTTGCAACCTTTGTTTTGTGCCTATAGTTTCGTTTCACCCCTACCGTTTTGATTCATTTGCCATGACTTCGTCAGGCAAATCAAAACGAATCTGTAGGGGTTGTTTATCACGATAAACCTTAGAAATTGCTTAGCAATTTCTAAGTGACCTCGCAAACCAGTTTAAATCTATAAAGATTTAAACATGCGAACTTCCGGTCACCTCGCAAACCAGTTTAAATCTATAAAGATTTAAACATGCGAACTTCCGGTCAC
>CAYWPX010000004.1:157772-196900 GCA_964460615.1 uncultured Planctomycetia bacterium
CTCGCAAACCAGTTTAAATCTATAAAGATTTAAACATGCGAACTTCCGGTCAAAAAAAAGACGTTCACCCTAGCCAAATCATTGGCTAAAATGAACGCCTGTGTTCAAAATAAAAATGTCTTTTAGCTCTTCATCGCCAAAAGACATCATTGTCTAAATAAACATCTATGTTATTTACACTGTAAGTATATCATAAAAAAATTTTTAGTCAAGCACAATTTATTCTTCTAACAAACTGCCTAAAAACTATACATTGAACCTAATATTAAGGATATCTCCATCCTCAACTATATATTCTTTGCCTTTTAAATATACTTTACCTGCTGCTTTAAGCTTATCTTCCCCGCCAAGTTCTAATAACTCCTTGGTTTTCATTACTTCAGCTCTTATAAACCCTCTTTGGAGGTCAGAGTGTATTGCACCCGCTGCTTCCGGAGCAGTTGAATTTTTTCTCACAGTCCACTGCCTTACTTCATCCTGGCCAACTGTAAAAAATGATATTAGCCCCAACGCCTCAAAACAAAGCTTAGTAAGCTTTGAAAGCGCCGATTCGTCTATCCCAAGTTCATTCATAAAGATTTTCTTCTCTTCCAAAGATTCAAAACCTTCCAGCTCTTTTTCCACTTTGGCAGAAAGCATCATAACCGGGAGATCCTTGCCTTTTAGTGAATTTATTATATCTTCCAGAAGCTCTCTATTTTTTAGGTCTTCTTCGCCTACGTTTAAAGCTGTGACTATCTTTTTTTTGGTAAGGAACTCGGATGCTGTTAATATCTTCTTCTCTTCGTCATTTAGGCTAAACGACCTTAGCGGTAGATTGCTATCCAGATGTGCTTTAATTCTGGTTAGTAATTCTTTTTCTTTTTCCTTTAAAGGATCTTTTTTTCCTTTAAGGTCTTTCTCGAGCCTTTCCAAACGCTTTTCGACAAATATCAGATCGTTTAATACGAGCTCATTCTCTACTGTCTCAATATCTCTTTTTGGGTCCACAGAGCCATCGATATGGAAAACCGATTCATCTTTAAAAGCCCTTACTATATGAAGTATTGCATCAACCTTAGCTATGGGTTTAAACGCATCTCCAGTTTTTATGGATTCTTTTTCGATTTTTGGAAGAACTATAAATTCTATTGTCGCCGGGACCTTCTTTTTGGGGTTATACATCTCAACAAATTTATCAAATCTCTCATCTCTAATCGCGGCAATGCCTATCTCTTCTTTTGACTGCGGTTTATCAGGAGAAATTTTTATCCCCGTCAAAAGTTCAAACACTGTCTTTTTGCCTACCTGAGGAAGGCCTATTATACCTATTATCATTTAAACCCTTTCTATAAACTTTATGTATGATCTTCAGTTATAACTCTAAGTCTTTTAATCAATAAAACGATAAACTTTGCTAGTATTATTTCTTGGTCCTGCTTCTGGTTCAAAATCGCTATTCCACCAATAGGTGCCTCCTACATGCCCGTCTACAAAAAGGACCATTACCGCCCTGTCAGAATCTTTTTTCCCATGGCCAGGTTCGATCCAATAGGTATCTGATTCAAGATACACCCTGTCTTTGGGACGGACTATAGCTGAAAAAGGCCTTGGCTTTTTCAGAAAATTAACCTCATAATCAAAAATCTTCATATTAAGGCTATATGAATTCCCTAAAAGGTCAAAGCATGAATACATTGTATTCCCGGTATAGAGCCCTCCGCCCTCGGTAGGCTTATAATCAGCGGAACAATGAAACAGAGAAACATTTGGGCTTTGGTCATCTTTTATATCAAGATACCTGTTTAAGACCCTGTTCTGAGCGCCCCAGGTCGGAGATGACGCATCTAATCCGCCCTTGCCGCCAAATGTATACTGATCCGTTACAAAAATCCCTTCCGGCGATGAAGATGAAACGGCGGGGAAAGAACTATTATGCTCCTCCAGGTACATATGCCACGCTATGCCGTGCTGCCTTAGGTTATTAAGGCAGGTAACGCGCTTGCCTTGCTCTCTTACAGCAGCGATCGTAGGCATTAATAACCCTGCCAAAACGCCAACAATCGCAATAACAACCAGAAGCTCGATAAGGGTAAATCCCTTATATGTGATACTGGTTTTAATAAAATTAGCTTTTTTCTCCAAAATATCAATCCCAATCCAAGGTTTCATTTGCCCAAGTTAATACTTTTTTATTATTGCTATGATCAAATTCTATTTCAAAATCCGTAATGTACACAAAAGGCCCTCCGGCATGGCCATCCAGAAAAAGGGCCATTACAGGTCTTTTTGGCTGCCACGGGACTTCTGTTCCAAGATCAGGCCCATGGCCTGGTATATTCAATTGATCCATTTCAATACAAATCTTATCAAAAGGCCTTCTCACAGTACTAAGCGGGCGGCCTTTACTAGGCAAACTACCTGGGTAATATTGAAACAAATAGCCATTTATAATATAAGAGTTGCCTTTACTATCAAAATATTTATCATCAGGACAGCAAAATACTTTTACAGTTGGGCTTTGGTCATCTTTTATATCAAGATATTTATTAAGAACTCTGTATTCTGCCTTATACTGAATGCTTTCATAAACCCCTTTTTTACCTCCAAAATTACTTTCCAAAACATATTTTCCCTGAGGTGGCTCCCCATATGGAGGCAAACAATCTACATGATCCTCCAGATACATATGCCACGCTATGCCGTGCTGCCTTAGGTTATTAAGGCAGGTAACGCGCTTGCCTTGCTCTCTTACAGCAGCGATCGTAGGCATTAATAACCCTGCCAAAACGCCAACAATCGCAATAACAACCAGAAGCTCGATAAGGGTAAAAGCTTTTTTATTGATAAATACCGGTTTTTTATATCTCAGTATTTTGTCCAAATTATCGAACCATCCCCGTACAATGAATTATATCCAGCCTTATGGCTTGGATAGGTATTGAAAGGATAATTAAGGGCATCCTGAACTATCATTGTTTTTTGAAGATTGGCTATGGTCCCTTCGGAAACTGAAGACATATAACAATAATAACTTGTTGCCACAGAGTATCCTGCCTGGCCGAAATATGCCGGGTTTGAGGTCCATTCGCCGTCCGTACCAAAATAGGCTTTGTAATATTTATCCGCGGCCGGACAATATAAAACCTTGATATCATCTATATATTTAGGAAATAACGCTCCAAGATTACTGGAGGAAAAACCGTTCCAGATTACTTCAGAAGGCGTTAGCGGCATCCATTTATAAGCCGCCACCCACTTTCCGTTATTATCCTGCCCATACATCTCAACTGCAAAATAGATCTGCCTTAAATTATTGACACATCCCACCCTCTTGGCATTCTCTCTAGCGCCTTGCATACTAGGAAGCAGAACTGCTGCAAGGATCCCGACGATTATTATTGCTATTAGCAATTCTATCAGAGTAAAAGCTCTTTTGGGGAATTGTTTAGGCATAAAGCAAGTATATAACTATAAAATACCATTGTCAATCTACCCGATTCAAGGGGACGGTTCTCCCTAAAATTTCCCGACGTGGATTTCTGCCGAGAACCGTCCCCTCTTTTACTTCTCAGTACTCTTGCATATTTTTTTTATGGCTTTATAAATAACCGCCAAAAGCTCGTTAAGCTCTTTTATAGTAACTGATAGCGGCGGCATAATCACTATCACATTACCCAGGGGCCTGATGATAACCCCGTGTTTTCTAGCCTCTTGTGATACGCGAATACCAATTTTTTCCTTTAGCTCGTAATCGGTCTTAGCCGCTTTATTCTTTACCAGTTCAATACCCACCATGAACCCACGCTGACGTATATCCCCTACATGCTTGAGTTTTTTAAATTTTCTGAGTTGTTTTTCCAAATATTTAATCTTCGAAGCTAAATTCTTAAGCGTCTTTTCCTTCTCAAATACCTCCAGGCTGGCTATTGCCGCAGCCAAAGCAACCGGATTACCGGTGTAAGTATGCCCGTGAAAAAAAGTCTTTAATTCTTCATAGTCTCCTAAGAATGCATTGTATATTTTTTCTTTTGTAAGGGTGACTGCTAAAGGTAAATAGCCTCCTGTTATCCCCTTGGCAACACACATAAGATCAGGTGTAACTTTCTCATGTTCTGATGCAAACATCTTACCGGTCCTTCCAAACCCGGTAGCCACCTCATCTACTATCATAAGAATATCGTACTTATCACAGAGCTTTCTAACCCCACTCAAAAAACCCCGCGGTGAAACGAGCATCCCTGCTGCCCCCTGCACTAAAGGTTCTATAATGAGCCCCGCGATATTTCTGTGATTAAGTTTTAAAATCTCTTCTACGGACTTAAGGCATTCTTTGTCGCATCTATTTGAAGACTTATTGTATTTACATCTGTAGCAATATGGATAATCTGCCTTATATGTTTCAAAAAGCAGTTTTTCAAATATCTTATGGAATAGATCCATTCCGCCTACACTTACCGAACCAATGGTATCCCCGTGATAGGCGTTCCTAAATGAAACAAATTTTGACTTTTCACTTCTACCGATAAGTTTCCAATACTGATAGCTCATTTTTAAAGCTATCTCTACAGCAGTGGACCCGCTATCCGAATAAAAAACTTTTACTAGACCCTTTGGCGCTACCTTAACCAGTCTTTCGGCGAATTTAGCGCTTGGAACATTACCTAAGCCAAGAAGCGTAGAATGAGAGATTTTTTCAACCTGGTCTTTGATGGCTTTATTAATTTTAGGATGGTTATGACCATGAACATTTACCCACAGGCTAGATACTCCGTCTATATATTTATTGCCATTTGTGTCTATTAGATAACTTCCCTCGCCTCGCTCAATAATGATCTGTTTTTCTTTTATCCAGTCCTTCATCTGCGTAAACGGATGCCAGATGAATTTTTTGTCAATTTTCTCATAATTTTTTTCTACAGTTTTTTTAAAGATAATTGCTTTATGATCTATACTTTTATTGGCCATCGATAAAATCGATTGTTTATCCGGGTTTTCCAGATACGGGATCATTCCCAAGATCTCAATACCCCCGAGCTTTTTAATTAAACCGGGATTGGCTTTTTCCGAGATTCCGGGTTTTATTGGTTTAGAATAATTGATTACCACTCCCGCGACCTCTATGCCGTTAGTTCTTAAGTACTCTAAACTTAGAAGCGTGTGGTTTATAGTCCCCAGATCAGGCCTTGTCACTAATACCACATCTAATCCTAATTTTTTAATAATATCCTTTATAAATAAATTTTTCCCTATCGGCGCCAAAACCCCTCCGGCGCCCTCAACTATCATGAACTCATGTCTATCGCACAATTTTTTGTAAGCCTCTTCGATAGTCTCGAGACTGACTTTATTTTTACCTTTAAATTCAAGTATCGGGGCGACGGGCCTTTTGCCGCAAAAAGGATTAACCAGATTTCTGGTATCTTTTGCTCCGGCGCATTCCATAAGGAACTTTTCATCGTTCCCGCCGGTCTGGATAGGCTTCATTACCCCTATGTCGATTCCGTATTTTTTTAAAACCAGAGCAATAGCTCCCCCCACAAAAGTCTTACCGACTTCTGTGTCCGTAGCAGTTATAAAAATCCCTTTTCTCATTATTTTTGTGCGCATCCAGAAAATACCTCAAATGTTGCTACTATACAGCCGTTTTTCATATAAAGTTTTTTATAGAATTCTTTCATCTTCATTATGATCTTTTTCCTTCCAAGCCCCCTGGAGGCATCGAGATTTGCATTTGTGGCCCCTGTGGTTTTCAAAAATTTTATCAGATCCGAAACATCTTTAAACTTCTTTTCAACCAAGAAAGAACTGAGGCTAACTTTGGAAAACCCTGATCTTACGAGATAAGAATTAATGTCTTTTAAGTCCGCAAAGTTTTCAGCGTGTACCAGAGGATCCAGGCCATAATATTTATAGGAAAGTGAGAATGAATTTTTTAGCTCCTTAAGGGTAGATCCCCCGAAAAATATAAAATTAAATTTACCCTTTCTTTTTAAAACCCTTCTCGCCTCTTTGAATGCTTTCTTGTGATCGGTTATCCACTGATAAGTGGAGCTAGAAAGCAGCATTTCAAAAGTATTGTCCCTAAAAGGGATATTTTCCGCATCCGCCTGGATAAATTTTAGCTTATTTATTTTGTTTGCCCGAGTATTAGCATATTCTGCCATTCCCCAAGAAATATCAATTCCACAGATAAATAAGCGCTGATTAACCTTTCTGATCTTTTTCAGCAATCTTCCCGTACCGGAACCGATATCAAGGATTGAGATATTTTCGGCTGATCTTAAATCCTGTTTAATATTTTTGAGCAGAATATTTTCCAGGCTGTCCTGCAGCCCGGAATTGCGGTCATAGACCCTGGCCGATTTTGTAAAGTTTCGCATTATTTTAAATTTTTTATTCATCCCGCAAGATCCTTATATGTTATTCAGGCTCATGCCAATTATCCGCTTTAAAGCTTTCAAACTTATTATCCATAAAAATCTTATGGGATTCATTTTATCGGTCCGCAATAAATTCTTGGATTGCTTTTGTTACTTCTTTTTTTTGTGTCAAAAATGGCATATGTCCGGCATTATCGATTGCCATAAATTTGGAATTTTTGATATGTTTACTGAGGTATTCCCCCGCCCCAAAAAAACAGATTTTATCCATATTGCCGTGTATTATCAGGGTTTTCTGTTTGATCATTGGCAGAACTGACCTAAAATCTGCCCTCCCCAGGCTTTCGAGAGAACTCACAAGCGTACTAAGCATTTGCGGCCTGGTGTTTGAAGCTAATTTTTGTAAAGACTCTAGGTTCTTAGTTATTTTTTCTTTTTCAGAAAAAAGTATGCTTCTAAAATATTCCAAAGTTTTTTCCGGCGACCTTTTTAGTATTCTAAGCATATTCTGATAGGCTGTCTTTTCTATCGCAGTGTCAAATGTCCCGTCTTTTACAAATTTCGGGGTTGTCGAAACAAGAATAGACCTATCGACTTTGTCACTAAGCCTTGCTGCTAACTTCATCGCTATCATCCCTCCCAGCGACCACCCTAAAACCGAAAATCTATTCAGGCCTAATTTTTTTGCCAGAACTGCTACATCTAAAACCGATGACTCGATAAAATCTTCACACTCAATAAAAGGCGACTCTCCGCATCCTCTTAGATCTACTAAGATCATCCTGATATTTTTTGACAGCTCCTCTAAAACAGGATCCCAGACACTGCTATCAGCCGCCCATCCATGAATAAAGATCACAGGCTCTCCGCTTCCAATGTCACGATAATTAAGCTGAACTGTTTCGTTAGCCGGTCTATTCAAATTACACCTAATAATTTAGAAACTTTCCGGATTTTTTCCAAAGCAGATTCCAGGTCCTCTTTTCTATGTGTTGTCATTAGAGATATCCTAACTCTCGATGTCCCTTGAGGCACCGTCGGAGGCCTTATTGCTTGTGCAAAAATTCCTTCGTCAAATAACCCTTTGGCAAATTTTAACGCCAAAGGCGACTCTCCGATAATTATGGGTATTATCTGGCTTTCGGAGTCACCGATCGATAGGCCCATATCTTTAATGCCTGCCTTAAAAAATTTGATATTTTCCCATAAGGCTTTTTTTAGGCTGTCATCTTTAACTATTTCCAAAGCCTCGATAGAACTAGCTAAGACGGCAGGCGGAAGCGCGGTTGTATAAATAAGACTGCGGGATTTATTCAGGATATAATCAATAAGGTCTTTTTTGCCGGCAATATATCCTCCCAAAGAACCAAGTGCTTTAGAAAATGTCCCCATCTGCACTATCTCAGGGTCACATATGGACAATTCTTCCAACAACCCTGACCCGGTCTTTCCAAAAACACCAGTTGCATGGGCTTCATCAACCATAAAAATAGCGCCAAACCTTTTTGCTAACCTATGCATTTCCTTTAGAGGAGCAATATCTCCATCCATACTAAAAAGCGTATCGGTAATAATTAGTTTTCTTTTACCGAAAGGGGTGTTTTTGAGCAAATCTTCGAGTTTCGCCAGATCTTTATGGGGGAATCTTTTAAGCTCTGCCCTTGAGAGTATTGCCCCGTCAATAATGCTTGCATGGTTTAGCTTGTCCGAGAATATATGATCATCTTTACCTACCAAAGCACTTATCGTCCCCAAGTTCGCCATAAATCCGGAATTAAACACTATGGAGCTTTCTGTTTTTTTGAATTGGCTAAGTTTATTTTCCAGCTCTCTATAAAGGATATTATTGCCGCTTATTAATCTGGAGGCCGATGATGATGTACCAAATTTATCGATTGATAATTTCGCGGCATTTTTTAAGCGGGGATGATTGGCTAAGCCGAGATAATTATTGCCGGAGAGATTTAAAACTTTTTTACCGTCTATTATGATAAAAGTATCCTGCGGACCCTCAGTAACTCTGAGGCTTCTCTTTAAGGAATCTCTTTCCAAATTTTCAAGTTCTTTTGATAAATATTCTATCGACATACGGCAACTAATCCGAGTTCCCTTAAAATACCCTGATCCCTGTCAAATGAAAGCCCTGACGTTGTTAGATAATTCCCTATCATCATACCGCTAGCGCCCGATCCAAAGATCAATTTATCTTCATCCTTAAGAACAATAGCTCTCCCTCCGCAAACCTTAATATCTCTATCACGTAATATTATCCTGAAAAGCGCTATTATCTTAAGAGCTTCGGTCGCATCCACGAGCGGCCTTGAACCCATGGGGGTACCTTTTATTGGGTTCAGAAAATTTATCGGTACCGAATCTACCTTTAACCTGTTCAACGTAAGAGCCAAATCGATCCTGTCATCCCAGCTTTCCCCAAGGCCGAATATCCCTCCTGAGCAGATCTCAAGACCCAAAGCTTTCGTCATAAGCACTACGTTTGTTTTTTCCTCAAAAGAATGGGTCTTTGAAATATTCGGGAAGAAATTCTTCGAGCTTTCCAGATTGTGGTGGTATTTTTCCAGGCCGGCATCACGGAGCGTAGCAAGATTTTCTTTATTTATAATACCCAGAGACGCCGACCGTTTTAGAGTAGGAAATTTTTTTGCCAATAGTTCGATCGTTCTAGCTATGCTGCTTATCTCTTTTTGGCTATCAATGCCCCTGCCGCTTGTAACGATCGAAAAGCAACTGGCTTTTTGCTCAAACGCTTCACGAGCCTTCTTGATTATTACCTCCGGTTCCACTAAAGGATATGATTCGATATCAGCTTTATGCCTTGCTGATTGCGCGCAGTATGAACAATCCTCGCCGCATTTGCCTGATTTTGCATTTATAATAGCGCAGAGACTGACCTGATTTTTAAAATGGACCTTCCTAAGGTCGTCTGCCTGTTCAAAAAACTCCCTGACAACATTTTTATCAGAGTTTTCCAGAATACCTCTCAGTTTCTCTTTAAGGCTTAATATCGAATCGCTTAATACCCCGTATATATTTTCCATAATAACTACAATTATAATTCCTGGGTTTTGTATTGTCAACCTCAAAAGATTTGATAGTTTACGTTTAGGCACATAAAATAATAAACCCCTTATTAAGCTTCACATGCGGTCAATAAGGGGTTTATAATAAAAACCTGCTTTACTATTTATTGTAAATCTTTTTCATCTCTTGTAGTGTCATCGGCTTTACTTCAGCAATGCGGTTTGAGGTTCCGAAAGCAACCATGTGCCTTGCAATTTCCTTTTGAAGCGCTTCTCTTGCCGGCTTCAAATAATCTCTCGGGTCAAATTTATCCGGTTCTTTGGCAAAAAATTCTCTTATGCTTGCCGTAACTGCCAATCTACCGTCCGTGTCGACATTGATCTTATTCATACCCATCTTAATCGCCTTTTGAAGTGATTCGAACGGAACGCCCATGGTCTTTTTCATATTGCCGCCGTACTTATTGATTATTTCTATGAGTTCCTGAGGAACGCTGGACGAACCATGAGAAACTAGATACGTATTAGGCAAACGCTTCCTTACTTCGGTTATAATCTCAAACGCTAGTTTTGGTTCTTCTTTGAATTTATAGGCGCCGTGCGACGTGCCTATGGCAAGCGCCAAGGCGTCTACCCCGGTTTCTTTCACAAACTTTTCTGCTTCGGCCGGATCGGTAAGATGGACCTTGCCTGATCCTACACCGTCCTCTATCCCGCCAAGCGTACCTATTTCACCTTCAACGGTTACACCAAATTTATGGGCGTAATCAACGACCTCTTTTGTGACTTTTACATTATAAGCATAATCAGAAGCAGTCTTCCCGTCTTCCATAAGGGATCCGTCGATCATTACTGACGTAAAACCAAGATCTATGGCTTTTTTGACAGAATCAAGGTTATTTCCATGATCCAGATGCATTGCCATCGGGATGCCGGGATTAAGCTCCTCGGCTGCTTGCATAAGGTGCTTTAAATAATTCATCTCGGCATATTTAAGAGCTCCTCTCGATGCCTGTACTATCAGCGGGGATTGGGTCTCTTTGGCGGCAGCCATAATTGCCTGAATCTGCTCCATATTGTTTACATTGTAGGCACCTACGGCAAACGGATTGCCTTTCTTCTGCGATTCAAGGCTCGCCTCTAGAATCACCTTCATTGGGACTAACATATAATTCTCCTTGTTTTAGCTTTAAGCTGTTTTTTAGTTATGTTTTCCTGAATTTTTTTACAGCTTCTTCGATTTCAGCAAGTTCTTTTAAGATCTGGTTTTTATCCAGACTGCCTTTTTCGATCTGCGCCCTGATATCCGCAAGATCTTTTATAACTATACTCTGTGCTTCTTTTTCCAGGGTATCTTTCTGATCCAACAATTCCGTCATTTTATTAAGCGCATCTGCCATATCCTGAAGTTCGTCGCTGCGTCTGATGGCTAACCTCATCTTAAAATTGCCATTGCCTATCTCTTCCATAACCCTCTCTATCCTTGATATAGGCCCGGCTATACGATGCGAAAGTAATATTCCTATAACTATAATAAAAGGCGTCAATATCAACAAATTCCTGGCTAATATAAGCGCGGTCTTAGTAAAAATTGCCATAAGCCGGCCCTCGGGATAAATTCCCGCAAGCTTGGGAGCCAAAATTGAAAATAGAGTATGGAAAACTGTACCCCCTGATATAACCGCAACGAATATCATGAAAACTATTATGTACCCGACATAAATGACCTGAAATTTCTTTTTAACCAAAATCTTCTTGCGTCTATTATGATCCATATATTATTCCCTTGTTAAGTATAAATTTCTCTGGATTGTAAGCCTCACCGGATAATTCTCAATATTTTTCAGAATGTTATCCGCTTCTTTTAGGCTTATATAGGCGGCGTTTTTGCCATTTATATCGGTAATAAGGTCATTTATTTTTATAAGAGGATTGGATGACTTTTTCACGAACAACCCCTCGACTTTAAGCTGAAGCTCGATATCTTCTATTTTATTTAATTCGACATCTCTTTTTATTGTAAACTTGAATACCAGATTCCTGGGGCCGTCTATCTCTTTAAGAGCCCTGTGAAAATCCTCATAAATAAGCGAAACCCCCCAAACGCTTATTATCCTGTCTTTATTTATTACCCCTTTTTTGAAAGCTGCGGAATCCTTATCCACAGACAATACTTCGACAAAATTACCATTCTTTGTAAGCGTCATTCCTGTAGCATCTTTAATCTTATCAATGAGGTTTTTTTCGCTCAAAACCTCTTTTACGCCTCTACTCATGGCTTTTTCAATAAGAATCTTGTCATCCACCGCTTCCCGGGTAGATTCGCTGTAATTAGCCAGGGATTTGCCCTGGACCCTCTCTATAGCGTCTCTCGCGGCAAGAGAATCCGAATTTAACTTATACGCCTCCTGATAATAATAAAGAGCTGATTTAAAATCATTTTTATTTTCACTGAGTTTTCCCAATTGCATAAGGTTTTGTTCAGGGGTATCATAAGAAATGCTTTTTATGTCTTTTTTTAATATCTCTTTATGGCCTGCTTCTGTATTTATTATATACCTGTCGGAATACTCTTCAACAATTAAACCCTTTAAAGACGCGCCATCAATGAAATTAATGGTATCGGCAAAAGCCAAGCCTGGTAAAAAAGTTAAAATAAGCAGGATTATCGTTTTTTTCATATTTTTTGATAATATCATATAAACTTCACTTTTTCAATAGTGCCTTTATTTTATAATAAATAACTCTTATTTCTTTAATAAGTATTTTCTGTTCTTGATAGATACAAAATTAGACCAGATCTGGCCCGGAACGCTTTTTTGGGTATCTTCAATCTCCTTTACGGCATTCGCCTGAGAGACAAGCTCATCTGTCTGATAAATGATAGTCGCCTCAAGGGTTTTCGGAAGGACCGGCGATTGCTGTTCATACTCTCCGTGATGGCTCAACACTATATGTTCTAATAGTAAGGCTAGATCCTTTGGGAAATCCTCGATCTCTGCGATCTTCTGAGAAAGCATCTTATAACCGATAGCCACATGCCCCACTAACCCGCCTTCTACGGTATATTCAAAACTTGTTGCATCCAATTCAAATATTTTGCCCATATCATGTATAAACGCCCCGAAAATCAGTATATCCTGGTCCGCACTTGGGTAAAGATTGTGCACTTTATCTACTATATACATAACCTCATATGTATGTTCCATAAGCCCGCCCAGATAAGCATTGTGCCAGCTCTTTGCGCCGGGGGAAGCAATGAATCTTTCCATGAATATTTTATCGTCTATGAAAGAATCTTTTAATCTCAATATCCACTCATTCTTTATGCCTGAAAGCAGTTTTTCAATATTTTCGAGTATCCCATCGGGATTAGGGACCGATCTAACAAGGTCCTGGTATTTATATTCATCTATAGCCGCTTTTGCAATATTATCGACTTTTAACTGAATATCGTTTTTAAAGAGGACCGAGCTTGCCGAGACCCTTACAACATCCCCCTCATTAAAAAGGGTGTTTAGATCTTCGGCATTGTCCCAAACACGGGCCTCGATTTTCCCGGATTTATCACTCAAGGTAAGCTCCAGATACGATTTGTCTTCTTTTGTTTTTTTAAGAATCTTTTTTTTGCACAAATAGGTGCTTTGAACCGTACTATTCGGCTTAAGTTCATTTAAGAATATTTGCATATCATGATCCCTTATTTAACCGGCTTTACCTTATTTATATATTCCCTTATTAACTCAATATCAAAAGGTTTTTTTAATGACCCCGCTGCCCCCTCTTTTTCGGCTTCCCTTAAAAGCTCCTCCACGGAATAGCCGGTCATCATTAAATAAAGCTTTCCGGCTTCTATTTTTTTAAGTTCTTTTAGAAGTTCTAAGCCGTCCATTTTGGGCATTCTAACATCAATAAAGATTATATCAAATTTTTCTTTTTTTGCTATCTCCAGGGCCTTAAAACCATTTTCGGCGAATTTTGATATAACCCCCTCCAATTTAAGAAGATTCATCAAAAAATCGCATACGATTTTTTCATCATCTACGATCAGCGCTTTAATTGTCTTTAATTGATCCATACAAACTCCTAACGGTTAATTTGCCGCCGGAAAAGATATTTCGATTATTGTTCCCGTACCGACTTCGCTTGTTACCTCAATATGCCCGGCATGGTCTTCTACGATCCTATAGGCCAAGGAAAGCCCAAGGCCTGTTCCCTCTCCAACATTTTTGGTTGTAAAAAATGGTTCGAAGATTTTACCAATATTTTCTTTTGGGATCCCTATCCCGTTATCCGCTATACGTATTCTTACCGATTTCGAGATTGGATCGTACTCGGTTTTAATTGTTATAGACCCTGTCTCCTTTGAGACTTTATTTTCAATCGCCCACTTGGAATTGGAGATAATATCGAGTATTACTTGCTGCAATAACTGGGGGTCCCCTATTATATAAGGGATGCCCGGTTGAATATTTTTTTTCATATTGATATTGCTTAGGCGCATCTCATGTTCTATAAGATTGAATATCTTATTTACTACGTCATTTATAAATATAGGCTTATGTTCCCCTTTAGAGGTATGCGACATCTCTAAGAGGGCTCTGGTAATATTTCTGCACCTGATAGCCGACTCTTCGATCGCATTCAGATATCCTTTGAATTCTTCATAATCAAAAACTTTTTTCTTTTCAGCGATCATCCTTGTGAGCTGTATGTTGTTCAAAACCCCTGTTAGGGGATTATTTATCTCATGCGCTACGCCTCCGGCTAATACCCCTATTGAAGCCATCTTTGCAGATTGAAAAAGCTGTATCTGGGCTTCTTTAAGCTTATCATAGGCAACTTTCAATTCTTCCTGAGCAAGATATCGTTCCTCTTCTATGCTGATCGCCGTTCCGATAATACTCAGCATCTCTTTCTCTTCTGCACTTGGAACAAAATCATTCTTATAGAATGCGTTCAGAAAACCTACCACATTTTCTTCGCGTTTGATAATCTTCCCTACATACGTATCGATACCCAACCTTGCAATATTTGAATCTATTCTCTTAAATTCCAACTGATTAAGATCGTTCACTATGTATACATTATTCTGAATATTATTTTTGATAATATTTAAAAATACTTGCACTTCCGGGAAATCCTTATAACTATAATTTTCGGGTACATTCCATTGGGAAACTAAGATATATTTATTATCTTTAACGCGAAAATATATTATAAAATCCGACTCCAGCAATTCATTGCAGAATTTTACAAGCCTATTAATGTTCTTGAGAGGGTCAACATCAAAACTTATGAAACAATTGGTAAGGTTAGAGAGCCTCTCTTCATTCCGCTTAAGTTCGGTTATATCGCGTATAACACCTACAATGTATTTACGGCCTTTATTATCAACATAAAGCGTCTTCTTTGTAATAATGGAATGGACTGAGCCGTTTCTATCCGTGATAGTCTCTTCGTTTATATCCATCAATCCTGTTTCAAGGACTTTCTGGTCCTTCTCCCAAAAAATATCTACCTGCTCCTTCGGGAAAAAGCTATAATCGGTTTTACCTATCACTTCTTCTTTTTTATACCCAGCCAGCTGGCACTCCGCTTCGTTTACAAGGACCATCTTGTGGTTTGAATCTTTTACGAATATAGGGTCACCTATAGAATTGATGATTTTATCGAGAAAATCCTTTGCCTCTTTCAATTCGTTTTCAAACTTCTTATGTTCGGTAAGATCTCTGCCGGTTCCTGAAAAACCTATAACAGCGCCCTTCCCGTCCTTTAGCACTGACCCGGTAAATTCGTAGGGGATCTGTTCCCCATCTTTAGTGACAAAGTTGGCCACCAGCTTTGCCATGCCGGCTTTAAAGATTCTTTTAACTGCCTCGCTTATACGCCCGATATCCTCACCTAAAAAGAAATCTTCCGGCTTTTTAACGCTTAACTCCTGGTCGCTATAACCGCTAACTACATTAAAAGCTTTGTTCCAGCTTATTAATTTACCTTTTAAATCAAATGCGTAAAAAATATCTACGGTAGCATTTATTGCGCTTTCTATAAACTCCTTTGCTTCGCTTAATGCCTCTTCCGCTTTTTTACGTTCTGTAATATCCAGCACTGCTCCTATAAGCCCGGCGACATTACCGCTTGGGTCACGATAGGTAGCTTTGTGAAATATAAGATTCCTGGGATTATCCACTTCGAATTGAAATTTATATTCATAGATCTGTATACCCGGCCTATTGAACAAACTTTTATCCATGGAATGAAGTTGATTTGCGGGCCCCTCCGGGAAAATATCAAAAACTGTTTTCCCGATAATGTTCTCCCTATTTACTCTAAAAAGCAGTTCAAAGGCTGTATTGCACCCTCTATATATACCGTCAGTATCCTTATAAAATATCGGTATAGGGATCGAATTCATCAGGACCTGAATAAAATCAAGCTGTTCATTTAATTTCTTTTCGGCTAATTTCCTGTCTGTAATATCCTCTCCTAAGCTGGCAGCGCTTATAATATTGCCTTCAAAATCCCTTATAATGGTATTGCTCCAGGATATGGTCCGGATCCGGCCGTCCTTGGTTATAATGTCATTTTCATAATGATGAGATGCAATTTCTCCCGTAATATTTTTTTTGTATAACTTTTTGACTTTTTCTCTATCACTAGAAGGCAAAAAAACATCGAACCAGTTTTTGCCAAGGATCTCTTCTTTTTCCCATCCAGTTAGCTGGACTGTAAAATTATTGCAAAAAGTAAGGCGGCCTTCCGTATCAAGATTGATCGCTATAAGATTTACATTTTCAAAGACATCTTTCAGTTTTTTCTCTGATTCCCTGATGGCATTTTGTGCTTTTTTATAGAGGCTTATATCTAAAGCTATGCAAAGAAACCCCGCCACTTTCCCAAAAGAATCCTTGGTGGCTGTCACCGAAAGATCTACCTGGACATTTTTTCCGTCTTTAGTTATATATGTCCACTCGGATCTTTCGATATTACCCCTTCTGGCATTTTCCACTAATACCCTAAAACCATCAAAATCAGCGCCGTATATTTTTTTTAATGACATTTTCTTATTATTAATCTCTGATTTGATATGGAAAGCCACGGGGGATAATTTATCAACAACTTCATCCGCCTTCCATGCAAGCAATTTTTCGGCGCCTTTGTTAAATGTCTTTATAATCCCGTTAATGTCGGTAGCAATAATCCCCACTTCCGTAGCCGAATCAAGAATGGCCTCTTTTTCTTTATTTAATAAAGATAGATCGAAGAGAAGCGATTCACGCCTTATAAGAGAGTGGAAGAAAGATACTATTAATATGAATATCAACCCTGCTATTGAGATAGCAAAAAATCTGTAGCTTGATATAAGATTTGTGTTAGACAAAAGCACAATAGACCAACTCACTCCGGATAAAGGCTTTCTGGACACATAATAGATTTTATTATTAAATTCTACAAAATTTTTATCAAGGATTTCCCTGGTAAAAAAAACTTTCCCGGATTCAGGGTAAGCTTTGACCAATGACGATTTTTTATTTAAAGCGGTATATCCCTCGGTCCAAAGATATTTTGAATTGTGGCCATCTTCTTTGGAAATTAAGATTTTACCTTTTGAATCAACTAGAAATGAAAAAGGATATTTGTTAAACAAAATCTCTTCTAAATTATTAAGATCTTCTTTTACTGCCACAGCCCCTATTATATTCCCGTCATAATCTTTGACAGAACTTGACACATAATAACCTTTTTCATTATCATCAATTCCAAAGCCAATGAACCTTCCAATGCCGCCTGAGATCGCCTCGGTAAAAAACGGGCTTTGACTGAAATTTTTCTCCGAAATATTAATGTTATTTGCAGTCCGTGACGAGGCTAAGGCGTAACCGGATAGATCTATAACAAAAAATGCCGAAAAATTCAGTTTATGTTTAAATAAACTCAAGATTTTATTAGCAATATCAATATCGGCATTATCTCTGGTGATAAGAGCATTGATGACTTCTGAACTGGAGCTGGTTAAAGCAGCCGCATCCTCAACATCCGCCATATCTTCATCTAACCATTCAACAAAAGTTGAAGCAACTTTGTTATTATCTCTCGCTAAGTTATTAAGCGCAGTATTACCGAGCAAATTAACAAAAACCCAGCCCAATAAAACCGCAATGGTTATGTCGATCCAGAAAAGTCTTTTGATTTTAGTTAAATATTTCAGTTTTTGCTCGGGACTTTTGACGCTCAATAGGTGGATATAATATTGGGCAAGGAAAAATGCCGAACATACCGCCAACAATGTCCTTATCAGCTGGACAGGGAATTTGAAAATAGATTCGAAAACCTGATAATTGATTATGGAGGCAGGGAAAAGACCGGCTTTTGGAACTATTAATCCCGAAAAAAATGCATAAAAAAATAAAGATACGCCCAACAGCTGAATGTATTTTGACAATCTAAAATCAACACTTTTATCTTTTGACGCTACAAATAGAGCAATAGAAGCAAGAACCGCTCCTAAAAAACCTGCAAAATACCTTATCCCTATCTCTATGCCAAGTATCCCATATCCATAAAGCGATGATATTAGTATAAAAATTGCCGGGTAGATCAATAATGTAGTTTTTTTGGTTTCAAGGCTCTTTATGCCGCGACGGCCGAATTCAGCAAGAAACAAGAACGAGGCCAGCAAAATTACCAGACGAATTGATTTGAATAACAAACTATCGGCAAAACTAAAACTGACCAAATCCATCAACTCATTGATACCGTGCAGAAAAGCAAACATCCCCAGATAAAACCACGGCAAAATTTTTCTGTCTGATTTACCTATTAATAAAGTTAAGGCGGAAAGAAACAGGAAAGAAAATCCGTAAATAAAGAAAATATAGTCGATGTGCCATTTAAATAAGTAAGCCAATTTGGAAGCCTTTCAAAATATCATTACTATGTTTTGTATTTATGGCAGTTAGGGCTTTTGTTCATCCTTATAAAACAAGGCTTTATTGATCTCGCTTAATAATTTAGGGAAATCATATGGCTTGGTAAAATATCCGATAACTCCGAGCTGATAAGCCCTATGAATATCCTTATCGCCGGCCAATGCTGAGATAATGATTATCGGGATGCCACGCGTATTGGCATCTTTATTAAGCATATCACAAATATCAAAACCGCCAAGATTGGGCATTCGAAGATCCAGAAGTATTATATGGGGTTTAAATTTATTTATTTTTGACATGACCTCGCTTGAATCCACGGTCGCTTCTACCTCAAACCCGGATAAAAGAAGAAGTTTTTGAAGGCTGGTAAGGGCTATTTCATCGTCATCCGCTATGAAAACCCTCTTTCTTTCTATCATTTACACCTCTTTAGGAAATAAAAAGGCCTAATAATTACTGGGATCAGTTGTTGTTATTTTTAAGTTTTTTGTGCATCCTGAGAGCGGATTCAATAAGAAGAAGCCCTTCTTTAAAATCTCCTCCTTTATAGAAAACCCCTGATATGCCGAATTCTTTTGCTTCATTAAGCTGAAGATGGTCTAAGTACGCGCTTATTACTATAATAGGGATCCCTTTATTAAATTCTCTTATTTTTTTTATAGCTTCTATCCCGTTCATAACCGGCATATTAAGATCTAAAAAAACAATGTCGGGAGGATTATCCTTTATTTTTTGTATTCCGCTTGCGGCATCATTAGCGCTATCAACAGCATACCCTTTGGAATTAAGCCAATAACCCATCGGTTTAGTAAAATCAGGCTCATCGTCTATAAGTAATATTTTGATCTCTTTATCCATACACCCTCCGAATTTGTAAAATTATTATATTAGAGAAAGAGTGAAAATAAATTTGGTTCCGCTGTTTTTTTCACTCTCAACCCATATTCTCCCGCCGTGCAATTCGACTATCTCTTTAGCAATAGATAGGCCTATACCCGTGCCGCTTATATCAGTAGAGACCCGCTCCCCCGCCTGATAAAACTTATCGAATACTTTCGGAAGATGCTCTTTTGAGATCCCTATACCAGTATCTGACACCGAAACCATGATTTCCTGCTTAGGCCTGTCTATACTTGCACCTATGGTAATAGTGCCGTTATTTGGCGTAAACTTTATTGCATTCCCGATAAGGTTATTAAGGACCTGAATGACCCTGTTAGGATCAAATTTCCCTTCAGGTATACCGGATTCGATCTTTTTTTCCAGCTTTATAGACTTAGAACTTGCCCAGTTGCTAAAAGACTCTATGGAATCCGTAATAACCTTGTCTATAGAACAGGTTTCTCGCTTTAGGTCCATCTTCCCTGCCTCTAACTTCGAAAGGTCCAATAAATCGTTAATAAGAAGGCTTAGCCTTTTTAAGTTGCGGGTGGCAATATTAAGGAATTCTTCCTGGGTCTTGGACAACGGCCCCGCCGTCTGGTTCAATAACAACACGAGTGACTTTTCCATGGCCACCAGAGGGGTCCTGAGTTCATGGGTAACGCTGGAAACGAAATTTGTCTTCATCCGATCAAGCTCTTTCTGTTTTGTAATATCACTTAAAACGGACACCATGCCAACGGTTCTTCCGTTCGCATCTTCAATAACAGCGCTTGACGCTCTGAGGATCTTTTTTGTCTCATCCTGCTGACTTACTAATTCAATCTCTTTATTTGGTGAATTTGGGGTCGTTTTGGTAAGAGATACCAGCTGTTCTTCTTTAAGGTTATCATTTATTGGCTTACCGATCTTATCCTTACTGGAAGCCCCCAGAAGTTTTTCGGCGGCAGGGTTCATCATAACAACCTTACCCTGCGAATCTACGACAACCAAGCCCTCAGCGACGCTTCTTATAACTGCGTCTGTATCCTTTTTTTCGGTAAGGACATCCGTGTATTTAGCCCAGGCGCGCTCTTCGCTGTCAGTTTTTTCCTTAATGATCCCTTCGTATTTTTTTGAAAGCTCACGAGTGGTAAGGGTAAGTTTATTTTCAAGCTCTTTACCGAAAACTTCTGTTACCTTTTTTGCGATTTTCCTGCGTTCATCGGGTGATTTTACATATTGGCTGAGATGGTCTGATATCTCTTCTTTCACTGCTTCTCCAACTTCAGGCTTAGGGAAAGGGTCTATATCGATAGAAGTTTTTTTGGAGTCACTTTTCCCAACACTGGTAACAATAGCGATACCGGCAAGCAATAAGCCCACCAAAATACTTGCACCCATTACTATCAGATATAATTGAGTTAAGGAACCCATTGTATTCGTTTTCCTCCAATCACTGGAGTAATTTTATCATAATATATATATATGTTCAAGAGTTTTGATAAGTTTTAGGTTATTTAGCTATGGAAGTTTATACGTCCAAAAATTAGCAAGTGAAGCGTATCAAATTTTGTGAAATCTTTGTGCCAAAATTCGATGTAATTAGATAACCCTGCAAGGAACTTGCAGAGTTATCTAATTTATTGTCCTTGTTCAAGACACCAAATTTTTAATGACGGCACAATTTACGGAGTACTATATCGACGTAAATTGTATGCCGGAATTAACCCCTAAAGCTCGGAATAGATTTTAAAGAAATCTATGAGCGATTTGCTTAAGGGAGAACCGAGGCGACTTTAATTTATAGTAGCCCTTGTTCGTATCATTACGACAAGGTATCTCTTTGAGCTTATTATGAACAAAAATTTTAAAAATACTCATAATTTAATGCGGAAAGATGTCTATTTTTTGTGGAATCAGGCACTATTCGTAATTCTAAATATTATGTAAAATTATTTTAGCAGGAGGTGTATTATGAGAAAAATATTATTTATTGTTGTAGCATTACTGTTATTCGCATCAGCAGGATATGCAAATGAGGAGTTAGTAAGAACATATAGATTGGAAATTAGCGAAGAACCTGCTGCGTGGTTTCCAGTTCCGCTTACCAAAAGATTTTCTGTGCAAAATTTAGATTTCGGCAAAAAAATATCCACAGAGGAAACGTATGGCACGTATAAAGCTGATAATGGTGATATCGTGGGAATATATGACAATAAGTATCCATTTATATCTTATCACGGCACCAACAAAGCTTATGACCTTTGTTTTTTGACAACCGGTGCTTCCGATTACTTGTGGATACCTACCCGTGTATTATGGCAGGGTGCAATAGAAGCCAGAGGTCAAATACCAGAATCAAAAGATTATCCTATAGGTATTTCAGGGTTATTTTATCCCAGTGGATGGATAAATCCACCACATCCACAAACCACCCCAGAACCAGCTTCGTTCATATTATTTGGGCTCGGTGGATTAGTGATTAGATTATTTAAAAGGAAAAATTAGTATTTATATATACTCATATCATAGTATCGCGCCAGCATTGACCCTCCAACATATCGCCAAAATATACTCCCAACGAGAGATAAATCGAGCTATTTCAGAGATTATTGATCGTGAGAGATGCTAAGCCTTGAAAGTTCTGCGATATCGCCATTTATCAGCGCTAATTTCTTGCGTTTAGTCCAACGCTTGATCTGGACTTCGCGCTTGAGGGCGTCAGAATGATTGCGGGCGGGTTCCTGATAAACTAGCTTAACGGGTGTGCGAATTCGTGTATAATTACCACCTTTACTAGAATTATGCTCTTTTAGACGTCGCGAAATGTCGGTAGTAGTACCTGTATAAAAGCTCTTATCTGCGCACTCAATTATGTAGACGATCCACATATAAACCTCTAGCGTCGAACTATGGCGGTTCGGCGCAGCTGCCTTCGGCGGCTTTGCTCACCGCCACCCTGAGCAAGGGAAAGCCTCTCTGTTGTTTTCCAACAGAGAGGCTTTCCCGCGTCGAAGGGTGGTAGCCCCAACCGGATTTGAACCGGTGTCTTATGGCTGAGAACCACGTGTCCTAGACCAGGCTAGACGATGGGGCCTAGAAAATTTATGTCTTTTATAAATTTTCACTTCGCATTCAGCCGAGGTAGATTTTTACAAATTTGCGTAGCAAATTTTGAAATCTAACCGGCGTTTTGAATGCGAAGGCATTCCTTTAGAAATTTAATGCTCTTTATTAAATTTCAAAAACTGCAACCTCGCCTGCTTTGCAGGCAGACCTGCAGCATGCGACTTTGCTACAACGCTATTTCAATCTTTCTTAAATTCGATAATTTTGCCGCATCAATGACTGCTGAGGTATTCAAAACCTCTTCCGGTTTTACTAAAAGCGGGGCCTTACTATTAAAAACGTCTCTAATATTACCATAAAATCTACCCCAATCATCCTTTTCCATATCAACAAGGGATTCTTCACCTTCTTCATTTTCAGTCTTAGCAATCTTAATTTTAACGGGCGCCCCCCAATATTCGCTTAATAATGCTCCCTTAGTGCCCAACACATACCATCTGGGAAGCCTATATCTTGATAGCTGGCTATCCTCTATTATCCCCATCATTCCGCCCTTGAACCTTATAGCCAATTTAAAATAACTATCCACTTCTTCTGACCAAATAATATTTTTCATTTCACACCATACCGACTTTGGCTCTAAATTAATAAGCATAAGCATTTGATCTATTAAATGAGATCCCATATCATAAAGCTGGCCTCCGCCGTAAAGCTTTTTATGGCGCCATCTCTGGTCAAAATCTTTTGTAGAAAAATCATACATGGTCCCAAAACCAACTATTCTTGACTCTACGGTAAATACATCCCCGATAAGCTTATTGTTAAGAACCTTCTTTATTGTAAGATAATCGGCATCAAAACGCCTGTTATGATAAACAGTGGCAAATAATTTTTTCTTTTTGGCAAAATCAAATATTTTCTTTGAATCATCAAAGCTCAGGGTGCAGGGTTTTTCAATAACTACATTTATATTCTGCTTTAAAACCTCCATTGCAAGCTCATAATGAGTATTGGAAGGGGTCGTCAAAACCACGAGGTCCAGCCCGGATCTTAAAAATTCCTTAAAATCAGAGAAAACTTTTGCCTGGTATTCGCTTTGGGCATAAGCACGCCTGGCCGGTATTGAATCAAAAATAGATTTTACCTCAAAATCCCCGGCTGTTCTTAGGCGGGGTATATGCTCTTCCGTTGCCCACCTTCCGACTCCACATACCCCGACTTTTATCATAATAAATTCTTTCCTTTAAGAAAACCGGAACTGATCTGGGCGCTTTTGTATGGATCGCTCGCAGTGTGGTCAAGCTCCACTGTCATCCAGCCGTTATACCTTAATTTATTTAATAGCTCGATAGATTCGATAATTTTGACTTCGCCCATCCCAAGCTCAACGAAATTATTCAGCCTTTTGGACCAATCTTTCAGATGTACATAAACAGTATTATCGATATTCTTCTCTATCACCGTCAAAGGATCTGACCCGCACCATGCGAGATGAGCAATATCAATACAAAATTTTGTAAAACTCAAATACTGTGAAAGCCTTTCGATATCCTGTTCTGTTTCAACGATAGTATCTTTATGGGGATGAAAAGCTACGGACATTGCGAATTCATTTGCATACTCAGAGACGATTTCAAGTTTTTCTGCCAACAGCTTAAAATCATCTTCGCATTTAGGACGTTTTTCAAGAAGCCACCCGCCGCATATCATTATCGGCTTAACATCAAACTCATTTGCGTATTCAATCCTTGCTTTCGTTTCTTCAATGTCAGATTTATCAAACTTTGACATATTAAGGCCGCAGGAAAGCGAGGCCAGGGTCAAATTATAATTCTTTAATTTAGATTTTAGATTGTCACTAGAGCCCAGCTTCGAGAGACTTTCAACAAATTCAATTCCGCTAAACCCGGCATCATGAATTTCGCGAAGTTCTCTATCAAGATCAAATTCCTTATAATAATTAGCCCATGTAAGAGTATGGTAGGCTATTTTCATAAAAATACGGTGGTTAGTGAATAGTTAATGGTGAATGGTATATAGCTTTAAACTATTCACTATCAACTATCCGCCATTCACAATTTCAAATTTATATGTTAAATATGGTGCCGGGAGCGAGATTTGAACTCGCAAGGGTCACCCCATACGCCCCTCAAACGTACGTGTATGCCAGTTCCACCATCCCGGCGCTAAATCATCTTTATAATATTACTTTTAATAAATTCTCGTCCACAACCGGATTTAAAATATTTTTCTCTTTTTCGTGCTTCTACTAATGAGCAGGCAATTTCTTTATATATAAGTATTAAAGGGATCTTATGCTTCGTTGAGAAATTAGTTCCATTATTATGCTGCTGCAACCTACGTTTTAGATTGTTTGTAAGCCCAATATATAATGTATCATCTTTTAAACTTTTAAGTATGTATACATAATATTTTATGATTTCATCCAAATACGAGGCCCCTCAAACCTGCCTGCCGGCAGGCAGGCCTGCCTGCCGGCAGGCAGGCGTACGTGTATGCCAGTTCCACCATCCCGGCGCTATAATATGCTAAAAAAACGCCCGCATTTAAGCGGACTAGGGATTATTATTATATAAACAATTGCTCGATAAATCAAGCATAATTTAAATGCCTCAAACCTCGGGCTTCACGCTTAAAACTAATATAAAATTTAGGCTTTTGCTTACGGTAAGCAACTTTACTTCTTGATGCTATTTATTACTTTTATAAGCTCTTCTATTTTTACCGGCTTTGCAATAAAATATTCGCCTTTAATGATATTTTTATGTTTCTGAATTTCATCTTCAGTAACAAGCGCCGTAAGGAAAAGAAAAGGTATATCTCTAGTTTCATCTATCATCTTAAGTTCTCTGGCAATTTCTGTACCGTCTTTATCAGGCATCATAATATCTATTAATATCACATCTGGTTTCAGCTCTTTGGCAACTGCTATGGCTGATTTTGAATCAGAACAGGCAGTAACTTTATAATTATTGGTTTTCTCCAGATTTTTTTTGATAAAAAAACAAAAATCTTCTTCGTCGTCTATTATTAACACTTTTTTTACCATATTTCCTCCGTTTTGTGATTATTCTACAAGCGGTAAATATATAATGACCTTGGTCCACTTCCATTGGTCGCTCTCAACGATAATGTTGCCTTTAAATTTCTCCACGATCATTTTGGATGTATAAAGGCCTAAGCCTACCCCTTTCATTTCTTTTTTTGTCGTAAAAAACGGCTCGAAAATTCTCCCGATATTTTCTTTTGATATACCTATACCTTTGTCCATTATCTCTATAACACAAGAGGCTCTTTCGCCGCTTTTTGGAATTATCTTGTATGTTTGGATCATGATTTCGCCTCCTTTAGGAGTGGCCTCAAGAGCATTGACAAAAATATTAAAAATAACCTGATGGATCTGGTTTTTATCCGCTTCTATCAAAAGTCCACTCTCTAATTCCATTTTGAGTGCTATATCGGACAACCTTGTTTTATTATCCAAAAGAGCAACGGTTTCTTTGATTAAGCCGTTCGGATCGATTTTTTCGATACTCATATCAGAAGGACGCGCAAATTGCATAAGAGATCTCACTATATTGTCGGCCCTTAAAACCGATTCTTTTATTTTTTGAATTGTCAACTTTATATCTTCTTTTGATTCAATCAGTTCGGATTCCAGATATTCTGTGCCACCGAATATTATTCCAAGCGGATTTTTAACTTCATGCGCAAAAGCAGATGATAACCTTCCAATGGCTGATAATTTTTCTGACTGGATGAGCTCCTGTTGAGTTTCTTTTAATTTTTTATATGCCTCCTCCAGCGCCTCTTCAGCATTTTTTCTCGCAGTAATGTCTCTGGCGATGCCTGCCGTGCCTACAACAACACCATTTTCGTCAAAAATGGGTGTTTTAATCGTTTCAACCCATATCTCTTCTCCTGATTTTTGTTTGACTTTTTCTTCGATATATCTTCGTTTTTTTGTTTCCATTACCTCTTTATCGTCACTGCTATATTTATTAGCAAAATCAACCGGCCAGACGTCGAAATCTGTCCTGGATACAACATCTTCCGGGGCTCTTCCGCATGCTTTGGCAAACGGGCCGTTGACAGCGATAAACCTTCCATCCTCGTTCTTTAACCAAGCTATATCAGGTATATTATCCAGAATGGCTTTCTGCTGATACTGACTTTCACGGAGCATATCCTCCATCTCTTTACGCTCGGTAATATCTTCCAATATGCCGTCAAAGTAGGCATCTCCTGCTTTGTTCTTTTTTGTTATAGCCGATATCGAAGCCCAAAAATGTTTCCCCCTAAGGGTCCTTAATTCAACGGTCTCATTTTTTACAAAACCCTGCCTGAGCATTTTATCGCTAAACTCTTTACGCATTGCCGGGTTAACATATAAATCGCTCACATTAATTCCTAAAAATTCTTCTTTTGAATCTGCCTCAAACATTTCTACTATTGCCGGGTTTCCGTCTATAAAATGCCCCTCAGGACCCGGAGTATTCTGATATACACCAATATTAAGATTGTTAACTAACTCGGCATACCTCTCTTCGGCGTGCATTACCTCTTCCTTGGCAAGCCGTCTTTCTTCTTCTATGCCGATAGCCGAAGCGATTATACCCAAGAATTTCTTCTCTTCTTCAGTTGGCTTAAAATCTTTTTCAAAAACAGCGCATATGGAACCAACATACTTCCCTCTGCACCTGACTGCTTTGCCAAGATAGGTCTTAAGATTATATTTTAGAACACTCGGATCGGTTTCGGCATATTTCGAATCGGAAAGATTTTGTACAAAATAAGGATTCCCCTCCGATAGCTTTATCACATCATAGCAAATATGCCCAATACCCTTATCAACAGGCTTATAGTCAGAAGGCAGATTCCATTGCCCGACTGTACGTAGCATATCATTCTCAAGCCTGTTATACATAGCGCATGCTGCTTCAAAAATTTCGCCTACCAGGCCTGTCAGTATATTAATATTTTCTTCCGATGAGGGGCCGAACCTGAGAAAAGAATTATTTATCTTATTTATAATGAATTCCGTGCGCTTCAACCGAGTAATATCCTGAAATATTAAAATTGTCCTTAAATACTTTCCATCTTTATCTTTAAGGATAGATGAGTTAATATTAACATCTACGAGATTGCCAGTTTTGGCGATAAGCTTGGATTCACTATTATAAGAAGTTCCTTGGCTCATTGCCTCACCAATGCTTTCCCAAAATTTACCGATATAATCGGCATGGATAATCTGAGATGCCGGAAGTCCTATCAATTCATTTATGGCAAATCCCAAAAGCTCCTCGGATTGTTTATTACAATCGATTATAATCCCTTCTTTATCAAACGATATTATTAGGTTTGCCGCTTGTTCAAAAATAAGCCTATATTTCTCTTCGGATACTCTCAATGCGTTTTCAGTTATTTTGATTTTTGTTATATCTGTAGCTATTATTAAAACCGACAAAACCTTGCCCGAGGCATCCTTAACGGGCTGAACATTCATGAAGAACCATTTATTCTCTCCGTGAAAAACAGAGGGCATCTCTGCAGCAATAGCTTCACCTGATTTAAAAATATTCTTTATTGCCATAGAATGTTTTTTGGCTATCTCATCAATGAAAATATCGCTGATTCTCTTTCCTATATAATCCTCTGGTTTACCTCCAAGTTCTTTTGCCGCAATATGATTTAAAAATGTAAATTCACCGTCTTCGTTTAACGAAAATACCAGGTCCGGGGAATTCTCAACAAGAGCGCGGTATTTTTCTTCGCTCTCTTTAATTCTTCTTTCTGAGAGGCGCCTTTCGGTAATATCAAAATCCGAACCACGATAACCCAATAAGTCTCCGTTCTCATCCAATATCGGGGCCCCATTTGTAGATAACCATATGATAGAACCGTCTTTTTTCAGAGCGGGATTAAGATAATCCTTAAATAGCATCTTTTTTTCAAATACACCAAAAGCCTCTTTTTTAAATTCTTCCAGGCCTTCCTTCGGGTGAAGATCATAAAAATGGAATTTGTTGATGATCTCTTCCGGCTCATAGCCTAATATATTCTTTACGGCCGAGCTGACATATATATAAAGGCCGTTAACATCAACCTCCCATATCATTTCCCTGGCCTGTTCGGCTACCTGTTCAAAACGTATTTTGCTTTTAATAAGCTCCTTTTCATATTTCTTTCGTTCTGTAATATCTACATTTACCTCCGCAACAAACCACTCCCCTGAGGCATTTTGGAATGGAATTGTAGAAACCTGGATCGGCCTGTTGTTTTCTTTTGGTAAAATTTCTTCGCTGATTATTATTTTTTTAGTTCTCATCGCCTCGGGTATACCGCATCCATCGCAAATGGTCTTGCGATCAGCAAAATATTCATGACATTTTTTGCCTTTATAATCCCCGTAAAGCTTCGCCCACGAGGGATTGACATATACCAGATTGTACTTAGAATCTATGATATCCAGTCCTGTATTCGTAGAGTCCAAAATAAATTCTAACTGCTTTTTTACGGACCTTATATCATCTTCAGTTTTTTTGCGTTCCGTTATATCTATAAAACTTTCTATTCCTCCTATAACATTCCCTTCAGCATCTTTCAATAAATCAACATTCTTTAATATTGTTAATAGTTTGCCCGACTTCGAAAGTATAGTGCACTCTTTGCCAAAAATCGGCTTTTCGACACCGCCATTCAAAAGCTCGCAATTTAACCCACAAAAGTTTTTTGAAAATATATCACAGGGTTTGCCGATAATCTCCTCTTTCGAATAACCGGTGATTTTAACAGCCATATCATTCCAGCTGGTTATGATTTTATTATTATCTACGGTAAAAAAAGCGCTTGGGATAAGTTTTAGAATCCTTTCGGCATAATCCTTGGATGTTTCCAGATCTTTTTCCGCTATTCTTCGTTCAGAAATCTCTTCGATGAGATTATTTTTTTGTTGTAAGAATTTAAAGATCAGGAGAGCTATATCTCCGAATTCTCCTTTTTCAAATTTAAGCCTCTTTAGGTGCTCCGGGTCATCTTTTCTCAGGGCATTTGAAATTCTAAGTAAAGGGATATCGATCCAGAAAAATAGTACGATAAGGATCAGCGCTGACGTGATGATGGCAAAATAAAGAGTAGAGAAAAAATCATTTTTTGTATGCCTGATGGCGCTTTGGATAATATAAGAATTAAATTTTACATTTATTCTGGCTAATTGCGAACCATCCCAGCTATGGATATTTCTGCTGAATTCAATAATCCCTTCTTTTTCTAAACTTTTCTCTTTACCCGCTTTGGTTTTAATTATTATAGGGGTATACTTAACATCAAGTTCTGCCCCGGTCAGCCGAGAGATCTCATTTAGATAAGAGTTGCCCCATAATAATCCCGCAAGCAAGTACCCTGTGGGGGGAGTTTTTCTTTCAAAATCATGTGATGGATGTATAGTAGCGCCTCTTATTTCCATCAATCCCTTGGTTGTTTTGATAAAAAAATGGCAAAAGTTGTTTGAATTGAATAAATTTTTAACTGGATTGTTTTGAATGGGCAAATACTTGATGGAAGGATCATTAATATTATTGCCGGAAAATAGCAGCTTATCATCCAGGCTATAAACCCACAGAGAGTTTATTTTGCTGTTCTCCAAATAAGCAGGCACATTCTTTATAGGCCAAATATTCAAATCTCCGGATACAGCGAAATTGGCCAGATCATCCCAGTAAGTCTCTGTAGAAACCAGCTTTTCTAATGGCTTTCCTTTTAACTCAATAATTTTGTCAAAATTAGACCTAAAGTCTTTCTTTTCGGCAAGAAAAATATCCTGCAGCTGTTTTTTATCGTGTTGTTGAGCCAGAATAACGACTCCCGATAAAAAGGATACGATAAGCACAAATAACACTATGATCTTTTGGTATATCTTCATAAATCTTTTTTTATCCGGGCCTTATGATCGATAGATTTGTCTTTGCACCATTATAGGCAGATTTTGTATATGTTGGCATAAGCCAACATATAGCTCAGTAGACAGAATATGGTTAAAAAAAATCCTCCGGCAAATTAATGCCAGAGGCTTAATATTTTAGTATAATTTGAGTATAATTATAAAATGGAGTGGCGATAAGCACATCGAGTCAGTACTCCTTCTTTATTAATTTTACATACTATGCTGTAAATTGTCAAATTAAAATAAATCCTTTATAATTTATTCTTTTTTTCGAGTTTTTTTATCTTATGCCAGTTCTTTATTATCTCTCCTGAAGATCTAACCTTCACTCCTTTAAAAACATGCGGATGGCGCCTTTTGAGTTTTTTTATAAGGACATCTATAACATCTTCTATATCAAATTTACTGGACTTTGAGGCTATTTGGGCATGGAACATCACCTGAAGGAGTATATCGCCAAGCTCCTCTTTCATGTGATGATAATCGCCTTTTTTAACCTCGGCAATAAATTCGTCCGATTCTTCTTTTAAATACTTGAGAAGCGTTTTATGCGTTTGTTCTTTGTCCCAAAGGCACCCTTTCGGGCCATGGAGGGTTTGAAATATCTTCTTAAGCTCTGTAAATCTGGTTTTTTGCGGCATATTGGGGACGCGTTATTAGTTTATTAGCAACTTATTCATGCAATAGCTGACAACACTTGTTAAATAGCTCTGGTTTTAGTTTAGCAGGATTTTGGATAATATTCAAGAAGTATGATTTGCCTGAAGAGGCCGCGCGGTATTAATTATCCTAAAGAGTTAAGCCCTATCTTTTTTGGAGAGGGGAGAATATGTATGGACATCGTCCGATTCTTTTGCATATCAAGGTGTTGCACACTGGATCGGTTTCGATAGCGCTTAACCCTTTAGAGATAATCTTTTGAAGCCTTATTAGCTGAAGCTGTCTTTTAAACGGAATTTCTTTAATGAATTTTTTTGACATTTGATCGTAGATCCCTATTTATTAATTCTATGGATTATTATATTTAAACAACAATATTTTGGTAGAGGCACATTCTACTATTTATTGACATTTTTCCACTATGAAATAAATGGTCTAAATAAGTCCATTATTTAGAGGGGGAAGGAGGAAAGTCTGTTCCTTTGAACAAGACCTTTCCTTCAGAGGAAGGAGGAAAGTCTGTTCCTTTGAACAAGACCTTTCCTTCAGAGGAAGAAGGAAAGTCTGTTCCTTTGAACAATATACCCCCTGAGGTTTAGCCTCAGGGGGTATATAGTGATAAATATTATATTTTATTTTTCTTTTTGTGAGGTTATTCTCATATCATAGAATGACTTCCAGAAGAAAATAAATGCTACCGCAAAGAAAGCAGCAGCCAATATGCTATTAACGGTTCTTGTTAATTGAATCGCTATTTCTATGGCTAAAAGCCCAAAGAGTGTAGTAAACTTAATAACGGGATTTAAAGCTACTGAGGAAGTATCTTTAAATGGGTCTCCTACTGTATCACCAACTACAGTTGCGGCATGAAGTTCTGTACCTTTTTCATTGTAAGTTACCTCTACAAGCTTTTTGGCATTGTCCCAAGCTCCTCCTGCGTTTGCCATGAATATAGCCTGGAAAAGCCCGAATACCGCTATGGAAATAAGATAGCCGATAAAAAAGAACGGCTCTAAGCAAGCAAAAGATAGTGTAATAAATAGAATGGTCAAGAAGAGGTTTATCATGCCTTTTTGAGCAAACTTTGTGCATATCTCGACAACCTTTTTGCTGTCCTCTATTGATGCCTTGGTCGCCCCTTCAAGCTTAATATGACCTTTAATAAATTCAACCGTATGGTATGCCCCTGCGCTTACCGCCTGCGTGGATGCACCGGTAAACCAGTATATAACAGCTCCCCCTGCCATTATACCCAAAAGGAACGGCGGGTAAAGAATGGAGAGCTTGTCAATATTGGCAGTCAACCCTTCAGTAAGGATCATTATAATAGAAAATATCATGGTCGTTGCGCCTACTACAGCGGTACCTATAAGAACAGGCTTAGAAGTAGCCTTAAATGTGTTGCCTGCGCCGTCATTCTCTTCCAGTGACTTTTTCCCCTTTTTAAAATCAGGGACGAAACCAAAATCCTTTTTTATCTCTTCTTTGATATTAGGAAGAGTTTCAATAAGCGATAATTCATAGATAGACTGCGCATTATCAGCAACAGGGCCATAGGAATCTACCGCTATTGTGACCGGCCCCATACCCAAAAATCCGAACGCCACCAAACCAAACGCAAATACTGAAGGAGCAATCATGATCGAAGTGAACCCAAGCGTACTGACAAAATAAGCCAGTGCCATAAGAATAATTATAATAAATCCCATCCAGCATGCGCTGAAATTACCGGTTGTAAACCCAGCCAGGATATTTAAAGATGACCCGCCCTTTTTGGATGACTGGTAGATATTCTGGACATAGGCAGACTCTGTTGAGGTAAACATCTTCACTATTTCAGGGATAATGGCTCCGGCCATTGTCCCGCATGTAATGATCGCGGCCAATTTCCACCAGAGCGTTCCGCCGCCAAGCTGCGGAATAAGGAAATATGAAGCAACGAAAGTAAGAATAACTGAAACAATGGATGTGATCCAGACTAATGATGTAAGCGGAACTTCAAAATTCATTTCCGAGGACTTGGAGTATTTTGCTTTTGCTATCATACTATTAATAGCGTACGAACCGGAACTGGCTATTATCATGACTAATCGCATTACAAATATCCAAACCAATAGTTGTACCTGAACCATAGGCTCTTTTACAGCAAGGAGAATAAACGTAATAAGAGCAACTCCGGTAACGCCGTATGTCTCAAAACCGTCCGCTGTAGGGCCTACGGAATCTCCTGCATTGTCCCCTGTGCAGTCAGCTATAACTCCCGGATTACGCGCATCGTCTTCTTTTATATTAAAAACTATCTTCATTAGGTCCGAACCTATATCAGCTATCTTTGTAAATATACCGCCGGCTATCCTTAATACCGATGCGCCCAAAGATTCTCCTATGGCAAAACCTATAAAACAAGGCCCAGCGTAAGAAGCGTCTATAAAAAGCAGTATACAGAGCATTACCAATAACTCTGTGCTTATAAGAAGCATCCCTATGCTCATGCCTGCCTGTAAAGGAATGGAGTAAACCGGATATGGCAGGCCTTTCAGTGAAGCAAAGGCAGAGTTTGAGTTCGCCATTGTGTTTATTCTCATACCAAACCATGCTACGCTGTAGCTTCCGCATATACCTATAACAGAACATCCTAAAATAAGGGCAACCTTATTTATTTCAAAATGCCTGAGCCACCCAAAATATAGTGCGATAAAAAGCCCTACAAGAACCTCCAGGAATATAAGAAATTTACCCTGTGTTATGAGGTACGTTTTACAGGTTTCGTAGATAAGCTCTGAAATCTCTTTCATCGATTTATGAACCGGCATTCTTCTGATGCTCATATACTGCTTAAGGCCGAATGCAAAACCAAAAATACAGATCAGTATCCCGTATAAAAGGATAACACGACCATCTGTATTCATGAATTTAGCTGAGGCAAGATCCGGTATAATAAGATCCGCCTCACCTGCAAAAGCAGGCATAACCGCGGCTATACACATAATAGCCGGCAAACCTATAAGAAGGCTTGTTAACTTCTTTATGAAACTATTCATAATATAACTCCTTTTTAATTTTGCAATTTTTCATGTACGCTGAAGTGTATAATATACCCCTAAATCATTATTTCGTCCAGCAATAATTTATCAGGACACCGAAAACCGGGAAAACACGGTTTATCGGCCCTCCGGACAGGGCTTAAAGCCGGATCTCTCCGGGGTTATGGTCGGAGGTGCTCTTTTTCATCTTAAGTATATTATGATCCCCGTCTCTTGTATACTCTACCCCATCCATAAGCGCCCTCACCAGATACACCCCTAACCCACCTATCGGCTTTTCTTCAATAGGCTTATTCAGATCAGGCTTTGGCAGATCAAGAGGGTTAAATGGCCTGCCATCGTCTTTTACTTCTACAATGATAAAATTCCTATCAAGCTCTAAGCGCACAAATATCTCATGTTCGCGCTTATCGTTGAAACCATAAAGAATGATATTTGATATAACCTCTTCCATGGCAAGATGAATATTAAACATGACATCATCCCCCAAGGAATTATCTTTGCCGAATTTAAGCAATTCTGAAGCAAGCATTTCAATCTGTTCTATGGAATTATTTATGACAAACACCTTTGATTTCGAAGATCTTTCAACACTTTTTAAAAATTTAATGGCAAGTATAGTTATATCGTCTGACTGGTTCACTCCCAGAGAAAAATCCTGGACGCTTTTAAGCACCTTAGCGGTTATCGCTTCCGGAGTGAGCCTAAAACCGCCTGATAACTCATCTTCTAGCCTGTCTTCGGAATACAGCTCATGATTTTTGTTAAATGCTTCGGTAACGCCGTCAGTATATGTGAATATCATGTCGTTTTCTTTTAAATATACCTTATTACTTAAATAAATAGCGCCGGCATCAATACCGATAGCGGGGCCGCGACTGCACCTAAGAAATTCCGCATCAGTATTATTTTTAACAATAAAAGGCTCATTATGGCCGCCATTTGCGTATACAAGCTCTCCTGAATTTATATCAAGTATCCCGCAGAAAATTGTAATGAACATACAGGACTTATTGTCCCTTGATATCTCTTTATTAACCTTTGAAAGTATGTCCTCAGGTTTTTTTAGTTCCCTGGCCGTAAGCTTAAGCAGGGTTTTGGTCATAGCCATAAAAAGTGCCGCGGGTACGCCTTTGTCCGAGACATCGCCTATTACAAAGCACAGATGCGTATCATCTATAAAAAAGAAATCATAAAAATCTCCCCCAACCGCTTTGGCGGGCTCCAAAACAGCATAAATATCAAAATCTTTTTTGCTTAAAAATTGAGGAAAGACATGCGGGACAAGGGACATCTGGATATCATGAGCTATTTTTAATTCGCTCTCGATCTTTTCTTTTGAGGCAGTAGTTTCTGTAAGCTCTTTTATATACTGCTTTAAGGAGCTTTTCATATATTCGAACGATTCGGCAAGTTTGCCGACTTCGTCTTTTGAGCCGATACCGCTAATCTCAAAATCCAGATTCCCTTTTGCTATATCTTTGGTTTTTTGGGCTAAGATCCTAAGGGGCCTTGTTATCGTCCCTGATATAATAACTATTATCACTAAAAGCAGAAATAACCCCGCTATGCCGAGACTAAAGACAACTATATTAAGATGAACTATATCGGCCATAAGTTCATCCTGTGGGAAAAGAACTCCCAAAGACCAACCCGTGGAAATAAGCGGAGCATAACTTAACCAGCATAACTTACCCGTAATAACGCTTTTAGAGGAGACAAAACCGCTTTTACCCTTTATCATACTATCCGCGATCTTTTTAAGATCATCGTCTTGTCGCAAAGCTGCAAGATTGTAGATAGAGCCATCGACTATAAGGCTTTTATCGGGATGGGTTACAACGATACCTGATTTTGATATCATGAATCCGTAGCCGGTTTTGCCTATCTTTATGGATGAAACAATATCCTGTAACCATGAAAGCGAGACATCTGCCGTCACAACTCCTGCAAAGATCCTTTTGCCATCAATTGATTTATAAAATGGGACAGAATATGTTGACATAAGTATATTGCCGCCGCCTTTATCAAAATATGGCTCGCTCCATACGGGTTTATTAAGGGTTTTGGGAGATTTGTACCAATCCCAATCAAAATACTTATACGACTCATCCAGATATGAAAATTTGATCTCAGCCCCAGATTTATAATAATAAGGAGCGAAATAATAAGATTCCTTTTCGAACATATAAGGTTCAAAAGAAATTGTAGAGCCATATATCTCTAGATTTGATTTTACAATAGAGCTGAGAATATCAAATAGCTCTGTCTTATCGTAGGAGCCGTATTCAAGAAAGTTTGCAAGGTCCTGAGGTACTTTCTCGACCGGATTAAGGACGCTCTCAATTTTATTTAAAGTTACAAGGGTAAGGTTTTTGGCGGAAGATTCGATATTTTTTATTATTATCTTTTTCGAAACGGAATAATTGTAGGCGAAAATTATTATAAAAATCACTGATACGCTTAAAAGAACAAAAAAGACAAGTTTAAACGCAATTCCTCTGATTTTTGTCATATGTTTATGGCTAAAAGTTGCTTTGTTTGAATAAAAAAGACATTATTATATGAGATCACCGTCTTCTTTTACTTTGCGCTGGATATTAGCAAGGTATTTATCCATCTCTTCAATACTGGAAAAGATCTGTTCGGCGGGAAGAGCGTTTATTATTTCAAACACTTTTTTTATCTGAGGCTGAAGATTTACCATCATGACATTGGCGCCCTTGAGCTTGAGGTCTTTTTCAGTCTTGATGATTATCCTGACCCCGGCGCTACTGATATAGTTAACTTCTTTCATATCAAAAACTATTCCGCTTGGAGACTGTTTGAGGATATTTTCGATCTCTTTCTCTAAAACAGTATAAGTATTGGAATCGATAGAACCGACCGGATATACAACGTAAATGCCTTTTTCTTTTCTTCCAATTGTGACTTTTAGCGGCATATGACCTCCATCAAGTTTTTATCCGTAATTTTTTAGGATAATATTATTATAGAACATTCTATACTCTTAAATGAAAGTTTTCAAGAGAATACTTATAAGAACACATCATGGTTTTTTTAATAAGGTAAAGGTATGGGAACGGTAGGCCTCTTATTCAGTTTTGTCAGAAACTGTGCTTTTAATAATCCTTCCTCCCATTCGCCGAGCGGAGTTGAGTCCCAAACGATCCCTCCGCCTATGCCCATCTGGCCATGGCCATTTTCAATCAAAAGGCTTCTGATCGGAATGCTAAAAAAGAGGTCCTTATCCGGTTTTATATACCCTATAGCTCCTGTGTAGATAAACCGGTCCTCTTCTTCTATCTCCCTTATTATTTCCATTGCCCTTATCTTGGGAGCGCCGGTGACTGAACCTGAAGGAAAAAGGGCTTTAAAGAGGCTAAGTAGTGAAATGTTTTTGGATATACCGGCAGTAACGGTAGATGTCATCTGGAAAAGCGTCTTATATCCTTTCACTTCGAATAAGCGCGGAGCATTAACATTCCGGCCGATCCTCCCGAGGTCGTTCCTTAACAGGTCCGCTATCATAACATTCTCAGCGCGGTTTTTTTTGTCAAATTGGAATTTTGTTCTTTCCAAAATATCTAAGAGCGTATTGGATCCTCTTTGCCATGTGCCTTTCATAGGCTTAGTGATAATAAAATCCGCATCTTTTTTCATAAATTTTTCTGGAGAGAGGGATAGGATGGAAAATTTATCGGCCTCAATAAAAGACGGGTACGGGACCGGCTGCTCTTTTAATAACTGATTATAAAATCTATATGTATCCCCGTAAAATTCAAAAAGCAGTTTTATGCAGTAGGTTATCTGATAGACATCGCCTTTAGCGATATGATCACGGATCTTATCAATATTTGAAAAATATTTTTCTTTCGGTATATTGATGCGAAGATTGTTTATTACGGGCTGGCGGCCATTCCCGATAGTCGGCTTATTTTTTGAAGGCTCTTTATAAACGCCCATAAATACCAGAGGAAAATCTGATGTGCGGTTTTTTAAACCAAAATCCTCAAAAGCGTATCCTGCTTCATACGCTACAAAACCTGCCAGATAAAAACCCCTATTAATCGCCTCTTCCATTTTTATAAAAGCATCTTTTACTGTAGAGGTGTCGAATGAGGTTATTATTGATATGGGATCTTGGAATAAAAGCGGGGTTTTATTGAATTCTGTATATACGATCATAACCTTGTCCTAATAGGTCTGGGTGCTCCTGATTTAATTTGCCAAACAAGGGCACTTAAATCAGGAGTTATAGGTCATGACCGTTAATTTGTGAGACCATCGATTACGAAGCAAAGCGCAATAAGTGATGCGTCGAAACACTCTGATAATTGCGCAGTGGCTAATTATCGGAGTACCTTAAAATTTATTTTGCTCTATACATTACTACATCGGCCTTTTCTAATGTAATAAGGCCTTCTTTTACCATCTCATCAAGCTTGGGAATAAATTGATTTATCTTTTCTTCGCTATCGACAATTTCTATAATTATAGGAAGATCGCTGGATAATTCCAATAATTTTGCTGTATGCATATGGCTCTTGCATCCAAAGCCCATAATGCCTTTGATCACCGTTGCGCCGGCAAGCTGCATTTTTTTTGCTAGCAACACAACCTCCTCATAAAGAGGTTTGCCTTGCCACTTGTCAGCTTCACCGATAAAAATCCTGAGGAGCTTTCCGTCTCTTGGTATCTTCATCTAAATAACTCTCCTATATTATATCCCCGATTAGAATGCCGACTCTAAAAACAATAAAACCGACGATCACGCTTAGTATCACATTTAAAAATGCTCTCATCGACTCACCGTCTTTAATAAGGTTGGAAGTTTCAAGAATGAAGGTCGAAAAAGTCGTAAATGCACCGCAAAAACCAATCATAAGAAGAATTTTTGCATTTGAACCAAGTATAAATTTATTTTCAGAAAAAGAAACTAGTATCCCTATTATAAAACACCCGAGAAGATTTACAACCATTGTTCCATAAGGAAAACTGGGACCAAAAATTCCATATATAAAAGTGGATAAGAAATATCTGGCAAGAGTTCCTGCGGCACCGCCGACTACTAGATTGAGGATTTTGGTCATAGGTTAAAAATTAATTAGGTGTGGCTTTAGGTTTCAGTTGCCCCTCACTTAAGCACTCCGCAATTTCAAAGAAATTGCGTTCGTAAGTTTCGGGACGCCCAA